>CAZBHK010000009.1:0-21839 GCA_964491895.1 uncultured Pseudomonadota bacterium | reverse complement strand
GACCTTTTTTAGTTTGAAATTCCTGAGTTTTAGGATTGTATATTAATGTTCCTATTAAGTCGGCTGGTAAGAGATCGGGAGTAAATTGTATTCTCCCAAAGGAAACACCGATGCCTTTTGTTAGAGTTTTCACTAAAGTAGTTTTGGCGAGACCAGGCACACCTTCTAATAGGATATGCCCATTGCATAAGATTCCTATCAATAGCTTTTCTACAATATGGTCTTGACCTACAATTTCTTTTCTAATTTCAGTTTTAAGACCTTGCCAGCGTGCAGCTTCTTCTTTAATTTTTTCAGTGATATCGATTGGACGTTCTGGATGAGTTTCATTTGTAAATGTTATATTATTAGTCATAATATTCTTTATTTCTTATTTAAAACTTTAAAATAAATAAAAATTAAAAAAAGTTCCAGTAAAATTATTCTTGTAAGCCTATTTGTTTTATAGGTCCTGTTGCTAGCCCGCGTATAAATTGATAGATATAAGGATTATCAGACTCCCAAATAGTTTTTGCAGGACCAGTAAAGACTATTTTGCCTTCATGTAGCATTGCAACTCGGTCAGCATATTTAAATATTTCTACGTCATGTGATATTACTATAGATGTAACCCTTTGTTCAGTTTGTGTTTTTTTTATGAGTTCATGAATAAGTTTGACAGTAATAGGATCTAGTCCGGTTGTTGGTTCATCATATATAATTATTTTAGGATTAAGCATTAGTGTTCTAGCTAATCCTACTCTTTTTTTCATGCCACCCGAGAGCTCATCTGGGTATTTATCAAGAACATCATCACGCAAACCTACTTGTCTTATTTTTTCTAGAACTAATGGTTTAATTTTTTCGTCGGGTATGCCTTCTTCTATCATTGTTATGCCTACATTTTCAAAGACATTTAATGAATCTAGTAGTGCAGCAAATTGGAATACGTAACCACATTGTTTAAAAACTTGTTCTAATTTTTTACCTTTTAACTTGGTTATATCTTGATCATTAATAAAAACTTCACCGGCATCAGGTGTTATTAGGCCTATGATTTGTTTTAGTAACACAGACTTTCCTTCACCGGATCTTCCAATAATTGCTAAAAATTCTTCATCTTGGATAGTTAAAGAGAGATCATCTGTAATTTTTCTATTATCAAAACTCTTGGTTAAGTGTTTTAATTCTATCATTTTAAACCTTATGAACTCTTGAATAAAAGTGATGTTAATAGATAATCGGCTATGAAAATAGCGATACAAGAGAAGACAACACTTTTTGTTGTAGAGATACCTACACCTTTAGCACCACCGGTTGTAGTATATCCTATATAACTTGCAATCCAAGCCATTAGAAAACCAAATACAGTAGCCTTAATAAGCCCACTTGTAACATCGTAGAGTTCGACAGACTCTTTTATAGATCTCATATACATTTCTGGATTGATTCCTAGTAGTAAAACTGCAACTACATATCCTGCCAAGATTCCAAATATTGAGCAGTATAGTGAAAGATAAGGTAGTATAAGTGTAGATGCTACAATTCTTGGAATTATTAGGTATTGATAAGGATTAATACATAAAGTTTTAAGAGCATCTATTTGTTCGGTTATTTTCATTGTCCCGATTTCGGCAGCCATAGATGAACCGGAACGTGCTGTTACCATAATGGCGGCGAGTACTGGTCCGAATTCTCTAACCATTGATATGAAGACAAGTGGTGCCAAGAACTGTTCACCATTAAATCTACTTAGACCTTGATATGCTTGGTATGCTAGGACGCCACCAGTTGAGGCGCCAGTAAGTATAACTACACTTAGAGAGTTAACGCCTATATTTTTCATTTGATCAAAGGCTTTTTTGAGTTTTAATTTTGTTTGAATAAGCGCTTTGGTTACTTCAATTAAATATAATCCTGCCTTCCCAAGTTCTAAGCATAGCCTTAGGGTTGTGCTACCTAATATATTTATGAAGCTAATGGTTCTTTTTAGTTTTAACATTTTCTCTTATAACTATATTATTTTTTTATAGTCACAAACTAGCAAACGAAACTAGTTAAAGTAAGAGATTTATTCATTTTCTATTGGTAGGTTGTTTTTTACGGGTTCTTCTTGTTGTGTATTAGTTTTCATATTTGCTTGGTAGTGCTTAATTCTTGAGCCGCTATCGTTAGATTTTAAAATAGCTAGAATAAGTGAGCCTATCATAAATAATAACCCCATCGTCCAAGTAGCTTTTTTAAAGAAATCAAGACCCCCTGAACCGCCGAAAAGAGTTTGGCTGCCTGTACCCAAGCTACCAAGGCCCATATCGCCACGACCTTGCTGAATATATATGAATAAAGCAAGTATTAAGGAGAGAAAAACAAAGAGAAATGTTGATAAACCGATAATCATTTTTGCCTCAATTTGTTAAAGAATTAATAATACTTTCTAATTGATTAAAATCTATAGATGCCTTTCCAATTAGGAATCCATCAATGGCATTTATAAGTTTAACCGTTGTTATAGTTTTATTGTTTACACTTCCTCCGTAAAGCAATCGCCAATTAATATCCTTGTTTATAGTTAGACATTCTTTTTTTAACCACTCAAAAATAGTGTCTAGGTGATCTTTACTTGGTATTTCACCTGTTCCTATAGACCAGATAGGCTCGTATGCTATACAGATATTTAAATAGTTAGGTACAATTATAGCAGATTTTAATGTTTTAAATATTTCTTCTAATTGTTTTTTAATAACAGAGATACTATCTTCAGTTTTTACTTTTTCACCTATGCAAATTATAGGTGAAATATTATAATCAATCAAATGGATCATCTTATTTCTAATAGTCTCTTCAGTCTCTTTATATCTAGTTTCACTGTGACCTATTATGCAGTAGGCGCAACCTGCTTGATGTAGGCTTTTGGCTGGAGTTTGACCAGTAAAGCTTCCTTTGTTATGGCTTGAGCAGTCCTGGGCGCCTACTTGTACAGAAGTATTATCGAAAATTCTGTTGATTTGGTATGCGGATATGAATGAGGGACAAAGAATTAGTTTGGTTTTATTTGTACTGAGTTTTACAAGCTTTTCACTAAACTCTTTTACAAAGTCGGTCTCTTCTTGGAGACCCATATACATTTTCCAATTTGCAACAACAAGATACTGTTTTGTCATTTTATTTTTTCTTTATTAAGGTTGATATATTTTTTATTAACATAGTTGATTTTTTTCTAGAGATCCAGAGTTTATAGACTATTCGGTTCCAAGGTATAAAATATTATCGAAATAAGTGGTTAATATTTTTTGATGGGGTTTGAAAATCTTTTGTGGAAGTTTTTTGGGATCGAAAAAGCGCCACTCGTAACATTGTTCAGGTTCCATTAATTTGATCTCACCAATAAACTCTTTTGCTTAAAAACTTGCATGTATGTAGTGTTTGAACTCACTAACATTTTCTGTGATAGTTATTAGCTTTAAATTTGTACGATGTATTCCAACTTCTTTAAGAAGTTCTTGTTTTGCATAATCTATTAAAGATTTATCATATTCAAGGTGTCCGCCAGGAAGATCCCAAGTTCCTTCGCCGTAACAATTTTTTCTTTTGCCTAATAAAATTAAATTATTTTTTTTGATAAAAACTTCATAGCCTACCTTAAAAATTTTATTCATGTTGTTTTCCATGTATAGTGAAATTCAATAAATAGCATATACTTGCTATATGGTTTTACAATTTTATTATAGCCGCCTTGTTTCTTGACGAAAGATAAAATTACAGTAACATTTTTTTATCTTATACTTCTGATTATTGGGAATAAAATAATGTATTGGCGTAAAGTTTTTGTTTTCTTACTTTCTTGTTTTGGTAGTAGTTTATATGGAATGCATCATGCGAATAGATTTTTTACATTTTTAGAAATACCAAAACCCTATTCAATAGAAAATTCTTCTGAGTTAACATCAAATGTTTTTTATACCAACGCGACAACTGCATTTAATAACAATAGAGAGAAGATTGCTATCCCTAGGTTGTTTGGAGAATATGATCTTAATGATGTAATTAGCGGATTACAGGAAGTAACAGAGAAGGTTAATGAGTCGACATTTGAGAATCCTTTTATAACAATAGGTGGGGCCGAAGGTCAAAAGTTTACAGATAAGTCGATCAAGTATGAGATTAGGGGTAAGGTTAAGTCTATTGGGTTTTCTTTACAACATGATCATAAATTATATAAAAATTTTTCTTTTGGATTTTATCTTCCATTTATGCAGGTTATATCAAGCCAAGAGTTTTTTTTCAAAATGTATTCTTATAGACCAGGAACGTATGAAACATCAACTGGTATAGAACCACTTCAATCTGGAGAACTAAGTCTTATTAATAAAGTTAGACATAAGACGCATGATCTTTTAGGATTGGCTGCTGAAGATTTTGTTAAGTTTGGACCTGGCGATCTAGATATATATTTGAGGATGAATAATAGTGTTGAGTATAGTTATTTTATGAGGTCTATTAACTTTGAGAATAAACTTGGTCTTATTATCCCAATGGGTGTTAAGCGGGATTTTGATAATTCTGCAGCATTACCATTTATGGGTGATGGACATGCTGGTATTTATTTTCAAACTAATCCAGAGTTTGAGCTTAAACAGGATTTTAAAGTAGGATTAATGCTTGGTTATTTAACTCAGCTTAAGAAAACAAAACGATTTCGATTGCCAGTAGCGGATGAGCCTTATCTTTTTAGTGCACTCACTGGTCCCGTTGAAAGTAAACCTGGTTATGTATTAAAATTTTCTCCATATTTTACTTTAGCTGGGTTAGCTGATGGCTTTAGCGGTCAAATTCGTCTTACTCATTTAAGACATGGAAGAGATAAGATTAAAGATGTCAGAGTTGATTCTGAGAAAGTGAAGTTAGCTTCAAATCTTGATCCGGTAGAAACTAATAGTAAATGGGTAGCTAATTTAATAACATTTCAAGTAATGTATGATTCTAAAGAGGCTAGTAAGGTCTGGGGTTTATCACCAAAACTTTTATTGACTTATGATTTTCCATTTGACTGGCTTGAAGGTCGTCGTTCAATACGAACATCAAAAATAACACTGGGCATGGAATTGCATTTTTAGATTTGCTAGGTATTAAAAGCATGGTATCTTAATACAAGGATTAGTATAGGTTTAAGATTTAGGAGTGTTTGTATATGAAGTTTTGGCCTGCTACAAAATTATTCAGCATGTTTTCTAATGATTTGGCTATAGATTTAGGCACAGCAAATACTGTTATTTATGTTCGTAATAAAGGGGTTGTTTTAGATCAACCTTCAGTGGTTGCAGTTAAATTTGGAACAAATGAAGTTCTAGCTGCAGGAACTAAAGCTAAGGAGATGTTAGGCAAAACCCCTGAGAGTATTGTTGCTTGTCGTCCAATGAGAGATGGTGTTATAGCTAACTTTGAGCTTACAGAAAGCATGATTCGTTATTTTATTAGAGAAGTTCACAATAATAGAAAAACATTTGTTCGTCCAAGGATGATAATAGGTGTTCCTTCTGGTATAACTCAGGTTGAGCGTCGTGCAGTTGAAGATTCAGCAAGACAGGCTGGAGCACGAGAAGTTTATACTATAATGGAGCCTATGGCTGCAGCAATAGGTGCGGGGTTACCAGTTAGCGAACCTGCTGGGAATATGATCGTAGATATAGGCGGTGGAACAACTGAAGTTGCAATTATATCATTAAAAGATATTGTTTTCTGCAAGTCTGTACGTGTTGGTGGTGATGAGATGGATCAAGCAATAGTGCAGTATGTAAAAAGAAAATATAATCTCTTGATTGGTGAGCGTACTGCCGAAAATATAAAGATACAAATAGGTACAGCTATCTTAGAAAAGGAAGCAAGAAAGACAGAAGTTAAAGGTAGAGACCTTGTAACTGGAGTGCCTAAAACTATTACATTTACGGACGCAGAAGTTTTTGAAGCCTTATCAGAGCCTATTTCTGTTATTATGGATGCAATACGCGCAGCTTTAGAAAATGCTCCTCCAGAATTATCATCAGATCTTGTTGATCGTGGTATTATGATGGCTGGTGGCGGTAGTCAGCTTAGAAATCTTGATAAACTAGTTTCTAAGGTAACAGGTCTTCCTGTAAAAATTGCGGAAAACCCACTGCTTGGTGTTGTTCTTGGTGCTGGAAAAGTACTTGATGAATTAGATTTCTTTAGAGATACTTTAATGAAATAAAAAACAAAATGAAATAAAAAAAGGGCACAATTTAAGGTGCCCTTTTTTTATTTCATTTTGTTTTAACGTAATAAGTACGGCATTTGTTGTAAATAAATTTTTGTTTATCCTTAGAATTTTAAGAAAGGATTTTTTATGAAAATAAAAGTTTTGAATACAAGTTTTATTTTAAATATTATTTTATCTGTAGCATTATCTTGGATTTATGTATTTTGTGCACAATTTATTATGCCTTTTGGTACTGTCCCAATATATCTTCTTCCACTTCCATTATTTATAGCAGTTGATTTATTTGGAGTTATTGGGGTTTATTCTTGGATTTTTTATATTATTCAAGGGATGATAGGGTTACCTGTTTTTTCTGCTGGTAGATTTGGGATAACACATTTATGTGGCCCAACAGGTGGGTATATTTTTGGTATGTTTTTTGCCGCTAGCTTCTTGTTTTTAGTTAAAGAGAATGAAGAATATTGGATCGCTAAATTGATAAAACTATTTTTTGCTATGACTATTATATATGTAATAGGTCTTTTACAGTTATCTTTATTTGTTCCTTTTAAACAGTTATTTATTGTAGGGCTTTATCCATTTATATTTGGTGATTTTTTAAAGATATTGTTTTGTTTGTTTATTTCTGGGTTGAAACGCTAGCCAGAATGAGTAATTATTTTTATGCTTATATTTTGGGGGTAAGATATTGTATAAAACGATTACAAGAATTTTCATACTTATATTATTTTTAGTATTTGGTAGTTTTTTTTATCTTTCTACCAGTGCATGGTTTGATTTTTCCAGATTAGAAAATTATAATCCAGGAACACCTTCTGTTATTTTAGATACTAATGGTATAGAAATATTTCGTTTCGAACTAGATAAGCGAAAATATATTACTTATGATCAAATATCACCAGTACTTGTAAAGGCATTTGTTGCTGCAGAAGATCATAACTTTTTTTATCACAGTGGCATTTCGTTTAAAGGGTTAGTGCGTTCCTTATTGGTTAATATATATCATGGTGGTATTCGTCAAGGTGCTAGTACTATAACTCAACAAGTCATTCGTCTTTTGTATCTTAATAATGAACGAAACTATATTAGAAAGATAAAAGAAATATTTTTGGCTCTTTCACTTGAACGGTATTTAACAAAGGAGCAGATTTTTGAGATATATGTTAATAATATATATTTTGGACATGGTATTTATGGCGTTGAAGCGGCTTGTAAGCGGTTTTGGAATAAATCTGTGTGGGATATTAATGTTACAGAAGCTGCTACATTAGCTGCTGTAGCCAAGTCTGCATTTATTTATTCTCCACTTAATGCTCCTTTGACATCAAAGAAAAGAAGAAATGTTATTTTGCGAAGTATGAGTCAACTTGGTTTTATAACGCAGGATCAATTTTTAGAGGCTCGAGAGTCCAGTATTGATTTAAAAGATAAGATACCTGGTAATCCTGTGCGGTTATATATACAGGAATGGATTCGTCACTGGGCAGAAAATAAATGGGATAAGAACACTTTATATAAAAATGGTCTTATAATTAAAACTACAATAGATCTTGCAATACAAGAAAAGGCTGAAAAATCTTTTATTCCTATTGTGCGTAAGCTTAGGGAATCACAGGGAAATACCTTGAATGGCGGCATGATCTCAGTTGAAGCTAATACGGGAAAAATAAAAGCAATGATTGGAGGCTTAGACTTTAATGAATCACAGTATAATAGAGCTTTTCAAGCTAAGCGACAGACAGGATCATCATTTAAGCCTATAATTTTTGCAGCTGCAATTAAGAAAGGAATTCCTTTTGATTCTGTTTATGTCGATGAGCCTTTAGAGATCCGACTAGCTACTGGAGATTTATGGACACCAAGAAACTGGACACGTAGATTTGATGGACCTATGACTTTAGTTAAAGCACTTTCAACATCTAATAATATGATTGCTATAAAGTTGTTCTTAGAGATTGGTAGTGAATCTATAATTGAGTTAGCAAAAGAGTTTGGTTTTTCTAGAGATCTTAAACCATACCCTTCCCTTGCTTTGGGCACAGCTGTTGCTACAGTTGAAGAGAATGTTACAGCCTTTAATGTTTTTGCAAGCCATGGGTATTATGTTAAATCATTTCTTATAGAGTGGGTTAAGAACAGAAAAGGTAAGAAGATTTTTAGTCATGTTTTATATAGAAAAAAGATTTTAGATGATATTACAAACTCGAAGATGATTAATGCATTATCAGTATTCATGAAGCGAAAAAAGAAATTTTGGCCTGAAGAACATTGGTTAGATGTTGAAGTGATAGGCAAAACAGGCTCAACTAATAATTCTACAAGTAATTGGTATGTTGGCTCTACTCCAAAACTTACAACGGCTGTTTATGTAGGTAGGGATGATGGTCAAGGCATGGGACAATATATTTATAGTAGCCAAACAACATATCCAATATGGTTTAATTTTAATAAAAAGATAAAATCTGATGAGCCTAATTTTTATGTTGATCCTAGCTTGAAAGAAATTGATATTGATTGGTTGACTGGTCAACCTTCTTTAGAAGAGGATATTAATACAATTACTATTTTGAAATAGTAAAAGCTTTTTTCAATTGTTTATACATTTTTGGTAAGTCAAATGATATGGCCTTGGTCTCTGCTATAACCGGTAAAAAATTTGTATCACCAGTCCATCTTGGTATTGCATGTATATGTAAATGTGAAGGCATTCCTGCTCCACCTGCTTTACCAAGGTTAATTCCAATATTGAAACCATCAGGCTTTAATGCTCTCTTTAAGATTTTGATACAAGAGGATATTAAATTCATCATCTCTGCTTGTACATCAAAAGATAACTTTTCTAGGGTTTCTGTATGTTTTATAGGAAGAACCATTACATGACCTGCATTATATGGATATAGGTTGAGTATAACGATACAATTTTTTGTTCTTTTTAAAATAAAATTATCTTCATCATTATTATCTAAGAAAGCCTTACAGAATACACATTTTTTAGAAGGCGTATTCTCTTCTTTACCAATGGCATTTTCAGTTACATAGTTACTTCGCCATGGGGCGTATATTTTTTTCACTCTCTTCCTTTGGAACATATGTACTTTTAATAAATAGTTCTTGTAATTGTTTTTGATCAACATCAGAAGGTGTTTCCATCATTGGACAGATACCAGATTGTGTTTTTGGGAATGCTATTACATCACGTATAGATTCTACTTCTGCAAGTAGCATTATAAATCTATCTAGACCTATAGCAAAACCACCATGAGGAGGGAATCCTAATTTTTGTGCTTCTAAAAGGAATCCAAATTTATTTTGCATTTTTTCTTCTGATAGTCCTAAAATATTAAAAACTTTATTTTGTGTCTCACTATCATGGATACGTATTGATCCACCAACAATTTCTTGTCCATTGCATACTAGATCATAGGCTCTGGCTTTTACATTACCGAGCTCATATTTCTCCCAGTCTTTTTCGGGTTGAGTGAATGGATGGTGTACTGCGGCCCATGATTTTTCTTCTTCGCTATATTCAAACATAGGGAAGTGTGTTATCCAAGCAAATTCAAAAGTTTTTTTATTTATTAAGTTTAACTCTTTACCTAAGACTAAGCGTAGCTTGCCTAGGATAGTCCAGGCTTCTTTATATTTTCCAGCAACAAAGAACAAGGTATCTTTTACTGAAAGTGTTGGAATTAATTCACGTACTTGCTTGAAAAAATCTGTTGGTAAAAATTTAGATACAGGAGAGTCTGCTGTGCTGTCTTCTTTAAATCTGACATATAAGAGACCTTTAGCTCCAAGTTTTTTTGTTGTTATATTAACTAGGTTGTCTAGTTCTGAGCGGGTGAATTCTTTGGAATTTATATGTAGCATTCCGACATCGCCACCATTGTCTATGATTGTACGTAGAAAACTAAGCTCTGTTGTTTTGAAAAGATCTGTAACTTTATTGATTTCTAGTTTAAATCTTAAATCTGGAGCATCAGTTCCAAATTTGGAAATAGCGGTATCATAGGTTATGTGCTTAATAGGTGCTTGAATAGGTTGTTTTAACACTCTATCAAAAATTCTTCTCATTACGCCTTCGCATATATTTTGGACATCAGATTC
The DNA here is from genome assembly GCA_964491895.1 of uncultured Pseudomonadota bacterium. GTDB lineage: Bacteria > Babelota > Babeliae > Babelales > UBA12411 > CAZBHK01. The sequence goes on along the minus strand of CAZBHK010000009.1, from coordinate 11,518 downwards.
TTCCACAAATGACATTTCTAGGTCAACCTGAGTGAATTCTAATTGTCTGTTTGCACGAAGGTCTTCATCTCTGAAACAGCGAACGATTTGAAAGTATTTATCAACTCCACCACACATCAAAAGCTGTTTATAAATTTGAGGCGATTGAGGCAATGCATAAAATTTACCAGGCAGTAAGCGAGATGGTATTAAAAAGTCCCTAGCCCCTTCTGGTGTACTTTTGGATAAAAATGGTGTTTCTACTTCATAAAAATCTAATCCATTTAGGTATTCGCGAATTGCAAAAGTTATATCATGTCTAAGTTTTAATATTTTTTGCATCTCTGAACGTCGTAGGTCTAAGTATCTGTACTTGAGTCTTAAATCCTCTTCTACTTTACTTGCTTCTTCTAATTGGAATGGAAGTGTCTTGCTTTTATTGACTATGGATAGATTTAAAACCTGTAATTCGAACTGACCGGTAGGTATATTATTGTTTATTGTTTCCTTGGTTCTGTTAACTACTTTACCTCTTACGGATATTACAAATTCATTTCTAAGGCTATGGGCAAGTTCGAGAGATTCTTTACTTATGTCTGGATTGAAAACTAATTGCATTATTCCAGTTCGATCCCCTAGGTCTATAAATATAAGGCCACCATGATCTCTTCTATTCCTAACCCAACCAGAAAGAAAAACTTCTTTATTTAAAAAACTCTCATTAATTTGTCCGCAATACACAGACCTTTTGAATAATTGCATTTTTGTACCTCAATTCAAAATTTTATCAGGTTTTAATAAAAAAAGAAGCCGCATTAAGCGGCTTCTTTTTTAGAACTTATAACTTAAGCCGAGGTTTATTAAATAAGCTGTATTATTTGAAAGTCTATAATTGCTAGAATCGACACCTGTTTGGTCTACATTATCAAGTTTACTAAACACGTCACCGTTTAAAGGTGTGCCTTTGACATCGCTATAGAATCCACCAGGGAAGAATACGCCAAGCTCGCCAAAAACATATAGTCCATTTTGTAATTCATACTTGGTTCTTAAGTTCCACTCTGTGCCAAGAAAACGACTTGCATATTGTGTAGTAGACACTGCCATTGTATTTTGATCATAAGCAAAGGAGCGTTTATCCTTCCAGAACAACAAGGCATTAGATTGTACATAAAATTTTCCTTCATCATGTTCTATAGGGAAGTATTTTAAACCAAGGCCGGCAACGTGCATGTCTGTAAATGATCCATCGTCACCTGCTTCTCTATTAGTATCGGGACTAAGTGTTAATGGGCGTTTAATTTTTCTAGCATCTAATACTATAACGCTAGGCACCCTTTCACCCGCATATCCTTCTTGTAGACCTATAAATCCATGATAGGTTTTGCTATTTTCTGTTTCATGTGGATCTGAGTCACCAGAAGCAAAGCTATATGAAGCAGCAACCTTGGAATCAATAGGCTCAAGCTTATATGAAAGGTCTGTGGTTATCATCCAACCAGCGTATTTATTTTTATAGCTTGGACGGAATCTGTCAGCTGCATTATATAAATTAACACCATTAACTTGAGCTATGAAAGCGCTATTAGTTGTATTGTTTTTATTGGCTTCAACAGCAGTTTTGATATCATCTGTGACAGCAGCGCTTGAACCAGCAGCACTTACAGTTTTGACTTTAGAGTATCTATCTCCAAGTGCTCCATCACTTTTTCTTGTGATCTGGATTACGTTTCTGTCTATATTGTAAAGAGTTTCTCTTCCAAAATTATGAGCAAAATCCATACCCCATTCAAGATTGCCATTTTTATATTCCATAGCAAAGCCACCTGCTCCAAGTTGGCTTTTTGCATCAGCTTCAAATTCTACTGCTCTATCAGATGCATAGTTATAAAATATATAGGGTTCAATCTCTAACTTGCCACGATCAGCATCTTTATCTAATGGCTTGATTTTGAATCTTATAGCAAAGAAATCATTGTCTTTATCAACGCCTCTCCATGGAGTTTGAGATCTTCCTACATGGTTAGATTTTATATGATTGAAAGTTTCTTTAAGATCACTAGATTTTTCTTCTAATTTTGCATAGTAAAGATCATAGCTCCATTGATCTTTGATAATTTCTCCATTGATGTTGATACCTGGAGCAGATTGATCGCTTTGATATCCAGTGCATATACCTAAAAATTCTTTAGACAAACCATATATTGGACCGAAGGCAATGCCTCTTCCAAGGTAGAAAGGAAAAAAACCAAGTTTTACAAAGTGCTTATTTTCTGTTTTAAGATTAGCGATACTATTAACACTTACTTGCATCCATGCATCTTTTAACCATAATAAAGGTTTTGTGTTTTTATGTGAGTGGCTACCTAGTACGCTATCAGCAATTTTAACGGTCTCGCTTATTGTAGGTACATATTTACCTGTATTGCCCCACATATTTTTTTGACGTACATTTACAAAAAGCTCAGTAGCTTTGTAGCCATACTTACGTTCTCCATACACCAGGTCTGCGGTGAAATCTAATGTTTGTTTATAATATCCAAACTCATCAGGTAAAGAATTATTTAATAAAACTATATTTTTAGCAAACATTGATTCAAATTTAGCACTTCCACCCAATGTTAGCTCAAGGTCTCCCCTTTTAATTTGAAGCAATGGCTTTGATCCTGGTAAATTTTTTTCTACAAGTGCATTACTTTCTTCTTCACTAATAGGTGCTTTATATTCAGGTGTATTAGGAAATTTGATTGGCTCTTCTAGAATGTCATCGAGTTTTTCTAGTTTATGAATTTTTTTAACAATTTTATTTTTTGGTTCAATAAATCCACCAGCATATAGAGAGCTGGCATTATATGTGTTAGATGAAGATAAAAAAAGAATAGCTATTAAAATTTTGTGAAAGAATATTTTTTTCACGTTTAAACTCCTAGGTCATGATTTATTTAATTATATGAATGTTAAAATTCTTCGATTATTTTGTCAATTCATGTTTTTGATTGTTTTAATTATATGAGTTTTATCTATCTCTGCATTAGTAAGTAGTTCTTGAGGTGTTCCAGATCTAGATATCTTTGAAACAAATAATGATTTAATTTTAATATTCTGATTAATAAGTGCACTTTTAATTGCTTCACCTATGCCACCAGCTTCATAATGATCTTCAACGGTTACTATCTTATTGCTAGATTTTTGTGCGATTTTTAAAATTGTTTCAATATCTAATGGCTTTACACAATATAGATCTATAATAGAAACATTAATATTTTCTTTTTTAAGTTCTTCATATGCTTTAAGTGATTCATGTAAAGTTACCCCTGCTGCAATAATGCAAACTTTGTCATCATTGCTTTGTTTAAGGACTTTGCATCCACCAATTTTAAATGATTCATTTTTATCATAAAGAATATCTGTATCCATACGCGTTGTTCTAATATATGAGATACCATTAGTATAGTTTGCCATGAGTTCTATTATTTTGTATGTAGAGATAGCATCACTAGGATAAAAAATTATTGAATTAGGAATGCTTCTTATCATTGCAATATCCTCAAGTCCCATTTGTGAAGGTCCATCTTCTCCTATAGAGACACCACAGTGAGAGCCACAAATTCTTAGGGCATTTTTACCAATGCCAGCCATTCTTATTTGATCGAATGCGCGAGTTAAAAAGGCGGCAAATGTTGCAGTAAACGGTATCTTGTTCCGTAGTTCAAGTCCAGTAGCGATGCTTATCATATTTTGTTCTGCTATAAAACATTCGAAAAAACGTTTTGGGAATTTTTGTTCAAAAAATTCTGTAAATGTTGAATTTTTTACATCGGCATCTAATACAACAGTATTTTCTGATACAGTACCTAAGCTAGTTAATGCATATCCAAAAGCTTTACGTGTAGAAATTTGTTTTACTTTTTCAAAAAGGGCGTTGTCTGTCTCAATATTTAGAACAATTGGAGTTTCTTTTTTAGAGATGGTTGGTTCTACTGGAATAGTTGGAGTAAAGGTTGTATTTTTATAGTTATTAGCATCTTTAAATTTATTTTTTAGTTCTTCTATAGCAATTTTAGCATCTAGTTCGTTGAATGGTTTACCGTGGAATCCTTCTTTATTTGCGATTTCAGTAAGACCATAGCCCTTCATTGTTTTTGCAATGATCATTGTTGGTATTTGTGCTGTATTTGCTTTTTCTAATGCTGTTACTATTTCTTCAATATTATGTCCATCAACGACTATAGAGTTCCATCCAAAAGCAGAAAACTTATTTTTGTAAATTTCTGTATGGTATCCATCAAGAGTTTCTGTTGATTGGCCAAGTCTGTTACAGTCAAGGATACCGATTAAGTTATTAAGTTTATAATGACTGGCTAATTCTGCGGCTTCCCAGATGGAGCCTTCTGCGGATTCTGCATCACCGATTATTACATAAGTTTTATAAGAAAAATTATCTAGTTTTGCATTAAGGGCCATTCCTATACCTATAGACAATCCTTGGCCTAATGAACCGGTTGCAGCTTCATTGTATTTAAATCTTGGAGTAGGGTGTCCCTCTAATACTGAATCGAACTTTCTAAGAGTTAATAGTTCTGCATCTGTGATTACACCTACTTGTTTCCATGCAGCGTAGACGACAGGGATAGCATGACCCTTAGAAAGTATAAGTCTATCATTATTTAGAGCCTTAGGATTTTGCGGATCATATTTCATTGTATAAAAAAATAATGTAGAAACTATATCGGCGACAGAAAGGGCAGAGGTTGGGTGTCCAGATTTACTTGCAGTTGTTGCTCTAATAGAGTCTATTCTTAAGTTAAGAGCTTTGTTTTGTAGGTACAAAAGTTTTTCTGATGTTAAAGTTGTCATGTTATCCTTTATTAAGTAGCGGAGAATGAGTTTTTGCTCATTGTATCAAAAGATATAATCTCGGCCAATGACAAATCTTTGACAAAAAGCTTCACCGGAAAAATATAGCAATGTAAACTGTATCTCTAATATAAATACATAATCTAGGATATTTTGTATGGCAGCACAATTAAGTCTTTTACTTAAACATATTTTTCCTAAAGAGCATTTATGGAAAGTTAAACTTTTTCAAAGTTGGGGCGACATCATGGGGACACTTAAGGATAAAGTGCGTATAGAAAAATTGGATGGAGGGTTACTTGTCTTAGGCGTATGTCATCCAGCATGGGCACAGGAGCTATTCTTGTTATCTAATGTTATTAAAAAGAAAATTAATCTTATGTTTCAGGAAGAGAAGATTAAAAATATTAGGTTTTATACAACAGACTTTGATAAAAAACCTATAACTAAAAAAACAAAAAATAAGCATATATCTCATAGAAATCCTGAAACTATTGTTCTCAATGGTAAGGAAAATGCTTTATTAGAGAAGATCAAAAAAGATGATTTGCGTTTTGAACTTGAAAAATATTATAGATGCTGCAAAAGATGGAAAGAGGAGAGTTGTAATGGAGATAAGGTTTAGTAAAATTGTTTTTTTAGTACTGATATTTAATCAGTTGTTTGCAGATAGTGTGAGTTTAATTGAGCCAGATAGCCATAATACTCAAAAATATACAAATTATATAATAGCCGAGCTTGATTTGGCTCGAGGAGAGCTTAAGGCTGCAGAAGAGGGATTTAAAAATTTTACTAAGATTGATAATAATAAGGCTGGACGGCTTGGATTATTACGTACATGGTTTAGGGAGGGTAAATTTGATCTTATTGCACAACAGCAGAATGATTTTCCTATAGATAATTTAGAAATACATCTAGCATTTGTAATGGCTTATCTTAATACCAATAGAATCCAGGAAGCTGAAGCAAGCTTAGATAGATTACTCAAAGTTTATCACTCTAATGAACAAATTGCCTATTTTTATGTTTTACTTTTAACTAATACTAATAGAGAAACCAAGGCATTAGCTTTTTTAGATTCATTTTTAAAAAAAGTCGACACATCTTCTAGTCGATATTCATTTTTTTATTTTTTAAAAGCCAAGATATATGTACAAATGAACAACTATGAATCAGCTCTTAAGGCTATTAATAAATGTTTAGACTTAAATTCTCAGTTTGATAAAGCTTGGCTTCTAAAGGCTTTATTGGCCGAGCAAAATGGTGATATTGATACAGCGTTTAAGAGTTATCATACCTATTTGGATGTAGTTGGTAATGATGAAAAAATTATTCGTCGGTTAGTTGTTTTATTATTTAATAATAATAGATTTTTGGATGCTGAAAAAGAGTTAAAAAAGGTTGCTAATGATAGTGCAGAATATTTTTTTGATTTAGCTCTTATTCAAGCTAAGGCTAAGCAGCTAGACTCAGCGTTAGAAAATGTTAATAATGCATTACAAAAGAATATAACTTTATTGCCAGCAAGAGTTTTGAAAGCAGAGGTTTTGTTGAATAAAGGTCAGACAAGCGAAGCCGTTGATTTTGTTTTAGGATGGCTAGAACAAATGCCTTCCGATAAGGTTGCATTAGGATTACTTCCTGCTCTTCAAAAATCAGGAGCATCGAAAGAAAAGATTTTAGAAATGTTACATGCTATAGTCGATAAGGGAGTAGTTAATAAAAATTTATTGGCAGCGTTGACTGATATGTATGTAGATGCAAAAAAGTTATATGACGCTTTACCGTATTATGAACAGATTTTAAAGCTTACTAAGGATCAGCTTTTGAAGTCTAAGATTTATTATCAAATGGGTTATACATATTTTGTTATGGGTGATGGTGATAAGGTTGAGTCGTTATTGAAGCAGGCCATAACTTTTAATGAAGTTTTTATACCAGCATATAATTTGCTTGCATATTATTATGTTCATACAGATAAAAATTTAGATTATGCAATGACTTTGATTGATAAGGCATTAGCTGAAAATCCTAAACATCCAGTTTTTTTAGATACTAAGGGATATATAGTGTATAAACAGGGCAATAAGGTTGAAGCAAGAAAGTTCTTTAGAAAAGCTTTATTTGTTACACCAGAAGATAAGATTATCAAAGAGCATTTGGCAATGGCAAATCGATGATTACATGTTATGTTGCTGGAGGTTCTGGTGGACATATTTTACCAGTAATTGCTTTGGCTCAGGAATGGATAAAAAATAATAATGGAACTGTTGTTTTTTTTACATCAACAGGCTCTATAGATAAAACTATTTTTAGAAATAAGAGTGATTATAAGGTTATACAGTTAGAGTTAACAAAATTCTCAGGTAAAAAAATTTATTTATATCCTAGATTTATTTTTGATTTTATTTATTTATTTTTAAAATCATTTTTTATCTTAAGAAAGTTACAACCATCCACAATAACAACAACTGGTGGTTATATTTCTATACCTGTATGCCTAGCTGGAAGGCTTTTAGGGGTTAGCATAGATTTTTATGAACTCAATGCTGTTCCAGGGAAAGCTGCATATGTTTTAGGAAGATTAGCCAAAAATATTTATGTTGTTTTTGAAGATTGTGCAAAATATTTTTCTAATAAAGTGAAATGTGTTTCTTATCCATTACGGTTTACTGAGATAGATAAACTTTATGATAAAGAGCGAATAGTTCGGGATATTGGATTACAAAACAAAACAACCATTTTTATTCTTGGAGGTTCTCAAGGTTCACTATTTATTAATTTAATTTTTAAAAAATGGATAGAGAAGAATGAAGATTTATATTCTTCTCTACAAGTTATTCATCAAACAGGATCTTTTGATACTACTGATTGGAATGCATTTTATAGTGAGTTGGGAATTTCTTATAAAGTATTTGATTATTGTGATGATGTAAAAAAGTATTATCAGGTTGCAGATATTATTATTTGTAGGGCAGGTGCCGGGACACTTTTTGAGTTAGAATTTTTTAAGAAAACAAGCCTTATTATTCCCTTAGAGACGGCATATACAAAACATCAGGTTGATAATGCTATTTATATGGCGAAAAAATATCCAGATCAATTTTATTATCTTAAACAAGACAATCTTATAAGTTTTGATTCTATAATTAAAGAGTTATTCAGAAGAAATATTAATGTAACTCGCCATTGAGTCGGGTATTTTGATATTCATATGTTTAAGAATTGTTGCTGCTATATTTTTTAATTCGAAATTATTGTTATTTATTTTTTTATTTTTGAGTTGTTTATTTATTATCATGAATGGTACAGGATTGGTGGTATGGTGCGTCTGTGGCTCTTCGGCATTGCCATGATCAGCTGTTATAAATAGTGTTCCATTTTGTTTTTGAATCACTTCTTCATATAAAGTTTTTAATTGTTTATCTAAGCATTCGCATGCTTTAACAGTCGAGTTGAAATTTGCTGAGTGGCCGACCATGTCAGCATTTGCATAATTGATTAAATAAAAATCTTTAGTATTTGTTTGTAATGATTTTATAACAGCTGCCGTTATTTTGGATGCAGACATTTCAGGTTGTTCTTCATAAGTTTTTAATTTTAGTGAATGTATCAAAACGCGCTCTGTATTAGCTGATTGTTTATCTTCTAGTCCATTGAAAAAATAGGTTATATGAGCATATTTTTCTGTTTCTGCAGTTATAAAAACTGTTTTATTATTATTGTTTAGAATATCAAGCAGAGAGTTTCTTATAGGATCTATTTTGAATAAAATATTATTTTTGAAATTTTGGTTATAGCGAGTAGTTGAGATAAAGAAGGCAAGGTTGTCCTTAGCAAGAAATTTTTCTGTTAGTTGTTGCGCTCGATCTTCTCTGAAATTTGTAAATATTACACCATCATCATTGGTAATGATTTTATTACAAAGAGATGTAGGAATTATAAATTCATCACTGATACCATTTTTATATGATATTTGTAAAACTTCATTAAAATCTTTTTTTATTGGAGTATGTTTTGTAAGAACGGCATAACTTTTTTCTGTACGGTCCCAGTTTTTATCTCTATCCATCGCATAGAATCGTCCATGAATACTAGCAATAGTACAATGATACTTAGCACAAATTTTTTGTAATCTTTTTAGAAATTTTGGTGCAGATTTTGGAATTGTATCTCTGCCATCTAAGAATGCATGTACATAAATATTTTTTATTCCTTGTTCATATGCAAGTTTTATAAAAGCATACATATGTTTTTCATGACTATGGACTCCGGCATCTGATAAGAGACCCATTACATGTAGATTTTTACCGGTTTTTTTTAATTGTTGAAATCTGGTTAGTAGTAATTGATCTCTATAAAATTCTTCGCTATTTATATAGTCATTAAACCTGGATAAAATACTTGGTATTATCCTACCTGTACCTATTGTAAGGTGTCCTACTTCAGAGTTGCCTATATATTTTGGAGGTAAGCCGACAGCTTCACCGGAGGCTTTTAATAGTGTGTTAGGGTATTCGGTAAGCCATCGTTTCCAGTTAGGCATATTAGCTTTATATACGGCATTTTTCTTAGTGTTTTTGGTATAACCAAAGCCGTCTAGTATAATTAATATGGTAGGATTAGTATTCACTATCTAAGGCCTTTTTTGTTTAAAAACATTTATGTTAGACTGGGTATATTTTTGAGCATAATGCTTTTTTACTATTTATGGGAAGGGATTGTTTATGAAAAAGTTTTTTTTATATTTAATTATATTAGTTATGATTTCAAATTTTACGTATTGCACAGAAGAATTTCATAATATTAGCTTTGAAGAAAATGATGTTAGTATTGCATTAGAAAATACGAGTAAGTTCAAGGAGTGGTTATCTAGTGCGTTTTCAAGTTTTTTAGATCGACATGAGATGCTACATCGAGAGTTTGTTAATTTTTATGTAACATACTCAAAAAATAAATATGATAATTATAAAGAAGTTACACCTAATAGATTACAGATAGTAGCATTATTGAGTCAGACATCTATAGAGGAAGTAAAAGGTTTAAGTATAGCAGTTAAAGATAGAATTAAAAAAATTTATGAATCAGAGAAGATTGAAAATTTTAAATCTTTAGCTAAAAAACTTTCATACTCTGAGCAGTGGCTTTTGTATGCTAAGGTTATGAAAAAAGTTATTATTGATATTGCTCCAACTAAAAAGAATTTTACAGCATATGAAGATTTTATTTTAATTCCTGGAGCAGCAGCAGTATTGGTCTTTGGTAGCTATAAATATTTATGTGGTGGCAATGCTAAATCAGCCAGATAAAAAACATCTTTTTTCGGTATATATTAATAATCTTTATAATTCCTTAAATAAAAAGAAATTTATTTTAAAGAATAAAGAGTTGTGGGTAAGACTTGTTAAAGTTCTTAGATTAGAAGAAGAAGAGATTGTTTTTTTTGATAATAAGATTAATGTTAAATGTTGTATTACTAGAGAGACATTTGCAAGTAAGGATACGGTTTTTGCAGATGTTATAATAGTTAGTGATAATATAGCTATAAAACCAGAGATTACTTTATTGTGTCCGCTTCTTAAGAAGGAAGCCTTTGAAAAAGTTTTATATTTTGCTGCAGAGCTTGGGGTTTCTAAGATTATTCCTGTTATAACAGCTAAGGTTCATAGAAACTGGTTTAGTGAAAAAGATATTATTAGGTTTCAAAAAATTATTATTTCTGCTGCGGAACAGTCTAAGAACTATGTAATACCAGATTTAAGGCCATCTATAGAATTTAAATACCTTGTTGAGCTAGAGGGTTTGAACAAAATAGTTTTTTGTGAACAAGGAAGGTGTGTCTCAGAGTTTATTACGAAAAAAGAGATACATGACTCTGTAATGGTAACGCTTGGTCCTGAAGGTGACTTTACTGATTTGGAATATAAATCTTTAACGGGATGGGATTTTGTTTCTTTAACACCTACTGTTTTGAAAGCAGAGCATGCAGTAGCTGTTGGTATAGGTTTATTAAGAAGTTTTTATAAAAAGGAGTAAGTATGAGCATAAAGTCAGATAAGTGGATACGTGAAAACGCTCTTTCAAATAAAATGATAGAACCGTTTATAGATAGACAGGTGAGAAAGCCAGGTGCAGCAGTGCCCTCTATAGTAAGTTATGGTTTGTCTAGCTATGGCTACGATATACGCGTAGCTAATGAGTTTAAGGTTTTTACTAACATTTATAACTCTATAGTTGATCCTAAAAATTTTAAGGAAGATTCTTTTGTTGAAATTAAAACTAATATTTGTATAGTTCCGCCAAATTCATTTGCTTTAGCGCGTAGCATTGAATATTTCCGTATACCACGTAATGTTTTGACATTATGTGTTGGTAAGTCTACCTATGCTAGATGTGGAATTATTGTGAATGTTACCCCTTTTGAACCTGAGTGGGAAGGTTATGTTACTTTAGAGATATCTAATACGACTCCACTTCCAGCTAAGATTTATGCAAATGAAGGTATAGCACAAGTTTTATTTTTTGAATCAGCTGAGCAATGTGAAGTTTCTTATGCTGATCGTAATGGTAAGTATATGAAACAAGTTGGTATTACACTTCCTACTGTTTAATTTTGAATGCCTGTGTCTTTATATATAAAGGTAAAAGTTTATTAGAAAGTCCTTCTTGCTTATTCCATTTT
>CAZBHK010000008.1:0-41321 GCA_964491895.1 uncultured Pseudomonadota bacterium | reverse complement strand
TTTTTACTAATATTATTCTAGCTGATGAGATCAACCGTGCTCCAGCAAAAGTACAATCTGCTTTATTGGAAGCCATGCAAGAACATCAAATAACAATAGGTGAAACAAGTTATAAGTTAGATGAACCCTTCCTTGTATTAGCTACACAAAATCCAATAGAACAAGAAGGAACATATAGGTTGCCTGAAGCGCAATTAGATAGGTTTCTATTCAAGTTAATAGTTTCGTATCCAAAACCCGAAGAAGAAAAACTTATAATCAACAAAGTCTTTAATACAGCTATTATTAACAAAATACTTAGCAAAGAGGATATTATTTGTGCAAAAAATCTTGTTTCTCAAATATATTTAGATGATAAAATAACAGAATATATAGTTAATATAGTGCTGGCAACAAGAACCCCCAAGGCCTATAACCTTGACTCATTATCCAATTTAATTGAGTGTGGCGCTTCACCAAGAGGAACACTGGCTTTACACCATGCCGCTAGGGCTCATGCCTTCTTAAAAAAACGACATTTTGTTATACCAGATGATGTTAAGGCAGTAGTATATGATGTCTTAAGACATAGAATACTTCTAACCTATGAAGCTGAAGCAGAAAATATTAACTCGGAAAAGATAATACAAACAATCTTAGAAAAAACTCCATCTCCATAAATATACCTATACGGCTTACTTGACTTTATACTCAAAAAAAACATAACATTTATAGGAATTATTAAAGGGATCCATATATTATGAATCAAGGATTATGGCAATTAAACAGTGCTGTTTTAGGTTTGTTTATAATAGTATTATTAACCAATATTATTATAAAACAAACAGTGCCTATATTACCACTATCCAAAATAAAAGAGTTTCAGGAAATAATAGAGCCCAAAAAATATATTAACCTTGAATTCATTTACAAAGAAGATCTTTTTAATACCTATAAAGAACAAGAGAAAGCTAAATTAATTACAGAAATCCCTGAATTTAAAGCACCCGAAGAAACTCCTATACCTCAAGAAAAATTACCCGAATTTTTACCTCCTCTAAAAATTAAACTTAAGGGTGTCTTGTTTTCTAATCATAACAGTAATAATTTTGCATTATTAGAAGATGAGGCCGGTAAAGAACTTTCATATACAATAGGCAATAAAATCCAAGATGCCCAAATAGCAAAAATAACCCAGGATAAAGTTATTCTTTTACGTAGCAACGGCCAAAAAGAAACAATGTATTTAACCACCAAGGATGATAAAATATTAGGTATTAATGAAATCAATTGGGAAAATACTGTGAAAAAAATAGATAACCAAAAATTTGAAATAGATCCAATTAAATTTCAAATCATGGTACCATCTATTGGAAACCTGTTCAATAATTTAGAGCTTATAACCTATTATAAACAAAAACAACCCATTGGTCTTCGTGTAGGTAGAATTAAAAACAAAACAACTGGATATTATTTAGGACTTAAAGATAAGGATACTATTCTAGAAATAAACGGAATTAATACTGCAAATTTCAAAAATAGATACAAAGCGCTAATATCCATAATAGAATCCAAAATTAATGATGAAATAAAAGCTAAGATTTTGCGAAAAGATAAAGAGATAGTAGTTACATATAAGCTAGTAAATCTCCCAATAATTAAAGAATCAGCCTTAGAAAAACTAAGAGCAGCAAAAGAAGGATTATTTTCTCTAAGTAGAGCACAAGAACAACAACAGGAGACCAGACAATTTACCAAAGGTCATCCAGAAGATCGCGCACAAATGCTTGAAGATATTAAAAAAAATCTACTTAGAAATATAGATAGAATCCATAAGAGGGGGATATGAAAAAAAGATTCTTGATAATATGTCTACTAACCTTAATTTCAAGTGAATTGCTTCCCAAATCAAGAAAAGCTCTAGGCAAGAATCTCAAGGCATCGTCTCATGAAGATATAGTTCTAAATAAAAAAATTCTAAAACTACCAGATGTCGCTCCATCCAAAAAAGAGCTCTTGATCAAAACTCAAGAAAAAGCTACTCAACAAGAGCCACTTAAAAAGTCTAAAGAAGAACTCAATGAAAAAACAATAGAACCTAAACTTTATCTTAACTTTGAAAATGCTGAGCTAGAAAATTTCATTAATTATGTAGCAGAACTAAAAAAAATTAATATTATCCCAGATAAATCGATTAAAAATAAAAAAATATCCCTCAATATTAGACAGCCACTAACAGGCGATGAAGCCTGGAAAATTTTACACACAATAGCAGACATGGCAGGATTCATCATAATAAAAATAGGAAACGTTTATAAAATAATGCCAAAAGATAAAAGGGAGAAAGAAGCTGTTCCTGTATATATTAACGATCCCCTAAAAAGACTTCCTGATAGCGATGAAACGATCCGCTATATTAAATTTCTCAATAATACCAAGGTTGCTGACATAATTCCAATGGTTAATAGTATGCTTAACCATGCGGCCATACCACAAGAAAATATTAACGGCATGGTCTTAATAGATAAATCATACAATATAAAAAGTACACTTAAAATTATCAATAGCCTGGATGAAACAGGACTGCAGGAATCAGTAGTAGTAATCAAATTAAGAGAAGTTAATGCAGTCGAAGTCAAAGACCTTCTCAAGAGCCTAATAGGTGATAATAAAAAACCAGAACATCCATTTGCGAGACTTTTTGGTAAAAAAGGCGCAGAGCCACCATCAACATACTTTTCACCCAACACAAAAATTATTGCAGAAGAGCGTACAAACTCGCTTATCTTATTAGGCACAAAACGTTCCACAGAACGAATCGAAACCTTTATTCGAGAAAATGTAGATAAAAAACTTGCAGATACCGAGACACCTCTATATGTATATGAACTTCAATATGCTGATGCTAAGCAGTTAGCTACTATCTTAAAAGAAGTAACAACCGCTCCAGCTTCTATAGCGGGACAACAAGCAGAAAAATATGGCGCTGTAAGAAGTGGTGTTAAGTACTTTAAAAAAATGATTATAAAAGCGGATGATATAGGGAATAGACTTATTGTAAATTGCTCAGATAAATCTGATTGGATACTACTTAAAGAAACAATAAGAAATATAGATAAACCACAACCCTTAGTAGCTATAGAATGCTTAATTGTTCAAGTCGATGTTTCTGATGTAAAAAGCTTTGGTGGACAAACAAGAAATAAAAAAGGTGCCCTAGGTAGAAATATTAACTTCCAAAGTACGCCACTAAACAGTACTATCTTACAAAGTCAAACTGTTGACTCTGTCACGACAGTCCAAAGCCTATTAGGTAACTTAATAGGTGGTGTAACATCTGCTTTAGGAAAAAGCATATTAACCTTTGGAAAAGCTGGGGATATATGGTCAATATTTGAAATGTTAAAACAACAAACTAATACCAGCTTGATCGCTCAGCCATTTTTAACAGTAGCTAATAAATATAAATCTGAAATTAAAATAGGTGAAACAAAACGAGCAACAACACAAACCGTAGGAACAGGCGATACTGCGACAACAGGTTTAACAGCAGTAGAAGCTACACTTAGGCTTACTGTAAAACCACAAATTAATATAGATGGTATTATTAATATGGAAGTCTCTGTGCAAAATGATGACTTTATAAATAATGACCCCAATAATAAAAATGAACGTCTTTTAGAAACAGAAGCATCAGTAGCAGATGGACAAGTACTAGCATTAGGAGGTTTTATAAAAACAAAGATAACCGAGAGTGTTTATAAGCCTGCTATAATAGGTGATATACCAATTTTAGGTTGGTTAGTTAAAAAGAAATCAAAAACTTTAACTAAACAAAACATATTAATATTCCTTTCACCTACAATCATAAAGCCAAGAACTTCTCCTGGAATTAATATTTATAGTAAAATGAAGCTAGATTTAGCCAAAAAAGCTATCGATACTTCTATATCTATTGGCAAAACTATGGACCCTATTCATGATTGGTTCTTTAATATAAAAAATGAATCCTATGCTCATAAAGTTAACGACTTTTCCAAGGCAACATTCCAACCAGTTACTGTTAATATTAAAAATGATCCTATGTATAACCCTCATGCAAATACAAAGGATACTCAATGATGCTGGATATTTTCTTACCTGAAAAATTATATGGATTCAGAGTTCTATCTAAGCGAATATTAAGTATCTCTTTAAGTAGAGATTATACTTATTCTATACAAATATACGCTATACAGGGCAAAACTTTCATAGAACAAGCCTATTCTGAGCCTATACAAGCAGGAGAAGATAAAACATTCACCCAAAGAGCAACAGAAGCTATTAAAAAATTAGTAAGTTATTCAAAAAATTATGACCTAGTATACATAGCAGTACCAGCCTCGAAAGTAATTTTTAAAGAAATTAGTTTACCACTGATTGATATTGAGAAAATTAGAATGGTAGTTGAATATCAAGTAGAAGATCAACTACCATTTTCTTTAGAAGAAGCTATTATAGATTTTATAGTAACTAAGCAGGATGCAGCTGCCAGTACTTCACAAATCTTAGTAGCGGCAATAAGGAATACCGATCTACAAGAAATTTTAGATATATATAGTAACGCTGGTATTACTCCAAATAATATCTCTGTAGACTTGTTTGCTCTTTATGAACTCTACAAAATGATTCCAGAATATGAAGGAATACAAGACGGATCATCTATAATCAATGTTGGACATAACTCTACAAGAATCACTTTTATTCAAAATGGGGAACTTAAGCTTATAAGAAATGCACCCCTAGGGCTACTAACAATAGCAACTCAAATATCTAAAGAATCAGGTATAAACATAGAAGAAGTTTTAACATTATTAAAATCAGGAAGTATTACTGATTTTGCTGATAAAAAATATAAAGATATAGTTCAAAAAAACGTAATAATTTACCTAAATGAAATACAATTTACACTTAATGCATTCAGCTCAAAGCTTGGTTTTTATAAAGAAATAAATCAAATCTTATTTACAACATTTGACCCAATTAAAAGTGATTTTTCAAAGTTTGCCAGTGATGCGCTACAAATACCCTGTGAAATCTTTAAGGTAGAAAAAATATTTACACTTAATGGTATAAAAAACAAAGTTAAACAAACAATAAATAATTGGAATAATTATGCCTTGGCCTTGGGCGTAGCTCTTTTGGCAATACTACCTAATGAATTCAACTTTAGAAGAAAATCATTCGCTCGACCAAACTTAACACTAATGAAAACACAGATAAACTTCGCGATGATACTAATTATTGGAGCCTTTATAGGTTTAAGCTGTTTTGGCTATTATCAAATCAATGGACTTAACAAACAATACCAAAAACTAGAACAAATAGAAGTTGCAAAACTTCAAACACTTTTAGCCTTTGGCCAAAAAACAACAACTGACATGCCCACTTTACGACTCATTAAAAAAACAATACAGGAAACCAATTTAAAACGTCTTTTAAAAAATTTTAATGATATTATCAAACTTGAAAAAGCTGCTTGGATAGATATTTATGGATTACGTATAAATCCAATTGAGCACTTGTTTAACTTAACACAAATCTTAGATAGAAAAAATTTTAATGTATCTATCAATGAGATACTAATAGATACTGAAAATCTAACAGCAAAAATCGATGTTTCCGGTACATTAGAATCAAAAACTGGAGAAGATTGGAAAGACTTTCTTAAATTCAAACTTTACGTAAAAGAAGAAGGCAAAAAACGAAATTTAATTCTGGCAGATGATTATGATGAAAAAATTATTGAAGGTGGTACCGGAGTTATATTTAAATTAAAATTTAAAGTTGAAGAGAAATCTACATGAAAATAACTGAAGATATTCTTGATTACATACTTAGCTTAGATAGACAAACATTTAACAAGTATTTAATCATAGCGCTTTCATCTATTTTTGTAGTATTAAGCGCTATGACATATTTTATATATACCAAAAGTAATACTTTTACTAAACAAATTAAGGATATACATCGTTTATCAAAAGAAGCAAAAGAAACCGCAAATGATTACAAAAAAATACAAATTAAAAAAAATCATCTTTTATCTCTCCTAGATCAAGAAAAAGAATTTGATATGAAGAGCTTTTTTGAAAATTTTTATAAACAACAAAGTATAACACCTGATCCTAAATGGGATACACTATCCTCTTCTATAATAGGAAATGAACAAATTAAAGAAATATCATTACCACTAAAACTTAAGGACTTTTCTACACAAAAACTTATAGAAGTTTTAGAAGCATTAAATAAAAAAGAAATAGTTTATGTAAAAGAACTAAAAATACAAAGAGACAAAGACAAAACTGTTGCTATAGATCTTACACTTGGTGCTTTAGCTCGAGTCCAATCATAGATAAACCTGGGGGGTAAAATGAAAAAATTATTTTTCCTATTATTGCTATCTTTTCTCGGGATAACAACAAATTTTTGTAAAGAAGCTGAAGAAAAAATATATTTAAATTTTACAGATGCATCCTTAGAGAATGTTGTGCAATATTTAGCAGAAAAGAAAAATATAAACTTTATACCTAATAATGCATTAAAAGCACAAAAAGTAACATTAACTACTCATGAACCTCTAACTCTTAAAAATGCTTGGGATATTTTATTAACAATTCTAGAAATTAACAATTTTACCATTAATGAAGTAGATGGTATTTATAGAATAACTCAAAGTGGAAATAAAATATTAAAAGAACCTCTGCCATCATATATGGGTATAAATGCTGATTCACTTCCTAATAATGATATGACTATTAGATATGTATACCTATTCAAAAATATCAATGTTGAGACCATAATGCCTGTTTTAAACTCAATGCTAGCAGATGGCAGTATTGTCTCAAATCCAAATATCAATGCATGCATCATTACTGAAAAATGTCTTAATATAAAATCAGCACTAAAAATCATAAATGCTTTAGATAGCGGAGGCTTAAGAGAATCTATACAAATAATTCAACTAAAAGAGGCTGATGCTACTACAGTGCATAAAATGTTTCAAGATATCTTTGGTGGAGAAGAAACACCTAAAAATATTCCAATATTTATTCCACAAAAACAAACTAGTTCTTATTTTTCACCAAATACAAAAATTATTCCGGATCAAAGAAATAATACTTTGATAATGTTAGGGACCAAGGACAACTTAGATAAAATCAAAAATTTCATAGCCAAATACATCGATAAACCCTTTGAAGATATAAAATCAAGACTACATATCAAGGAACTCAAGCATACTGATGCACAAAAAATAAAAGCTATTCTAGATGAAGTCATAAAGCCAACAGAAAAAGACGAAGTAGGTTCTAGAAAATACTTTGAAGACATGCAAATCGCAGCAGAAGAAATTGAAGAAGAAGCAAATGAAAAAAAGGGTACAAAAATTGGATCTATGGGAGCAGGTAATAGACTTGTAATAGCCTGCAACACAGAAGACTGGAAGCGTATCGAACCTTTTATTGATAGTATAGATAAACCACAACCACAAATCTCCTTAGAAATTTTGTTTGCAGATATTTCACAAGATGACTCAAGGGAACTTAAAGCTCAGCTTAGAAATAAGGCTGGAGTATTAGGAAAGAATGTAAATTTTAACACAGAACATATAGTGAAAAGCCCCGCAGCTGGATTTACAACAAACTTGCGTACCAATATGGGCAATGCCCTCAATGACTATATTGGAGGAAGCCCTGCGCCCCAAGCATCCTATTTTACGTTTGGAAAAGATTTTGACATACATACATTATTATCCACTATATTAAGCAAAAATAATAGTCATATTATATCTCAGCCATATATCATCATTAGTAATTATAAAACAGCAACCTTAACAGTTGCAGAATCAAGAATAGTGCCAGGAGAACTAAAAACAGATGCTCTCACATCACAGGTTATACAAAATCAAGATAGAGTAGATGCAAAAACAAGTGTTAAAATAATACCTGCTATAAATCTTGAAGGCGTTATCTCACTCAAAGTAGAAATCAACCTAGATGAATTTACTGAAAATCAAGCAACTGCTCCAAACAAAAAAACCCGCAAGATAGATACATTAACACGAATGTTAAATGGTGAAGTTTTAGTAATAGGCGGACTGACCCAAGCAAAAGTAACAGAAAATCAAACAAAATTTCCAATACTAAGTAGTATACCTATAATTGGTGGAATTTTTAAAGGTAGGTCTAGGAACTTGAGTCTATCAGACTTATATATATTTATACGGCCAACACTTATTAAACCACAATTTGAAGGTTTACCTGATGCTTATACTCAACTAAAACTTGATTATTCAAAATTACTAATGCGTAGAAATAGAGATGAAATGTCTTCAAATGATCCTATACAAAGATGGTATTTTAATAAATATGATAAACCACACAAAAAAGAAAATTTAGGTGAAGAAATAGAGCAAGTTGATGACTACCTTTCTGGTAAATACCAACCAAAATCAGTTAATATAGAAATAGATCCTTTCTTTAAAACACAAGAATCCAGAACTATTATTCGTTATAAAAAACGTATTAAGCAAAAGCAAGAAATTCTAAGGAATTTAAAAAAGACTCATTAATTTTTCAATCTTTAAAAGTCGGTTATATTTTACAATACGCTCACCCCTAGAACAACCACCAGCCTTAATATAACCAGCAGCTGTACCTACAGCTAAGTCAGCTATAAAATCATCCATAGTTTCTCCAGAACGATGCGAAACTATAATATTAAGATTATTATCCTTACATAATCTTATGGCATCTAATGTCTCAGAAACAGAACCTATTTGATTCGGTTTAATTAATACAGTAGTAGCAATTTTATTTTTAATACCCTCTGTAATTAAATGAACATTAGTAGCAAAAATATCGTCACCTACAATCTGTATCTGCTTACCTAATTTCTTATTAAGTATTTGCCAGCCCTCATAATCAATCTGATCAATACCATCCTCTATAGAAAAAAAAGGATATTTAGATACTAGTTTTTCATAAAACTCTATTAATTCTTCTGCATCAACCTCATGATTATGAAATGTATAAATACCTTCTTCTTCATCAAAAAAAGAAGATGCTGCTGCATCTAAGGCTATAAGGAACTTAGTATCTTTAATGCCAGCCTTCTTAATAGCATTCGCTAAATAATCTAATGCTTCCAAATCAGGTATCCCATTTTTGCCAACAAGCATGGGAGCAAATCCACCCTCATCACCAACACTCACAGAATGATCAGTTTCAAACAACAAACCCTTTAAATGTTGATAAATATTAACAGCTGATGCCAAAACTTCAGAAAATGAATTCATTGCGGATGGCACTATCATAAATTCTTGAAAACATAATCCATTACTTGCATGTAGCCCACCATTCAATACATTGAACATAGGTATAGGCATTTTACTCTTAGTGCCAAAAAAATCCGATATAAATTGAAAAAGCTCTTTACCTTCACTAACCGCTTGTGCCTTTATAATTGCTATACTTACAGCAAGGATGGCATTAGATCCTAGATTAGACTTATTTTTAGTACCATCTAACTGAATCATAGCTTTATCCATGCTCACAAAATTAGGCACTTTATTAATTAAGAGTGGGACTATTTTTTTATTAACATTATCAACCGCATTTAAAACACCTAATCCAAAATAACGCGAATTATCATCATCACGTAATTCAAAAGCTTCATATTTACTTAATGAAAGCCCTGTAGGACAACTACTAATCACAGAAGCGCCATTGTCTAAAATAATTTCACATTCTATAGTAGGAAGACCCCTGCTGTCCAAAATTTCCCGAGCAGAAACGTTTTTTATTTTCATCTTTACCTTATAACTTTTATATGACCGATGTAGTATTAAGTGGTATAAAATTTTTAGAGATAACTTGTCCAGCTATTTTAACATTAATCTTCTTATTTTACTCTAAAAAAACTAATCCTTTTCTAAATTTATCCGGACTTGTAATAGGTATCTACCTTGTTAATAACTATTACATACTTATATTCATCATAATTATACTAACGATATACAGATACTATTTTAACAAAAATCTGATTACTATTTTCTTTATAATTGCAGGGTTAAATTTAATGCAAATCTCAAAATTAAAAACCAATATTTTGCAAAACATGTTTTCTGATAAAGAACTAAATGCTTCCTCTAAAGTAGTAGATATTAATAATTATTCTAATAGAAGAATAAAAGAGAAAGTTTTATTCAAAACTACATCATTACCATACAACCTTAGTATTATGTGTTATCTAACAAAGAAAACCGACCTGCAAATTGGAGATATTGTAGAAATAAAAAATTTAAAACTAAGCAAACAAAACGAAAGTGACTCATTAACAAAAAATCCTTCATTTAATGAATATATTAAAAAGGAGAAAATAGATTTTGCTATATTCCCTAAAATACTAAAATATAAGAAGGTTTATAGTGGACATAAATTTCAACATTGGCTTTCTTATAAAAGAACACAGCTCTCAGAACATATATCATCAAAACTTGACCCGACAACAGCAATATTATTCAAAGCTATATTTCTAGGAGAACATGTAATATTTAATAAAGAAAAATTTAATACATGGGGAATAACACACTATCTTGCAAGATCGGGACTACATGTCGCTATCCTTATACTTAGCTGGAAAAAATTTATGCAATTCTTACCATTATCAATTCATTTTAAAAATTTTTTTTTATTGATAATGTGTATTGTATATTGGATTTTTAGTTGGCCGTCTATATCATTTTTACGAGCATTCATAGTATTTATATTATTCTTTATTGGCAAACTTCTAGAAAGACAAACTGATTTATGGTATTTATTAACATTAACTTGCTTTATAATAACTGCTTATAATCCAATGCAAATATTTTTCTTAGATTTTCAATTAAGCTTTGGACTAACCTTTGCTCTTTTATTCTTAGCAAGAAATAAACAAGGTCATTATGAATAATTCAGAACGCTTACAAAAACTACAAATACTTTATAAAAACTGCACAAAATGCCACCTATCAAAACAAGGCAGAATGCAAGTAGTTTTTGGATTAGGCAACCCTAAAGCATCACTAATGTTTATAGGAGAAGGCCCTGGCAAGAACGAAGACATTCAAGGCAAGCCATTTATTGGAAGAGCAGGCCAACTACTAACTGAAGCCATAAAGAGCTTGGGTCTTAACAGAGAAGATGTATGGATATCTAATGTAGTCAAATGTAGACCACCAAAAAACAGAACCCCGTTCCCCGATGAAATAAAAACATGTACAAATACTCTATTATTTCAAGAGATTGCAATAATTAAGCCCAAAATAATCTGCACCTTAGGAACGACAGCAATCCAGGCATTTCTAGGTCCAACAATAAAAATCTCTAACGTCCGGGGAGCCATTCAAAAATATAAAAACTTATTAATCATGCCGACCTATCATCCTGCCTACTTACTCAGAAACCCCTCAAAAAAAAATACAGTTTGGCAAGATCTACAAAAAATGATGAAGCATATCTAAAAAACATTAATTTAAAAAATTTACAAAATTCACTTTCGCTAAAATAAAAAGTTCATTTTTCTTTAAAAATCTACATTTTCCCCATCATTTTAATTGCCAATCTGACAAGTATTTTCTATATGCAACAATGCTATTATCTCAATAGAAACTTAATTTCTATTGAGATAATATGTTCATAACTATGTTCATAACTATGTTCATAACTTGTTCATAACTTTTTTTTAGGGCCTGGATTGATCCATCTCAAAGCGGCTAACAAAAAACAGGCATTCTTTAATGTCTCTGGGAAGAGGCATCAAAAAACAGCCCCTCTAAGGTAGTCTATCTATAGCTACCTACCAGAGTTATGAACATAAAACAGGGCTTGCAGATGAAGCGTTTCAGAGTTATGCACAAGTTATGAACATAGTTATGAACATAGGGTAATTTTTCTAAACCCCTGTAGAAACCAGGGGAAAGTGCCCATAAAAAAAAGTTATGAACATAAAACAGCTTCCCTTATTATTAATATATATATATATATATAACTAATAATAATAGTAAGAGAAAAAGAGATGGAGAATTCAAAAAAGTAGTAATCATAAAGAAAAGGAGTTTGAACTAAGCTGTGCTAGGGAAGAGATGCCTTCACATTTTTGTTTTTTAAGTTAAACTTCTTATATATCTAGTTTTCGGTTCAATATTATCCACTACATAATTACAAAGGTATTAGATTATTGTGAATATTGCAGATGTCATAGAGAGCTTGGTTGAAGAGCGTGGTCTTGCCAAAGAAAATGTAATATCTATCGTTTGTGATGGAATACTAGCAGCTTATAAGAAAAAGTATCCAGAGCTTAATATTGAAGTAAGTTTTAATAAAAAACTTGCTAAAGCAGAGATTATTGCAAAAAAAACAGCTGTTTCTTCTGTAAAAGATGAAACACACGAGGTTTCCTTGAGAAAGGCACGTGTGTTGAGCCCCAATTCTAAAGAAGGTGATATAATAGATGTGCCTTTGGAAGAACATATAGGGCGTATAGAGATTCTTGTTGCTAAGCAGGTTATATCTAATAAGATCCGAGAGTTAGAACAAACTGTAATAGCCGAAGAGTTTAAAGACAAAGAAGGGTCTATTGTCTCTGGGGTAACACACAAAAGAGAAAGAGCTGGCATTTCTGTTAAAATTGGAGAAGTCATGGCGTTTTTGCCATTTTCTAACTCTATACCAGAAGAAAATCTTCGAGTAGGTATCCCTATAAGGGCTCTCTTAAAGGAAGTTTTAGTTGTTCCTAGGGGAGATTATCAGCTTATTTTGGATAGAGCGTCTGCTGATTATGTTAAAAAATTATTAGAACTCGAGATACCAGAGATCTTTGAGGGTATAGTTGAAATTAAAAAGATTGTCAGGATCCCTGGTTATAAAACTAAGGCTATTGTGGCATCTAATAATAAAGAAATAGATCCTGTTGGAACTTGTGTTGGTGTTGGTGGTGCTAGAATTAAGCCAATATTAAGAGAGATTAATGGGGAAAAAATAGATTTAATTGAGGATACTGAGTCTTTAGAGGTACTAGTTAAAAATTCTTTAAAGCCTGCTGAGATAGACAAGGTAGGCTTATCTGAGGATGAAGATTCTGCCCTTGTATGGCTTCCTCAAGACCAGCGGTCTTTAGCTATAGGTAAATTAGGTCGCAATATTGCCTTAGCGTCTAGGTTAACTGGCATAGAAATACATTTACAAGAGGTTAGTGATGAGTCTGATATTATGCTGTCACAGCCGATAACTAAGGAATAAATAGGTAGATATTATGCGTGTATACGAAATGGCAAAAGAAAAGGGCGTGCCAAGTAAAGAGCTCGTTGACCTTTTGGTAGCTCAGGGCTTTCCTGTTTCTAGTCACATGTCTGTTCTTCCAGATGAAGCTGTTTCTTATATCGATAAATATTTTGGAAAGCCGTCATCTTCATTAGATATTATTGAAGATGAAGATGATATTATTGAAAAACCTAAGGTCTCATTGAGTGAAGATGATGATCTTATTGATGATCTTGAGTTGGTTGGAGAGTCTGCGCCTGTTAAAGAGAAAATTCTTATTAAGTCTAAAAAGATAGAAGAAGAATTTTTTGTTAATAAAATTTCTAAGTCGATTTCAGGTAAATCTATTTATAAAAAATCTGAATCTGAATATAAGTCATTAGTTCCCGAGATAATTATTGAAGGCGACAAGCCTTTATTTGAAGTTGCAGAGCTAATGGGTAAGGGTGCAGGTGAGTTGATTTTTATGCTTATGAAGAGTGGCATAGTTTGTAATCGTAATTATGTTTTATCTAAAGATATGATTATTTCACTTGCTAAGCAGTTTGGTGTTAATGTTATTCAGAAAGAAATTTTAAACTCAGATTTATTGAGAAGAGGTGATGGTACAACATTAAGATGGCCTATAATTGTTGTTATGGGGCATGTTGATCATGGCAAAACTTCTCTTTTAGATTTTATTCGTAAAACTAATGTTGCGGCAAAAGAGAAGGGTGGAATTACACAACACCTTGGAGCATATGAGATTGTTTCATCTCATGGTAAATTGGTTTTTCTAGATACTCCTGGACATGCTGCTTTCTCTCGTATGAGAAAAAGAGGTGCTAAAATTACAGATATAGTTGTGTTAGTGGTAGCGGCAGATGATGGAGTTATGCCACAAACACTTGAAGCTATCAATGTCGCTAAAGAAGCGGGCGTTCCTATAGTGGTAGCTGTTAATAAGATTGATAAAGTAAATCCCAAGACAGGTTTGGAGCCAATTAAGCGTCAACTTTCTCAGCATGGATTGCTTCCTGAAGATTGGGGCGGCGATGTTATGGTTGTTCCTGTTTCAGCAAAGACAGGTGAGGGCATTAATGATCTTCTTGATATGCTAATCTTGCAGGCAGAGATCATGGAACTAAAAGCAACACCTGATTTTCCTGCTAAAGCTTTTGTTTTAGAGTCGAATATTGAAAAGGGTTATGGACCCGTATCCACTGCTATTTGTGTAGATGGTTCTTTAAGGCAGGGTGATTATTTTCTTTGTGGAGAAACAAAGGGTCGTGTTCGTTTATTGGTTGATAGTACTGGTGCTAAACTACAAGTTGCTGGGCCTTCTATACCAGTAAAAGTTGTTGGGTTCGAAAGTCTTCCTATTTCTGGTGATATTTTGCAAGTTGTTTCTTGTGAAGAGTATGCAAAAAAAAGAGATATGAAATTTACTCAAAATTTACCTCTAGGTGGCTTAGACAACACAAAAGATTCTGTCATAAATTTAATTATTAAAGCCGATACTTATGGTTCTGTTGAGGCTATCTTGGATGTTGTTAAAACTTTAGGTAAAGGTTTTAAGAATAAAATTAAAAAATTAAATATAATTTTTAGTGGAATAGGATCTGTTAGTGAAGGCGATGTTGCCTTAGCTAGAGATACAGATTCAATATTAATCGCTATGAATACAAGTATAGAGAAAAATGCGATATCATTAGCCAAGGAATTTAGCGTTAAATTCCTTGAGCACAATATTATTTATCGTCTTATTGAAGATTTAGAGCAATTTATTAAGGATAGTGAAGTTATCCCTCTTGTGTTTAAAAAGGTTGCAGAAGCTACCGTTATTAAAATTTTTGATGTTAAAGGCATTGGTATTATTGCAGGATCTCGTGTATCTAGTGGTGTTTTTGTACGTAATGCTGTAGCTGTATGCGTCAGAAGTGGCCGCGAAATAGGTAAAGCAAAAATTACTAGCTTAGAACGTAATAAGAAGTCGGTTAAAGAGGTACATATTGATTCAGAGTTTGCCTTTATAACTAAAGATTTTCAAGATTGGCAAGTTGGTGATGTTGTTCATTGCATGGCAGAAGTTCCTAAGGAAAAGTAGTTTCTTCCTAGAGCAATCTAAAAATCTCAATAATTTATCTTTTTTACAAAGATACTTGTTCAAAATGCTTTGTGTTTTGGAAAAGATATATTTATTTATTTTTTCTGTTGTAAAGTTTTTTAAGTTAAAAATATTAGTTCCAAAAAATGTTTCGTTTAAGGTTATCTCTATAGGTAATCTTTCAACTGGAGGTGTTGGCAAGTCAGTAGTAGCCAGATTTTTGATTAATAATTTAAATGGTAATGGCGCTGTTCTTTTACGAGGCTATAAGGGCAGTAATGAAAAAACAAACAAAAGTTTAATTGCATCTAATGGTAATAAACTTTTTTATAGTAGCACTGTTATCGGTGACGAGGCGTTTATGTTAGGAACAGTTTTACCCGTTCCTATTGTCGTAGGTAGCGACAGGTATAAAAGTGTTAAGGCGCTGCAAAATTTTTTGTATAATGATATAGATTTTGTTATTTTGGATGATGCATATCAAAATCACAAAATTAAAAAAGATTTAGAGATACTTTTACTGGATGCTAGAAATCCGTTTGATAATGGACATTGCCTACCAGCTGGTAGGCTTAGAGAAAAGGATATGTCTAGAGCTGATGTTATAATATTGACTCATTCAGATAAAGTTGATGTTGAATTAGTTAAGATTTTATTACCGAAAACGATTCCAGTTTTTTATGGAAAGCATAAAATTACAAATATTTTAGATAATCATTTGAATAAAGTTTCTTCAGAAAATCTTTTGAACAATAGGTTTTTAGTATTCGCTGGGATAGGTTCATTTTCAGGATTTCTTGATAGCCTTAAACAAACTGGTATTAATATAGTTGATTTTATTCAATATGAAGATCATCATAAATATTTAGAAAAAGATATTTTATTTATCAAGAATAAGTTAGAGAATAAGGATGTTTCTGGTGCTATAACAACTTTGAAAGATTGGGCTAAGATATCTGAGTTAATGAATAGTATGAAAATTCATTTTCCATTATATTGCTTGGATATTGAATTTGATTTTTTGACAGATTTGGAAAGAGTAAAATTTTTCACATTTATCAAAGATAGAGAGTAGAAATGGAATATATTTTATTAGAGCATTTTTTAATTGCGATAGTATCATTTATAGTAGCCTTTTTTCTTGTACCTATAATGTCTAAAATAGCAATAATGTTTAATATTTTAGATTATCCAGATGGAAGAATTAAAGTACATGAACGAAGTATTCCATATTTAGGTGGTATTGCCATTTATTTATCTTTTTTGACTACACTTATTTTCCTTTATAAATTTAATGAGACAACTTTATGGCTAATCTTAGGCCTTACAGTGTTACTTTTTTTTGGTTTAATTGATGATTTGGTAGTTATTACACCATTACAGAAATTTTTAAGTCAGTTTCTTGCAGTTTTTTGTTTTTTAAAAGGTGGAGCTGCTGTTAAGGCAGAATTTTTTTCGACATCTATTAATATGACATTATCTACATTCTGGCTAGTGCTTGTTATTAATGCATTTAATTTGGTTGATGTTATGGATGGTCTTGCTACTTTATTAGCAATATGTTCAAGTTTTTCATTTTTAATAGTGGCACTGATTCTTAAGGATTATGCATTAAGCTTAATTATTTTAGCTTTCATTTTTCCTTTAATCGCTTTTTTTTATTATAATAAACCTTCTGCAAGAATTTATTTGGGTGATTGTGGATCATTGTTTATTGGTGGATTTTTAGGATCGATATCGTTATTATTTTCTTGGCGCGAATATAATTACTATGGATATATTGTTCCTGTGGTTATACTTGGAGTTCCTCTTTTAGAGGTAAGTGCATTAATTATTATAAGAAGCTTGAAGGGTATTCCTTTTTATTTAGGCAGCCCACATCATTATTCTATTTATCTTAAAATTAAGGGTTGGAGTAAGTGGAATATACTTACATTTTCAATGATTTCTAGTATTTTCCTACTTGTTTGTGCTGTTTTAATTTTCTTGAGTATTATAGATCTTTGGCTGGTAATTGTAACAGCTGTATTATTTTGGTTATTTTGGATCAAGATTATCTTTTCATAAAGAAAAGATCTTTATACTTGCAGATAATTTTGTTGTCGTTGGATTTTGTTGTCATTGATGTTGCTTTCTTATAAAGATCTTAGAATTTTTATATTTATCTCTTATATAGATGTAAATCTTGTTGCGCTTTTAAATTTATTTTTAATGTTGGTTGTTGAGTTTTATTTTTTGGTACAAAATAAGAATCATTCAATTTGGGTACCAATCAGCCCGATATTGTAGTCTCCTTTTTGGTTGTATGATTGGAACTGCTAGTAAAAAAGAGTAATGGATAGTGTAATTTTATTGGGGGGTCTTAATCCCACTAAGCTATCTGTTACTCTTTTTTTATTAATGTTTTTAACAAAAGGATTTCTTCTTTATATTCTTGAAGTTGATTTTTAAGAATTGGCGTTTCTAATACCTTGGGTATATTTTTTAATTTTGGATCATTTATTATAAGTTTAAATGTTTCCAAAGGAAGGTTTCCTTTAGTGATTTTCTCATGTCTATCTATATTAGAATTAAGAAATGATTTTGAATTATTTAGATGTATAGCATGCAGCTTTTTAAATCCTATTATTTTATCAAATTCTCGCAATGTTTTATGATACCCAGTCTGTGTGCTTATGTCATAGCCTGCTGAGAATATGTGGCATGTATCAATACAAAAGCCGATTCTGGTTTTATATTTAATAAGTTTATAAATGTTTTTAAGCTCTTCAAACGTTCGTCCAATCGCACTACCTTGACCAGCAGCTGTTTCTAGAAGGATCATTGATGGGCCTTTGCATTCTTTTAATACCTCATTTAAGCTTTCTGCTATTTTTTTTATACCTTCTACTATATTTGAGTTAGATCCAGGATGTAAAACTAGGTACTTGATATCTAGAGCTTGGCAGCGAGAGAGTTCTTCAATTAAGGCTTTTATAGATCGGTTACGTAAAATATTGTTTTCTGTCGATAGATTTATTAAGTAGGCTGAGTGAACCATTATTTTAGAGAGGTTTGATTTTTTGAAAGTATTCTTAAAAAGATCTATTTCTGTGTTTGATATTTTTTTTGCAAACCAGGTACGATTACTTTTGGTAAAAATTTGCATTGTTGTGCATCCTATTGATTCTGCTCGCTCTACAGCTTTATGAAAGCCTCCAGCAATAGATATTTGAGCACCCAATAGTGGCGACATTTTTGACATTATTTTATTCCTATATTAATAAAATCACGTTAATATTAATTATGATAGTAAATGTATTGTAATTTAAGCATTGAGATTTATTTATGCAATTAGAGAAAAAAAATAATTTAAAAGTTGAGCAGCTTAATAATTTAGTACAAAAAGAATGGGGCCGAGAAGAATGGATTGTAAATAATACTAAATATTGTGGTAAAAAAATGGTTTTGAATAAGGGTTATCGTTGCTCTATGCATTATCATAAGATTAAAGAAGAATCTTTTTATATACTTGCAGGTAAGATTTTTTTAGAGACAGAGTTTAATGGTTTTAAACAAAAAAGAATTATGACTCCTGGAGATATTGTTCACATTAAACCATTTGAATATCATAGGTTTACAGGATTAGAAACTTCAGAGATTATGGAATTTTCTACATATCATATGGAAGATGATTCTTATAGAATTGAACTAAGCGGTAAGGTTGATTTATCAACATTAAATATTTGATTATTCTTGAAGTTTAAAATTATTTTTTTAAGTATTATTTTTTTTATATCAGGTTTTGTTCTATTCTTTTTTAAGAAAGAATGGTTGATCTTTAATTTTAATCATACTGAGTCTAAAGTAACTAGTCATGTGGTTTTAAAGCGTGAGTTAAAAATTTATTTTTGGAAAGATATGAAATTTTTTTCTGAAAATATTTTTGTTATTTGGAAGGATGATAACTTGGAAGATTTAAAATTTTTAATTAACTCCTGGTTAAGTTTTATATATGAAGAGCAATTTATTGATAGAAAATCCTCATTAGAAACAGTTATGTTATCTCCAAAAGGAACGACCGTTTATCTTTCTTTTGATTCTAATATTGTTTCAACTGAATGGTCGATACAAAAAAAATGGAATACTATTGAAGGTTTACTTAAGACAATCAGAGAATCATTTTCAAATGTTACAGAAATATTTTTTTTAGTTAAACATAAACCTATGCAAGATGAGCATTTAGATTTTTCAGTATCTTGGCCTATAGGTGGTTTTTTAGAACAGTGAGTGATTTATGGAAATTTATCCATCTCTTATATCTTCAGATTTATTAAACTTAGAAAAAACAATTAAAATGTTATCTCCGCATTGTGAAGGTTATCATATTGATGTAATGGATAATCATTTTGTTCCTAATTTAACTTGGGGGCCAGTGTTTGTTAATTCTATAATAAAGGCTTCTCAGAAGCCTTTAGACATTCATTTTATGGTAAGCGATCCTAAAAGTTTTATAGATAGAATTAATTTTAGAGATAAGGATACTTTTATTTTTCATTATGAGGCAATTGATGATCTTGAAGGAATTATTAAGCTTGTTAAAGTAAAAAATATTAAGGTTGGAATTGCCATTAATCCTGAAACAGATATAAACTTGGTATTATCTATTTTGGATAAGATTGATCTTTTATTAATCATGTCTGTGAAACCAGGGTTCTCGGGTCAACCGTTTATACCTGAGGTTATAAATAAAATTAAACCAGTAGTTAATTTTAGAAAAGTAAATAAGTTTTCATTTACAATTGCTATGGATGGTGGGGTTAATAAATCTAATATTGATAACCTGAAAAGCTTGGGTGTTGATAGATTTGCAATGGCTGCAGCAATTTTTTCTAAAAATGATCCAGTTAAAGCATTAGAAAATATAAAGAGAAAATAATGTTAGGTAAGATTAGAGTAGGCGTTTTCTTTGGTGGTAAATCTATAGAAAACGAAGTTTCATTTAATTCTGGGCGCACTGTATGTGATCATTTAGATACAGAACTTTATGAGGTAATTCCAGTTTATCAGGATTTTAAAGGATTACTTTATATTTTGCCATGGAAATTTCTGCATCGAGGGAAAATTTCTGATTTTGTACATCGATTAGAAAAAGAAGCAACATTTGTTAATTGGGAAGATTTGAAAAAGTTAATTGATTTTGCTTATATAGCGCTTCATGGTCGCTATGGTGAAGATGGAAGAATACAGGGGATGTTTGAAATTTTGAATATTCCTTACTTAGGCTCTAAGGTTTTATCTTGTGCATTAATGATGGATAAACGTATACATAGCAGAGTATTGAAAGCACATGGTATAGCTGTGCCAGATGGCATAGCTATATATCCATCTGAGATTAATAATATTGACGCTATTCTTAATAAATTAAGTTTTAAAAAAATAGAGTTTCCACTTATTGTTAAACCAGCTAGCGAAGGTTCTAGTTTGGGAGTTTCTGTGGTTTCCAAAAAAGAAGATCTATTACAGGCAATTTTACATGCTGCTCAATGTGATTTTAGGATAATACAGACTGTGCTAATAGAAGAAAAAGTGGATGGTATGGAGTTTGTTTGTACTTCAATAGAAGATGCTTTTGGCAATTGGAGAGCATTACCACCGACAGAGATTGTTTTGGAAAAGGATACAACTTTTTTTGATTATGAACAAAAATATATGCCAGGCAAGGCGATTAAGATAACTCCTGCACGATGCAGTGAAGAGCAGATTAAATTAATTCAAGAAACCTGTGTTAAAGCAACAAAGATTTTGGAAGGTAGTATAATTTCTAGAATTGATGGATTTTTAACAAAAAAGAACGAAGTTGTTTTAATTGATCCTCAGCCGATTACTGGAATGTCACCATCAACTATGGTTTTTAATCAAGCCGCTCAGATTAATTTAAGTCATACACAGTTTATTAATTATTTAATAGAAATTGGACTTAAAAAGTATGGTATATCCTTATATAAGAAAATAGAAAGAGATAAAAAGTTGGATAAGAAGATTAGAGTAGCAGTGCTTCTTGGTGGAGATTCTTATGAGAAGGAAATTTCTTTAGAGTCTGGAAGAAATATATGCTACAAACTTTCACCTAATAAATATGAAGTTATTCCTGTATTTGTAGATAATGAGATGCAGTTACATAAACTTACTCAAAAGTTATTGGTAAAAAATTCTACCAAAGCTATCGCAATGGGGCTTACATCAGACCTTAAAATTAATTGGTCAGAGTTGAAACAGGTTTGTGATTTTGTATTTATAGCATTGCATGGCGGTAAGGGCGAGGATGGCACGATTCAAGGTGCTTTAGAAATGTTGGACTTACCATATAATGGATCTTCTGTGTTAGCTAGTTCTCTTTGTATGAATAAATATAAAACAAATGATTTTTTGCGAGCAAATGGTTTTGATACACCTTTTTCTATGATTATAAAGAAGTCTGATTGGGAAGATTGCAAGAATGATTACATAAGCTTGATTGAAAAACAAATTAAGTTCCCATTAGTTTTAAAGCCACATAATGATGGTTGTAGTAATCTTGTTAAAAAAGTAAACCAAATCGAAGCATTACAACAGGCTATAGATGATTATTTTAAATTTGAAAAGACTATGGTTATGGTTGAAGAGTTTGTAAAAAATGCTATTGAGCTTACATGTGGTGTTTTTGGTAATGATGCTGTTAAGGCATTATCGGTAAGTCAGCCTGCTGTTGCAAAAGATATTCTTTCTATTGAAGAAAAGTTTTTACCTGGTGCGGGTGAAAATCAGACACCAGCCAATCTTCCAGCTACTGCTTTAAAATTTGTTATGTCAATAATGGAGGATGTATATAAAGTAGTTGGTTGTAAAGGATATGCTAGAATAGATTGTTTTTATCAGGAATCAAAATTTAGTCCTACAGGTAAAGCCAGAGTTATAATATTAGAAATTAATACATTGCCAGGAATTACCCCTGCTACTTGTTTATTTCATCAAGCAGCGGAAGTAGGCTTAAAACCTATGGAGTTTATTGATAAGGTTATTGAGCTTGGTTTTGAAAAGCATAAAATTCAAGCACCTTTAGATAAAAAAAAGAGTGCTTTTCTCATTAATTGATCAAAAGCTAAAACTTCACTTTCTTTTGCAAGATTTTGAATCACCTTGGTTATTTCTTGTTTAGTGTATCCTAGAGATAATAAGGCATCGTTAAGTGTTTGGAAATTAGAGAAACTGGATTCTTGTTTGGTGCTTATTGTGCCTGCTGCGATAAGTTTTGTGACCTTATGTTTAAGCTGCATTATAATTGCTTCTGCTTTTTTTTCACCTATACCATTAATTGAAGATAATCGTTTTTCATTTTGCGTACTTATAATGTCTAGAAATTCATTAGGTGTTATTTGAGATAGAATATTTAATGCTATTTTGGGGCCTATTTTTGGACAGTCTATGATCATTAAGAAGATGATTTTTTCTAATTCATCTGTAAAGCCATACAAAGAAGGTCCATTTTCAGTATTCCAATGCATATAGGTATAAAGTTCAACTGATTTATTTCGTTCCAAATTATTAGTTCTTGGAATAAATATGGCAAGCCCTATACCATTAACTAGTATGGTTAAGCATTGTTCTTTAATTTCTTTAATCTTACCAACGACATAATTTATCATACAATGTCCTTTTCTTTATAAAGGACATTGTAGATAAAAAGACTGGTTATAAAAAGGTATTAGTTATTCTTTATCCTACAATACCACCATTTTGTTTAATGTGTTCTATTTGTTTTTCGCTAAGGCCTACAGTTTTAATAAATTTAGCACCATTTAGCTTAGCACCTACTAGATCAGCGTCATTTAGATGAGCACCATCTAGATTAGTATATCTTAAATCAGCGCCAGTTAGATCAACATGATATAGATAAGCACGAGTTAGATTAGCGCCTTTTAAATCAGCGTCACTTAGATTAGCCCCTATTAGATAAGCATTATTTAGATTAGCATTGTTTAGATTAGCATATCTTAAATTAGTATTATTTAGATTAGCTCCTGCTAGATAAGCACAATATAGATCAGCACCATTTAGATCAACACTATTTAGATCAGCACCATTTAGATCAGCATAACATAGATGAACTTCTTCTTCGGTTGGAGTTTTACCAGACA
Organism: uncultured Pseudomonadota bacterium; assembly: GCA_964491895.1. Classification (GTDB taxonomy): domain Bacteria; phylum Babelota; class Babeliae; order Babelales; family UBA12411; genus CAZBHK01. The sequence goes on along the minus strand of CAZBHK010000008.1, from coordinate 17,763 downwards.
TAATTATTTTATTAAGCTCCAAAGCTTTTTTAAGATCAGCTTCTTTATAAGCAAAAATAGAATGATTGAATGTTAGTATAGAAAAGATAGAAAGAAGTAATATTTTTTTCATGTTAAATCCTTATAGTCAAAAGTTATTAGTTATTCTCCAGTAGCTCAAGCAACTTCTTCACGATTTATATAGATTTCCTTGATCGCACTTAAAGTGTTTTAACTGCCTTATAGATCAACATATTATAAATTTTTTATTTAAATTGCAAAGCCTCTCTTGGCTTAGCTAGGCTTATAGCAGCATAAACTTCTTTTTCGGATAGGGTTTTATGTATTAGTAGCTGCTCAGCAAGTTTATTTAGAAGCTCTATATTGGAAGATAAGAGATTTACTGTTTTATTGAGACTGTTGGTTAGGATAGTGATTACTTCTTTATCAATCTCATACTTCATTGTTTCTGAGATTCCGGTAATTGAGATACCTGGGAATTTTTCGGTTCCGAAATATTCTACTATTGTACGAGCGATAGCTTCTGCTTGTTTTTGGTCTTGACTGATTCCTAAGGTTGTCGATTTAAAGATAATTTTTTCTGCTACTCCACCACCCTGACAAATCATTATTTCATTTAATAGTTGCTCCTTTGTTTTATTTGAAGAGGTGTCTGAGTTAGATTGAAGGAAGGTTGATCCCAGGTTATGACCTCGCGCTTCTATGGATACACGGGCGATTGGAATGTTGTTTAAGATAGCTGTTATAGCATGACCTGCTTCATGGTAGGCAGTTTGTTTAAGCTCATCATTTGATTGAGTTATATTATTTTTGATGCCTAATTGTATACGGTCAAGCGCTGATAAGAGATGGCTATTTGTGATTAGACCATTATTATTTCTGATGGCTATTAGAACGGCTTCATTAATAATATTTTTTAAGTCGGCAGGGCTTGCGCCTTGTGTTTGTTTGGCTATTTCAGTGATGGCTTGAGCGATTGAGAAGCTAATATTTTCGGGAGGTAGTTTTTCTATATAGAACTTCAAAATAGCTTCACGAGCTTCTTGGCTTGGAAGAGATACCTTTATAATACGCGTAAATCTTCCTGGTCGTAGTAATGCTGGATCAAGGTTACTAGCAAGATTTGTTGCTGCTATAATTATTACGGAGGAGTTTTTATGGAAACCATCCATTTGGGATAGGAGTTCATTGACCATGGCGCGAAATTCGGAAGCAGCTGCGCTATCTGTATCAGTAGAGCGACGACTTCCAATAGCATCTATTTCATCAATGAAAATTACAGCTGGTGCATTTTGCTTTGCTGTGTTAAATAGACTGCGTATGGCATCGGGCCCGTCGCCAATATATTTTTTATGAAAATCTGAGCCGCTTACCGGGTAAAATGAGCAATCAGCTTCACCGGCTATAGCTTGGGCTATAAGTGTTTTACCTGTTCCAGGAGTGCCTTCTAATAAAATTCCTTTTGGTAGTTGGGCACCCATGGCTACAAATTTAGTAGGATTTTTGAGGAATTCTACAGTTTCTTTAACCTCTATAAGAATTTCATCAAGGCCAACGATATCTTTGAAGGTTATGAGGTTATTTTTAGTATTGTCTTTAGAAGGTTTATTTGGTGAATATAATTCATCTATATTGGCTTGAGAGTTATTTTTTATTTCTTTATAAATTAAATTACCAAGAGGACTTAGTTCTATCACATCTTCTATAATAGCAGTCCAGTTAACGGGAGATAGTGTTGATGTTAGAGTTAGTACTAAGTAAAATATTTTTAGTTTCATCTATTTATTTTAAATAAAAAGTTTGGCTCAAGGTTCACATTAAATTGTGTAGACCTTCCATTAAGTGTGTTTATTACAATAACATAAAATTTAGGTTTAAAAAATTCTTTGGGTATATATATATATTTTTTCATAAGTGTTCCTGGGAATATATATATAGTAGTTGCGGGATATATCATATTTTTTACAAATTTATTAGTAATTTTTTTATTACTTTCATTAGCTGTGTAATATACAGTACTAAGGATAGCGCTTGTTATGACTAAGGAAGCTTTTGCTGCATGTATTAAAAGTATTTGACTTAAAAACATTAGATGCATTGTCAATGGGTTGAGGATAGCTAGAGGCCATATAAATGTTAGAAGAAGATTTTTATGTAATTTACGTGCGATAGTTTTTGGTTTTTCAAGGTTGAGACCTATGTTTTCAGCATCGAGTTTGATAATATCAGAATTATTATTTTCTATTGTTAGTTCTATTGGGATGTGTTTTGTAAAAAGATATTTTTGTTCAAAAGTAGAATCACTTGGAACTAACGTTCTAAGTGATATGCGAATATTATCTTTGGTTTCTATATATTGAGTAAATTCATTTAATTTAGAAACAAGGCCTTGGTGTTTAGCACAACCTGGTATTAGGATGGTTGTGCTAAACACCAAGGCCAATTTTATTGTTTTCATTAATGTGTTCGCCCCCCGAACATCTTATTTTTTATCTGTTTCTAGCTTATTAATATCAATGCCATTGATGAAATTAGATTTTGCTTTCAATGTGATATTGAATCTCAAGTTATTATTTGTTTCTGTTTCTAGTAGGTTGAAATTAAAGCTAGGTTTTAAGTTAGCTTTTTTAATGTGTAATGTGATTTTCCTTATGGAGTAAGGTTCTATTGCTATACCTTTTTTTAATTCTTCAAATATTTTACGTTCTTTTTGGTTTACATGTTTAATTCTATATTGATCTATAGCAGTTGTTATTACTGTGCCAATTATCACTATTGGTAAAGATATAGATAAAGTGGCAGCTGTAATGGTTTGAGCTAACAGTTGGCCAACAGTGTAAATTTGTGCGGAAAAAAGAGCAGTGAAAGGAAGAATGCTGAATCTTTTTTTTGCCACTATTTTAAGTTCATCTTCTGTTAAAAGAGGAAGTCCAATATTTTCTGATTTTAGTAAGTACTCTTTATTCCCTCTGTTAGTGAAAGTAAAGTGTATAGGTTGAAAATCTTTTAATAATAAATTTTTACTTGAGGTTTTGACTACAGCCTTGATATCGCCTATAGTTTGTGTTTCTTTAAATGAACCATGTACTGTGTTTTGTGAATAAATTTGCGTTGTTAAGATTAAACTGCTTATAAAAAATAAACTTAATTGCTTGATACTCATGATGTCCTTCTAAATATTTTCCAATTGTATAATTATATAATTATACTTACTAAATAGACAGTTTATAAGCTTCTTTGTTATTGTCAAATTGTAAGTATAGATCTATTTTTTTTAGAGTTGGCATATTGAGAGTCTGTTATAGTAGTTTGGGAAAAATGAGAAGGGTGGAGTAGGCTATGAGAGAGACTAGTAATTGGGTTGATGTTGTAAAAAACGCTAAGGATACAGTAGTACAAATTTTTTCAGAGATATCTAGATTTAATTGGTTTGAACCGTTTAAGTCACCGCAACGATCACAGTATTATGCTAGTGGATTTTTTATTGATGAGTATGGATATATTGTTACCAATTTTCACGTTGTTGATGAAGCAGAGTCTGTTCAAATTCAGATACCAACATTTGGTAAAGAGCGTTTTGATGTTTTGATATCTGGTGTATATCCAGAGATGGATTTAGCATTACTTAAGCTTAAAGACGAAGATTATAACAAAGTTTTGAAAACTTTAGGGAAAATTCCATTTTTAAAGCTTGGTGATTCGGATCAAGTTTTTAGAACACAAGAAGTTTTGGCATTAGGTTATCCTTTAGGTGGGCAGGGATTAAAAAGTACACATGGCATTGTTAGTGGTTTTGAAAAAATAGGTTTTGCAACTTATATACAGACAACAGCGCCACTTAATCCTGGGAATTCTGGAGGACCATCGCTCAATCATTCTGGAGAAGTTATAGGAATTAACTTTGCAGGAATTTTATCTGCTCAAAGCATTGGATTTATTATTCCGATTAATGATATTAAATCAGCTATAAAAGATCTCACTAAGATTAAACTTCTTAGAAAACCTTACTTAGGTGGAATTTTTTCATACGTTAATATAGATCTAATTGAGTGCCTTGGTAATCCTGGCGAAGGAGGCTTTTATATAGCAGAAGTATTTAAAGATTCAGCATTAGAAAAATCTGGTGTAATAGCTGGTGATATGATTTATGAGATCAATGGTCATCACCTTGATATGTATGGAGAGATAGCTGTGTCATGGGCTGAGGATAAGATATCTGTGTTTGATCTTCTTAATAGGTATAAGGTTGGCGATGAAATTCACATGCTTATTTATAGGAAGGGAGAGCGTTTGGAGGTTGTATTTGAGCTGGAGCGTGGGGCTATCTTGCCAACGAGAATTATTTATCCTAATTATGAAAAAGTTGATTTTGAAGTCTTTGGAGGGATGGTGATTATGCAGTTAACACTTAATCATGTTAATGCCCTTGTTGAGCATAATCCACTATTTTATAAATATGCAAAAATCGAAAATCAGGATAAATCTAAGCTGCTGATATCAAGTGTATTGCCAGATTCTCAAGCATACAGATGCAGAAGTATTGATACTGGTAATATAATAACTGAAGTTAATGGTATGTCTGTAGCAACATTGAGGCAACTTAGAGAAGCGGTTTTGAAAAGTAATGGCAGTAAATATATAACTTTCAGATTTAATAATAAAGTTTTTGCAGTATTATCTATAGAAAAAATACTAGAGCAAGAACCTATGCTAGCAGAGGCTTATAAATATACAATATCAGAGCTTGTTACAAAATTTATTTAAGATTTTTTTTAAATAAATTTTGTATTATAGCGGGGTTGCCTTTACCTTTTGTTTCTTTCATAGCTTGACCTACGAAAAACATAAATAGTTTTTCGTCGCCAGATTGATATTTTTTAACCATTTCAGGATTTTCTTTTATAATTTTTAAAACAATCATCTCAAGTTCATCCTCTGAGCCAATTTGTTTAAGATTTTGCTCACTTATGATAATAGAAGGATATTTACCAGTTTTTAACATTTCTGGAAATACATCTTGTGCTGCAACTTTATTATTAATAATGCCTTGCTCAATAACATTTATTAATTCAGCTAAAGTTTCTGGTGTAATTTTTAAATTATGTAGCGAAATATGATGTTCTTTAATATATCCAAGAATATCTCTTTGAATCCAATTGGATACAAGTTTTGGATTTTTGCATATCAATGTTGTTTTTTCAAAAAACTCAGCAAGATTCTTATCTTCAACAAGAATTTCTGACTCATATCCAGTAAGGTTGTAATCTTTTTGGAATCTATGAAATTTATGATGAGGGAGTTCTGGTAATGCTTGTTTTATTTTTTCTATTTGATCATTGGATATTAATATTGTAGGGATATCTGGTTCTTGAAAATATCTATAATCATGAGCTTCTTCTTTTTTTCTCATGCTTATAGTTTTATTATTATGGTTATCCCAAAGCCTGGTCTCTTGGATTATTTTTTCTCCAGAAAGAATACAGTTAAGTTGCCGTTCAATTTCAAATTCTATAGCCTGGCCAATGAATTTGAATGAGTTAATGTTCTTTAGTTCTACTTTGGTACCAAGCTGGGAGGCATCTTTTTTTTTTATGGAGATGTTAGTATCTGCACGGAAAGAACCTTCTTCCATGTTGCCATCACTTATGCCTAGATATTGCACAATAGATCGCATACGCATAAGGTAGGCTTTGGCTTCATATGCATTTTTAATGTCTGGATAGCTTACCATTTCAAGGAGAGGAGTGCCTGCGCGGTTAAGATCTACAAAGCTTTCGTTATATTCACCATGTATATTTTTACCAGCATCTTCTTCCATATGAATTCTGATTAGGCGTATTTTTTTTTCTTTATTATCGGGTAGATCTATTGATAAATAACCTTCGGAACATATTGGTTTTTGATCTTGAGTGATTTGAAAGTTTTTAGGAAGATCTGGATACATATAATGTTTTCTTGCGAAGAATGTAGTCTTTGCAATTTTACAGTTGGTTGCTAAACCAGCCATTATTGCAAATTCTACAACTTTTTTATTAAGAATGGGTAATGTGCCTGGGTGTCCTGCGCATATAGGGCAAATATTAGTATTTGGTTGATCACCAAATTGATTAAGACAGGAACAAAATATTTTTGTGTTAGTCTTTAGTTGTACGTGTATTTCTATGCCTATCGTTGCTTCATATTCAGGATATTTAGATAAAATATTTGGTTCCATCTTTAGAGTCTTTCTAATTTGAATTGCTGATCTTCAAAAGTTTCCTTACTCTCTAAAATTATTTTACAGTGCAATTCTTTTTCTAATGCAAGTATAGAGTTATATTCGTTATGCACTATATAATCAAACATTATAGGCGATACAGAAAATGCTACAGTGCCAGTTATATGTTCTCTTATAACTGTATCTTTGAATAATTGTAAAATTTCGTAACACTTAGTTTCACCTGATTTCACAACACCATATGAGTTACAAGTTTTGCAAGGTTCTAATAATTGTTGATTAAGTGTTTTGCCAGATCGTTTTCTAGTCATTTGTACAAGTCCAAATTCAGATACTTTTAAGGCAACTGTTTGAAACTTATCACGTTCACGTAGTGTTTTTTCTAGAAATCTGGAAAGTTTTTGACGGTTTCCAGGGTTTCCCATATCAATAAAATCTATAACTATTAAGCCACCTATATTTCTAAGTCTAAGTTGAGTTACTACTTCTTCAGCTGCTTCTAGGTTGGTTTTTAAAATAGTTTCTTCTAAGTTAGTTTTACCTATATAACGACCAGTATTGACATCTATAACTGTCATAGCCTCTGTTGTTTCTATTATTAAGCTAGCACCAGACTTTAAAGGTACTTTTTTCTTGAGTGCTTTTTCTATTTGTTTGTCAATTTCAAAACGTTCAAATATAGAAGGAGGACCCATATAAAAGCGTATTTTTTGTGAATGTTCAGGTGTAGTATTTTTTACAAACCTATAAAGTTGTTTTTGGTCCTGTTCGCTATCAGTGATTACTATCTCTACGTCCTTATCTAAATGATCTCTTACAACACGTAGAGTTAAGGATAAGTCTTCATGTACACGGTCACCAGGCTTTGCCTTTTTAAACTTTTTAAGTATGGATTTCCATATTGATATTAGGAAAGCCATGTCTTTTTTTATTTCTTTGTCAGATCGGCCCTCAGCTGTGGTCCTTATAATGGCACCCATACCATTTGGAAGATTTTTTAAAAGAATGTTTTTTAATCGTATTCTTTCATTGCGGTCTTCAATTTTTTTAGAAATACCTATTTGAGGTACATTTGGCATAAGTACTATAAGCCTACCAGGCAAAGTAAAACAGGTTGTTAACTTAGCTCCTTTAACATAAACTGGCTCTTTACTGACTTGGACTAAGATATCTTCATTTTCTGAGAAGATCTTGCTTATGTCCATTTCGCGTTTTAAACGACGATTAATGCCTTCTTGATCTAAGGAGGTTTTATCAAATTCAGCGGTTTTTTCTGCGGCAAGAGCTCTGTCTATTTCTGTTATATGTAGGAAACCAGCCTTTTCTTGTCCTATGTCGACAAATGCTGTTTGGATTCCTGGTAGCACTTTAGCTACCCTGCCTTTAAAAAAACAACGTTCTAATTCTACTTTGTTGTGAGAGTCAAAATATATGTCCTGAAGGTTCTCGTCCCTTAGGACAGCTACCCTTGTTTGCCAAGGGTTGTGATTTATTAAAATTTTTTTCATAATCTTTCAAATGCAATCTAGGCACTTTGTTTTATAATCTTTATATACCCAGTTGCCTATGTTGCAATAATTTTCAATTTTTAGGTTTAAAAGTAAACTTTAGTATTAATTCTACCCTAATAGTCTATCCTTTACAAATAATAATGAGTAGCGAATAACTATAAAATATGATATTGTTCTCAAGAATTGCTTTTATATTAGAAAGGAAAAGTATAATGAAGCGATATATATACGTATTAATGTTGGTTTCGGTAGTATTTTCAGGTTGTGGTAAAAAGAAGGTTGCTATAGGCAAAAAGAATTCTGCTATGGTGAACAATCTTTCCCGCTCAAAGGGCAATATAGACGAATACGTCTTTGACGATGGCTCTAAGGTTGAAGATTTTGCATTTGCAGAAGAAGATAAAAAAGGTAAAAGTGCTTATAACTCAGATGCAGCAATTTCAGATGATTTATTAAAAGATGAGGTAGATAGCCTAGTTTTTAATGATGAGGATGAATTTGAAAAGGTTAATTTCCAGTTTGACTCAGATAGACTTACTTCAGGACAACAAGAAAAACTTCATAAAAATATAGAAAAAGCCAGACAATTAGCTTCTAAAGATAAAGCTATAGATGTAAGAGCTTATGGTTGTGAAATAGGTTCTCCAGCTTATAATTTGGCATTATCTCAAAAAAGAGCTAATGCTATTAAAAAAGAGATGATAGCTCATGGAGTTTCATCAAAAAAGATTAATGCTGTTGGTAGAGGTCAAGAATATCAAATAGCATGGTCTAATGCTTCAGATAGGACAACCAGAATTAAAGAGCTTTCACCTAACAGAAGAGCTGAGATATCTGCATATCCAGCAAATTAAAACTTTGCCGCAAGCTTTAAGCCAATAACGTTTATTCCAGACCAACGGGCATTTGCGGACGGTTTATTTTCTTGTCTAAGATAGTAGGTCTTAAGTTCTATCTCCATCTTGCTAATATTAGTTTCTATCTTGAGACCTACTGCTAGTCTATTTCTGTCTACTTGATTAAGTTTATTATAATGATAAAAAATTTCTTCAGTAATATAGAGAGAGACCGGCTTAATTCTTAATATATCGGTACCTAATAGTGCTCTAAGTGCTAAGACATTAGGTTTATTTGTTAGTATTCTATAAATACCCTTAACACGTGTTGAAAAAGGTAGTCCAGATAGGGTAAATTTATTTGTCCAGATTATACCCAGCCTTGATTCTGGTTCCCAGTTGTTAACACCCTTTTTTTCAGTAATTTGTCGGAACATTGGTCCTATATAATTGTTTTTTAAAATTTTATAACCAATCATTGCTTCAATATGATTAAGGTGGTAATCACTAAAATCATTTTGAAATCGATTTTCTATTTCTATGGCAGTTTTAAAATTTTCACTGAGCTTGATCTCTGGACCAACAGTTGTCCATAGATTCCAAGCAGTATTACAATAAATACTTTCAAAAAGTAAAACTAATATTATTAATTTTTTCATATCATTTCTTTTTTAAAAACATTTTTTTATTGTCATATATTTGTGTAAATTCTTTGAAGTAATAAATAATAAATTTTCTTATTTTTATTTATATCAATGTATTTTATATTATGCTATAATTGTGAGCAAACTACTTATTAAAATTTATGATGTAACAATAAAAAAATAGTTTGAAAAGCTGGACTAGTACGTTTAGATGGGTAGGTATGATGGCATAAGACTTGATGTTATAACATTACATCGAAACTCAAACCAAGCACATTTATACCAGGCCATTTTTTAATATTATCCTTGTAATTATTTCTTAGATAATAAATTTTAATATTAAAGTTTTTATTTAGGTTTAAATTAAATCCAATTGAAAATTTATTATCATCGATTTGGTGAAATCCGTTATAGTTATAACCAAAATCATTACTGATAAAAATGTTATTTTTGCTTTTTAATAAATAACTAATACTAAGTTTTTCCCTAAAAACACCTCGATTTTCCCTTTTTTGTAAAATGCGATACATTGTTGTTGCTTTAGAAGATAATGTGAATTGTTTTATATTGATTTCATGGTTAATGCTTAACATAGGGCTAGTTTCATATAGCCATGGTCCTGTTAATTTATTATCACTAGAAGTTTGTTTTAGTGTAGCTATTCGAAGACTAGGGGTAATGGATAAATGTTTTTGAATTTTGAATATAGGGTTTATATCTATAAGATAAAAATATAAATCATTAATAAATTCTTTTGTATCAAATTCTTGATATAGTAAAAGATCTATTTGATTTGTTATTGGCTTCTGGAGCGAGGATCCTATCCAAAAGTCAGTAGGTTTAATTGTTTGTATCAAAAATAAAATAATTAAAATTTTCTTATTTAGCATTTATATATTGTAGATTTTTTATTTGGTATGAATCAATGATTTATAAAAATATTATGAAGGGATAATAAAAAGGGAGCTTGAGAAAGTATGCGAGGTAATACTGTTTAGAAGCATAGAGATAGTAGCGTAAGATTTGGCTTTTAAATAAATATGTCTAAATTCTGTTTTTTGTATTTTAAAAATTACTGGTTTAACAGGTCCTAGGATTGTTATTTCAAGATTTTTTTCAATATTATATTTTTCTAATAACTGATACATTAATTCGCTGTCTTTTTCTATTGTAACTGGATTGATATTCTTAATTTCTATACATATTAAGCGTAGTGTTGGAGGATAACCCACTATTGTCCTATATTCAATTTCATGTTTATAAAATTGTAAATAATCTTGTTCGTTAAGAAAATTAAATAGTTTATGTTGGTGCATGACTTGAAAAATTACTCTACTATTAGAGCTTTCTCGGCCAGCTCTGCCTGAAACTTGTAACAATTGTTGTAATGTTACTTCTCCGGCATTATACATAGGGAAATGTAATCCCATATCTGCCCATAAGGCACCCACAAGCGTCATTTTTGGGAAATGATATCCTTTTGTAATGGTTTGTGTTCCTACTAAGATATCTACTTCTCCGGACTCACAAGATCTGATTGTTTCTAACCATTCACGTTTTTTGAGAGTATCTAGATCAGAGCGTTTTATTCTAGCTGTTGGAAACATATTTTGTAGGATATTAACAACTTGTTGTGTACCAATGCCTTTTTTTAGGAAGTTTGTTTCTGGGGTAGAACATTTAGGGCATTTTGATGGTATAGATGCTTGATAAGTGCAATAATGACATTTTATTATCTCAATGTCTGTTTTATGTAAAGTCAGTGTTACTGAGCAGTTAGGGCATTCAAATATAAACCCACAAGGTTTACATAGTAGAAAAAGGCTATACCCTCGACGATTGAGAAAGATTAAAACCTGTTCTTTTTTATTTAGCGTTTCCTGAATAGCTAGTTCTAGGTCCTTGGTTATCCAGAAATTTTTACGGCGTTCTTTTTTTGAAAGTAGCGATACTTGTATTTTGGGGAATTCTCCTGCAAATCTTTTTTTTAATTGGAAAAAGTTCCAACCTTTGTTTTTAACATTGAATAGTGAGTTGATTGATGGGGTAGCAGAACCTAATAAAATAGGTATCTTGTTTAAAGAGGCTCGTAAAATAGCTAGTTCTTTACTGTTCAGTCTAGGATGTTTTTTTTCTTGGAAATTTATTTCATGTTCTTCGTCTATTATAATTAAACCAAGGTTAGAGATCGGTAAAAGTATAGGTAAGTGTACGCCAATTATTATAGTGGGGAAATTATTGAGAAGTCGTTGCCAAAGTTGTTTTTTTTCACTTACCTGTGTTGCACTATGAAACCCAAATATTGGAGTGCCTGATGGCATTTTTTTTTGTATTATGTGTTGAAATTGGATGCTTAGCGAGACCTCCGGCAATAGTAATATGGCAGACTTTTTGGTATTAATTGTTTCCAAAAGTAGTTTTACATAAATTTCAGTTTTGCCAGAACTTGTTACTCCATGTAATAGTGTTGGATTGTAAGTAGGTTTATGGATTAAGGGTATCATAAAATCTACTACAGTTTGTTGCTCTGTTGTGAGGTTAATTATACTGGGTTCTTTTGTTTTAGGTATTTCTGTTAAAGGTTCTGTTTTAAGTTTTAGAAATTGGCGAACTCTTTGATAAAAATGGATTCGGCTTATGAAATAAATAGAGCTTAGAACATCTATAAATTCATGGTAATTGTTATCATTCGGAAATGGTTCTACTCCTTCTATTTCACGTATTATAAACCCTTGCGAAGGAAGTGTTGGGAACTGGTTAATTACTATAGCTGGTACAAATTTTTTCTTTAGTGGTACTTTTACAAGCATGTTTTTAGATACTACAAGGTTGGTAGGGACCTTATAGTACAAAGGCTTTGAGTAACCTTCTAAAAGTTTAACTTGGATAAACATTATTTTTGCTCACTAATTTTTGTTTGTATATAGTCTAACAGAGTTTGGAGAAGTCTGTTACTGCATTTTTTTGTAAAAAATTAAGATAAAAAAACATCAAAACAGTATTTAATCTAAACATAGAAAAAAACCCTCGAAACTTGCCTTCTAGTCGAGATATTAAGAGTTTTTTTATTTTTCAAAAACATTTCTGTTACACAAAAAATGTAAAATTAGTTTTGATTTATTTGACAAACGGGGTGTCGTTTTATCTATAATGTATATAGGTTGCCTGTAAAGTGTAGCAGAAGAATTGAAAGGGACGCAGTCCTATCTGTTACTGTGAAGAGCCTTAGGCTTAGAGCTTTAAAGGTAGTTTAGTTAAATAGAGACCTAATAAAAGGAGGGTATGAATATGGTAAAACGTAGAAAAACCGCTAAGAAGGCTGTTAAAAGAACTGTTAAAAGAAAAACTGTTAAAAGAAAAACAGCTAAAAGAAAGACAGCTAAACGTAAAACAGCTAAAAGAAAAGTTGCTAAAAGAAAGTAACAGCGGTTATAAAACTAAGCAAGGGTACTTGTAGACCAATTAAACCTGTGTTTCAACAGATATGATTGGATTTATGGTGCCCTTTTCTTTATCTATTTGGATTCCTTTAAGGTCTAACCAGTGATTTATTGAGACTGGAAAGTGTTTTTTTGCTAGATTGATTAATCCAATAGCATATTGTTGAATTTCCCATTGTGCATGAGTATTTGATCTAAGTCTTACAAAATGGAATAAGGATACCAAGTTACAGGTAAAGATTAGTTCTGTATAAGTACATAATGGTAGCACACCTCGAGCTAATTCTCTGGCTATTCCATCAGTTAAAAGTTTTTTATAAACTATTTTTATTTTTTCTAATGCTTCTATATAAAGTTTTTTATTTTCAAAATCCGTGTCTCTTATCTCTATACTAGAACCTTGTTTATTAAGGAGTGAACCTTGAACTCTCCAGTTTTTAGGGATGTAGAAATCTAGAGGAAGTTCTGCATATCTTCCACTAATTTCATTATAACTTACACCAATTCTATGCCTCATCCATTGTCGTAAAATATATATTGGAACCCTGATTCTATAGACAAGCTGTGTATGTTCAAAAGGGCTAGTATGTTCATGTTTTAGTAGATAGCGTATAAGTTTTGCATCACGATCACTAAACTCAAGGCTTCTAGCACCGACGCTTACTCTGGCTGCGTTAACAACATCAAGATCACTACCGCCAACACGCACAAGTTCTATTTTACTTATGCCATCTTCTAATGGGTCTAATAATGACATTTTTACCTCCAGGGTTTAAAGCCGATTATGTCGTATACTTCTTTTATAGTTTCATTTGCTATCGCATTAGCTTTTTTTGTTCCAGCATCGAAGAAAGATTTGAGTTCTTTTGGTCGTTCTATCCAATATTGATATTGATCTCTGATTGGTTTTAAAAAATTATTTATATTTAAAAAAAGTTTCTTTTTACATTCAATACATCCGATTTTAGCTTTTTGGCATCCATCTACTACCCAGCCAATTGCAGCCTTATCTGAGAATAAGGTATGTAGTGTATATATATTACATACAAAAGGATTTCCTGGGTCATTTTTAGTGACTCTAGCAGGATCAGTAGTCGCAACGGAGATCTTTTTCCATAATGTTTCTTCATCTTCATTAAGAGCTATATAGTTATTTTTAGATTTACTCATTTTTGCAGAACCATCTAAGCCAACAATTTTCATAGTTTCAGTATGTAGTGTTTTGGGTTCAGGAAATATTTCTTTATATTGGGTGTTAAATTTTTTTGCTATTAATCTTGTAAGCTCTAAGTGTTGTGCTTGATCTATTCCTACCGGTACTGTATCAGCTTTATAAACTAAAATATCTGCAGCTTGTAGCACTGGGTATGCAAATAGACCTAATGTTGCTGATAATTCTTGATCTTTTGATTTTTCTTTAAATTGAATCATGCGTTCCATTTGACCCATTGGTACTAGGCAGTTGAAGACCCAGGCTAATTGGGAATGTGCAGGTACGTCTGATTGAAAAAATAGTGCACTTTTATCTAATCCGACGGCTAAGAAGGTTGCTGCCATTTCAAAACTGTTTTTTTGTAGGGTTACTGGATCTTGAGGCATTGTTATGGCATGTTGATTAACTATGCAATAGAAACATTCATGGCCTTCATTTTGTAATTTTATCCAGTTTGCAAAAGCGCCAAAATAGTTGCCCAGATGACTTGTTCCGGTTGGTTGGATTCCGGAGAAAACGCGCATTATAAAATCCTTATAAAAGTATTGGAAATGAATTTAATAAAGTTTATTATACTAAATAAACTTGGTATTGAAAGAGTATTAATGAGGCTGTCTTGATATTATTAGTAATAGGCTTATTTATATTGGATATTTTTGTATATTCTGTGTTAGATTTTTGGCTATTATTTAGTCTATTAATTTTTTATATAAATTATTTATTTTATTTTAGTAAGCCTAGGATTTTTATATTATCAACCATTATAATAGGCCTTGTTTTACAGGATTTCTTGGTAGTTGGCAGGGTTGGGTTATGTCTGATATACGTGCTTCCCATGCTTTTTTTTGCTGGGAAAATGCGTATTTTGTTTAAAAAGGATTCTATTATCCCTAATATTTTTATATATATTTTTTTTATAGTAATTCACTTTTTTTTGATTAAAATGTGGATTTTATTGCAAGGACTCTCTATTCGTTCGACAATCATGGTTGTTTTGGTTAATCTTATAATAATGATAACTTCTTTGAAAATAAGACAAATTTTAGGTATGCAGGGCAATCGCTCCATTTGAATAAAATGGGGAGGAAAGTCCGGACTCCGAGCAGGATGGATGCCTCGGGATATGCTAACGCATCGTACTGAGGGGGACGCAAGTTCATGGAAAGTGCCACAGAAAATATACCGCCGTAACAGGTAAGGGTGAAAACGTGTGGTAAGAGCACACGCGTACATGTAGTAATGCATGTATTGGGCAAACCCCGTCCGGAGCAAGACAAAGTAGGCAGGTCTCAAGATCCTGCTCTTATATGGCCTGCGGGTATGTTGCTTAGATAGATGGTTGCCACCCGTAAGGGTACAGAATCCGGCTTATATGCATACCTTAATTTGTTTATATTTAGGTGTTTTTTAAATGCGAATCTACGACTATTTCTGGATTATTCCATTTTTATTTTTTTTATTCGGATATTTGGTTACTCAACTTATTTTCAATGTTAATGAAGTTAAGGTTCCATATATTATAGGGAAAACCCTGTTGGATGGTGTTTCAATTCTTTCTAAGCAAGGTTTAAATATTAAGCTTTTAGAGGAGAAAGAAGAAAATAATATCAAAGAGGGTATTATTTTAGAGCAGTATCCTAAGGGAGGTTCTATGATAAGACCTAGTGCCTCAGTTCATATTATTGTTTCTAAGACATCTGATTCAAAGAGTATGCCTAATTTTATAGGTCTTGATGAGAAAGCTATAGAAGAGTTGGCAAAAATGCATTCTATACGAGTTAAGGTACATAAGATGGCCAGTAACTATAAGAAGGGTTTATGTTTTGTTCAGTCGCCTATT
Source organism: uncultured Pseudomonadota bacterium (assembly GCA_964491895.1). Classification (GTDB taxonomy): domain Bacteria; phylum Babelota; class Babeliae; order Babelales; family UBA12411; genus CAZBHK01. Next base: position 2,062 of record CAZBHK010000008.1, on the reverse strand, counting down.
CATGGGAAGCCCGTGATAGATAAGGCTAATCTTTACATTTCTAGTGGGTCTAAAAAATTACAGATAGTTCCTGATTTTGTTGGATTTAATCTTTTAGAGGCGCAAGAGGCTCTTATTAACAAGAACATTCGTGTCGATATTTATCATAAGAATGTGGTTGAGGATGGACATTCTTGTAGGGATTGTAGAGTTGTTGAGCAAAAACCAATGGCTGGCTCTATACTTGATATTACTAAAAATTTTCAAGTTCAATTTTTAGTAGAATAGTTTTTTTAAAATTAGATCTATGTTCAATAATAATTGATTCACTCTACTTTTTGTAAAACTAGGAGAGGCAGTTTAAGATATTTTAAAAAAATGTTATTTTTACTAATTAGAGGTTTTGTAAGGGGGATTTACATATGGATAAGATTATCATCAAGGGTGCTCGGCAACATAATCTTAAGAATATAGATTTAGAACTACCTAGAAATAAATTTGTTGTTATAACTGGAGTCTCTGGATCTGGCAAAAGTACTTTAGCATTTGATACGCTATATGCTGAGGGACAGCGACGTTATGTTGAGAGTTTATCTAGTTACGCTAGACAGTTTTTAGGTATTATGGATAAGCCTGATGTAGACTCTATTGAGGGTCTAAGTCCAGCTATTTCTATAGAGCAAAAATCTGTATCTAAGAATCCACGTAGCACTGTAGGTACTACAACAGAGATATATGATTATCTACGTCTTTTGTATGCTCGTATAGGCAAGATACATTGTCCAAAATGTAGCAAGCCAGTATCTCCTCAAACATCAGATATGATTACTGATAGTATTATGCGCTTAGACGGACAAGAGGTTATGGTGTTGTCTCCTGTAGTAAGAAAAGAAAAAGGTTCGCATAAGAAATTATTTGAGTCTCTTTCTAAAGAAGGATTTTCAAATGTTATTGTTAATGGAGAACAGCTTTTTACTGATGATCTAATTGAACTTGATAAAAATAAGAAGCATGATGTGCTAGTTTTGGTTGATCAGTTTCGAGTTGAGGATAGACACCATGTTTCTGATTCAGTACAAACAGCTTTGAATTTATCTAAAGGATATGTGATTATTAAGGTTGTTGGTGGGGATGAAAAGTTTTATACGTCGCATTCTTCATGTGTTGACTGTGATATTTTTTTGGAAGAGTTTGAGCCTAGGCATTTTTCATTTAATTCTCCGTTTGGTGCTTGTAAAGAATGTGGTGGTCTTGGTGTTAAGTATACATTCGATGAAGATCTTATAGTTCCAGACAAAACTATTACTATAGCTGATGGAGCTATTTGTGCTTTTAAGCAGGCATTTGATAGTTATAGAATTCAGGAGATAGGCTCTATTGGTAAGATATGTGGATTTTCTATTTTAACGCCATGGGAAGAGATTAATGAGGTTAATAGAAAACTTATCTTGTATGGATTAGATGAAAGTGATGCCAAGCTTTATCAGCTCTGGAAGGGTAAGGATGCATATAGTTATCTTCTTGATTACGAGGGCGTTATTCCTCTTTTAGAAAGACTTTATGAATCAACTGAGAGCGAATATCGTAGGAAAGATTTGGAAAGGTTTATGCGTAGAAATTCTTGCTTTGAGTGTAAGGGTAAACGCTTAAAAAAAGAGCAGCTTTCAGTTTTAATCAATGATTTAAATATTATAGAAGTAACAGAGCTTAATATTAATAAAGCGCTTAAATTTTTTAGTTTATTAAAGTTATCTGATATGGATACAGTGATTGCTGATTTAATATTAAAAGAAATAAAGAGTAGGCTTGGATTCTTAGAAAATGTTGGTCTTGGATATTTAGCATTATCAAGAAATATGGAAACTATTTCTGGTGGTGAGGCACAAAGAATACGTTTGGCTACACAGATAGGCTCTAGCCTTATGGGTGTAATGTATGTATTGGATGAGCCATCTATAGGTCTTCATCAGCGGGATAATGAGCGACTTATTAATACACTTAAGAGATTAAGGGACCTTGGGAATAGTGTTATTGTTGTTGAGCATGATGAGGATACAATAAGGTTAGCAGATTATGTTGTGGA
>CAZBHK010000007.1:0-67998 GCA_964491895.1 uncultured Pseudomonadota bacterium | reverse complement strand
TTAATGCTCCTTCATTAACTGGATTTACTGGTAATCAAACAATCACTTCTTTAACCTCTATTACAAGCCTGAATTATGGTAATGAAGCACGCTTAGCAGCCTGGTCGCCTGATGGTAAATATTTAGCTATTGGTGGTGACAATGGAACTACTGATGTACAAGTTTATTCTTTTAATGGCTCTGCCCTTACTGCTCTCCCTAGTGCTGTTCTAAATTTTGGTACTGTGGCATACTCAGTAGCCTGGTCTCCTAATGGTAAATATTTAGCTATTGGTGGTAATAATGGAACTACTGATGTCCAAGTCTATTCATTTAATGGCTCTGCCCTTACTGCTCTCCCTAGTACTGTTCTATCTTTTGGTAATTGGGCAGGCTCAGCAGTCTGGTCGCCTGATGGTAAATATCTAGCTATTACTGGTGACAATGGAACTACTGATCTACAAGTTTATTCTTTTAATGGCTCATCTTTATCTCTTATTCAAAGCAAGGCTTTGAGTACTGAGTCATATATAGTAGACTGGTCACCTGATGGTAAATATCTAGCTGTTGGTAGTGTTAATGGAACTACTGATGTACAAGTTTACAGTTTTAATGGCTCATCTTTAACTCTTATTACAAGCCTAGATTTTGGTGTTTTGGCATACTCAGGAAACTGGTCGCCTGATGGTAAATATCTAGCTATTGGTGGTAATAATGGAACTACTGAAGTACAAATTTATTCATTTAATGGCTCATCTTTATCTCTTATTACAAGTCTGAATTTTGGTATTCCTTGGGCACACTCAGCAACCTGGTCACCTGATGGTAAATATCTAGCTGTTACTGGTAATAATAACGCTAAGGAAGTACAAATTTATTCATTTAATGGCTCATCTTTATCTCTTATTACAAGTCTGGATTTTGGTTCTTATGCATTATTCGCAACCTGGTCACCTGATGGTAAATATCTAGCTATTGGTGGTAACAATGATCCTACTGATTTTATAATCTATAGAGTCAACTATGCTACAAACTCCGGAGAACTCAATATTAATGGCAAAATCAACCTTGAACAAGACTTACAACTCACTGACATCATCTTATCCTCTTCCTCTTATACCTATGATCTAACCATTAATGGTAACTTCTTCAAACTTAATCTCACCGATAATGGTAACCTCAGTATTCCTAAAGGTTCTTCTTTAACCCTAAAAGATACTATTCTAACTGGTCTTAATGGCGAACGCCTTATCATGATGGATAGCACTTCTAAACTTATCTTAGATAACTCTACGCTTGTCCTTGATGGTAGCTACTCCTTCTCTCAAGGTTCATTACAAATTAATAATAACTCTTCTATTGAAGGTGAATACACTTTCACTTTCAGTGGTCATAACCTATTCATTGATACTGCTTCCAAACTCACTATTGGTAACAATACCACCTTTGTTTGTACACCAACTCTTGGAAACACTAAAGCAATACAATTTGAAGATGCTACTTCTACTCTAGCTTTAAACAATGCTACCTTTGTTAATAACAATATTGGATACTTTCAAGATCCTACGGGACTAGTCTTTACTAAAGGTAACTTAGAAATAGATGGTACCTCTATTCTTGATAGTATAGGTAGCGATACTAATACTGCTCTTGTCCTAGGTACTGGTCCTACTGAATATGGTGACTGTAAGTTAAAAATCAAACCCACTGCTAAACTAATTGTTAAAAATGCTGGCCTTGTTTATCGTAATAATGGTGCTAATAGCTTTAATACCTCAGGTCAACTTGGTAATATTGAACTTCAAGAATCTGGTAACTTTGTTATTGAAAGTTCTGCTTCTCCTATAGCTTCTTTACAACTAGATTCTACTGATGGTATTAATATCTTTGGACAAAGAACACTTAACCTTACTAATAAATCTCTTAATATTAATGCTTCTTCATTAACTGGATTTACTGGTATTACTGAAATTAATTCTCTATCTCTACTCGCTAGTGCTGTAGTAAATTATGGTACTAATGGTACTAGTTATGTTCGCTCAGTAAACTGGTCACCTGATGGTAAATATTTAGCTATTGGTGGTAATAATCCAACATCTGGAAATGAAGTCCAAGTCTATTCATTTAATGGCTCTGCCCTTACTGCTCTCCCTAATGCTGTTATAAATTATGGTTCTAGTAGTAGTTGGGTTTACTCAATAAACTGGTCTCCTGATGGTAAATATTTAGCTATTAGTGGTACTGGTCCAACATCTGGAAATGAAATACAAGTATATTCTTTTAATGGCCATACCCTTACTGCTCTTCCTAGTGCTATTATAGATTATGGTTCTAGTTGGCTCTTCTCAATAAACTGGTCGCCTGATGGTAAATATCTAGCTATGGGTGGTCAAAATCCAGCATCTGGAAATGAATTACAAGTCTATTCTTTTAATGGCTCTGCCCTTACTGCTCTCTCTAGCGCTGTTCTAGATTATAGTACTAGTAGTGGTTATGTTTTATCAATAAACTGGTCGCCAGATGGTAAATATCTAGCTATTGGTGGTCAAACCCCAGCATCTACAAAGGAAGTACAAATCTATTCATTTAATAGCTCTACCCTTACTGCTCTCCCTAATGCTGTTATAGATTATAGTACTAGTAGTGGTTATGTATGGACAGTAAACTGGTCGCCTGATGGTAAATATTTAGCTATTGGTGGTAAAAGTCCAACATCTACAAATGAAGTACAAATCTATTCATTTAATGACTCAACTCTTAACGCTCTCCCTAGTGCTGTGGTAGATTATGGTACTTCTGCATACTCAGTAAACTGGTCTCCTGATGGTAAATATCTAGCTATTGGTGGTCAAACCCCAGCATCTACAAAGGAAGTACAAATCTATTCATTTAATAGCTCTACCCTTACTGCTCTCCCTAATGCTGTTATAGATTATAGTACTAGTAGTGGTTATGTATGGACAGTAAACTGGTCGCCTGATGGTAAATATTTAGCTATTGGTGGTAAAAGTCCAACATCTACAAATGAAGTTCAAGTTTATTCCATTAACTACGCTACAAACTCTGGAGAACTCAATATTGATGGAAACATTGATCTAAATCAAGACTTACACCTAAGTAATCTCAAAATTAAAACTCATCATTGATAACCTAATTACCTAATGCTGCTATCGAATATAATTCTCTTATTTACTCAGTAAACTGGTCACTTGATGACAAATTCTTAACTGTTACCAGTGATACATAAACTTTATTCCGTTGAGTACTTTACAAACTTCAAAGAGCTCAACATTGATTGTATCATTATTCTAAATCAAGATACATTTACAAAGGCTAACTAAGAGTATATTTATCATCATCTTCAATAAATGCTTTTTTATCAGAGTTAGCTTTATGTTGTTTATCAAGCTTCTTTTCTTTATGTTTTTTAAAAAGAGCTACTATTTTATCAATAACATTATCTAAAACCACATATAAATCATTACCTTCATCATGTGCATGTAAATCAAATACTGGAGTCTTTAAATGTAGCTCTGCACTATGATGAGGATGCTGTTTATTAGACTTTAACCATAGTTCTAAAAACTGAGGTGTACCTATCTTTTCTTTAGCTAATAAATCTTCTATCTTTTGAAGTTTTTGATTTGCATGTTCTTCTAAGGGTGTTGAGTGTTCCATATTATGAAATTCTATTTTTTTATTCACACTATTCTCCTTACTCATTAAGAAAACGATCTGACATTTCAGAATAAAACTGACTTCCAAAATACATCTCTGTATTTTTATTATTTATAACATCTTTGATTCCACCTGCAACAACAATCTCTCCTCCTATCATAACATAAATCCTATTAGCTATTGATAGAAGTTGATCAACATGATGATCAGATATCAGGATTCCAATACCATTTTTAGCAAGATCAATAAAAATAGATTTTAACTCATAAATAGACTTAGGATCAACACCTGCAAACGGTTCATCTAACATTATAACTTTAGGATGCATCAACAAACAACGTACAATCTCCAGCTTACGCTTCTGACCACCTGATAACTGAAAACATTTAAGTGAAATCACATTGGTTAAAGACATTTTTTCTAACCATTTATGCATTTGTGTACTAAACAACTCAAAACTCTTATCTCTCCAATAAGAATAATTCTCATAAACAATCTTCAAATTATCTAAGGCAGAAAGATTTAAAAATAAAGAAGTCTGCTGTGGTAGATATAATAACCCTAGTTCAACACGCTTTGAAATTGAAAGCGTGTTAATAAGCTTATTATTAAACAAAATACCATTTGAGGGAAGTTGTACGTTATAACTAGGTGTTGTTAAAAAACCTATAGTTGTTCTTAATAAGGTTGTTTTTCCAGCACCATTAGGACCTAAAAAAGCTACAATCTCATTAAGATTAACCTCTAAAGACACCTGTTTTAAAATCTCTTTTTTACCATAAGACTGACTTAAATTGATAATCTTTAGGAAGGACATAATCTTACTTTAAAAATAATTTAACAGGACAACCCTTTAAATCATAATGCTTACGTAGAACATTTTCTACAAACCCCAACTGATCTGGACCAAAAAACTGTGGATAATTTACTCTTACTGTAAAAGTAGGCACGCGTCCTTCATGAGGATCAAGACCGTAAATTTTCAATGGAACTTCATTCTTATAAAGAGGTTTTTTAGATAAATCGGTAACAATAGTTGCTAATTTTTCAGGATCAAACGATTGTCTACAATTATCCCAAATCTTCTGGATTGTTAAATGAATCTTGTGAAGATTCTTTTTCTCTTTACATGAAATATATAAATGCGGAACCTTATTCAACACAAAATCATACTTAGTTAACTCATGCTCTAATAAAGCGCGTGTATCTTCTTTAAGTAGATCAGATTTATTAAATAAAATTACTATACATTTTTTATACTCATATGCATAAAATAACAATTTTAATTCTTGATCAGAAAGCTTACCTTCCGAAGCATCTACCATTAATAATACAATATCTGCATCACGTAAAGATTTTAAAGAACTTTTAACCATGATATTTTCAAGATCATCATCAATCTTTTTCTTACGTCTAATACCAGCCGTATCAGTTAAAAGTACTGTATGTTGTGAAAAAGAAATTTTTTCCGATATTGCTTCTCTAGTAGTACCTGGAATATCAGATACTATAGAACGTTCAGCATGAATTAACTGATTCATTAAAGAAGATTTACCAACATTAGGCTTACCAACTATTGAAATTTTATATTCAGTATCTTCAAATGCTGATGTAACAGTAGTTATATTTTCACAAATCTGTTCTAGTAAATTACCTATACCTACACCATGTAAAGCAGAAATTCTAAAAATAGTTTTAAATCCTAAACGTTGAAATTCATAAAAATTTTCTTCATAAGCGTTATTATCGGCTTTATTAATTAATAAAAAAACTTTTTTCTTGGATTGATGAATTATTTTAGCAACCCTTAAATCTTCATCCACTAGCCCATTTTTACCGTCACAAACAAACAATAATAAATCTGCAGAGTTAATTAGATTTAATACTGATTTTTGAACAGCATCCAGAATAAGGTCTGTTTGCCTACCTAGAGGCATCCCACCAGAATCGATTAGATTAAAACTTTTACCTTGCCATGAAATAACTTCATGAATATAGTCCCGGGTTACACCCTTTTGTTCAAAAACAATACTTTTTGCATCATTGGCAAGTCGATTAAAAAGGGCGGATTTACCAACATTAGTCCTACCTACTAAAACAACTTTTGGATATCCCTTTTCCATTTTCTTTCACCTGTAAACTAGCTATTTTTTATTTACTTCTACCTTACCTGAAAAATGACTGAGTAGCAACCCAGTCTTAGGCCATTTTTCCTTATCTGATAGGTCTACCCTAGGTTTACTTATAATACTTGGTGTTGTTTTAGGCTTTATTTCGACATTTATAAACCCAAAATCTTCAAAATCTTTGTAAAACTCACTAATTATAGGCTTTAAAATAACTTTACTCTCTAATAACTTATCCTTAAAAAAATTACTATTAGCTAACTCTAATATTAAAATCTTATTCTCAAAACCCTTAAAAACAGCCTGTTTAAAAATGGATGATAATAACTGATCATTAAGTAAAACTATCTTTTGCCTTAATAATTCCCAACTATCTATAATCTCATCTTTAGATGCTACTTGATTACTAAGACTAACTGCTAAGCCAGGAGATTGGTCGGATATCGTTAAAAGTAAGGTCTCTAAAAAAAGATGCTTTTGAGTGGTTTTTAAGAAGAGATCTTCTTGAGAAAAAAATAACTGCATAATAGTATTAAGTTGAGCTATGGTGCATTTATCTGCCAACTGTAACAAGTCCTTGCTTTTATCAAAAGGAGCAGGCGCTTGGGCTCCGTATTTAATCCAGATTAGACAACGACAAAGATTGATCAACATGGTCCATAAGGAATCAGGAGACAAGGCCTCAAAATTAATTTTTTCTAAGAATAAGATAATCTTTACAGGTTGTTTTTCTATTAAAAAGTTAAACAGTATAAAAATATTTTTTTCACTTATACGACCCAAAGCATCAAGAACAAGTTGTTCTGTTATGTTATTATTTAAAAGTCGAACCTGTTCTAATAAGTTAATGGAATCTCTAACAGAACCTCCAGACTCAGAAATAATAATATTTAGAGCAAATGAATCAATATTAATAACTTCTTTTTCACACATCTTTGTTAAATATGATTTTAAAGCAGTAGAATCTATAGCATTAAAAAAAACATGAAATGCTCTGGAGCGGATAGTATCGGGAATTTTATTAAGCTCTGTGGTGGCTAAAATAAAAAATACAGAAGCTGGCGGCTCTTCCAAAACTTTTAAAAAAGCGTTAAAGGCAGCACGACTAAGCATGTGTGCTTCATCGATTAAATAAATCTTAGCTCTACCATTAAGAGCAACAAAGGTTGCTGACTCCAAAATTTGTCTAACGTTATCAACACCCGTATGTGATGCAGCATCCATTTCTATAAAATCTGGATGTTGTTTTTCAAGCATGTCTAAACATGAATTACATTTACTGCACGGAACAATATTTTTAGGATCTTTTTGGAAAAGATCTAAATTTATACAGTTCATAGCTGCTGCAAAAATACGTGCTGTTGTAGTTTTTCCACAACCACGCTGTCCAGCAAATATATACAACGGAAAATATTTTTTTAGAAATAAACCGTTCTGTAGCATGCGTATTGAAAGTTCTTGTCCAACAACTTCGGAGAAATTTTGTGGTCTCCACTTACGCGCTAGATTAAGATCTGTACTAATCATATTGCCTCTATAAAAATATTTTTCTTTCAAAATAACATAAAATATAGATCTTGCATAAATTCGCTCAAATTTGCCTAATTTCTATTTTTATCTTAGGATTTGAATTATTCAAAGGTTATTTAACTAAAAAGGGAAAATAATGAACAAACCAGGAGAATCATACACACAACTTTTACGATACTGGTTCCCGCAGCTCATTACCTCCTCTATCGAGTCTGGAATAATCGGAACCCTTTATGATGCATATCTTATCGGATCATTAAATTCTACGTCTACATTTGGTGCTCTTGATGTAGCAAATAATTTTTTACACATGCTTTTCAAATTAGCTGAGTCAGTATCAGTAGCCACTATTGCGCTTATAGGTCGCTACAATGGTGCAAATGAAAATGAAAAAGTTGGTGAAACATTAGGTGAAGCATTTTGGACAACATTAATCTTAGGTATCACACCATTTCTTATAATTTTTTTCTTTGCTACAGAAATTTATATGTGGCTAGAAGTACCACCACACATGGCAGCAATAGGTTCTCCTTTCCTTAAAATTCGTGGATTTGGAGTACTGTTACAATTTATGTATCTAGCATTTTTTGGTTTTTTCCGTGGAATCAAAAATACAAAAATACCAATGTATGTAAGTATTATTGGAACTACATTGTTCATATTAATAGATTCCATATTAGTGAAAGGACGATTCGGTATTCCAGCGCTTGAACTAAAAGGTTCTGCAATAGCCTCAACCATACAATACTTAGTAATGATTTTAATATGCATGGTTTACATATTAACTAAGGCTGAATATAAAAAATATTTTAACAAAGCATTCTTTTATTTATTTAGCTATTACGGTGCAATAAGAATACTTAAATTAAGCATACCTATCCTTATAGATAAAGTTTCATTGTCTTATGCATATGTTCAACTTAGCAGACTTATAAACCCAATGGGTAAATATGTAATCGCTACATATGGCGTTGTTAAAAATCTTGAACGTTTAGCGTTCTTACCAGCTATCGCATTTGCAACTGTTATAACATTTTTAACTTCTAATACTTTGGGTGCAAATGATCCAATTGGTGCTCGAGCAAATATTCGCAAGGTGCTTTATTTAGCTGGAGGCATGGTCCTAGTTAATATCATTATTATTTCATTAAACCCTGTATTCTTTGCAGAATTTTTTGATCCTCGTGGTAAATTTACCGATTTAGTTAAGACAGTGTTCCCTATAATAAGTATATTTGTCATATTTGATTTTATACAACTGATACTCTCTGGAGTTCTTCGTGGAGCTGGAGATGTTAAAACTGTTATGTGGATAAGATTTATAACATGTTTTGGATTTTTTTATCCCGTATCAAAAATAATCAGTGGATTACCAATGGAAAGCCAATCATTGAAATTTATTTTAATTTACTCTACATTTTATATCAACACAGGATTAATGGGCCTATTATTTATTATTCGACTTAAAAGTAAACGCTGGTCTACAACCAGAATCTAAGGAACAATATGTTTTCATATAATTTAGAATTAATAAGTTCATATGTATTGTTAGGGTTAGCATTATTTATAATGTTCGTTGCTGTATTACTTACGTTCTATACACGTTTTGGACAGATGCGAGCAATAAAAAAAATGTTCAGCCTCTTATTCAAATCTGTTACTTCCAATGTAAAAGAAGGCCCAGAAACAATATTACCACACAAAGCTCTTTTTACCGCTATGTCTACAACAATAGGCATTGCAGTTATTGCTGCACCTGTTGTCGTAATGCAGCTTGGTGGCCCTGGTGCATTATTCTACTTTCTTCTAACAAATATTTTTGGAAGTATACTTAGTTTTTCAGAAGTAACCTTTGCTGTTACATATCGCAGTTATCTCCCAGATAAAAGTATCTTAGGTGGGCCTATGGGGTACATTAAAGAAGTATTACCAAAATTCTTCTCAATGTGGTATGCAGTAGGAACATTCCTTTTATTACTTATCTGGAGCTCCGTACAATCAAATACTCTTGCCGATGCTTTAATTAGTTATCATGTACCTGAGCCTATAACTGGAGCAATCTTAGCGATCTTAATAATAGTTACATTACTAGGTGGAATTAAGAGAATAGGTAATTTTTCAGAAAAATTAGTTCCTGTTATGTTCTTTCTTTATGCCTCTTCTTCTATTTACATAATCCTATGCAATATAGAGCGAATACCAACTGTCTTAGATCTAGTTTTTAGAAGCGCAATAACTCCAAAGGCTATAATAGGTGGCTCTGCTGCTGGTGGAATTTTCCAAGCAATGCGTTATGGATTCCTAAGAGGATTTAATGCTAATGAAGCAGGTATCGGCACAGGATCAATACCACACTCCATGGCACAAACTAAAGATCCAATGATGCAAGGTATCCTTGCCATGCTTTCCTTGTACTCACACGGATTTCTATGCTTTCTTTCTGGGTTAATAGTTCTACTTACAGGAACATGGGATGATCCTACAATCCGTTTTGGAATAAGCGCAATATTTAAATCATTTGCAATGTACTTCCCAACATATGGACCATTAATTTTAACAATCAGTCTATTATTATTTGGTTTCGGTACTATCCTAGGTAATGCATATAATGGTGAACAATGCTTTAAGTACATAGCCAACAATAAATTTAAATACTTTTACTATAGTGTTATAATGCTAAGTATACTTATAGGTTCTGTTGCTCCTGTTAAAAAAATGTGGATAATCCCAGACTTTTTCTTAATTTTAGTTGCCGTACCCAATGTGATTGCTATATTAATATTAGCGTTTAAACGAAAAGACCTTTTAAATATATAATTTTATGATTAATTTTGAAAAAGAAGAATTACTGAAAATAGCTGAACTTTCTGGATTAACTTTAGATCTTGAAGAAATTGAGCTATTTAGACAAAGACTAACCATGTTAATCGATTATTCAGCACAACTAGATCAAGTCAACATTGAGGAGCTCCCTCTAGAAACACAGACTAACGTTAATGTGTTTAGAAAAGACAAAGTTATAAAAAGTAACTCAGAAAAAGTTTTAGAACAAGCCCCTGAGAAAATTGATCACTATTTTATTGTTCCAAAAATTATTAAATAACAGATTATGAAACCATTTTTAACTATCAAAGAAATCCAAGAAAAAATACAAAAAAAAGAAATACTTCCACAAGAAGTAATCTCTTTTTTCAGAAAACGACTTGAAAAATATAACGCTCAAGTTAATGCAGTTATCGAGATCTTTCCAGAGCCTACTTCCCATAAAGAAGGCTTACTGAATGGTGTCCCTGGCATTATAAAAGATAATATTGCACAAAATGGTCATATTACGTCCTGTGGTTCAAAAATGCTTTCGAACTACGTGGCTCCGTATGATGCAACAATTATCCAACACCTTAAAGAAGAAGGTGCTCCCATTCTAGGGCGTGCTAACATGGATGAATTTGCTATGGGCTCAACCGGTGAGTTTTCTACTTATGGACCAGCATATAACCCCTGGGATACAACACGTACCCCTGGAGGCTCTAGTTCTGGAGTAGCAGCTTCTGTAGCAGCAGGCCTAGTACCTTGGGGAATAGGTTCGGAAACAGGAGGCTCTGTTCGTATGCCTTCAGCTTTCTGTAACCTAGTAGGCTTATATCCTACATATGGTCGCTTTTCTCGATATGGACTTATAGCCTTTGCATCATCTACAGATCAAGTAGGACCATTAACCAGAACCGTTTATGACAATGCTCTTATAGCTTCCATAATATCTGGCCATGATAGCTTGGATGGAACATCACTTTCTACTCCTAAGATAGATTTCACTAAACACCTCAATGGGAAATTACCTCAAAATCTCAAAATAGGTATTATTAGAGAAGCGTTAGAGTCTGAGGGTATAGATCCAGAAATTAAAGAATCCTTTAAAGAATCTATAAAGCATTTGGAACAAATGGGAGCAACCATCAAAGTTATAGATTTACCTAATCTCAAATATGGTATAGCTGTATATTTTGTACTAAGTAGAGCTGAAGCTGCATCTAACCTTTCCAGATTTGATGGCACACTTTATGGTAAACGTGCAAAAAATGCTAAAGACTTACATGATATGTACATCAAAACAAGGCATGATAGCTTTGGACAAGAAGTAAAGCTTAGAATGTTGATGGGTAATTATGTATTATCATCGCTACATAGTGACGCATTCTATAAAAAAGCACTTAAAGTAAGATCTTTAATTCGCTCCGAATTAGAAAGCGTATTCCACGATGTAGATCTTTTAATGAGTCCTACCACAACAGCATTACCTTTTAAAATAGGTAAAGACATACAAGATCCTCTAAAAGTATATATGGCAGATTATTTTACAGTACCGTTCTGTGTCGCTGGAGTGCCTTGTTTATCTCTACCAGGAAGACCTTCAAAAAAAGGCTTACCTATAGGCTTCCAGTTCATAGGGCCTAAACTATCTGAAGAACTTATATACAAGGTTGCACATGCATACCAACAGAATACGGATTTTCATAATAAAGTACCTAAAGGATTTGAGTAGTAATTGATAAATGATTAAAAAATACAGATTTTTATATAAAATAATCGGTATATCATTTTTAGCATTCTTCACATTAAATAAAGTATTTTTTCATAATAATGGAATATTAGAAGATGTTTCTTCTGCTATAAGTTATCCTGTATTAGTCTCTATCTCTAAGATAGCAGTCCCATTAAGAAATTATTTTCGTTCAAGAAAAACTTTATCCGAATTACAATCAGAACTAGAGAAACTTAACTTAGAAAAAGAAAAACTTTTAACAGAAAATATTCAACTACAGGCATCTTTGCATCATAGAGGCATTACCAATGAATTGGATGAATTTCAAAAGCGCTATGAACTTAAAAATAGCATTTTTACAAAAATTCTTATTAAAAATATAGATAATTCTGAGCACTATTACATTATCAATAAGGGATCTAAAAATGGTGTTATAAAAGACATGGTCCTTATATACAAATTACAACTTATTGGAAGAGTTTCTGATGTATATAGTTACCATAGCAAAGTTATTTTGGTTTCTGACAGTAAAAGTAAAATAGCAGCTTATACGAACTCAACAGATGCTAGGGGCATTATAGAAGGTAATAATACAACTAATAGATGCAAACTTTCATATGTAAGCCATTTATCAACCATAGAAGATAATGATTTTGTATTATCTAGCGGCCAAGGTCTTATTTTCCCTGAAGGATTCTGTTTAGGCAAAGTCTTAAAACATGAAGTATTAGGTTTTGTACATAATGCTGAGATAGAACCACTGATAGATCTTACTACTTTAGAATTTGGACTTTTAATAGACAGATCTCAAATTATTAATTTTTAAAAAAAAGGGCCGTTTTCACGACCCCTTCAGAACAACTACTATTAATATTAACTTTTAGACTTCATCTTTTCAGATACCATCTTTCCAACATTCATCATCTTTTTATTAGCATGCTTTTTGCGTTCCTCAAGTTGTACTTCAGCAAACTTTTTCTGTATATCTTCAAGCTTTCTTTGAAGTTTTATAACTTCATCTTTAGCTTTTTCAGCAGAATGCTTATTGCCTGATTTTAGATATTGGTCCATCTTAACTCTTTCAGCAACAATCTTTGCCTTAAGTTCAGTCATGTCCCTTTCTATACCCATCATCTTTTTACTCTTTTTAGTAGAATAATTGCTCATTGGTGACATTCCACCATACCAAGCGGCATCAACCGTACCAGCAACACATAATGCTACTGCCACTAATGTTAAACCCAATCTATTCTTCATAAATGTACTCCTCTTCTTTTAGTTAAAACCTTACAAGAGATGATTAATTCACTTCTTAATACTAATTGTAATAAAATAGAGGGGTATAAAAGCAAGTATATTGATATATTGATTATTAATAAAAAAATAATTACAAAAAAAACATTCATTTTTTTGCAAAAATGTAGCTTTTGGCTTATCTTTTAAGATAATGGCGCCTGTAGCTCAATTGGATAGAGTACCGGACTTCGACTCCGTTGGTTGTAGGTTCGAGTCCTACCAGGCGCACCAAAATTAACGATCGAAACATTTCACAATCATATCAAACGGCTTTTGCAGGTTACAGAGCACACTTTCACCTTACATCCTTGGTTTTATGTATTGTCGAGCAAATTTTATGACAACATCATTTGCCATTTCAATATTTGAAAGTTTAACGTGGGAATAACCAAAAATTTTCGCCCAGAATAATTCCATTTTCCCTTCCCAAGAAGCCTGTTTGTATAGCAGTGAAGTATTTTTAATTTGTATTCCAATTAGTTTGATATGACTTGCAGTTGGAAGCGAACATAAATTAATCTCATCAACCATTCCCCATGGTATAAGTCCATACCGTTTAAACCAGATTCCTTCTTGATTAAGAATTGCTGCTGGTGTAGTGCTTTTCATGAAGAAAGTATATACAGTTCCCAATGCAAATAAACTTATGCAAAAATAGATAATGACTTGAATAATTTTTATAAAAAATCCAAGTAAAAAATTAGATATATAATTTAGATTTATTTGTGGAAGTGAATATAGTAATAGCAACATTATTATAATCATTAAAGGCATTATAAGACGTATTTGTTTAATATTGTTTTGATCATAGTGAACAATAAGTTGTGTTAATTTATTCATGTATAATTCTCATTTATTTTGGCTCTACATTATAGTATCTCTGCTATACAATTCATTACTATGAGGCTCTTGATTTTTTCGACAACAAATTTAATCGATACTAGAAAACGTACCAATAAAGTCAACTACAATAAAAAAATGCCATTATAAATAAATATCCGAAACTTATTTACAATGCCTGAAATCGAACGTGTCAAGGAATTTTTAGAAAATGGAGTGAAATCCACGGTTTTTTAAATCCGTGATGTAAGCGACTATATGTTATAAGTTAAACAAAGTTTATCTTGTAACATATATTAGTAATTTTTATACTATTCGTACATGATAGAATGGTTATTTATAATATTGAATATTACATAGTATGGTCAGTCTCAAAAGACAAAGTAAAGTTTTCTCCTAAAAGGTAAGATTGTAATGTGGAGTAGTAAATCTCGAATATATCCGACAAAAGAACAAGAAATGTTCTTAGCGAAACAGTTTGGAGGGGTAAGATTTATTTACAATCATCTTTTATCAAGAAGTAATGAAGTATATGAAAAAGAAAAGAGAACTATATATATAAATGATCTAAAGAAAGAAATAGTTCTATTAAAATCTAATAAAAGTTGGCTAAATGAGATTAACTCACAAAGTCTTCAAGAAGCAGCACTAAACTTAGGTAAATCTCGAGATCGTTTTTTTAAAAATAAAAGTGGTAGGCCTAAATTTAAGAGGATGTCACCCAAAAGACATTTCCAACCCCACGGAAGAAAAAACCGTTTGAATGTGTTGCAAACCAAGGTCAAATACAATATCCTTATTCCTGAATGCATCAACGAAGGCGTACCAAAAAGTGCCTGTAGCTCAATTGGATAGAGTACCGGACTTCGACTCCGTTGGTTTTAGGTTCGAGTCCTACCAGGCGCACCAAAAAGTGCCTATAGCTCAGATGGATAGAGCAACAGATTCCTAATCTGTAGGTCACCGGTTCGAATCCGGTTAGGCACACCATCTGAAAAAAGCCCTGTTGTTAAGGCTTTGAGCTTTATTATAAGACCTGATACTATAGAATTTATAAACCCTGGGATAAGTATGATACAACTGCAAAACGCCTCTCTTGATGCAGGCGGAAATAACATTTTTGAAAATGTCTCCTGCGTCTTTCAACAAGATGACCAAGTAGGAATTATTGGCCGTAATGGTGCCGGTAAATCTACACTTTTAAAGGTCATTGCTGGACACATCAAGTTAAGCTCGGGTTCTGTAGCTATAGTTAAAGGCAGCCGTATTGCATACCTCCCACAAGAAGAAATCCTATCCTCAACACTAAACGTCTTTGATGAGGCTTTCTCGGCTTTCAATAATATTATTGAAAGTGAAAAAAAACTTGATGTCATTGAAGAAGCCTTGAATAATGGAACTTATACAGACTCTCAACTTGAAGAATATGCAGATCTACATGAACAGTTATCTAAATTAGATCGACATGCTGCAGTAAAACAAACAAATGACGTACTAAATGGCCTTGGATTTACAACAGAAATGATTAATAAATCTGTAAATGAACTAAGCGTTGGTTGGAAAATGCGACTTGCTCTAGGAAAATTACTACTTACAAATGCAGATATGTACCTATTTGACGAACCTACCAACCACTTAGACCTAGTAACCCAACAATGGTTCTTACAAAAACTTTTACACATGAAACAAGGATACCTACTTGTTAGTCATGATCGAGCATACCTTGAAAAAGCCTGTAATAGTATTTTAGAAATAGAACGTGGCCATGCAACTTTCTACAAAGGTAATCTTTCTAAGTACTTACAAGAAAAAGAATTGCAAACTCAAATTAAACTTGCAACACGATCAAGACAGGAACGTGAGATATCACAAAAAATGGAAACTGTAGATCGCTTTAGAAGTGGTACCCGTGCCCAACAAGCAAAAAATATAATGAAACAAATCGATCGTATAGAACTAATCGATGTTGAACAACCACTACCAACAATACACTTTCGATTTCCCACTCCACCTAAACCAGGAGAAGTTGTTCTGAAATTCAAAGATCTTGCTTACAACTTTAATGAAAAACAAATTTTTAAAAATATCGAAGGCGAAGTGCATCGTGGAGAACGTGTTGCTCTAATAGCCGCAAACGGTGTTGGAAAAACAACTCTCTTGAATTGTATAATCGGTAAATATTCCACAACTGGATCCATAAATTTCGGACATGGTGTCAAGTTTGCATTCTTTGAACAAGACCAAGCACGAGCTCTATCACCAAATAAAACCGTATTTGAAGAAGTATGTGACGAGTGTGCTAATGTTACTACTAGTGAAATTCGTACTCTACTAGGATCATTCCAATTTAGTGGTGATAACGTACATAAAAAAATAAGGGTCTTAAGCGGTGGAGAAAAAAACCGTGTTGCTATGACCAAGGTCCTTCTTCAACGTGCTAACTTTCTTATACTAGACGAACCTACTAATCACCTTGATTTGTATGCTAAAGATGTTCTACTACAAGCACTACTTAGCTATGAAGGAACAATCCTATTCGTCTCTCACGATCTAGATTTCCTCAACAAATTAGCAACACGCATAATAGAGCTAACACCATCTCATGCTTATAGTTATCCTGGATCATACGATGATTTTTGTATAACAAAGGAATCACAAATTGAACAAGAAAATGTTCCCACTAAAACTCCAGAACAAATAGTTAATTCAATACCAAGTGACGATAAAAAACAATTACAAAAACAGATTAATAAACTGGAACGTAATATCGAGCAACTAGAAAAAAATGAATCTGAACTCACCGAAGAATTAGCCAAATACCTATACGGCTCAGATGAATATGATCGCATCTATACAAAATTACTAACAACACAAAAAAAATTAACTCAAGCTAATGAAGAATGGGAAAAAACAGTATCCAAGGTTAAATAAAAAGAAAAGCTTAACGCCCTCTTTGCATGGCTGCGGCATAATTAAATTGATAAAAATAATTATACCAGATCTCATCAGTAGTTTTGTATATATTATCATAAACAAAATGATCCACTAAGGCTTCCCTACTACGAACTACTTCTTTGAGCCGACCTTTGTTTTTAGGATCTGCAATGGTTAGGTCTATTAATTCAAGAGCACGTACAAATGCCTGATAACTTTTCTCAGGATCACCCTTTTTTTTCCACTCTATAGTTCTAATAATATCACTACCTATATTTGCAAGCTGCTCAATAAGCGATAACTCAAACCATCTACCTGCAGCAAGTTCTTTATGTATAATCATGATTTTACCAACCTTGTAACTATAATTCTTATACGAGATTGTATAGCAGGATCATCAACACCTCTAGTCATATTACTCCAAGATGGCCTAAGATTAATCATAGAATCAAACTCTATCCAATTTTCCTGTCCATAAATATCTGGATATAAATTAATACCCCACAAACTTTTTTGCTTAGATCCTAGCTCTATAAGTTCTAATTCTTCATCAGAATGCAAATCAGCATCAACAAGCATAATTTCTTTATCAATATCAACAACAGCTTTTACCAAACGACCAAACATCCTTGAAGCCATTTTTCTAAGTTCTTCTACTGATATTTTATCATTAATTAATAACATTATAAGCCTTATGATTTTACTAATGCTAAGATTATTTCTAATGCAATCAACAATATGATAACAACCTCTAGCATCTCTGCATGTATAGTCTCTAACCTATGTTGATAGACAGTATAAAGATCCCTAATAATCTCCAATTTACCATCTATGGCACGTTTCCATTCTGGCAAGAATAATTTTTTTTCTAACATTGAGTATACGTGCGAGAAATAAGCATCACCAGCAAGATTAATACTAGATTCAAGACGTTCTGTTATCACAGATATATCAACACGTAAACGAGCTAACTGCTGTTCTGGCAATTCTGTACGACCAGAAAGCAATGGTACATATGCAAGCAATGGTACATTATATGGCCGTGAATAAAAATATTCTAACTTCTTATCAAGAATGAGATCAAAATATTGAAGTTGTAGTTGCTTAATAGTAGCAAGTTCAAAAAAGTCTAAGAGTTCTTGATAGTCATCGTCATACATAAACGAGGCTTCGCTATCGATAATCAAAAAGTCTTCTCCTGAGTAACCTGTCGTTGCAGAAAAAATCTCTTCGCGTTGATAATCTGAGAGCCTAGTTGTCTCTAAACGTAAAAGAGAAGCGATAGTATCGCCATAGCGTTCTCTAAAAACATTCGGACTTATTTTAAATTTTGGAGGGACAACGTTAACAACAAAGTATGAATTTTTTATGTGATAAAAGGTTGGTTTTTCTATGGAAGATAATATTTTATCAAAAATAAACTTAGCGTTAATATCACTTTTTTTTCTATATGTATCATAAACTTGAATTAATGAAGACTTTAGACCATCAAAACTATCTTCAAAAGAAATTTTATAACAAAAAGATAAAACACCAAACCTATAAATTTTACTACCTATGCACTCTGTACCTAATTCATCTTCACTTTCAGGCATTTCGAAGGAAAATGGAATATTATAATTTTTAAAATATGGAGAAAGAGCAACTAGGCGTTCTTTAACTAAGCCTTTTTTTCTTATTAAATCAAAGTCAACATCATTACCTATGTCATAAGAATAAAACAACAAGATATTACCTTGAAATTTTTCTTGTTCTATCACAATCAATCCTTTTCTACCAATTTTTCTATAATATTATCCAAAAAATCTTTAACTAAAAACCCTTTACATCCTGCGTTAATACCAGTTAAGACATCTATGTCTTTATCGCCTATTATAACAGATGAAGCTAAATCAATATTAAAATCATCTGCTGCCTTCAAAATCATTCCGGGATTAGGTTTTCTACAATTACAATCAATACTGCCATATTCTGGATGATGAGGGCAATAATAAAAAGCTTTTATATTAATGCCCTCCCTACGAAGAAGATTTTGTAATATAAGATGCGTTTTTTGAACAAATGATTCATCAAAATAACCCCTAGCAACACCTGACTGATTTGTAATAACAAATAAATCATATTTAGGTTGCAACAACTTAAGAGCCTTAATCATCTCTGGAATAAGTATAATTTGTTCTATTTTAGAAAGATATCCAACATCTTTTATAAGAGTTCCATCTCGATCTAAAAAAATTGCTTTATTTTTCATTTTCACTTCTAAGGGAGGCATACGCTTGTAAAAATCTTTTTGTCATTAAAAGTGGTGGCAATGCTGTTCCAACCTGTTCTAATAAACAAACAATCACTAATGGCTTTTGATTTTTATAAGAAAAGTAGCATGTAAACCAACCATGTTCTAATTGCTCCATTTTCAAACTTGCTGTTTGCGCTGTTCCTGTTTTTGCATATATAGAGAAATTTTTTAATGTTTTTAATCTTCTTGCAGAACCTATCTCTATAGCAGATTTCATAGCACTTTTTAAAAAGGTTAAAAAATGCCCTGAAACCTGTAACGGTTTCTTTTCAATTGGCTCTTCTAATAAAATTCTAGGTTTCACTAAATAACCTGTATAAATACTAGATATCATTCTAGCTATTTGCATAGGAGTTACAAGCAGAGAACCTTGTCCTATACAGACAGATAAAGTCTCACCCCTATGCCAGCGCTCATGCTTAACCTGTCGTTTCCATACAGATGAAGGCACAAGACCATTCTTATCCTCAATCATAAATCCAGTTTTAATGCCTAAACCAAAACGTGCTGCATAATCTGCTACTTTATCTATACTAATCTGTTTTGCAATATCATAACATGGAATATTACAAGAATAAGCAATAGCATCCCTACAAGCTAAAATACCATGCCCTGTATGCTTTAAACAATTATATTTTCTTTCTCCGAAAGTTGTAAATCCACCACAATAGAATTCAGAATTTGTACTTATAATCCCTTCACTAAGTCCAGCTGTATAAGTAATCAATTTAAAAACTGAAGCAGGAGGATATAAAGCAGAAATCGCTCTATTTAGAAATGGACTACGCTTACTAGAAAGCTCTTCAAAATCTTTTTCTAAAACATCCTCTACAAAAAAATTAGGATTAAAGTTAGGATATGAAGCAAGCGTCTTTATAGCTCCATCCTCAGGATCCATAACTATAAAAACACCAGCTTGATTTTCGTCGAAAAGAGAATCAGCTATTAATTGCATGTCCCTATCCAACGTAAGAGTTATATTTTCACCAGACTTAGCTTGTTTAGATTCTCGTTGTTCTAAACGTTTACCAGTAGAATTTATAACGTGTAAAACATATCCTTTTTCACCTTCCAACGTTTCTTGTAAAATTTTTTCAAGACCATAACAACCTACCATCTTTCTTTTCTCTGGACGGCCAAGATATCCCAAAACATGCGATGCAAGATTATTATATGGATAAGTTCGCTTAAAATGATTAACTACTACCAACTTTGCAGCATGTGAACACTGCTCACTGATTCTACATAACTCTTCAAATGATAAATTCTCTTTAACAATAACTCTACGTGAAAATCGTTCTGCTATACGTAGATCTAATAATTTTGTTTCATTAATCTTCAAAATTGATAAAATTTTATGTGCTAACTCTTCATCAAAATCAAGAAAACTATTACCTTCCCAATAAAGATCTAATAATGGTCCATTAGTAGCAAGTAAATGACCATTACAATCAAGTACATTACCTCTAGGTGATTCTAAAATTTCCATTCTTAAAAAATTACGTTCACCCTTAGAATAAAAAGTATCTTTTTGAAAAATTTGTAAATAAAATAATCTAATAATAATGATCAAAATAAAAAGAATAAAAAAAAGAAAAATTTTAAAAATTTTTTTATTATAATAAAATTCAAAATTATTGTTCATGAAAAATAAAAGACCTCATAAAAAGAATAATCATTATTCTATAAATATCAATATTACAATACCGTATAAGGCACATTGCAATTTCATATTTAATATAAAGGAATAAACAATGAATAATTTAATTAAAATTTCAATATTAACTATCATATTATTTTCTAAAAGTATCAATGCTTCAACAATAGTACCACCAACAAACGAACCTGGCATATTTATCTCAAAAGCCGAAAATGAAGAATGGGTTTATTTTATACAAAGCCTTCTAATAAATAATGATGACTTAAAAACTTATCTAGATAAGCCAGTCTTTATAATCTTCCAAAATCTTGCAACAATTTCTAAAACCAGCAATGATGCTATAGCTATACTTTATGGTATATCAATAGCCTTGATAGAAAAACTCAATGAAAAAGGCCTAAATACAAAAATGGCCAAGACTATTATCTTAACAAATAGATTCAAAGGCATTTTCCTATATAACATTATTATAAATTTTTTAAAAACATTAAAAGAAATAGATTCTTTAAAGAGCTAACCTTTTGACCAAAAATTCAAGTCATTATAGACTTAAAAGTATATAATTTAGGGATTTTCTTGGAGGTTTATATTTAATGAATTACAGGCTGGCAAGATCACTTACAATAATAATGATGCTAATTGGACTAAATGAAAACATTTATCCAAAACCATCTAGAATTTTACAAAAGACAAAAAAACTTATAAATAGAAATTTTGTTAAACCTATCAATAAAGCTCTTGATAACAGCATTACCAGCAGTACTCAAATATTTAATACTTTCCTAAATAATATTCACAAAGTTCCTGGCCATAATCTCTACCGTTCAAAACAACTAACATATAAACAAGAAAAAGATCTTATCAGATCAAAAAACATACGTATTGTAATAGGGCTACGAGGGATACATCCAGAAGCAAGCTGGTATAGAGAACAAAAAAGAGCTGCTCAAGAAACAGGAGCAACTTTTGTATGTGCAAAAACTAGTGAAAATAGCCTTCCACCTATGCATGAACTGCTTATTATGTTAGCTATTATACATAACCCTAAAGCAGTTATTAACAATGGTTATGATTTAGAAAAAAATCCATGCAAATACGTATTAGATCCAAATGCTTCAACAAAGGATAATTTTGGTAATGAGATTTCGATCAAGGCTAATTGTAAGGCTGGAGTAGATAGAACTGGTATGTTTTGTGCTCTTTTTATATTAGAAAGAGAACTGAAAAATAATATGTCTGATAGTCAAACCAAAAAAATTCTAAAAAAGGCACAGAATCAATTATATATAAAATACGGACATTTATCCTTAGTTCATCCAACCATGGATAAATTTATCAAAGACTGGTGGACTCTTAGGAAAAACAACTCTTTACAACGGGCTATTGAATTATACACGCCTTTTAATAATCGACTCTTTTAAGAAGACTTTTTTAAATTCTCATTTGTACTAAGTGGATGTTTTTCATCACACATCTTTGCCAACTCGGCAGAAGAAACATGTGTGTATATCTCTGTCGTAGCAAGAGTTTTATGACCTAAAAGTTCTTTGATTATTCTAAGGTCTACACCTTGATTAAGTAAATGTGTAGCAAAAGAATGACGTAATTTATGTGGAGTAAGTTTTCTATCAATCTTTAAAAACTTTCTAAACATTTCAAAAATTCGTTGTACAGATCTTGAAGTAAGTTGAGTTCCATTACAGTTTAAAAATAAATATTCTATATTTTTAAACTTTGCTAGATATGGCCGTTCTTTCTCTATGTATTGCACTAAAGCATCAGAAGACTTATTACCAAAAAGAACAAACCTATCCCGCCTACCTTTACCCAAAACACGAATATTCTTATTAATAAAATCTATGTCCTTTATTCTTATATTCACAATCTCAGAACAACGTGCGCCTGTGGCATACAATAGCTCAAATAGAGCCTTATCCCTGTATGGATACTTAGAAAATAAATCTTTAGGCTTAACCTGATCTAGAAGATATGTAATTTCATCTACAGATAATATGATAGGTAACTTACGTTCAATTCGTGGAGACTTAGCATTAATATTTAAATTAATACCCTGCCCACGTAAATAATGAGCAAATGAACGCAGACAAGATAGCTTTCTAGCCAATGTAGCTTTAGAAATTTTTTTATAAAAAAGAGATAGAACATAACGTTCTACGACTCTATCAAAAGTTAAAGGCTCTTTCTCTTGATGTATCTTATCCCAAAAATTAACAAGTTGTGAACTATCATTTTTATATGATTTAATGGTATGAATAGAAACATTCTTTTCAATTTCCATAAAACTTAACCACTCAGTAAGTTTTTTTTTCAAAAGATCAAAATCTATCATTATTACTCTCCTTCAATAAGATTGTATCAGGGAGTAATAATAATCTAAATAATTTATTCACTTTTCTTCTAAAACATCATCTATACCGTACTGAGTACAACGCCTACTTACTGAAGATCTGTTAACACCTAGAAATAAAGCAACCTTACTTTGAGAATTTTTAAATTTTGTCATAAGCATACTTAATGTTTTAGGATTCTTGAGAGCATGCTTACCTAATCTAGCTGCTTCAACTAAATCCAAGTCTGAGATCGTATATGCAGGATCTATAACATTACTGTTATTCAATGAATGTCGTTGAGTTTTTTTAATAATAATATTTTTAATCTTTGCTCTTAATTCATGTAAAGAAACACAACCGCTTATAAAAAGTTTGTGCTTATCTGCTTCATTAAAAGTTAAAAGATTCTGATAAAGTTTGGAAAAAACAATCTGTTTTCTAAGTCCCTCTGCTAAGATTAAAAATTCATCTTCTGAAACAGTTGTAAGAGCGGGTAGCCACACTGAATTTTTACGTAATTCTATATATAAATCCTTTAGCAATGAACCTTTTTGAACTAAATCTAAAAGATTTTGATTACTTGAGCATATAAGAATAATATCAGACTCCATCAACTCATCACTCTTCATCCGACTAAACTTTCCTGTTGAAATAAAGACCAATAACTTTTTCTGTAATTCTAAGCTTAATAAATGAATATTTTGAATAAGCAAAGTGCCTTTTTTATGTAATTTTTCTAATAATCCGTGATAATCTTCATCTAAGTTTTTCAAGATAGGATTAATACCGAATAATTTATGACCTAATTCCTCGGGTTCAATTATTCTATCAACAATAAACTCTTCAAATATAGATCTACTATTTAATTTATGTGCGACATGGGCAAATGCTAATGCGTCTTCTTCAACCGAGATCTCCAAAAGAATATTTTTACTTGTAATAATACTTTCTAAGAATGAAATTTTACAATTTAGAAAGGTTGGAGTATCTGCTGGTATTAATTTTTCAATAAGCGCACCTTCCTCTGTCGTCATTAAAGCTAAGGCGTATTCCCATTTAGATTGATCTTTAAGGTTCACAATTTTTTCTTGCATAAAATCTGCAATATTAGGACTCGAAATTGTAACTACTGTATTATTTTTTTCCAAATTAGGAAAAGCAGAAATAACAAATGATTCACCTTTAATTCCAGTAACAAATTTTTTAGCCGGAACAAAAAAAGTAGCTGCTTCAGTTACCACCTTAACAATGTTAGAGGTAATATCAAGACCCTTATCTTTATTAAGATCTATCCTTAATAAATCCTTTGCATCCTGATTTATATAATTAAATTTTTTATTTTTATAAGTAAGAATTCCAATTTTATTTGACTTAGTATCAACAAAATTAGAAAGAGTTTTTCTAAATATAGTAAGTCTTTGAGTACTACTATAAGCTCTTTTTTGAGCAAATCGTTCATTTTCTAAAACTTTATCCAAGCTTACATGCGTCATTAAATAGATAATACTACTCAAATAATCTGCATATATTAACATTTCATCACGTTCTACGTTGGTAAACAACTTATTTTCTCTAGATTTAAAATCTATAACAATAGAACCTATCATCTTTTTGTCTTTGTATATGGGAACAAAAATCTCTGCCTTAATATTATGTAAAAAATTAATACCATTTTTAAAATTTACTTCTGGAATAAGATGATTACTTACCTCATAAAAATAACTAAATTCTTCCTCGTCCTTAATAAGAATCTTGTTTTGATAAACATAATTTACTAACTCTATATTTTCTGTATTTGAACTGAAGGTTTTATCTATAAATAATTTTCTATAACTATCTTGCTCAATACAATATTCCTTACCTTCATCTATTAATGAACCACGTAAAAATAAATGAACTTTATCTTCTGGAATATGGAAAGCTTTATTAAAAAATTTTTTTGTTATCGGTATAAGTTCGCCTGCCTTTGAAACTACAGCTAAACTATTTATAACACTCATAAAATCGCCCAAAAAATCAAACTTCTCTGATGCACTAGCCTCTACATGCTTACGTATATTTAAAAAACGAAAATTCATAAGTCTTTTTAAACAATAGTACAACATAAATGTTAACATTACAGAAAAAATAATAACGGTGTTTAGATTAACAGTAGGAGAAACAAAATGAGAATCTAAAATACGAACAATTAAATATGGAATCATAAAATAGATTCCTAAAGTTAATATATGATATTTTAAAAGCTTCAATTTCTCAATTTTATAATTACGATATAACAGCCAAACCGCAATAAAGCCTAATGATAAATAATATATAGTATGCCATTTTACAATCATCCAATCAGTATCTATATATTCTATATTCTGAGTACAAAAAAAATAAAAAGCTCTATACAAAAAATATCCAAAAAAAGCCACAGCTATAGGAAAAATAATTTTTAAAAATCTTGAATAAATAGGCCTTGATGAAAAATCTCTAAAAAAAAGTAATAGAATATAAAAATGAATATCTGTAGCTATATTAACAAGCCACAAAATGAAATTTTTAATAAACTCTGGAATAAAATAAAATGGAAAACCATAAAACCTTCTAACAATATAAGCTAAATCCGTATAAGCTCCTGTTAAAAGCAATATAACTAAAAACAAAAAACCTCTTTTTTTAAGATTTTCCCTACTATATAAGTAATATAATAAGACTAATTTAGTAACAAAACATACAAATTGAATAAAAATTGATAAATAGGCATGAACCACCTTTGATTGTATTGCATTTATCAAAAAGTCAAAAATAATCATAAAATCTGCTAGTAAATATAATTAATTATTTGTAATAAACTGCTACTATAAACCTTAACCCTTTAATAATAAAAAAGCAACCGCTAAAACATCTTGATTTTAATTTTTTTTTAATCTAACATTATTTTTGATATTGTATTTTATGTATTACAATTTGAAATATAAACTTAAGTGAGTTTATTGAGTAAAATAAAATCAAAGGAGTATAAAATGACTATACTAAAAAGAGTTAATCATCTATTAAAAACTTTGTTTGTAACTGGATTATTAGCCTTAACCTTAACACTTATACCTTGCCATAAAGATCCTTTTGATGTAGAACAGCCAAAAGGTACAGGTACAACTAAGTAATAAAAACAAATTATAAAAAGGTTCAAAACTTTAAAAAACCCGAAATAATTTATTATTTATTTTAACTATTTTATATAATTAAAAGTTTCTATTATATTTGTGAAATATAATAGAAACTTTTTTTATTTTAACAAAGAATTTAAATGCTTTGTAGGAGTATTAAAATGGCAAACTTAAAGCATTTAAATTTAATCTTAAAAAACTTCCCAAGAAGAGAGTTTTTAAGATTAAATTTAATGACTGCACCTTGCTTTTATAAACCTTACGAATGGCCAGATGATTTTATTAATAGCCATAAATAGGTTAAGTTAATAAATAATCATTTAATTTATCTTTTACTTAAAATAAGAAAAGGGTTTTTACCATTTATGTGAATTATAAATGGTAAAAACCCTTTTCTTGGCATACCTGCAATTTGCGTAGACATACATGTACACAGAATCTCTAATCGGCTGGGGTTAATTAAAACCAAAACACCAGAAGAAGCAGAATTTACTCTTCAGAAAATATTACCTAAGCAATACTGGATAGAATGGAATAGCCTACTTGTACGACTAGGGCAAAATATCTGTACACCTGTCTCACCATTTTGCAGCAAATGCCCAATAAAAAACACTGTAAACAAGTAAGGGTTATTAAATCTCGATAAGCTGCCTTACCTTAGCTATAACATCCTCAAGCTTTAGACCAAACTCCTGTTTACCATCATTATAGCGTAATGTAACAGTATTTTGTGTCTGTTCCTTTTGACCAATTACCAACATCCATGGCACCTGATCAACTTGAGCTTTTCTTATCTGTGCACTTATTTGATCACCAGAGTCATCCAAAGTAACTTCTATACCATCCTCAGATAGCTTATTAAGTATAGTAGTTGCATACTCTTTCTGAGCATCCGTTATAATCAAAATTCTTATCTGTTCAGGAGACAACCAGAATGGAAGCTTACCCTTAAAATGCTCTAATATCACACCAAAGAACCGTTCTACGGATCCATATATGGCACGATGGATTATTACAGGTTGTTTACGAGATTGATCAGAATCGATGTATTCTAAATCAAAGTTCTTAGGCTGTAGAAAATCCAACTGAATAGTTCCACACTGCCATCTACGTTCCATAAAATCCTCAACCTGAAGATCAATCTTAGGACCATAAAACGCACCATCTCCTTCATGAATATCATATTCTAAACCTGATGAATCCAATGCTGATTTAAGAGCAGCTGTAGACTGATCCCAAACATTATCAGTTCCCATAGATTTTTTTGGTCGTGTTGAAAGAGATACATAAATCTTTTCAAAGCTAAACTTTTTATAAATAGTATGTGCTAGCTTTAATATATTTAAAACTTCTTTTTCTATCTGATCCAATGTGCAATAAATATGTGAGTCATCTATGGTAAATGAACGTACCCTAAATAACCCATGCAATGCACCAGAAAGTTCATACCTATGAACTAGGCCATACTCAAACAACCTTAGTGGTAACTCTCTATAAGAATGAGGTTTTTCTTTATATAAAAGCATTGTTCCTGGGCAGTTCATTGGACGTATACAATATTGTTCATCATCAACTGCTGTAAAATACATATTATCTTTATAGTTATCATAGTGCCCTGAAGTCTTCCAAAGCTGCTCATTCATAATAAGTGGAGTCTTAATCTCCAAATAATCTTTATGAAGCTTACGTGAATATTGAATCAGTTTATTATAAACCTTAGTTCCCTTAGAATGAAAAAAAGCACAACCTGGAGATTCATCATGAAATGAAAATAAATCTAATTGTTTACCAAGACGTCTATGATCATAAAGCTTTGAGTCTTCCAATCGTTGAAGATATTTGTCTAAATCTTCCTTGGTTTCAAAGGCAACTCCTGTAATCCTTTGCAAGGCAATTCCTGAACGATCGGCTCTCCAATAAGCTCCAGAAATACTCAAAAGTTTAAAATATTTAACACCACCGGTAGATATAGTATGACCACCTTTACATAAATCAGAAAACTTACCCTGTGTATATATACCAACAGTATCGTCCTTTAAGCCATCAATTATCTCTAACTTAAATGGATTATCCTTATAAATTTTACGAGCTTCAGCCTTAGAGTACTGCTTACCCTCTATTTTATAGTCTTTTTTTACTATCTCTCGCATCTTTTCTTCTATGCGAAAAAGATCTTCTTCTTTAAAGTTAGTTTTAGGTAAAAAATCATAAAAGAATCCATTCTCTGTTACAGGCCCTATAGTGATTTGAGTATCAGGAAATAATTCTAATACTGCCTGCGCTAATATATGAGCTGCTGAATGTCGAATCGCATATAATTCATCTACCATAACATGCCTTTGCTTATTTAATATAGCTTAGAAATTTTTCTAATGTCTGCCTAATATCAAGGTTAGAATTATCTATTATAATCGCATCCTTAGGAATGACTAGTGGTGACACTTTACGTTCTTTATCTCGTTTATCCCGCTCTTCCAATGATTTTTTCACATCTTCCAATGTATCAGTATTCTTTCTTGCTACATCAAAGAACGCACGCTTAGCCCTAATATCTATTGACGCAGTTAAAAAAAACTTATACTTAGCATCTGGGAAAACAGTAGACCCACAATCTCTACCATCAGCGACTATATCATACTTTCTTGCAATCATTCTTTGTAATTCAAGCAATCCTTCTCTAACATGAGGATCCGCTGAGATCACAGAAGCACCTTTAGCTAGAGTTGAAGCAAAAAGCTCATTTGTAATGTTCTTATTAGCAACCAAAATTACAGGTTGATTATCCATATATTTATAAGTAATATTTTTAATGAAATTAAAATCAGCATTAACTAGATCTGCTTCAGTTTTTTTAAGCTTAACAAAAAAAATGTATGCTACAGCCCTATAAAGAAGACCAGTATATAAATAATAAAAACCAAGTTTTTTAGCCAATGCCTTAGCTACCGTACTTTTTCCACTAGCTGAAGGACCATCGATCGTTATAATCATAATAACTATCCTACAAGATTCTCTTTCTTGACAATAAGCAATCATAAAACATATTTTTAATAATACCAAGATCAAATTTTTGTGGGGGGAAAATGACCATTATAAAAATCACTGCTGAAGAACTCAAAGATAAAATAGAACACGGTCTTAATGTTACAGTAGTTAATGTAGTTTCTGAGGACTTATATAAGGACTGTCATATCAAGGGATCTATTAATAGTCCCTTAGAACAACTAAAAAATATAGCCTCTGACTGGGATAAATCTAGAGAAATCATAGTCTACTGTACATCCAATGAATGTAATACAAGTACTAAGGCCTATGAAATCCTCTTAGCTTTAGGCTTTAAACGCCTCTATCTATATGAAGGTGGAACTAAGGAATGGAAAGAAAAAGGATTTAATTACGTAGGGCCTTGTCTAAAGCTTAAATAGCCTTTTTACCTGTAAATCCTGAAATTTTCAGCTCCCTATAACTATGTCCTGACCAGTTAATTCAACAGAACTAATACCATTCCACTCATTTTTAGAAATATTACCAGCAATATGAAAGCTTTTTTCACCTAGCTGCTCAAGAACTGAATATAGTTCAGGTCTATTAAAAAAAATAACAGGCTTTATAATCCCATCAGAGAAAACTGAAAGCTTTACGTGCTTATCTTTAAGTAATCTTGGTTGATCCAAGATAGTTACATTTTTAATCAAAAAATTAGGTAATGGATTTTGATTTCCAAAAGGTTCAAGTTGTTCAAGATCAGAAACAAATTTTTTTGTCATATCAGTAAGAGATAATGTCGCATCTATATCTATTTTCTGTATGAGATCAAACGCAGTAAGCTCTTTTGAGATCTTTTGTTCTAAGTTGCTCTTTAATATAAAAAGATTTTCCTGTTTTAATGCAAGACCTGCCGCAAATGAATGGCCACCAAAAGAAATTAATAAATCTTTATTCTCTTGTAGGGCATTAAACATATCAAACTCTTTTATAGATCTACACGAGCCCTTCAAAATACCATCTTTACCAACATGTAAAATAATAGCAGGCTTACCATAGTTTTGCATAAGACGTCCAGCTATTAACCCGACAACGCCAGATGGCCAACCAGAACCGGCTGCAACAATGACATTTTCTTTCTCAAGATCAATCTTCTTAATTTCTATAGCATTTAATATGTCATCATAAATTTGCCGTTCTATACGCTTACGCGCTTCATTCATTTCTAGTAAAACTTTACCTACCCTATCAACATCGTCATGATTAGAACTAATTAAAAATTTTACACCATCTCTAGGATCTGACAACCGACCTAAAGCATTAAGTTGAGGTGCTACACCAAAGCCAATATCTAAAGATGAAAGTCGTTCCCTAGATAACTTAGAATTTTGAGTTAAAACATGCATAGCATAGCTTTGCGCTTT
Source organism: uncultured Pseudomonadota bacterium (assembly GCA_964491895.1). Taxonomy (GTDB): domain Bacteria; phylum Babelota; class Babeliae; order Babelales; family UBA12411; genus CAZBHK01. The sequence goes on along the minus strand of CAZBHK010000007.1, from coordinate 37,207 downwards.
ATTAATTTTACTCAACCCATAACGTACCCAATAACGATTTTCACCCACAAGAGGCATAACATCGGCTATGGTCCCAAGCATTAAAAGTTCATATGCCTTCTCAGGCAACTCAAGATTTTTATTCTCATAAAGTAAACTCATTAACTTAAACGCTACACCAACACCTGGAAGAAACTTATTAGGATAGTCACAGTTTGGTTGATATGGATTAACAATAGCATAAGCTCTAGGAAGAAGCTCATGCGGTCTATGATGATCAGTTATAATAAGATCTATGCCAAACTTTATTGCTTCTTCTGCAGCTTGAAAAGCAGTTATTCCATTATCTACAGTAATAATTAACTTATAACCACTAAACGCAGCTTTTTTAACAGCCGTTGTAGAAAGACCATACCCATCTTTTCTGTTAGGTAGAAAAAAATTAATATTTGCACCTAATGGCAATAGACATACAAGCATTAAAGAGGAAGAACTAATGCCATCAACATCATAATCACCAAAAATAAGAATTTTTTCTTTCTTAGATATAGCTATTAAGATACGATCAATAGCACGCTCAGCATCCTTTAATAAAGATCCTTTAGGTACATCTTCATCAGAACTAAATAAAAATTTTCTTATTGCTTCGTCATCCTCATAACCCCTGTTATAAAGAACCTGAGATATAGGAATAGAAAGATTATGTCTTTCTGCTAACTCTAAAACTTTAACATCATTTGATGGCTTTGTACGTAATAAATATTTATGACCTTTAATAAAGTTATCATTACTCATTTCTGGATTTCATTGTAGGAAATAAAATCACATCCTTAATAGATGGTGTATCAGTTAAAAGCATTACTAAGCGATCTATACCTATACCTACACCCACGGTTGGAGGCAATCCATACTCCAAAGCTCTAATAAAATCTGCATCAAACTGATGTGCTTCATCATAGCCTAGCTTACTTGCTGCAACCTGTTGATGAAATCGATCTGCTTGATCAAATGGATCATTAAGCTCAGTAAACCCGTTAGCTAATTCCATACCACCTACAAAAAGTTCGAAACGTGCTACAGTAAACGGATCATTGATATCACGCTTTGCTAATGGAGAAACTTCTATTGGATGTCCTGTTATAAATATAGGATCAGAAAGTTTCTCTTCTACAAGTTTTTCAAATAATAGCCATAACTTCTCACCATAGCTAGGTTCTTTGGTTAGCAAGGTAACATGATGTTTCTTCAACAAGTTGTTAATTTCATCTTTATCTAATTCTTCTTTTGAACAACCACCTATTTGTATTAATGAATCAAACACAGAAAGTCGCTTAAATGGTGTTTTTAAATTTATAATACCATCCTTATATGGTAGTTCAGTTGTATCAAAAATCTTATTAATAACAGTTGATATAAGAGCCTCTGTTAAATCCATACCCTTTTGATAATCAGCATGTGCCATATAAAATTCCAGCATTGTGAACTCTGGATTATGTCTTGTAGAAACACCTTCATTTCTAAAGTTTCTATTAATTTCAAAAACTCTTTCAAGTCCACCAACAACTAGCCGTTTTAAGTAAAGCTCTGGTGCTATACGTAAAAATAAATCCATGTCATATGCATTATGATGGGTTACAAACGGTTTAGCTGCTGCACCACCAGGAATTGGATGTAGCATAGGAGTCTCAACTTCTATAAAATCATGTTCAGTTAAAAAATCCCTAACATACTTAACTATAGTTGAGCGTCTTTTAAATTTTTCCAAACTTTTAGGATTACTTATCAAGTCCAAATAACGTTGTCGATAACGCTGCTCAATATCTGCAAGGCCATGATATTTTTCAGGCAATGGATGCAAACACTTACTTAACAAAGCAAGCTTTTTAACCTTAATGGTAATCTGACCAGTCTTAGTCTTAAAAACTATACCCTGACACCATATAATGTCACCCAAATCCAAGATACTTTTGTATAAATCAAAATCTTTACCTAAGTCATCCTGACGAAGATAGATTTGTATTTGACCAGAACGATCCAAGATATTAGCAAATATAGTTTTACCATGCTCTCTAAACGTAATAATACGACCCGCAATAGCATATTCTTTAAGATTATCCTCAGAAAACTCTTTAATAACTTGATCGCATGTTGCGTCTACCTTCTTATATTCAGGCCATGGATCTATATTTAAATCTTTAATAAGCTTCAACTTTGCAATTCTAAGTTCATGTTCAGTTAAAACTGGTTCTATATTATGATTCATAAAGGTTTCTCAAGTTTTTTTAATTAATAATATACACGGTTTCTTGTGGTAATCCTAATAACAATTCTTGCCTAAGTTCTTTTTCTAGTAAAAACTTATCATTTTCCCACTTATCAATCTGCTGTTTTAAAGATACTAGTTTAGTGTCTAGCTTACTTAATAAAAGGATTTCTTTATTAATGTCCTGTTTTAAAATTAAGTATGATTTGACTCCTTGCTTACCCCAAATCAAAAAAGAACTATAGCCTAAAACAACTAAACCCATAAATAACTTTAATATAAACTTGTCGTCCATCCACTCCCCCAAGTTTTTAAAAACCTATTTATCTATATCACGATGATGTACTAGAAAAATGGTATTATCAACGGTCTCTTTACTCAGTCTCTCTATAAGACTTACTGACCTATGCCGTCCGCCAGTACATCCTATGGCTACATTAACAAATGAGTGACCTTCATCGTAATATTTTTTAATAGAATATGTTAAAAAATCCTTAATCTTGTCCCAATACGAAGAAACAGACTGTTGTTTAAAAAGATATTCTTGTATTTCTTTTGTTCGACCATCCAAAGATTTAAGAGCTGGAATAAAATATGGATTAGGAAGAAACCTTACATCACAAATCATGTTACTTTCTACGGGAATCCCATACTTAAAGCCAAAAGATATTAAGTTAACAAAAATTTTCCTGCTACTTGAATCAGAAAAAGATTCTTGTACCCATTTTCTAAGCTCATGAATATTAAAATTATCAGTATTTAATATAATATCAGCTTGCTGTTTAACAGGTTCCAAAAGTTCTTTCTCCATCCTTATAGCATCACTAACAGAAATTCCCTTAGCTAATGGATGGGCACGTCTTGTTTCTTGAAACCTTTTAATAAGTGTTTCATCACTAGAATCTAGAAAAATAATCTTAAAAAAATATTCTTTTTCTTCAAGACGTATCTGCTCTATTTCTCGAATAAAGTTTTGTAGAAACCGCTTTCCTCTAACATCTATCACTAAGGCTACTTTTAATAATGAACCTTGTGATTGAAAAGCAAATTTTAAAAATGGGGAAACTAATGGTACAGGAAGATTATCTACGCAATAAAAACCAAGATCTTCTAAAGCCCTCATAACAACATTTTTACCAGAGCCTGAAAGACCAGTAACTATCACAACCTGCTGTTCTAGTGTTCTATCAAAGGTACTTACAACCATAATATACTCAACTTATTTAACCGTCTTTAGTAGTAAAAATTATTTAATCTTTTTAATCTGCACATTTTTTTGGTAAGTTTAAAAACAACTTTACACATATTATTGAAAAACTCTTGATGGTGATGCTAGTTTAACAACTTATAATAAAAGGTATCTCCGTGAAAAAATTTATTACTGTATTTTGCTTGTCTTTCTCACTCATAGAAGCGGGAAGTTTTTTTAACACACCACTACTAATGTCTGAAACGCAAGCAATTCCTAACTTAAACAAGTTAAAAAAAAATTCAATTGCAAAACACATACCAGCTAAGAAAAACACAAATATTATCGCAAACCTTACTAAAGAACAAAGCTTTGCCACAAAACTAGTATCTAATATAAAAACAGAAAAAAATGAAGTAGTCTCTCCAGATGATTTTTATTCTAGTCTAAGAATGTTGGCCGAAGTTATAGACCTCATAGAACGTAAAGGCTTTAGAAACGTAAACTTTAGAAAGTTTATAGAAGAAGCGCTTACTGCAGCAGTCCCATATGTTGATGCCCACTCAGCATTTTTTAGTAGAAAAAGCTTTGATGAAACTAGAGCTACTACTTCTGGAGAGTTCTCCGGTATCGGGATAACAGTCATGAGCAAGGCAACCAATGCTGATGAACTAGTAGTAACAGAGGCAATAGCAGATGGTCCTTCATATAAGGCCGGCATACAAACAGCTGATAAAATTATTGCAATAAATGGTGAAAAGTTACGCGGCATGTCTTCTGATGACGTTGTTAATAAATTACGCGGTGTTGTGAACTCTATTGTTAAACTAAAAGTTATTCGTGATAACAAGCTCTTAGAATTCGATGTTAAACGTGAAATGATAAAAAACCAAGTAGCTACCTCTTACTACTTTGAAGACCAAAATATTCTCTATTTAGGTCTACGTTTATTTACCGAAAACGCCACACAAAATATTATGGAACAGTTCAATAAGGTAAATAAAAACTGCAAAGGTATGATCTTAGATCTACGTAAAAACTCTGGTGGTATATTAGACTCAGTAGTAGGAACCGCTGGTTTATTTTTAAAAAAAGGATCTCTTGTTGTATCAACCAGAAATAAGGATGGCAAGACTATAGCAGAATACAAAACTACTACCAATCCTATTATTAAAAATGATATGCCTATATTCCTATTAATAGACAACTTTACAGCTTCTGCTGCTGAAATTTTAGCTGGATGTTTAAAATATTATGCCTCAACAAAAGATGAAAAACTAAATAGCAGACCTATGGTCTTCCTTCTAGGAGCAACGACCTTTGGTAAAGGCTCCGTACAAGAAGTCATACCAATATCTAATGGTTGTGCCTTAAAACTCACTACTATGCTATATGATCTTCCAGGCAAGGTATCTATACAAGCTACTGGTATCAAACCTGATTTTGCTATCAAGCCAAGAATAGTGCCTGAACAAGAATTAAAACTTATGGAAGAGTTTATTGGCAATGAAAGCTCTTTAAAATATCATATCAAACGCGAAGAAGCACTCAAAGGTCTTTCACAAAAAGATGAACCTAAGGTTGAAGCCAAAAAAGAAGATGAAAACTGGGAATCCAAATTCAAAAATAATATTTTGAAGGATATTCATATCCAGAAGGCAGCCAGCATGATCAGCTTGATCTCTATGGCTAAAAAACACTCTCCAGCTAAAGTAGAAACAAGAGAAAAAGCACTAGCCTTCCTACACAAGAGCTTATTAACTGATGACACCGTGGGAATAAAAAAAATCAACTAAGCTTTTAATTTCCATTAAAACCATTATAATTATCTTTAACATGGTGGACGTAGCTCAGTTGGTAGAGCATCAGATTGTGGTTCTGAGGGTCGCGGGTTCGAGACCCGTCGTTCACCCCATAAAAATATATATTTACTCAAGTCTAAGTATTATATAAACTCTTTAGAAATCTTATTCGGGGTGTGGCGCAGTTGGTAGCGCACTCGCTTTGGGAGCGAGGGGTCGCCAGTTCGAGTCTGGCCACCCCGACCATATGTGCCCGTAGCTCAGTTGGATAGAGCAACGGATTTCTAATCCGTAGGTCACAGGTTCGAATCCTGTCGGGCACACCATTAAAAATCAAATAATTAAGATAAGCAATTTTTAGAATAACATACTAAAAAAATAGTAATCCAATGAAAAACGTCCACTACCTACTATAAAAAACCATACAAAAATAATAAACAAGGCAAGGGAATATGAATATACATTAAATAAATCTTTTCTTTTAAGATGAAATATCATGGCAACAAACATCATAAATACTAATAATAAACTTACGATTCTAGTTCCCAAACCTAAAACAAGAAGTATACCACCAAAGAACTCCGTACTCGCTGCTATAAAGCCCCACATAACCGGTGCAAAATAAATACCTAAATTTTGCATGGTAGAACCCAAAAATTTCCACTTAGGCTTCCCTCCAAAAATCTTTGGCAGTCCATGCAGAACCGTCATTATACCTAAAACAATACGTAAACCTACAAGAGCTTTATTGGTTAATGCATAGGGAGTTAATAACAAATAAAAGATACTCATCAATATACCTTTTTCAAAACTAAAATTAAAATCAAAATATTAATCATATATATAGACACACATAATAGACAAAAAGACCTTATCTTAAAGAATAAAATATAGCCCAAGATTATGGTAACTAATGCCCCAAGAATGGCTAAGCGTAATACCATTTCAAGGTAATTCAAGTGGGCAAAACCTATGATCACTATATAAAAAAGAATACCCATAATGGAGTTAGGTATATAAAACAAATGAGAATAACCACTTTTAAAAGGTTTTGAACAAGACGCACTATTTGATATATCACAAAATGGTCTATAATTCTGAACTTTTTTAAGCCTAAATTCAACGTAATAAGAATATAAAGAAACAGCAATGCCTATGAGGCATAACACTATAATATACATCATCAATACCCCATTTTTTTATTATAATAGTTATGTTAATATTAAGAAATCAATAAAATGAAAGATTCATGAAAATTAAAAACTTATTTAACAAGATAAAATCTTTTTACTTAATTATAGGATTAGGGCTCCTAACCTCTAATATCAAGATGTATGGATCCCCATCTAAACTATCAAGGATAAAGCTATATAATAAGACAGGAGATGCTCTTTTTGCTGGAGTCTATGAAGTTAAGGATAATAATATTCAATTAAATGGAGAAATAATAAAACTACCATTAAATATTGCATATCAACTAGAATACACATACTCTCCAAATCAGAAAATCATTATTGGAGAAATAAAAGATACTCTTTTTAAACAAGAATGCTTAAATGATCTGTTATCAATAAAGCCTAAAAGATTTTTTAATACCGATATTTACTTTGGTTATAAAAAGAATATTTTAACAAAATTCAATCCATTGGAATGGAAGCTCCACAAAAGGAAATTATTCCTTAAAAAAAAATTTTTATTACAAAATAATTTTAAAAAAAATATAGCAAAAGTTCGAAATAATACTGAACTCTCTCAATCTGAAGAAGAATTTATAAATAAGCGCCTATCCAACATAAAAAATAATTTAGAAGAACTTTTCCAAAAACCAATAAATAAAACTCCACGTATAGCTATCTGTGCTAGTGGTGGCGGCTTTAGAGCTATGTTCGCTGCATTAGGCTTACTTGATGGCTTTAATGAAATGAATCTTTTGGATAATGTATTATATTATAATGCAATATCTGGATCATCCTGGACTGTCATTTCATGGCTAGCTTCTGGCAAAGATTTTAATAGCTTTAAAGAAAAGTTTCTTTCATATGGAGAAGATAAATTTTGGATACCTAGTAAAAATGCATCTATAAAAATAGGGAATCTTCTTCAACAAAAGATTCTTTATAAACAACCATTCAATGTCATAGATTACTATGGAACGTTGCTAACTGATAAATTACTCAAACATAGAGATTCTCAACAGTTCTCAACTGTAATTTCTGACATTATGATAAAAGATAACCTGATTGAGTTTCCATATCCTATATTTAATGCAGCATTTAGAGCTAATCAAAAATATGAATTATTAGAAATATCACCATATGAAATCGGTAGTGACTATTTAAATAGCTATATACCTAACTGGGCATTAGGCAGAGATTTTGATTCTGGAGAATCAAAAAACATAGTTCCTGAAATTAGTCTTGGATTCTTAATGGGCATTCTTGGTTCATCTTTTTCTGCCAGCATTAATGATATATTAAAATATATTAAAGAAAATATGCCTGAGAATTCCTATCTATATAATAGTGTAGCCAAGCTTACTGAAAAAACACATTCATCAACTAAGAAATTTTCACCTGCCAAAGTAGCTAATTTTTCCTATAATATAGAAAATTCACCAATTAAAGATAAAAAAACTTTAGAATTAGTGGATGGTGGATATGTATCTAATATTCCACTAATCTCGATGCTTAAACCAGAAAGAAAAATTGATATTATTTTTATTCTAGATAACAAACAAGAAATAAATTCTGTTGCAAAAAACTTAAAAATTGCTGAAGATTTAGTATATAAATATGGTTTTAAAATACCTGATATTGATTATACAAATATAAAAAATATAAATATTTTTAAAAAAGAAGGATGTCCAACTATTGTTTATATCCCACTTAAAAAAAATGAAAATTATTCAAAAGATTTTGATCCTGCAAATGCATATTTTTGCAATACTATAAATTTTTATTACACTAGAAAAAAGGCAGAATTACTTGCGGGCTTAACTAAACACACTATCTTAGAAAATAAGAAATTAATTTTAGATTTAATATATAACTGTTGCGAGTCATGAAAATTTATAAATTTTTATTAATAACCACTATACTAGTAGAAAATATTTTTGGTAATTTATATAAGTATCAAGAAAAATCATTCGCTCCAGACATATACATAACGCATAAAGTTCCAGAGGACAAGGTTTGGTACAATAAAATAAAGCCATTTTTTTACGAATACACTCCTCAAGAAGGCTTTTTTGATCGTTTTACAAAATTACTATTTAATCAAAAACCACAACTTACTGGAAATAATAAACGATATATAACAAGAGAAAGAGCAAAGCAAATAGGAGCACAAGAACTCTTCATAAAAACTGAAGATAATTTATTGATCTCATCCTTATATTTCAAAAGACCTAATGCTCCCGTAAACATTATTTACGTTACAGGCTTTTTTGAACAAGCAACCCCATTAAAAGAATGGGGCACCCCATTTGCTGCATTGTTTCCAGAATTTAATATATTTACTTTTGACTGGAGAGGCTTTGGACATAGCAGTGGCACAATGGGTCGAGTATTTGGAACTAATGCATACAAAGATATTTTAGCTATTATCGACTTTATTAAAAAAGATAATAATAAACCCATTGTACTTGTAGGTTTTTGTATGGGTGGAGCAATGTGCCTTCATGCTATCAATATGGCACAAAAATATGGTTATAATATACCTGATGCCATAGTTTTAAACTCACCATTTACTAAATTTGAATACCTTATAGAAAAAGCTGCTCAAGATCCAGATCTCAATATAATACAGTGGATTATAGTTAGAAGTAAGTGGGCACAAAACTTACATGCTAAACAATTTAAGGGTAATCTTTTTGATTTAAAGCCTATAGAACTTATAAAAAATATTACTATTCCATGTCTTGTAGAGCATTCAACACACGACAAATTCTCTCCTATAGAAATGGGGATCAGTATTTATAAAGAAGCAACCTGTCCAAAAATGTTCTTAAAATCTGAATTTGGAAAACATGTACGTATTCATACATCAGTACCATTTCAATACCGAGAAGCATTTATAAAATTTTTGACATATTTTAACTTATTAAAATATGACTCTACAATAAATTAATTCACTCTTTGAACATTTTTTGAATATATAGTTAGAAATACAGACTATTTCTTTAAGTACAAACAAATTCTATTTTAAAAGGTGTTAAATTTAAAAATTTAGCACCTTTTTCTATTTTATATCCCTAAAAATAATTTTTTCATACAAAGATGCCTTCTGCTATTTTACAAATAATAGTTTTGGAAGCATTTATTAAAATTACTATTATTAATTTCATATACAAGAGAACCATTAAATACTAAATAGTTTTTTAAATAAAATATAAACAGCTTTAATCATTGTAGGTTTTAAAGTGATCAACTAAAGTTAAACATAAGCCTCAAAAATTGGAATTTGAAAGGGATAAAATGGAAAAAGTAATCAGACCAATAATAACTCAAAATATTGTAAATCTACCAGTAATAAACTCAATTAAAAAACGTAATGGTACGCTAACAAGCTTTGATTTAGATAAGATACGTATCAATATTACTAGGGCATGTAAAAACTATAATCTTAGTGAAACCACAATAATCAAAGAACTTTTTAAAAATATACATGAAGGTATAGAAACAATAGACATAGAAAAGGCTCTCATTCTTTCTACAGTACCACTTATTGAACAAGATCCAGAATATGATCATGTCGCCACTACTTTTTTACTACAAAAAATCTATAAAGAAGTGCTCAACTCTTCAACAACTAAAGATACTAGAAATGAGCTTTATAAAAAAAGCTTTATTAACAATATTTATAAGCTTGTCGAAATGAACTTTATTGATAAACGATTATTAGATTTTAACCTAAACTACATGGCCTCAGCTATAGATATCTCCAAAGATAAAATTTTCAATTATATAGGCTTACAAACACTTTATGAAAAATACTTTTTAAAAAATAATGGCATTAGATTTGAAACACCTCAAGCATTTTGGATGCGTATTGCCATGGGCATTTCACTACTAGAAAAAAATAAAGAAGAGAAAGCCATTGAATTTTATAACCTTATCTCTTCAATGGCTTTTGTGCCTTCAACACCTACATTACTTCATGCAGGACTTATACGTCCTCAACTAAGCTCTTGTTACCTTACCACTGTGAAAGATGATCTCTTCCATATTTTTAAATGCATTGGTGATAATGCACAAATGTCTAAATGGTCTGGTGGTGTTGCTAATGACTGGACAAATATCAGATCAACAGGCTCATTAATTAAAACTGTTAATATTGGTAGCCAAGGACTTGTTCCTTTCTTAAAAATTACTAACGATGTAACAGTCGCAATAAGCAGAAGTGGTAGTAGAAGAGGCGCAACGGTTGTATATCTAGAGACCTGGCACCTAGAAATAGAAGACTTTTTAGACTTAAAGAAAAATACTGGCGATGAACGTCGCAGAACCCATGATATTAATACAGCACACTGGATCCCTGATCTCTTTATGAAACGTGTACTAGAAAATAAAGAGTGGACCCTATTCACACCCAATGAAGTACCAGACCTCCACGATCTTTACGGAAAAAAATTTGAGAAACGCTATGAAGAATACGAAGCATTTACTCAAACTGGGGAAATTACATTGTATAAAGTAATACCAGCAAAAGAGCTTTGGAAAAAAATGTTAACACGATTATTTGAAACCGGACACCCATGGTTAACCTTCAAAGATGCATTTAACATACGCTCACCACAAGATCACGTCGGTGTTATTCATAGCTCTAACCTTTGTACAGAGATCTCACTTAATACATCATCAGAAGAAACAGCCGTATGTAACTTAGGTTCAATAAACCTCGAAAAACATATTAATAACGGTGAAATAAATAAAAATAAAATAACCAAAACCATACAGACTGCTATGCGAATGTTAGACAATATTATAGACATCAACTTCTATCCTACAAAAGAAGGTGAAAACTCAAACTTAAAACATAGACCTGTCGGATTAGGCATGATGGGCTTCCAAGATGCACTTTTCAAACTCAATATCAATTTCGATTCTCAAGAAGCTCTAGTCTTTGCTAACGAGATCACTGAATTCTTCTCTTATCATGCAATATTAGCATCTTCTAAACTCGCTAAAGAACGTGGTGCCTATCTAAGTTATAAAGGATCTAAATGGAATAAAAATATTTTTCCAATAGATACAATAACATTACTAGAAGAAGAACGTGGTCTATCAACAAATGTTACTAAAAATGAAACCTTAAACTGGCAAAAGGTTCGAGATCATGTAAAGCAATATGGTATGCGTAACTCTAATACCATGGCCATCGCACCAACAGCAACAATATCAAACATTTCTGGATGTTTACCATGCATAGAGCCTATTTATAAAAATATCTATGTTAAATCAAATATGAGTGGTGAATTTACAATAATTAATAATTATCTAGTTAATGATCTAAAAAAATTAAATTTATGGAACCAAGACATGCTTGATCAAATTAAATTCCATGACGGTAACATTGAAAAGATTCAAACTATTCCACAAAATATCAGAGCTAAATACAAAGAAGCATTTGATATAGATCCAGAATGGTTATTAAAGCTTACTGCAGAACGTGGTAAATGGATAGATCAAAGCCAATCACACAACGTATTCCTAAAAGGTGTATCAGGACAAAAACTTAACACAATTTATCTAACTGCATGGAAACTGGGACTCAAATCAACCTATTACTTACGCACACTTGGAGCCAGCCAAATAGAAAAATCTACCTTAGATGCAAAAAAATTTGGATTTACTCAAAAACGTAATAATTCAACCACATCCTGTAACATAAACGATCAAAGCTGTGAATCTTGTCAATAAAGGAAATATAATGAAAAAATCAATATTAAATAACGGTACAACAGACCCAAACAAAATCTTGCCAATGACCTATCATTGGGCTAGACAACATTATAAAGATGGTATTGCTAATACATGGACACCTGAAGAAGTATCCATGCAAAAGGATGTCGAACAATGGAAGGCCCCTAATGAACTTAGTACAACAGAACGAAGACTTATACTATGGAATCTGGGTTTCTTTTCCACAGCAGAATCACTTACTGCAAACAATCTTGTTCTTGCAGTATATAGACATGTAACCAACCCTGAAGCAAGACAATATTTATTAAGACAAGCCTTTGAAGAAGCTGTTCATACTGATACCTTTATATACTGTTGTGATTCCTTAGGGCTCAATCCTGATGAAATTTATAACATGTATAACACTATTGAAACAATTAAAAAAAAAGATGATTTCGTTATCTCATTAACAACCTCTATATTAAACCCAACCTTTGATATCAAGACAATTGAAGATATCCAAAAATTCCTTCATGACTTAATAGGTTACTACGTAATAATGGAAGGAATATTCTTCTATGCAGGTTTTGCAATGATGCTAGCGCTTAAGCGACAAAATAAGATGGTGGGTATTGGGGAACAATTTGAATATATTATGCGTGATGAAAGTATACACCTTGCATTTGGATGTGATTTAATCAACACGATCAAAAAAGAATATCCAGAAGCATGGACATATAAATTCCAAAAAGACATCTCTAATCTAATTAAAGAATCAGTAATGCTAGAAGAAGCTTATGCTTACGATGCATGCCCTAAGGGAATGCTTGGTATCAACTCCCAACAATTTATAGATTATGTACAACACATAGCAGATAGAAGGCTTGAACGTATAGATCTACCTAAAGTTTATAATAAGGAAAATCCGTTCCCATGGATGTCACAATCCACAGACCTTTCTAAAGAAAAAAACTTTTTCGAAACTCGAGTTACAGAATATCAATCCGCCGGCTCACTGGAGTGGGAGTGAACTACCGACCACCAAGCTATGCTATGGTGTGGGCTTCCTGCTTCTCTCCATGGATAACTAGACTACTACTAATAGCAGTCCCCGCCATAGCATGGTCCACAGGCTTATATTCGGACCGTCCCGGCCCTATTTGCAATAACGCAACTTTCTTTATATTGATTGCCGCATTTATATCCCTATCTATAATAGCACCACAATACTCACATTCGTAAGTACGTGTTGATAAAGATAGTTTTTCCTTGATCTTGCCACATTGGGAACAAGTCTTAGAGGATGGAAACCAGCGATCAATCATTATCACATTCTTACCTGACCATTGTGATTTATACTGTAGTGTTTTTGTAAAAAAATGCCATCCACAATCACCAATAGATTTAGCAAGTTTGTGATTTTTCATCATTCCTTGCACATTTAGATCTTCTATTGCAAAACTAGTATCGTGGTTCTTGTATACTAATTTTGCTGAGATCTGATGTGCTCTATCTTGACGTTGACTTGTTAGTTTTTCATATATTTTTGCTACCTTTTTTCTAGCTTTAGCTCTGTTAGCTGAACCTTTAATCTTCTTGAAAAATTTTCTTTGTGCAGATTTCAATCGCTTTTGATTCTTATAAAGATATTTATGGTTTGGTTCTTTATCACCTGAGCTAGTTATTACAAAATCTTTTATGCCAAGGTCTATACCTAGTGTTTTATCTCCTTCTATAGGAGAAGATACAGGCGTTAACACATTTGTATCTACTAATACACTAATAAAATACTTATCTGTCGGAGTTTTACTTACTGTACAAGTTTTAATCTCACCAGAGAATTTTCTATGTAATTCAATTTTAATACGTTTGATTTTAGGAAGGTTAACAAAATTCTTATCAAGATCTACTTTTACATGCTGTGGGCATTGATATGACTGTCTTCCATGATATTTACTTTTGAATCTTGGAAACTGAGTCTGTCTTTTGAAAAAGTTTTTGTATGCAGTATCAAAATTGATCAATGAGGCTAGAAGTGACTGACTATTCACTTCTTTCAACCAGCTTATTTCTTTTTTAAGAGAAACTAACTCATTTTGAAGTTCTATCCTAGATAAAGTTAAGCCAGTTTCTTTGTAATGTGATTGTCTTCTAGTAAGAGCCCAGTTGTATACCCATCTAACACAACCAAAATGTTCGGCAAATTTCTGCCTCTGAATTGCATTAGGATATATTCTGTACTTATACGCCTTGAGCATATCTTACTCTCCCTTTGAAAACCTATTACCATAGTATCAAAAGAATAAGCTTTATAAAAATATTTTTAGACCTACGGTCTATCCGCTATCCATCGCCACCCAAATCTAAGAGATTTTGGATGGAGAATTCCGCGGAAATTTGTTAAAGGCATAATCAACCGGAGTATCGCCCTTCAAGTTTCTAGCTTACCAATCAGCACCCTCACTAAGCAAAAATACAATCATCTTTAATTGCTGTGCTCTAACCGCTATATGTAATGGTGTTTCACGTAAGCAATTTAATGCATTAATCCTTGCATCGGCCTTAAGTAGTTGAGCAGCAATATCAGTATTACCTAGCTTGGTAGCTATATATAGCGATGTCTGACAAAAATAATTTCTTTTATCAACTAATGCTCCATCTTTCAATAATGTAGCAACAGCTTTTGTATCCTGTTCCTGAACTGCTTTGTGTAGGGGTGTATTACCTACTAGACTTGCTTTATCAACAGCAAAAACTGACGACATCAAAATAATATTTAAAAGAATTAATTTTAAATATTTCATAAAAATCCCTTTACTTGTTAAATATAATGATAAAGAAAGGGTAAATTATATGATAAAAAAATATTTATCAATACTAATGATGATGGAATTATTTGTAACGGAATGGTGTCCCTATTGTGTTAAAGTTAAAGACGAAATTAAAAAACTGAATATAGAAAATCAAGTAACAATAGTTGATGCAAAAGACAATATGGATAGGCTTATAAAACTTGGTGGTAAAAGACAAGTACCATTTCTAGTTGATGGTAATACTAAAATGTATGAAAGTAATGATATAATCAATTACTTAAAAACTAAGAAGAAATAGTCTTTTTCAAATCCCATAATAGTTCAAGTGCTTTTCTAGGAGTAAGATCATCAAGATTGATTTCACGTATTTTTATAAAAAGTTTTTCTTTTTTTACTAATTCATTTTCAAGAGTAATAACTTTGTCAGCTAAAATGTCACTATTTATAGATCTATTCTCATGCTTATATAAATCCTTATCACGAAACCGTGAGATATTTTCTAAAGAATACAAAATATCTCGTGCTCTATTAATTAACAAAGCAGGCATCTCTGCTAACTTAGCAACATCAATTCCAAAGCTTCCTAATGAAACACCCTTTTCTATTTTATGTAAAAATATAATTCCATTATCAGTCTTCTTACAAAGCATATGATAATTTACAATGGCAGAAAAATGTTCTTTCAAATTTGTAAGTTCATGATAATGTGTAGCAAAAAGACACTTGGCTCCTATACTATCATATATATACTCTATGACTGCTTGAGCTATAGCCAAACCATCAAATGTAGATGTTCCTCTACCTACTTCATCTAAAATAACCAAACTATTTTTTGTAGCTTGAGTACATATTAGAGAGGTTTCTTCCATCTCTACTAAAAAAGTACTTTTCCCTTCTGCTAAATTATCACCACTACCTATACGCGTAAAAATTCTATCAATAATAGGCAAACTAGCTTCATTTGCAGGTACAAGACTACCACATTGTGCCAAGATACACATTAGAGCAACCTGCCTTAAATAAGTTGACTTACCACCCATATTCGGACCAGTAATAATCCATAATGATTCCTGTTTATTAAGAAAAGTATCATTAGGAATGAAACTGCTTATCTTAGATTCAATAACAGGATGTCGGCCCTCTTTAATCAAAATATCACCATTATCATTAAAGACTGGTAACTTGTAATTATTTTCATATGCTACAACAGCAAAGCCATACAATGCATCCAAATAAGCCAATGCATTAGCGGAATGACGTAATGCAGAAAGTTTTTTATATACCTCAGCCTTAACCTGTTGAAAGATTTCATTCTCTAAAGACTGTATTTGTTTTTGTGCTTGTAATATTTCATTTTGCAGTTCAAGTAACTCTTTTATAATAAACCGTTCTTTATTACTTAAGCTCTGAATACGTTTATAATGCTCTGGAATTTTATCCAAATGTGTCTTAGTTATCTCAATCATATAACCAGTAATATTATTGTAGCGTATCTTTAAACTGTTAATACCTGTTTTACGAATCTCTTCTTCTTCAAGCTTAAGTAGCTCTTTTTGTGAATTTCCAACAAGAGCACGAATTCTATCCAGATTATGATCAAAGCCCCTTTTAATAATCAATCCACTAGAAAAATCTTCTTCTAAACTAGCATGTAAGTATTCAACTAACACAGAATAATCAAATAATTTACTCAAAAGTCTTTTAATTAAATCAAACTCTTGTTTATGTACTATAACAGCCTTAATAAGCGGAATAATGTTTAGAGATTGTTTTAGCGCAACATAATCCTGAATAGAAGCTTTTTGTAATGCAATTCTACCAACAATTCTTTCTAAGTCGGCAAGATTACTTAATAATCCAGATAACTTTTGCATAACCTCAACATTATCTTTAATTGCTTTAACAACCTCTTGTCGTTGAATAATCATCTTCTTTTGTAATAATGGCCTGGTAAGCCATTTTTTAATAGTTCGAGAGCCCATAGAAGTCTTTGCACAATCAACTATAGAAAGCAAACTATTTTTTCTACTACCATCCTGATTATTAACAACTATTTCTAGGTTTCTTTGTGTAGATGCGTCTAGATAAAGATAATCATCAGACTGATAAAACTGTATGTTATTAAATGGATGTAAAAAATATTTTGTACGAGTTAAGTAACTATGTAATAACTGCAAAGCACTATTAAGAACAGTATTCTTAATTTTATTTACAACAGCTGAGTCAAATTGCTCTAACCACTGTGTATAAGTATCCTCAACTGATGAATACTTAGAGGTCCAATAACCCTTCTTTTTGAAAAATAATTCTTCTTCTGTAACTATCACTTCATCTGGAAAAAACCTAGAAAGTTCAGACTCCAAAATCCGATAAGAATCTTTTTGAATTACAGTGGCAAAAATCTGCCCTGTAAGTAGCTCAGCAAATACAAGTGCCCATTCATTTTCCACTTGAGCAAAGCTCAAAATATATGATGCAGATTTTTCATCCAACATTTGTGGGTCAGTTAGCGTACCTGGTGTAAACACCCTTGTTACAGCTCTTTCTACAACAGTTCCAGGTTTAGGTTCAGAAAGCTGATCACATATTGCTACCTTAAATCCACCCTTAACAAGTTTTGTAAGATAATGAGTTAATGCATGTACAGGGATCCCACATAGTGGAACATCTTCACCATTAGATTTCCCTCGCTTTGTTAAAGCTATAGCTAAAAATGATGACGCAGTCCTTGCATCATCAAAAAATAATTCATAAAAATCACCCACTTGAAAAAATAATAATGTATCCGGATACTGATTACGAATATTAAAATATTGTTTCATTAATGGTGTTAAATTCTCACTTTGCATCATAGCTCTCAAAATTATTTTTATTAAAAAATATTATCTAAAATACCAGAAAGTTGCATTTTTGTTAAAAACAGTACATATTGCTATATAGAAAAGTAATTTATTATTTAAATAACTTTAAATTCATCAATAGAACCTTTAATTAAATACGCACAGAAATGAAAAATTTATTATTAATAATATTATTCTCTTTATCAACATTAAATGCAATTAACGACGAGCTAGAATGGTTTTTTCAAGAGGAATTTAAAGAACAAAGCCCAATACAAAGTCCTACACAAGAAGAATTAAGAGAAAAAGTTCTTGTATTAATTGAACAATTTAACATTAAGCATCCTAAGAAACAATGTAATGAGATGCCTATTATCTTTTGTATAAAAGGGTTAGGTCTTTTTTCTAATCCAGAGTTCACTTTAAATGATTTGGATAAAGCGTTCAATGCTAAAAAAGCAAAGTTACCCAATAAATTATTTAATTTAAAAGAGCTCGAAATAATGAAAAATTTCTTAATATATTATGTATATAGGTAAGTATCAAATTCACTCCAATGAATAACTGGTTCCACTTTAGTATAATCATCAAATAGTGGTTCTTCAAATATTATTCCGAAGTATCTAGGTAAAGTAATTTTTTCTATAAGATGTAATGCTGCCACAAAGTCTTGCTTATTTCCTTTACGTACAACAATATCTGAATCTGCATCCTTAACTATCATTTCCAAGGTTGCAATCATTCTTACAAATAATGCCGCACCTGTTTTCATTTTCTGTGTACCAAGATAAATATTTTTAACTTCTCCAGTATGCCTTACAGTATTAAAGGTTTTTGAAGGATCATAATAACCATTCTGTCTTGCTTGTTGATACAATCGCTTATATTCATCATACCAATTAGAATTTTTTTTAAGCTCTAAATACAATTGTGATGTAGGCAATACAGATTGAAGACCATTCTTTTTCTGATACTCAGTAATAATGCTAGCAATCGGAGAAAATTTTACAAAAAATTCCATTGTTGATTTTTGCTTAATTTTTGGAAGACCAAAGGCAAACATTCCATAATTAGTAGGATATCCATTATCCCAATCTAAAAGATATGGTTTTGAGTTAAACTCTCCCCACTGTTGGTTACTAAAAGTGCTCAAGTTAAACATTGTTATTTTTTTCTGTCTGTTACCGATCCACTCAGGAAGTACTTTTTGGCCTAAATAAATCCTATCAAACTCCAAACTATTTGAATAAAGTTTTCCATATTTTAAAACCATTGGAGGCACGGAATATTTTTCATGTAAAAAAAGCAAATTAGCTAAAGAAGCATACCAGTTAGCACGCAATGTTTGAAAAAATGGTGCTAAAAAATTACTTTGATGATAATCAATTGGAAAATCAAAATGTACCCAAAGATTAGTACCACTATTAAGGGATAAAATATTTCTTTCTTCCTTAACAAATCCAAGTGAATACTGTGGAAACTGCACAGCAGAAACCTCTTCCTCTAATCCATCCCAAAGCTTATTAAGACGATCATTCTTAAAATACTCAGTAAAGTATAACTGCATTATATCTGAAAAAGTTTTTGCTAGATCAAAAGAAAATTGCTGAATATTAACAAACTCTTTTTTTAACCCAAAAACTTTTTTCAAAGTTTCCTCTTCAAACATAAACTTTTCATTTGATAAATCATGTAAAAAATTATAAAATTTCTTATTCTTTTTAAAATTCTTTAACCCTTTATCAAGTAAAATGGTTAAATCAAAAATACTTAACCCTTCTAAATTATTACTTGGTCGTTTTTCCAAAAATTTATATAATAGGTATCTAGTAATAATTTCAAGTTCAAAACCATTTAACATAGTAGTGCGCATCTTCTTATTCAAGATATCACTATAAAGCTCTGCAGGACTTATAAAGTTCTTATAAAGGGATTTCTTAGTTTCAAACTTACTATCAAGAAGAGCCATCTGCTGTACTAAGTAATTTATACGAATATTTTCCCTAGATGAACGTGGATACATACTTAAGAAATCTACAAACACTACTTTTTCAATATTTTCTTTTTTTAATTTAGCTACAAGGTCATCTAAAAAACTTTGATAGGCTACTGGAAATCGTATTCCCTCAAAAAACAACATTTGTTCTGATTCTATATTTTTCAATCCATAAGAAGATGCTCCAGCTATTGTACGCAGAATACGAATTTCTGAAGGAATGTCATAATTAAATAAATATTTTTCACCTTCATACTCAAAAGCAACCCATGGAGAATCTATTTTATTTAACAGGATCAAGTTTTTAATAAATGCTCTATCTGGCATATTCTGATTATTTAAAGATTTTTCAAAAGGTCCATTCTCCTTATAAATCTTTAAAATTTCATCAAAAAGTTTATTAAATTTGTTATAAATCTGTTCTTTATTATTAAGAATAAAAGTTTTAAGTTTCTTAATATCCTCGGTATCGCCCTTATTTTTTTCTGAAGAAAACTCTACATAAACAAGTCCATCAGGCTTATATGTAAAATGACTCATTTGAGCTGGAAGATCAGCTATATATACACTATCACTAAACTGAAAGACTTCTGCCCATTGAGAAGAAGAATTATCAACACGCTTATAATCTTCTATTTTAGATCCATACTGCATCCAGTTCTTAATATTGCCAAGCATTGTACTCTTGCCTACACCATCAACAAAACTATTAAAAACATAAACTGTTTTTTTACTATCTATTGGTTTTAAAGTTAGTGCCAACTTTTTAACAAAGGTCTGTGCATTAATAGTAGCCGCTTTACCCTGCTTCATAGATTCTTCAATTGGATATGTTATATCCGCACCACAATAAAACTTAATCATAGGCAAATTAGATTTGAGAAGATATTTACCGTAATCTATTGAAAATAAAATATCCTGTGTAGCTGCGACCTGATCACCCATAATAGTAATCTCACTTTTATACAAGGCATCCCAATAGTTAATTAATTCTGAATAAATGCCCTTCCAATCTTCTTTTTTTAATTTCTTCTCTATCGATACCTGATAATCATTCATAAAATCTAAAGAATCTCGAAAGGCATGTCTTTGAAAAATTTCATTCAGATTTAAAATTTCAACATTTTCTGGACATACATGTTCAAACACCACAGACGTATTCTTGAGCCATTTAGTAGAAAGTAAATTAAGGTCTCTGAATAAAAATCCTGTCATTAACCCAAAATAATTATGTGGTCTAATAGAGATACCAGCCTTACTTTTTGAGCTCATCTCATCATTAATCTTTGCCTTGTTATAATCGGTATAATATGAAGGGATAGCCTCTCCTTCATAACCAGTTACAACTAAATGTCCTTGAAGATCTAATCCTTCTACTGTAAGCCTATCCTTAAGCTGATATAAACTATTGATAGTCTTATCTAGAATAAATGGATGATATTCATGTGTATATCTACCCTCTACCTTAAAGTCATAATGATCTATACTACTTTTTATAAAGCTATTTAGATCTTTAAACTCTGAAGCAAGACAAGAAGCAACAGTAAATAATAAAAAAACTTTTTTAAACATTATAACCTTGTTGCTTACGAAGCTCTTCTAGTAACCACTTATCATCTTCAAGTTTTTCTTGATACAAAATTTCGTATTGCGAATTTTGTAACTTTGGGACAGCATCTCTAAGCTTTAAATAATATGAAAATGCTTTTTTATAATCTTGATTTTGAATAGCTTCATTAAATATTTTTATTATAAAATCACAATGCTGAGCATGAAATTTAAAAAAACTATCTATACCATTTTGAGCCCAATATCGCGTTAATGGAATACCATTATTATTAGAAGTAAACTCAAAATTACTTAGTTGATCCTCTCCAATAAATATAAGTCCACCAGAATCTTTTAAGAAAACTTTATTAGTTATTGGGTCAATCAATGCTCTTTCTAAAAAACAACTTATTGTTTTATATTGTTCAAGAATAATTTCCCAGTATTCATCCAGAAAGAACTTGTCTGGTTTATTTTTGAAATAAAACCACGGCTCATTTGTAATAATGATTATAATCTCATTAAGCGCTGCCTCTATTGCTATAGGACACATCTCAGTAAAATGGTCTGTAATAACAAGAGCTCTCGGAAAATATTTTGCTAGATAAAGCTTATAAAAAACTTCACCTAACTCAGGATGTGTTTTGATTTGCTCTTGAGTAATAGATAAAGCCGAATCCTCACAGTTATTATCCATGAATGCCTTAAAAGTCCCAGAATCATAATTACCTAACTGTTCAAGTAAATCTTTAAATGAACCTACTGGTTTTTCTACTATTCCATCAAGCTTGATTGATAAAGAATCTAAACCAACATCTTTACACCATGAACAAGCATAAATACTACTTACTATAGAAAAGGCAACTATTAAAAAAAATTCATACAATTTGAGCCTCACAATTTTTAGCAACCATACCAAGACAATGTACTAAATGATTTAAAGCAACCTCTACCTCTTTAATATTAGGATTTTCATTATCAAGTATTTGTTCAACTTTAAATTTTAATGAGCTCATAGCCTTAAAAAGCTTATTTTCCGAATTAAGAAGCCATTTCTCCTGAGAAGCTTGTGCCTGTAGACACAAAGCAGCCATGAATCGTTCAACTGTTTCTAAAAGCAAGCCATAGCCTAACACTATCTGTTCCCTATGATGAGCTTTATCTATCTCAGTATTTGCCTGTTCTACAAAATCAGTTAAGTATAAATGTAAACTATATGTGTTATCAAAAACTTGAGCTTCATTAAATATTACTGGGTCAATTTTATATTTTAAAAATTGCTTAATTCTAATAAATAAAGAGCCCTTAACTTCATCTCCAAAACCCAAAACAAGACTTGTTGCAGTCAAACTCAAGCCCGATATAATATTGCGTTTAAAAAAAGCAGTAAATGCCTCTATTGATGTTCTATTCTTTTTCTCAAGTTCTTTTTGTACCAACTCAGCAAATAAAGTTTCTTTTAACTTTGGATCTATAATAGACTTAACAATCGGCTGCTTAGTGCTATATAACATTTTTATTATAATAGCAGATATTATTGCAGTAGCAGATACGCAAGCAGTTACCTTGAAATATTTTAGATTACGAGCTTGCTTTAGATAATACTCTTTGTGTTTCTGCACATGTTCAACATTAATCTCATTAAGATTAGCACTTAAAAAACTAGACGATAATAATAAAATCAATACAAGTTTATGATACATTACATCAACCTATTAAATCCATAATCTTCTTCTTCATATTCACCAAAAGATGGTCGTGTACGTTTTTTCTTAGCTTCTACCTTCTTCTCTTCACCAGCGAACTCAAGATTAGGAATATACTTTAATAGATTCTCAAAATTTTTAGCCAAACCACTTCTTATTCGTCTAAGACGTCTTTGAGCTTGCTCACTACCAAAATATTTATCAGAAGTAGCAAGAGATATCATAGATGCAAACTCTAATAAACGCTCTCTGATCATAGATGCATAACGAAACTCCATAGAACTTTTATCCTTAGAATAGTAAGCCATTCTAATATTAAAGTAGTCAACTAGACCAACTATACTATTTAAGGAATGCTCACGCTCATCCTTCCAGTCAGAGTCCATCTGTATTACATTAATCAACTCAGCAAAGGTCTTAACACCCTCTAATTCTTTAGGGATAAAATCCTTATCATAAGCCTCAAATATTTTCTCTAATATAGTAGTCTTAGAATCTCCTAATATAGAAATATCCATTGATTTTTTAACATGAGACTTAGTTATTTCGAAGACTATTTCATCTATTTTTTCTAGAACTTCTTCTGCGTCATCAAGATTCTTCTTCCTATTAATACGTTCTCGATTACTCATATTATTAACAGCCTTATTACAGGTTTCTTTATAATCCTCAAGCATAGTATCAACAATTATGCCAAAATCTTTAACCTCTTGATGGGCAAACGGCTCGCCTTGAACACCATAATAGATCTTGACCGACTTGGTCCAAATCTTTCTAGAAAAATTACCAATACTACCAAATATAACCCTTGCTATTCTTTCCAACGGACTACCAAAGTTCTGTGAGACTATATTATTAACTGTCTTGCCTACAGATTCAGCAGAAACTGCTAGCAAACCTATCCCTACCTTTTTGGCAGCTTCAGCAACAGCTCCATCATTTTCATTCTTTAGTGCATCAAAAACACCCTCGTCCTGAAGCGCTTCATAAATTTTAGGTTGAGAAGCTATCATTCCCACTACAAAAGCATCTGTCCATGGATTCGCTGATCCTGACAATAAAGCAGTATCCAAAGCGTTTTCAAGTTCTCTTCTTTGTTTGTAATAAACCCAATTATGATTTTTTTCTAATTTTTCTTTATCTATAGGATTTTCAGCCTTTAATATACCTGCTTCAATATCAGCTAATTCATTCTCTTCATAAAACTTCTGTGTTTTATTCCTGAGACTAGAAAGTGTTTCAGATAAATTAGCCTTATCAATAAAACGCTGAAATTTTGTACCTCTACGTGTTCTTGTCGACCTATTTAAAAAGTCCACAACATCAGCTGCCTGCGTTTCATCAATTTCACCAAATACAACATCAACTGACACAAAAAAGATTAAAAGAAATATTCTTGAAAATTTAGATAAATACATAACAACCTGCAAAGCTAATTTTAGACATTTAGTAAATAATTGGAGTATAACAATGCAAGAAAACATTGCAACCACTCAAGACATCTAAAACCAGCTAAAACTCTAAGCTATATGCTATATTACCCTCTAAAACCTGAGGAGTATTTCTACCGGTAATACCTGCGAGAAAACCAATATTGACCCTTTGTCTTCCTGAAAATTGATAATCATAGCTAAATCCCAAGCGATGCTCAGATTCAAAAGTATTGTCAGTTAATATAGAAGGATCGTAACCATCCCAGCTTCTACCCAAGCTCAGATAATCTGCACCCTTTAACCTAAGGTCATAAAAAAGCTCTAAGAATCCCTTACGTGAATAGACCTCTTCTATAATGTTACCTATTCTAAGATTAATTTGAGGCCCCCTACGTATTTTTACACCCTTAACAGTAATAGGAAAATTCCTTACCTGAGTATCAAACTCACTAAAAGTAGTACCGCCTAGATACTGAATCTCAGCCTGACCTAAAAGCAAAAAATCTCCTATAGGAACACCACTAGCAGGTAAAACTCCATCATACTCCTTCTTAATAGGTACACGTCTATTAACAGTTGCTGGAATAGCGCCAGTAAGCTCTAAATACATATGAGGATTAAAATACTTATTAAAGCTCTTAAGTAAACCCATAAACAAGGACATCTCTAAAAACCCACCATTGCCTAGCTCAGGATCCCAAAGTTTATCAGTCTTCCTGCCATTGGCTGTTGGAATAGAAACCTTGAATCCTGTAACAAACCGTTCAAAATATTCGCTAGGAATTTCCAAGTTAGCAAAGACCTGGACATCGCCTATCCCTACTTCTCTATCCTTTTTATTAAATGAAATACCACTTGCACCTAAAATTTCCTGTAATAAATCTTGCAGTGTACCAAACCTATCAGCAAATCTAGGACTTACAGCTTCTAACTGACTACGTATAACCGAAGAAATACCAGATTCCAGTCTAATATTATTCTCTTTACGTATAACAGGGATTACTAGCCCAAAAGAAATATCACCATCTCTAAAATGTCTGGCATAATTTAAGTCTAATCTCTGACTACTGGTAGATGCATCAAAAACTATTGGTTGGTCAGCCAAAATATAATAATAATGATAACGAGAAGCGGTAACAGGTGGTGGTCCCACTAACTTGGCAGAATTAGCTTGTATTTTACCAGCCTTAAGCAATTTGGAAGCTAATAAGATATCTTGAAGCACTAAATCCTTTTCTCCAAAAACTAATCTAGAAATATCTCTTGATGATCCTGAAGAGTCAAACGCTCTTGAAGCACCATTAACCTTAAGATTCAACTCACACAGGTCATTCTCAGCATAGAAAACTGAATTAAATGGCCATGTTGGAATTTTATAGATAAAATCTTCATGATCAAATCGTGAAGGGCTATGCATACGGACCCTACCAGCAAGCTGATCTTTTTTAGCTTGACGCTGGATCTTATAATTTTGCCATTTGATCTCTTGTTTGACTTTAGATTTGATTTTTTCAGCTAGATTTTTTTGTTTTACCTTCTCCTTGTACTGCAAGCGCTGTTGAGCTTCTATCTCTTTTCTAATTTTACGTTGAAGCTCTGGAGTAACTTCAGCATTTGCCTGTACAAAGAAGCTTGTTAATAATAGGAAAACAAGGAATATTTTATACACATTCAACCACTCAAATTTTAACCATGTGGCGTTAATCTAAATCTTCTTCGTCAACGTAATCTCTTCTAACTGAGTACTGTCGCTTAGCGGGTCTAGGCACATACATTTGTCGTCTTACTTCCTTTTGTATAAGTTCTGATATGCCGCCCTTTCCATTATCTGCCTTAACAGAAGGACTCACTTCTGGTAATGATTTTTTATTCAATACACCAGCCAAACTTCTTGCCACTTCTTTCTTTACCATTTCTTGTGTTGCAGAAATCACATTAGAAAGCATAGCCTCAAATCTCTTATCCAAATTTTCCTTACTAACTTCTTCTTTAACTTTAGAAATTTGATCTTCAAGTAACTTAACAGATGATGAAGAATGTCCAACAACTTTTGAAACTAATTCTTCTTTTTCTTTCTCTACGTCTTTTTTTAACTGTACGATTTCGTTTTTCACTTTTTCAGAAAGCTCATCCTGAATAGAACCTATTTGTGTAGCATTAGCAACCTTAGAAAGAACACGTTCTTCAGTATCGTGAAGATTTTGATTTAAGCTTTCTAACGTCTTTTCTACTCTCAGTAACTTGTCTTGTTGAAGTTTAGAAAGTTCTTCTTGAACACTAAGCCTGTTCTCTACAGCAGTTTGAAATTTTACATACATTTTATATAACTGTGATTTAATGCTAATAAACAATCTTCCAACTTTAAACATTACACCAGGATCAGTGTCAGTTGCTGTTTTTTTTAGCTGAAGCTCAGATTTCATATATTGAACGTCTTTAAGTCTTGATTGAATTTTTTGTTGTAAATCATCTTCGTCAAAAGACTCTTCATTAAAATTCTTTTTAGAAATTAAATTTGTATCTGCACAAACATACATAGGTAACAAAATAGCAAATATTAAACCCTTCATTTCAGCCCTCATTTTCTATACCTGTAAAATATAGGCTCCGTCAAATCACTTCTTGGTTGTATTGCAAATGAAGATTCACCAGCACCTATTCCATAAACTATACCTGTCGTAGAATCATCCCTAGTAATAATATCTCCAGAGTCTAAACTAGCAATCTGACCATTATTTAGTCTTACCTTATGTACCCCTAAAGAGTCAATAAATAAGACACTTACACTCAAATTTGCCTGAGTAGATTGTATGTCCTGTAATAATGCTCTCTGTAATAATCCAGAAACTAATTCTATGGCAGAAACACTTGTAAGTTCAAACGGTCTATGAGAAATCATCCCAATAAATGCTGTCTCAGATAAAAGACCAACTTTACCATTCAATAAGATACTTGGACTCGTATTTATTATCCCACCAATAGCCTTAAAATTAAAGCTATTAGCAGATATATTTTCACCCAAGGAGAATATACCATTCTCACCTATATCTAATACTCCATTATCATTAAATAACCAGGTTCCAATATTACCAGCAGCAGCAACATCATTTAATGAGTTAACTTCAAAAACTCCACCATCTCGCACTAAAAGAGTACCACCCAACTCAAATATCAACCTCATAGTAGCTAACTGTAAAGAAATACGCGCCGCCATACCAGCTACCTTAAGTAATCCATTGTCAGACGCCACAATATCAAAGTTATCCGTAACAGCATTACCTATAATAAGATGTCGAGAATCTTCAATCTCTATAGTACCACCATTTAGCATGCTAATTCTACCATCACCAGAAGGTAACGTTCCCTTGAAAGTCACTACTGCCGTATCAGTAAGATTTTCTTCTATATGAAAATAAGCTCTATCTTCAACAGAAAGTTCAGACAGATTAACTAACCCTCCCTCAAATGATATAGATTCTCCATCCTTAACTAAGAACTCGCCTATATTCTTAAACACAAGCCGAGAATCCGCAGAAATTGTAATACTATTGGATAAATACACCCTAGGTCGATCACCCTTATCATTAAATCTAAAAGTAAGTTCGCTATTAGGCTCAAATAATAAACTTCCAAGAAGAGTAAAAGTTTGAGAAACATCTATTACATTATCCCTTCCTTTAATTTGGATAGAGTCCGTAATCTTCAAACTAGTATCAAGATCCTTAGATAAAACTTCTGAAGCATCTGATAATGTAAGGTGTAAGGACAATGCAGGATGCACATTAAAATTAACTCCCCGTTCATGATCAAGAATAATTACTCCAGAAGCATCTGATAAATCTACAGGTATTAAGATATCTCCAGCTATTGTTACAATAGCTTGACTATTATAGTTAATGTTATCGGTAATAGTAAGAATTGTCTGGCTATTACTTAGGGAAAGATCAAACGATCTTGCATCAGCAACTTCTTTATATGTACCACTATTAATAAATGTAAGATAATTTAGTAATGGTGATCCAAATAATAATGTACCACGGTTACTCTCTCCAATTGAATCTATCCATAAAGTAACACCTTTTATTGATACAGAAGCGCTTAAATCAAAAGTCCAATTATAATTTTTCAACCCAAAAATAGTTGGTCCCTCTATTATGATACCACCTATAGTAGTTGTATAGTTATTAGAAAGATTGACAAACACATTTGACATATGTATCTGACTATCAACTCCTAACATAGATAAATTATCTGTAGTAATTCCTAAATTATGAATAGATAGTTCTGTTAAAATTAAATGTCCTCCTGGTGCTATATAAATACCACCACCTGGTGCAAAGTCTAAAATATGGCCATTACCAGTGATTTTTGTAGTGCCATAAAATGTAATTGATGTAGCTAATGTTAAGTTACTATTAATATCTAAGGAACCATTAATCCAAATTAAAGAATCTGTAAATGTTAAATCAGTTCGACCAAAATCAACTTTATAACAAGCTGAATCAATTGTACCAGAACCTGTAAAATTAAAATCTTGACCAAAAGTAACATTGTTCGATAAGAAAGTCTTACCACCATTTAAAATAATATTACCTAACAAAAAAGTAGAAAGCCCAGTACTTATTGTTGCACTTATAGTATTATTTAAAAAAATAATATCAGAATTTATTGTTCCACCATAACCTGAAATGACCGCTCCTGTTTCATTAATATTTAGTGGACCAAGGTTAAAGACTCCTTCTAAATTTCTAAAGAAGTCCGTACTACTTAAATCTAAACCTGATGCTCCTAATGTAAATGAACCAATCATTTTTATATTATTATTTTCAATAGTTTGTAATAAATTTTGAACAGTAAAATTTCCAGCATCATAAACGTTAATAAGATCAAATGTTGAAATTTTCAACTCGCCATCAGTCAACAGCAAAGGTTTTTCTATATTAAATGTAGCTGGAGTTAAAAAATATAATCTAGAAACACTTGTATCAAAATTTATATAGTTATCAACTGTATTCTTATATGTAAATGCTCCATTTTTTATTGTCACAAAATCAATATCAATATTACAATCATTAGATGCAGTACCATCACCAATAATTAATCCAAATGTTGTCTGAGTAGACTGTATATCTAAAATAGCATTTCGCCTTAAATGCAACTCTCCTTTAGTTAATTGCATACCAGAAGTTGTAACCTGTAATGTAGCACCATCCAAAGTCAATATAGACGTATTATTTGTAAATAATAACGGCTCATTAGAAGTCTGATTACCAGATCTACCTATTGAGGCTATAAGATTTTTGTCAATTGTAAGATTTCCATCTTCAATAACACTAGATTGATTAGACTCATAAGAAAATGTTGTTTTACCTTTTAAAAATGAATCTCCTTTAAATACTAATTTTCCTTGAGCAAATGTATATGGTGCACTAATATCTAAAATAGTATTATTTATTTTAATAGTACCAGCACTATCCATACAACGTAATTTACTATCAAAAAGTGAGTCTATATGTACATCCTGAAGTTCCAGAGTAGATCCTCGTTCAACAACAAACTCTCCTGATGTATCAAACAATATATTATAACCATTACCATGAATACGAAGATTGCCACTAACCGTCCAACTATTATCTAAAGTAATATTACTTTGTAAACATATAATTCCAGAAGAAGAATCAATATATAAATTTGCATCTTCGGTATGTTCAATCGAACTTAAACATAAAATGTATTCTTGTATCACTACTGTACCCGAAGTTCTCAATGACGACATTTCTTCAAACATTAAATTTGAACCAATTATTAATTTACCACCATTCAAGGTAATATCATTATGAGATAAAACTAAATTAACCCAGGTAACAGTACTATTATAATCAACTAAAGAAAGCAAACCTTCATACTTGGATAAACCATTAAAAATATTATTACCTCTAGAGACTGTTACAATTACATCAGTCAAGATTCCTTGATTAATAGAAAAGATATCATTTGTATCTAATACAAAATTTTGTAAATCTTTAATAGTGCCAGTTAAATTATATTCTATATTCTTATGATTACCACTATAATTACCTATAATATTATCAACAGTGAAATATGAATTAGATAATGTAGGCACACTTAATGAAGTAACATTATCATATCTTAATATACCGTTTAATAATTCTAATGGTCGATCTAAATATAATAAAGATCCATCCTGTAAATATATCACTCCATTACTATGATAACTCACTCTAGAATTACTGTTATTTTTGTATATTAGAGCACCATTCTCCAACTGAAGTTTAGACGCTGCAAGACTCAAATATATTTCAAAATCATTAGCGGTAGTACCATCACCTATAATTAACCCAAATGTTGTTTGTGTATTCGCTATATCCAAAACAACATTTTGATCTATCCTCATTTTACCTTTTAAAAGATGTAAACCAGTATCTGTAATAAAAAGCGTTGATTCTTGTAATATTAGTTCAGAAGTATTATCAACAAACTCTAATGGTGATCCTATTTTTAATAAAGAACCATCAGCAGAATCTCCTATACATAAAGTAACACCGTTAACTAAACTTAATGATGAAAAACTATCTATAGTAGAACTATATACACTGTTATATGAAAAGGTATGAGCTCCCTCAATATAAGTATCACCTTGGGAAATACTTATACCACCATTATTAAAAACAATATCAGACTCAAGTAAAATAGTTGCATTATGTAATGCTAATTGAGAAGTATTATCTATTAATACAAAAGGCTCATGAACATTTAAATTAATAGCAGAACTATCAAAATAAAGAGTACTATTAGGATAAATAGTAAACTTACCACCAGAACTTATAGAAAACTGATTACCTAACATATTAATATAAACATTACCCAAAATATCAATATTTTTATTAAAATCTATATCATTTCTAAAGAATAAAGATACGTCTTGGAATACCGCTTGCTGATCAAAACCATATATACGTACTGTTCCAGGTGTATTCAAGGCTATTCCAAATTTATTAAGACCAAATCTTTGCCAACAAGATGCTGTACTTAATGTCGGCAAACTTTTACCATTTACAACAGATAAAGCCTCTGCTCCTTTATCCCAAGAAAAAATACGTATTTGATTGAGACCGTTAGTAGTTAATAGTCTATTACCATCACTTGTCCAATTAACACATTCTACAGTAGTGCCAGCTGCATCACTATTGGTTGCAACCTGAGTTAATGTTGGAGTAGGTGCAAATTTATAAATTGCTAAATGAGGAATAGCACCACCACCAAAACCTACCGCTATATAACTACCAGTAGGTGACCAATCCAATGAATAAATAGAATTAGCATTTGCATCAATAAGAGGCGCTGTACCATTATCAATTATAACCGCTCCAATACCTGCCGCAGAAAATGCATATATATCCATATGTGGGCTACTAAGAGCACTGTTAGTTGCAACTGCAAAATAATCATCTCCAGGACTAAATGATATAGCTCTTTTACTCACTAATCTTGTAACACTGAATGGAGAAACTGCTGCACCAAGTGCAGTAGCAACACCAGTTGATGGTACATATGAATATGCCTGAATTTCATTAGCATTATTCTGTCCATATATTAGATAATTACCACTATTAGACCATGTAATGGATGTCTGATTGCTACCAGCTACGATTGCTGTTGTTCTTACCAATCCTAAAAAACCAGGTGCTTGCCTTACTTGAAAAATACTTACAGCATTAGTATCTGTATCAGTACTATTTTTTGCTACAGCTAATGCCGGCGAAGTTGTTGTCGTAAGGGATGTATACTTCGGATACCATTTAAGAGCATTAATATTAGTTGTAGCACCAAGAGGATATACAAAGGTTAACGTAAGTGAATTATCTATTGAATTATAATAATAAACCCGAAGTTCCTGGTCACTTGCCGAATTTGGCATACCTACAGCCAAATATGACCCAGTCGGATCCCAATCAATAATCTGAACATTTACAGTAGCATCTACTACAGAGGAAGCTAATTGCACAATACCTGCAGTAATTGAACCACCTGAACCAAAATCTGATCCAGTAAACGCTGAAGGAAATTGTATAGACCTATTATTTCCTAGTATAGATCCAAGAGAAACTATTGAACTTGTATTAGATAAAACTAAATCATGTTTTAAAAATAGTGATCCACTATTTAATAATATGGAACCTGAAACTGGGAAAAATGCATCAAATGTACAAGTAACATCCGAAGTTTCTAAACTAAACCCTGATTCTAACTTAGTAAATCCTACAATATTATTTAAAGTATCCCCAGAAAGAAATACTGGTGTCGAATATAAACGCGAAACTGCTGTATCTGAACCAACAGTAAGAGGATTCAAATTAGTAGAAAAAAAAAGAATAATTAAAAAAATACGTAAATTTAACCGATTCACGACCATACTTCCTTATATTTATACGTATCTATATTATCCTCTGGTCTTCTGAACTTTTTACTACATTAGAAAATAACATTAAACAAAATATTAAATGCGTTAGTATACGCATAAATCTCCAATCTGAATTTGGAATAGATTTTGACATTTAAATAAATTTGAAGTCAAATACTGAGAATTTTATCTTTAGAACTCTGTACTAAAGGCTATATTACCCTCAAAAGTTTGTGGTGTATTCCTACCAGCTATAGACATAGCAAACCCAGTTGTAATCCTCTGCCTACCACTAAACTGATAATCGTAATTAAAACCAAAACGATGGTCTATTTCAAAGGTATTTTCCTTTAACACTGCAGGATTAATAGAACTATCCTTATAAGAACCTACATAATCAGAAGCTTTTAATCTAACGTCATAGAAAGTATCTAAAAAACCATGCTTAAACAATACCTCTTCAAAGACGTTACCCAACTTACAATAAAATTGTGGGCCCTTATGTATCTTTATACTTTTTACAACACTAGGAAACCTACGAACAGATGTATCAAACTCAGAAAATGTTGTTGCCTTATATTGAACTTCCGTATCACCAAGTATTAAAAAATCTCCAACGTTAGAATTAGGATCTCCTCCATCATATTCCTTCTTAATAGGAACACGACGAGAGACTTTTGCAGGAATAACACCTGTAATATTTACAAAGACATAAGGATTAAAATATTTATTATAGTCCAGCAAAAGACCAGCAAATATTGAACATTCTATAAAACCTCCATTCCCCAAATCTGGATGCCATAAAACATCCACTTCCCTATCATTAGCTGTAGGAAAAAGTAATTTTGCGCCAATAATAAAACGTTCAAAATTCTTAGAATTAATTTCAAAGTTTATAAAGGTAGATATATCACCTAAGCCAACCTCTCGATCATGTTTATTAAATGATATATGACTAGCACCTAAAATAGCAGAAAAAAATTCTTCTAAATCTGCATATTTTGCAAAGAAATACGGTGTTTTATTTTGTAAACTATTTCTATCAGTAGAAGAAATTGAAGAAATTAACTTAAGTTTATTTTCTCTACGCACTATGGGAACTTCTAAACCAAATGAAATATCGCCATTCCTAAAATGTCTTGCATAGCTTACCGTTGCCCTTTGGCTGTTAATTGAGGCATCAAACTCTATAGGCTGATTCGCCAAAATATAATAATAATGACCAGTATTATTAGGATTTGATGTTAAAGATTGTAAAACACCCGACCTCAGTAATTTAGAAACAAGTAAAATATCTTGTAACTTAATACTTTTTTGTCCAAAAACTAACTTAGATATATCTTGAGAACCACCTGATGAATTAAATGCTTTTGTTGAATCATTAGCCTTCAAACTTATCTCAAATAAATCTTTTTCTGCATAGTAAATAGAACTAAACGGCCAAGAAGGAATCTTGTATATTAGATCATCAGTATTAATTTCACGGCCTTTACGTAGACGAACTCTATCATAAACCTTATCTCGAAGTGCTTCACGATGCATTCTTCGATTTTGCCATTCCACTTCTTTCTTAACCTGATTCTCTAATTCACGAGCAAACTTAAACTGCCTCTTTGTTGCAAGCTTAGGAATAATATCTATCATATCCAACTTGCCATCTTTATTCACGTCCTCTATAGGCTCAACTAAAAGATCCGCAACATTTGGAGAAAATGAACTTACAATAATAAAACTTATAATTAACTTTAATTTATTAAACATCTTATTTATTTAAAAGCATTTTTTGTATTATTTCAACAACTTCATTGGCATCATACTTACGTTGCTTACCAACTCTTTCTTTTGAAAGGTACATATGTCTTTTTACAGACTCTCTTATCAAATAAGAAATCTCCTTTCTACTAAGATTATAATCCTCAGAATTTTCTTTCTTAGTTAATTTTTTCTCTAGCTGTTTAAATTTATTATCTATCTCATTTTTCATCGAGTCCTGAGTAGATGAAAGTCTTTTCTCTACTGTATTATTAAACTCAGAATAAAGTTTTTCATACCTATCTTGTAAATCCTTATCCACAAAAACCATCTTTGATGCCATCTTATCAATCTTTGTTGCTAAGCCTTTTTTCAAACTATCATTATGTTTTAACTTTTTAATATGTTTTGTTCTTACCAATAACTCCTGTTTGTCCTGTTCAATATTTTGATTAAAATCTTTAAGATGATTTTCAAAAGTTTCTAACTTACTTTCTAAGTCATCATATTGAAGATACTTTTCCATCTCTTTTTGGAATTTTTCTCTCTCTCTTGTAACATACAAGGCTATTGTATCAGGCTCAGGTGATAAAAACTTTTTTAATATTTCTGCAATATACTGCTTTCCTTTAGCAAAAAAGCTCTTTTCCTCTGACAACTCATTCGTAAGTGCCTCTTTACCTACTCCTTGAAGAATATGCAACACACTTCCACTATCATTAAAGCTAGGTATTTTAAAACCTTCGAATATAGATGGTTCTGATGTTATAGGACCCTCAAGAACAGTTAATAAAATAAGTGGCTCATAATTCCAAATTTCTAAAATCTTTATTTTTAAATTCTGTCCAAGCTTAGTAAATATACCTCCTGATTCTTGTGCAGAATATTCTTTATTAACATCTGATATATCCAAATTATTTATATTAGAAACCAATCTATTAAATTTTTCTTGAATAATATTAAATAAACTCGGTTGTGCTGTTATATATCCATCAAGTATTCTTATAGGTATAACTTTTTTATTCCAAAATTTTGAAATTCTATTATCTATTGATTGAAAGAAGTTTTTCTCTTGATTATTATGAATAGTAATAGAAAAAATATTAGATGTTGTAGTCAAAAATAATATTACTAAAAAATATATTATTTTATTTTCTTTTTTCTCCATTTTATATCCTAGACTTATTCTGTCCTAGTAATAACTGAACCAATAATACCTGGAGCAATCGTAAACGTGCTTCCCCCATTATTGCCATATACTCTTCCATTTTGATCTAAAGTAACTATATCTCCAGCTCTAAGAGTTGTAATTTGTCCATTTGTCAGTCTTATCTTATAAGTACCATCTAAGTCAAGAAATAAAGTACTTTGATTCAATATAGCTGGAGGATCTTGTAATGTAGATCTTTGCAATAATTCTCCAACCAAATCACTAGCTCTTCCATCTATAACAACAGAACCCTTGTTAGGCATCACACCCTCAAATACTGGATTAGATCCTAATAACCTGATAAGTCCATTTTTAGACGGAGCAACATCCTCAATTATTTTTGCATCAGTATTAATCCAATTAAAGCCACTACCAGAAAGATTATTCCCTATTAATAACAGACCATTTTCATCAAGATCAAAAACGCTATCTTCTGTCCATACCCAACTAGTAACTTCTCCTGGAGATGCAACACCATTTAGAGCATTAACTTCGAATATTCCATAATTTTGTATTAATAAAACACCTCCCTCATCAAAGCTTAATACCGCTGATGCTTTTTGAAGTGAAAGTAAAGCATCTTGACCTGATATTTTAATAAGGGCATTGTCAACTAAAATATTAAGACTATCTGTAATATCATCACCTAAAATCAAATGTGTATCTCCTCGAACATTGATTGTTCCACCTTGTTGAAGAGCTACTTTTCCTATACCTTTTATTGTAGCGGTACCACCTATTTCTATTAAAGCTATCGTATCATCCTTAAAAACAAGTGTTCCTCCATTTTGTAAAGCTATAGATACCCCATTTTTAAGTTCAACATTACCTGATCCCTGAAACACTAACCTGCTATCTGGAGAAAGAGTAAGATTGTTATCTAAAAAAATAGTTGGGCTATCATGCTTATCATTAAAATTAAAGGTTAATTCACTCTCATTAAAAAAAAACATAAATCCTGATATAGTTAAATCTCTAATAACATCAATAACATTATTACGTCCATAAATAAATATCGAATCTGTAATTTTGAGCTCCGTAGTCACATCAGCTAAAAATACTGTTGATTCATTAGATATAGTAAGGCTAACATCTAAAAGAGTGTTAAATGATGCATTAATACCTATTTGATTATCTAAAATATGAATCCCTGACATTAAACTCAAGTCAATAGGGACAAAAACATTTGATATACCCAATATAGCCTGACTGTTATAAACAATGTTATCTACATTAGTTAAAATAGCTTGGCTATTATAGTGTATGTTATCTGCATTAGTAAGAATTACCTGACTGTTATACCCAATATTATCTCTATTGGTTAATATCATCTGACTGTTATAAACAATGTT
>CAZBHK010000006.1:63934-70989 GCA_964491895.1 uncultured Pseudomonadota bacterium | reverse complement strand
AAAAGCAATGGATTAATAAAAAAATATGAATTTGCTTAATAAAATGGATTTTTATCATATACCATTTGCTAGATAAAAATATGATTTAAAATAGCTAACATTATTTAAACTATATATTAAAAAAATGAATATATAGTTTAAATAATGTTATTGGTAGAATTGTAGTTCTTTTAAAAAAACATAAAGAAAAGATGCTTGATTAATAACATAAAGCTACGTCTGATACGAAGATGATGATAAATATATTCTTAGTTAGCCTTTAATACTAAGTTCCTCATAGTAAAAGAGCCAACTTCAGTAGCCTCTTTTACTATGAGGAACCGGTTTCTAATGTAAATATTAGGATGCACAGTAATTCATTACCGTGAAAGTGTCACAATTATTAATTCAGATACAGATGGCATGTAACTTATACAATAGTTGAAAGATATTCTTTTGCATTAAGAAAATTTCTAGGTTCTATTCTGCTATTTATAGCATTTAAAATGTTTATAAGTCTTGGATCTTGCTCATTATCTTGCTCTTGTGCTATAGACATATATACATTTAGATATTGGAAAACAATTTCATCTATTAATTTAATAGTATGTTGTTCTGATAGAATTTGCAATGCATCATTTAGACTTATATATTTTTTATCATCACCATTTTCTATATATTCAGAAAGTATTGTTTCAGCTAAATTTTTTATAGCACGCTGACGCATAGCTAAAAGATATTCTTTTGCATTAAGAAAATTTCTAGGTTCTATTCTGCTATTTATAGCATCTAAAAGGGTTATAAATTTTGTATATTGATTTGGGAATTTATATTGGTAAACAATTTCATCTATTAATTTAATAGTATGATCTTCTGGTAGAATTTGCAATGTAGTATCTAGAGTTATATATTTTTGATCATTACCATTTTCTATATATTCACGAAGTATCGTTTTAGCTAAAACTTTTGTAGTATACTGACTTAGTTTTAGCGGCTCTATTGAAAAAATATTTAAACTAGTGATTCCGTAAATAATAAAAATAGAAACAATTCTTTTAATGTTCATTTTTAATCCTTCTATAGGGTGTATTACATTCTTTATACAATATAATATAGCAAAAAAGATGGCAATTTACAATTTGACATAATAGCTATTATCAGAATACCTTATTTGTTTAAGTCGAATAGCTTTTTATAATGTTTTTGATATATCCTTAATACGAGATTGCCATACTCCGCATAAGCATATAGCCAAGGCATCAGTAACATCGTTTTTAGCAATAATTTTTATTTCTGAGAGTTTAGGAAACATCCTTTGCATAACATTAGCGACTTGTTCTTTGGGTGCGCCTCCAAATCCGGTAACAGAAAGTTTAACCTCGCTAGGAGTAAATTCAAATAATATTAATTTGTATTGATCAGCCAAAAGATACAAAATCCCTCTTAAGTATCCAAGTTTAAGGAAAGTTTGAGCATTTTGTCCCAAAAATGATATTTCTAATGAGATGTGTGTAATTTTATGAATACCTATTTTATCTAGAAAGAAATTGTAGAAAATACCAACTCTTTCAACAAGATTTTTGGTAGCTGACATCTGTAAATATCCACAATCTAGTAAGAAGACCTTTCCAGAATCCTTTTTAATTATAGCATATCCTGTTACATGAAACCCTGGATCTATACCTAAAAAAACTTCCATACTACTCTTTCAAAAATTAATCGTCAGATAAATCCTCAAATAATGTAAGCTCCCCTGTATATCTTACCAAGCAAGTACCTATAGGGCCATTACGTTGTTTTCCTATAACAATTTCTGCTAAGTCAGGTGTTTCTGTATCAGGATTATAAATAACATCTCTATAAATAAAGAATACTAAATCTCCATCTTGTTCTATTGCCCCAGATTCACGCAAATCTGAAAGTTGAGGGCGTTTATCCATGCGTGATTCTACTTGTCGTGAAAGTTGTGATAATGCAAGTATAGGTATATCTAATTCTTTAGCTAAAGCTTTAATAGATCTCGAAATATCTGCAATTTCTTGAGCTCTTCCTTCATAATAACCACTACCTTTTAGAAGTTGTAAATAATCTATAACTAATAACTTAATATTATTACGAGCCTTTAATTTACGTGCTTTAGCACGAAGCTCCATTATTGATAGAGATGCTGTATCATCTATGAAAATAGGAATTTCCGCTAGCCTTGCGGCAGTATTAGTAAGTTCTCCCCATTCATCTAATGTAATTAAGGCATTTCTAATTTTTTGATGGGGGATTCTAGACTCCATAGCCAACATACGTAACACTAACTGCTCCGCTGACATTTCTAAAGAAAAAATACCTACGGGACAGTTATCAGTCTTTGCGGCATTAATAGCCATATTTAAGGCTAAGGCTGTTTTACCCATAGAAGGACGAGCTGCAAGCACTATCATATCGCCTCTTTGCATACCTGAAGTCATCTGATCAAATTTATTAAAGCCAGTTGGTACTCCAGTAATTCCTTCTTGTTGTCCACGTACAGTTGCTAAATGCTGGAAAGTCTTTTTTAACCATACATCTAATTGTACAAATGTAGGAACTGAGCGTTTATTAGATATCTGGAAAATTTTTTTTTCTGCTAAATCTAAAATTTGCTCCATATCTCCTTCTTTTTGGGAATATGCAGCAGATATAATCTCTGTAGCAGAACTAATAAGCTCTCTAAGAACAGATTTTTCTTTAACTATATTCGAATGTGCTGATATAAGTCCTAAAGATGGAATGTCTTCCTGTAATTCAATAAGATATGAAACACCGCCAGATATTTCTAATTGATCTTTTTTTTCTAATTCATCTTGCAAAGTCAAAAGATCAATTCTTTTATTTTTACTTGAAAGATCAATTAATGCTTGATAAATAATTTGATGGGATCGAGTATAAAAATCCTTAGCTTCTAAGATATCACAAACTAGGCCTAAATTTTCTTCGTTAAGTAATATTGAAGCTAACACAGCTTTTTCGGCCTCTAGACTTGCAGGAAGCGTTTTACCTAATAAATTTTCAGTATATCTTTTAGGCTTAGGTTTAGTAAAAGATTTTTTACCTTCAGGAGAAGAATACATTTTATTCTTTAGTACCTATAACCTTTAAGCTTACTTCAGGTTTTACCTTAGAAGTAAGCTTAATGATAAATTTATGCTCTCCTGCAGAACGAATAGTTTTTTCAAATTCAATCTGTTTTTTATTAATTTGAATTCCTTTTTCTTTTAAAAGGTCTACAATTTCGTCAGCATTTACTGAGCCATAAAGCTTTTCATCATCATGAATACGTTTTTTAAGTGTTAAATGCATACTTTTGATTTGTTGGGCTAGTGCTGCAACTCTACTACCTAATACAGCAACATCAACATCAGCTTTTTTAACAGCAGTTTGGAAACGCTCTATGTCATCTGGCTTAGCAATAACGGCTAATTTTTTAGGAAATAAAAAATTACGGGCATAACCTTCACTAACCTTCTTAATTTGACCTGCTAAACCAATATTTATAACATCTTTTAATAATAGTACATTCATAATAATATCTCTAGAAAAGGTTTGTTTAATAATAAAATAACATAAAGAAGGCCGACAATCTACTGCTGATTTTCACTCAGAATGGGTAATTTATTTTAAGGTCTTTAAAACCTATGTATATAATAGGCTTTTTAATAGATAAAAGTTTAATGTAATTTTTCATCCAAGTTTGAAAAATAGGGTGAAACCAACTATCGTTAATAAATGTAAAAATTATGTTTTCTGATAATTGCTCTGAACCTAAAAAAATCTCTGAACAAATTATAGGTTGAATTTTAAAATGAGGTAGGTTAAATGTAATTGAACTATCCCCCTCATTAAATTCTCTTTTGTTATTTAGAAAAAGTCCTTTACTCCATAGATATTTTTCCCATGGCCAAGTTTGTTTTTCTACTAAAGGCACTAAAATTTTTTTGTCATATCGCTGAATTATCCGACCTATATTTATATGGTATACCGATTGATACCATTTTAGCTCACTTCTTACCTGTTTACTATAACAAGCGCCTATAAACATGTGTGTATTCTTTGGCAATACAGACGACCATAGCTCAATAATGTGTTGATACTTCTCCAGATCAAATGGAAAGATCGACTCAGGGGCTACTATGATTGTTGGTTGAATATTATTTAAATTTAATCTAGAAAACTCATGGTAAATTTGATGCCCTATCTCCTCTGCTGTTTCTTTTGATACATCTGGTTTTAAATGAATAATTTGATATGGAATCTTTTCTAAAAATAATGTTTGAGAAAATAAAAATGCCTTTAACAATGATTTATAAGAAGCAAGTGGAATAAATGGAGAAAAAAAAGGATATCTATACTCCCCTATCCTCTTCATATCTAAAAACCATAAAATATATCTTTCTAAAAGAACATAATAAAAGAATATAGAAATATAAAAAAAATATGATTTTTGTCTAAATATATTATGTAATAAAAACCATAATCCAGAAATAACCCCTAAATAAATAATCACTATTGTATATAGCATACAAGACAACATTATAGATGCCTGTGATTTAGTTAAAAGCAAAAGTAATAACCAAAAGCAATGTGGAATATATATAAATAATCCCCATAGAAAACCCCATATAAATTTAAGTCTTAATTTAAAAAGATAATAAAGAGGTATCCAATAAAATAATATTAAAAATCCAATAGTCTCAGGAAAAAAAAATGCAAAGTTATACAATAGGGCAGATAGAAAAATCTTCGATATTATTTTCCAATACATGACAATACAACCTATAAATAATGATTTTATTTTCCCTTAAATCTGCCCTTACTAATAACTTATTATTTTTGGATTCTATAGTAATCTCTGCAATTAGATCTTTCTCATCCAATACATTACTAACATTAAAAAATAACTTCTTCTTAGAGCTCTCTAACATAAAGAATTTAAAGTTATTTTTAACAAATGAAAGTCCATAATTAAGAATTAACCTTGCTAAATAAAAATGCTTATACTGACGTTCTCTTTCAAATATTATGTCCAATTTCAAACTATTGTTATACCAATACGTTAAAGTAATGGTACTCATAAGGAAACAAACAAAAATAACTACTAATAAGACAAAGCCTTTCTTATACATACAATCGTTTCTAAAAAAGTAAATTTAATTTTAACTTTTTCTATATCATTTAAATTTTTCACTATATTAAAATCAAATTTCTCTTTATTAACTATAGTTTCAACCTTATTATTCCAAAGCTTTAAAACAAAGCTATACTGCCCTTCTATTCTAATAAGTTTATTTTTACTATATTTCCAACCTATATGAGTATTTC
Source organism: uncultured Pseudomonadota bacterium (assembly GCA_964491895.1). Lineage (GTDB taxonomy): Bacteria > Babelota > Babeliae > Babelales > UBA12411 > CAZBHK01. The sequence continues at coordinate 65,658 of CAZBHK010000006.1, read as the reverse complement.
CTACCTTAAAAACAAGATTTTGAATGTCCCAATCTTCAATTTTGGAACTTGCTTGCCATAAATCTTTTCTTATAAGATCTATGGCTATACACTCTTCTATATATTTTGTTTTTTTCTTATTACATAATAAATTTAAATGATTTAACATTAATAAAGACATCATAGAAAAAATAGTTATAGCTATTATTAGCTCAACTAATGTAAATGCCCTTTTATACATCACTACCTATAATATTATAGCGCTTAGTTTTAAGTTGATATACTTTAAGATTATTCTGTAAATTTCCTTTTCTCAAACCTAAAAATCTAGTAAGTTCTGACTCTATATTAAATTTATAAGAAATATTTTCTATACTAACATCTTTTCTAAGAACTAAATCCTCTGCTGAATTAATTATGTTATTAAGCTCCTCGACTCTTTCATTAAATTCTTTATTCATATGATAATTTTGAATATCAAGCTCAAATACATAAAACAAAATCATTGTTAAAATAGATAATGCTATAACTATTTCTAATAATAAAAAGGCCTTCTTTTTCATCAAATCTAATCCTAATTATAGAAATAACTGCCCGTCATTTATTTTTTTTAAAATTCTTAATGAAAAAATTTACATTTTAATTATAAAAAAACCCTTATTTTTAGCAATTATTAGGTCTTTGATAAAGGGGTGTTTTCCTACTAGGTTAATTAGATAATGGTTATAAAAAGCACTCTAATTGACATTAAAAAGTTCAGACTTATATAATGGAAAAAATTTGGAGACCTAATGTTTAAAATATTAAAAAAAATAGTTATAATTATACTCTTTATAAGTTCTATTAATTGTCAAGAAGCTAGCTCTGATATAAAAAATAAATTTTTAGAATCATGGTTACCATCAAAAAATCAAACAGAACTTCCGATAAAAAATAAAGAAGCCATAATCTTTTATTTAACCCAATTTTTAAAGATTACTGCTCAAACCAGACAAAAAATTTCAGCCTTACATTCATATTATAGAAAACAGTTTGAACCTATAGAAAAAAGACTGGGTAAAATCGAATCACTATTAGAATCTGTTAGCAAAGATGATATTTATCAAAAAACATTAGCTTCCAAACAATTTAAACAGTTAAGAAAAAATATAATAGAATTCAATATTAACCTTCTTGCAGAAATAAATAAAATTGAAAATCCATCAGAAATTGAACCTGAATCACATAAATTAACTGAAAGAGAAAAAAAACTAGTAGCTGCCACTGAATATAGAAAAAAATCTGTAAAGGATCTACTTATATTCCTTACAGCTAAAGTTCCACCACTAGAAAAAGAATTCACTAAAATTATTAAAAATTCTGCCGCTGCTATAGAAAAAAGAAAAAAAGAACAAGCCAAAATAATACCACAAAAATCGCTCACTAAAACAACGCCTTATTATCCTTCAGCTTTACCATACTGGTCATTCCCTACAGAACCTGAAGAAGCACCTATTTATCAAGAAGAACCTGAGGCATATAACTCTTCAGAAGAACCTGTTTCTATAGCCGCTCCTAAAGAATCAAAAAAAGAAGAGAAAAAAACTCCTGTGCGAATATTTCCTGCTCCTGCTATACCTGCTGCCGCTCCTGCTATACCTGCTGCCGCTCCTGCTATGCCTGCTGCCGCTCCTGCTATGCCTGCTGCCGCTCCTGCTATGCCTGCTGCCGCTCCTGCTATGCCTGCTGCCGTTCCTGCTATGCCT
>CAZBHK010000006.1:0-63834 GCA_964491895.1 uncultured Pseudomonadota bacterium | reverse complement strand
CCGCTCCTGCTATGCCTGCTGCCGTTCCTGCTATGCCTGCTGCCGCTCCTGCTATACCTGCTGCCGCTCCTGCTATACCTGCTGCCGTTCCTGCTATGCCTGCTGCCGTTCCTGCTATGCCTGCTGCCGTTCCTGCTATACCTGCTGCTCAACGTATACCACCGCCACCAATACAACAAGCATTAATACCTATAGTAAGGCCAGCTATTTTACAAAGAAATATTCAAGAAGCTCTAAGAAATATGGCTATAAGAAGACGTTTACAAGAAGAAGAACGTCAAGTCAGATCAGAGGAAAGAATATTCAGACAGAGAAGTGAAGAAATTGCACAAGAATTACGTGGAATTACAGAAACTGCTCAACGGAAAAAACTTGAAAAAGAAAAAGCACAAGTAGAAGAACAAATAACAGCTAGAAAAACAGAGGCTCAAAAACTCGCACAAGAGCAAGCGCAAGCAAGAGCAGAAAGCCAACAACGTATAGCAGCGCTTGAGGCTGAAGAAAATAGGTTGAAAAATGAAGCCCAAAGATTACAAGCAGAAGAACAAATAGCTCAAGAAGAAATTCTTAAAAGAAAAACAGACCAAATAGAAGCAGAAAAACGTAGAACAGAGCTAGAGACAGAAGCACGAAGACATAGAATAGTACAAGTAGAAACTGAAGCTGCACAAATAAAAGAAACTGCAAGAGTACAAGCTGAAGCTAATCTTCAAGAAACAAGATTAAAAGTAAAAGAATTATCAGATGAAGCTGCAAAAATTAGAGAAGAAGCTGCAAAAAAACATTCTGAAGATTTAAGACAAAAAGCAGAATTAGTTGATATGCAAGCTAGAAGAATTCTCGAAAAGGCAAATGCTGAAGCTTCTAGAATAAAAGAAAAAGCCCAGGGCGAAATAGAAGGACTAAGAACAGACGCAATTTTAAAAAGAAAACAAGCTGAAATCCTTAGAGAACAAGCTTCACAAGAAGCTACTGAAGCTTCAGAACGCTTACGCAACCTTGCAAAAACCGCAGAAGCCAAAGCTGAAGAACTCATATCAAAAGCTAATGTTCAGGCTAAAGCAGAAATTGATGCTGCTAAAGCTAATGCAGATCAATTATTAAGAGAAACAGAAATCGCAAATGAAACGCTTAAACAAACAACATCTAAACAAGCAGCTGAACAAGCTCAAGAAATCTTAGCTAATGCAATAAAAGAAAGAGACATCATATTAAAAGAAACAGAACGTCTACGCGCTGAAAAAATAAAAGAAATAGATAACAAACTTTATGATGCGAATCAAAGACAAAATGAAGCAGCCTCTTTAAGAAGGCAAGCTGCTGAAGCTAACAAAGTTGCAGCGATAGTTTTAAAAAATAAGGCTGCCATAGCAGAAGAACAAGCTCTAGGTATATTGGATTCAGCTCAAAAAACAGCTAAAGAAAGACTTTCAGAACTAGAAGCTGAAATGACTGTGTTAAAAGCTGAACACAATGCAGCTTTAGTTCAAGATAAAAACGCCGTAACAGAATTAAAGGCTAAAGCTGAAGAACTTTTAACATTAGCAGAAAAATCATATAAAAATGCTGAAAAATTTGCAGAAACCGTATCTGTACAACGACAGGACATTGAAACCTTAAAAGATGGATTATTAGCTCGTCAAAAACAAGAGGCAATAGAAGCCCAAAGATTACAAGCAGAAGAACAAATAGCTCAAGGAGAAAGACTAGCCTTAGAAGACGCACAAAAACGTATAACAGAGCAAGTAAAAACTAATGTTTTGCAACCAAAAGAAGCTCCAAAAGTACTACCTGAAGAAGCTCAACAATTAAGAAGTGCTAGCGCTCAAGAAAAGCTTATAGAAAAACCATCTGGGAGAACTATAATACCTAAAACATTTGAAGAGGCTCAAGCTTTTGCTGAATTATATAAAAACTTAGGTAGTAGAGGAATATATAGAAATGCGGCCACTTCCGCAAAACCTTCAATAGTAAGTCGTAGCCATTTTACAAGAACCAAAGGCACAGGTTTAGGTGCAGCCTTAGGACTAGCTGCAATTGGAACTTTTGAACAAGCCTTAACTATAGTCTCTCAAGAGCCACCAAGTGAAACCCCTTTACCATTCCCGCAACGATCAGATCCTAAAGATTCATCTTCAATAAATCCTAGGGCTATAGCAATCTGGTTAATTGCAAGAACTGAACAAATAGAACGAGAAAATAAAAGAATTGAAGCACAGCTTCAAAAATTTAAGAATGAAAAAGAATACCAAGATTGGAAAACAATAAAAGATAATCTATTGAAAAAAAATAATGAACTACTAATTGCTGCAGCAGAAGAACAACAAATACTCAATGAAAAACAACTAATAGAGGCAGAACGTCAAAAACTCGTAGAAATTCTTAATACAAAAGAAAGTAAAGGTAAGTCTAAAATTGAAGATATTGAAAAACTACGAAAAGAATTAGAAAAAATTGATCAAACATTATTAGAAATAGTAAAAAAAGATAAAGCATCTTTAGGTAAAATTAAAGAAATTTCAACTCAATTCAAAACATTATTAACATCAGAATCAAGATTTAGACATCCATCTTTATTTGAACAATCTAGATTATTATTAGATAAAATAATTAATACAATAACTAAATTTGAAAGCATTCCTAATAAACAACAAATAGAAAAAGATATTAATATTCTAAGCAAAATACCTAATATACAAAGAAAAGAACAATTAAAAAAAATAGCTCCTTACTATGAAAAAATATTTGGAAAAGGACTTACACAAGAGCAACTAATAACTCTAAGCAATACTCAACAAAAAAGAAAAGAACAATTAAAGGAAATAACAAAAACAATATCACTCGAAAAAACATTCGGTATAGATACCAAAGAGCTAAAAAAACTTGAAAAAGAATTAATTATTCAACAAGAAAAAATGAATAGACAATTAAAAGCTATAATTGAAGCACCAAATAAACAAAAAGAAGAAAAACAAAAACAAATAGATGAATTAACAGCCATTATACAAGAAGAGCAAAAAAGAGTTGCTGAAACAATTCAAAAGGCTAAAGCTAATACCGAAGTAGTTAATCAATTACAAAAAGAATTAATAACAATAAAAAAAGAAGAAGCAGCTCTTAAAGATAAAGAGACTAAGGAAAAAGCTAAAGAACCTCAAATATCATGGTATAAAAAAGCTACAGAATGGGCTTTTCCTACTGAGTCCGCAGCCGCTAAAGAGCTTAGAAAAAAGAAAGAGTCTTTAATACAAGACTTAAATAAAATGAATCCACCTACTGTAAAAGAAAAAGAAGATCCTTTCACTAAAGAAGAAAATGCTTTAATAGAAGAAGCTAATGAATATATTAACAAAGAAGCTTTAACAAAAGAAGATACTGAAAAGACTAATGCTATTGTAGAAAGATTGTTCAAAATAGAATCCGAAAGAAGAGAAGCTGCAAGGAAAGCAGAAGAAGAAAGTATCGAAACTCCAACATCAGCAGAAGAACCAGTTGAGAGACTAACAAAGCCAATAGAACAAAAAAAGGAAGCAAGCCCTCTTCCAGAAAACCCTGATGAAGAACCTGGTGCTTTCAAATACGTTCCATATCAACCCTAGTAAGTCTTTGTGTTAGGTAACAATTTTGTTAAACTTACAATCCTATGAAAAAAATAATTTTTATTATCACTCTAATACTTACATTACAATTCATATATTCTAAAGGCTTTGAAGAGAACTTTGATAAATTTCTAGAAACATTTTTTAAGGAGCTAGAACAACCTGTCCCTAAAAAGAACCCTAATAAAGATAAGCCTATTATCACAGAAGAACCTATTCAAACAAAATCAGAACCTCTGAAGAAACAGCTAGAAGAATTTTCTAACACTTTTTCTAAAGTTAGAAATAAAATCTCATCCATGACTGTTTATTACAGATCAAAATTCACTCACTATTTAAAATCATTAGATGATATTGAACAACATTTATTAAATATTCTAGATTCCGATAAATTACAAAAAGAGCTATCCAAGCCTAAATGGGAATCTTTAAGGCAAAAATTATTAAGCTTAAATAGAGAGCTTAAGCAACTTGATATACAAATTAATCCTGAGGAACCTAATATTATAGATAAACCTATGACACGTGAACAAAAGTTACAAAATAGTACTGAGACATATTCAAAAAGTACCAAGCTAGCTATAAACAAACTTGTTAATATTCTTGATAATGAAATAGAAAAACTTCAAAAGGATTTAGTAGTTGTGATAAATTCTCTTCCTGCAGTAATAGTTACTCAAGAAAAATCAAAATCTAATCAGCCTCAACTTGCAGCTTTCAATGATGAAATGTTTGATAATATAGTATCAACTACAAACCCAAAGCGTTAACACAGCGCTTACATAATCCATCTGACTGTTGAGATAATTCCCATTGCCAGCAACGAGGACATTTAGTACCGTCTGCATGTTGTATTTTAATATTAACCCAACTAATTTCTGTCCTATTAAGATCTTTATTAGAATCAATAAATTCACATTGTGATACTATGAATAGATCTTTAAAAAATCTATCTTTCATATCTACAGAAAGAGTTTTGGGTAAACTAGTTATAGCATTTACTGAGTCATGAGAACTATCTAAGTTAAGAATTACTTTTGCTTCAAGTGAATGTTTTATTAAACCCTTAGCTCTCTCTTCTTCTAACGCCTTAAGAACAACACTACGTAATTCTTTAATAAGAATCCACTGCCCTTCTCTTGTTAAAGATAATTCAGAATTCCAAATCTCTGGTATTAAAGCAAAGCTTTCTAAGTGTATAGACTCTTTCTTATTATTAGGTTGATAATGTTCATAAATCTCTTCAGCTAAAAACGATAAGATTGGTGCCATTAATCGTGTAAGTGTATCAAGAATATAATAAGAAACAGTTTGGGCACTACGACGTAAAATACCATTAGACTTTTCTACATAAAATCTATCTTTAATAATATCTAAATAAAATGCACTTAAGTCTGTAGCACAATAATTGCTTAGTAAGTGAAATATTTCTGTAACATTATAGTTATCGTATGCTTTTTGTATTTTTTCACTTAGCTCTTTTATCTGAGATAAAGCATACTGATCTATTGCTAATAAGTGTTCTAAAGCAACCTTGTCCTTATTTATATCAAAGTCATATAAATTAGAAAGTAAGAATCTTGAAGTATTTCTAATTTTTCTATAAACCTCTGCGGCCGTTTTCATAACAGTTTCAGAAAGTATTATGTCATTTGAATAATTAGAGCCAGCAGCCCATAATCTTACAATATCACGTCCATATAAATCTATAAGTTGTTGAGGTGCTATTACATTACCAACAGACTTAGACATTTTGTAGCCTTTTTCATCAACTACAAAACCATGTGTTACTATTCTCTTGCTATACTTTGAACCATTCAAAATCATAGAAGTTAGCATAGAACTTTGAAACCAACCTCGATGCTGATCTGAGCCTTCGAAGACAAATTCCGATGAGAATCCTAAATTTTTATTTTGTTTTAATACTGCATAATGTGCTACACCAGAATCAAACCAAACATCTAAAATATCCGACTCTTTTCTAAGTTCAGATGAACCACACTTATTACATACAAAGTCATTAACAATAAGCCCCTGCGTTTTCATATCATGTACAGATATTTTATCCCAATACTCTATACCATTTTCTTCTATTCCCTTGGATATCTTAATAATAAATTCTTTATCAATAAATACATTATCACAGGAATAGCATAAAAGTGCAGGTATTGGAACGCCCCAATATCGTTGTCTAGAAATACACCATTCTGTTCTATTAGCTATAGTAGCTTTAAGACGAGCCTTGCCCTGTTCAGGAATAAAAAAAATGCTCTCTATCTCTTTAAGTGTTTCCTCAATAAGATTCTGTTTTTGCAAATTACAAAACCATTGTAATGTTGCACGGAACATGAGTCCATTATGACATCTCCAGCAATGTGGATAAGAGTGACGTATAGAAGTTTTGTAAATTAAATTTTCTGTCTCTGCTAATTTTTTGATTACCCAAATTTGACCATCTACAATAGACATCCCCTTAAGAGCAACAGGCTCTATCTCAGAAGAATATCTACCATCAGAAGTAAGAGGAGAATATATCTCTATACCATGTTTAACGGCAATTAAATAATCTTCTGGCCCACAACCTGGAGCCATATGCATACAAGCGGTTCCATCCTCTAAGGTTACTATCTCATTAAGAATTATAGGAACTTTTATATTTATAAATGGATGATGTACTTTAATATCTTTAAATATACTGGATGGTATTTCTGCTAAAATTTTCTTCTCAATATCAAGCTGCTTACATACAGTATCAGCCAATGCCTCACCTACGATTATTGCACGTGTATCATTAAGTTGTAAAAGAACATAATCTGCCGAAGGATTTAAAACTATGGCTCGATTTAATGGAATCGTCCAAGGTGTTGTTGTCCATACAAGAAATCCTACATGTAATCCGTCTATTTTAGGAAATAATTGTAAAGTAGTATGTTCATCTATTGGGAAATAAATATAACAAGATGGATCTTTACGATCCTGATATTCTATTTCTGCTGTAGCGAGTGTTGTTTGACAATGAGCACACCAAGGTGTTGTTTTACCTTTACGTTCTATAAATCCATTTTCTACAAATTTTGCAAAGGCTCGTATAATATTTGCCTCATACTTATAATCCATAGTTAGATACGGATTATCCCAATCAGCCAAAACACCAAGATTCTTGAACTCTTCTTTTTGAGTATCTATCCATTTGGTAGCATAAGCTCTACATGCTTTTTTTAATTTTAAAGCATCTATTTTTGAAGAATCCTTATCTAATCCCAACTCAGAAACAACCTTAAACTCTATTGGTAAACCATGACAATCCCAGCCAGGAACAAAAGGAACGTGATATCCCTGCATACGACGTGCTTTTAACAAAATATCTTTTAATATTTTATTAAAAGCTGTTCCCATATGAATATGACCATTAGCATATGGTGGCCCATCAAGAAAAACAAACTTTTTAAAACCTTCGTTTTTAGTAAAAGTCTTATTATTTAGATTTATATCTGACCATTTTTTAAGTAAAGTTGGTTCTTTAATCTTAGAATCCGCTCTAATAGAGAAATCAGTTTTTGGTAAATTTAAACTGTCTTTAAAACTCTTTTGCTCGGAATTATTCATAATAAATACCTATTTTTTCGATTAAAAACCAACTAAGTCAATATAGCAATAAATAGCCATATGTGAAGCTAAGTCAAAAAGAGGGGCTTTTTTAAAAGCCCCTCTTTTATAAAAAATTTAATTAAAATATGGTAATAATTTATAACCTAAGCTTAATACAAACGTCAAATATACAGGTATCATTACATATTTAAAGTTAAATGCCTTATACGCAATATTTACAAGAGCAAGCACTATTATTGAAGGATATGCAATCTCTAAAAATGGTCCTGCATACTCAACAATCTTACCAAACCCTAAATTTGCATAATATGTTGTAACAATAAGAGTAATCACTAAGGAAGTAAGATAATTTATCTTATTATTAAATAACTCAGAACGCATAAACTCAGCAAATAATACAGCCAAAGTTATTGCTGTAGTTAAGCAAGCAAGAGCTACAATTGCTGAAGCAAATACTCCAAAAGCAGATCCCATAACATTATAAGCTATTGTTACTAATAATTCTTCTGCAGGAACACCAAGTAAAACATTACCTTGGAAAGCAGCTGCATAACTCATACCTATATACGCTGCACCTAAAAGTACTGCCGCTACACAAGAAACCCTAAATGTCTTTAGTTCTAAAGAATGGGTATCTTTAGAAGTTTTTATAACCAATGTTTTTCTAAGAATGCCCAGAACAACAGATGCAAAGAAGATAGCTGCAAACAAATCCATTGTTTTATAACCTTCAATGAATCCATACGCAAACAAGTTAGTTATATCAAGTCTTCCTAATCCTGCAGTAGATCCACTTAAAAGAGTCTTAATAATAACTACGGCTAATGAAACTATTAATATTGGAGATAAGTAATATCCCAATATATCTAATAACTTACTTTCTCGCACAGTCAAAACAAAAATTAATAAAGCGGAAATAAGACTAAAGACAAATAAAGATAATCCTGGAAAATATAACTTAAGTGCAGCATGTGATAATGTTATACATCTAGGCATAGCACTAAAAGGCCCAATAATAAAAAGTACGGTAACTATAACTATAAATCCTGGGATCTTACCAATTCTATAAAAGAATGCTTTATAATCACCATCAAAAAATATCATAGAAATTAAGCCTATAAATGGCATAATTACTGCAGTTAATAAAAGTCCAGCTATGGCATAAATGTTATATATGCCAGTATCACGTCCAATTTCTAAAGGAAAGACAGAATTTCCAGCACCAAAAAACATTGCAAATACAGCAAAACCTGTTATTAAAATTTCTTTATTAAAAAAACGTTTCATAATAAAACCCTATAGACGATATTTAAACTGAGCACTCTTACTTAAAATAATTGAAATAATAAGCGCTATAATAAACCAACCCCAACGAAAAATCTCTTGATAACCAAATCCTTTTTCAAACTCTTCTATGAATGAATAACAAAAAATTATTAGCAGTATTACAGGTACTAGGTATCGTAACGATAAATAAGAAAACTTTTTATGTGAATTTTTAATCCAAATGGTATCCGTTGCAATAATAGTTGAATAATACATAAATACTACAATTTCAGCTATCCCGCCTATAAGCATATTAAAACCCAAAACCATAGGTCCTAACGCCCCAATAATATGCTGACCATTACCCATACAAAAGAATAAGGATAATAACGTCACAATAACCATGGAAATAGTAACTGCAATAGTTCTAGAGATTGAAAACTCTACCTCTATATTACCCGCTATACTCTCTACTATTGAAAAAACACCTGTTACACCAGCAATAAACACACAGAAGAAAAAAATTACTCCAAATATTGGTGCTAAAATGGGCCCGAATGTTTTAATAATTGTTGGAAATGCTATAAATCCTATCTCAAATATTGAGTCAACTTTCACAATCTCTGTAAATGGAATTTGTTGAAGATGACTCATGTAGCCCAACGCTCCAAAAATCGCAAATCCAGAGATTACAGAAATAAGAGTATCTCCCAATGCTACTAAGAACATTGCCCGTGGAATACTTGTTGTCTGTTCTGTATGTCTAGCATAACCAGTCACAATACCTAATCCCAAGGATAAACTAAAAAAAACATGCCCAAACGAGGTTAACCAAAGCTTAGCATTTTTAAGCTTGGAGTAATCAGGAGTTAAATAATGTCTAAACCCTTCCCAAGAACCTGGTAAGAAATAAGCAGCAACCGCAAACATAATCATTAATATACTCAGTATAGGTAAAAACCATGTACACATTTTTTCTATACCAGATTGAATATTTCGAGAAATTATGTACCAGGAAAATACGACAACTAATAAAGTAAAGAAAAAAACATAAAAAGAAAATGATCCAAAAACCAAAAGACTCCCTGAGTCTTTTAAAAATACATTTTTAAAAAAACCTGCAGCATTACTGGGTATCTTGTTAGTTGCAGAAAAATAAATATAGGCTACAGACCAGCCTGTTATAACAGTATAAAAGGAACCTATTGTTAATACAGCTATCACGGCTAGCCAACCGAAAACCTTACCTTTTTTACCTATAGTTCGACCATATGCCGATACTAAAGGCAAACTAAACCTTTGTCCAATAATACCTTCAAGTTGCAAAAGAGGAATCCCCAAAATAATTAAAGCTACAAAGAACGGTATAAGAAACGCACCACCACCATTCAAATACGCCTGAGAACTAAATCCCAAAATATTTGCAAAACCAACGGCAGATCCGATCATAGCCCATATATAACCAGAATCACTATTCCAACTATTTTTCGGTTGATCCACTAAAAAACCCTTTTCTTTATTGTAAAAAATGATTATTTGTTATCCTAACATAGAAAACCATTCCTGAAAATACCCGCATTCTAAGCGTTTCAGATAAAAAAATTTTATGAATCAATATAAATAATAAATTAAACTATCGAATCTAGCATGTCCAGGCGCTCTTTATACCTACCACCTTTGAACACATTAGTTGACCAGGCCTTAAGCATGCTCTCCACAATTTTTAGGTTATCATCTTTAGAGACAAAATCAGAACTTAGAACTAAAATATTAAGATTATCATCAGCCCTTGCAACCATGGCCATCTGAGAAGTAAGGCATAGCCCTGCATATATATATTTAAAGCGGTTAGCCGCTATAGACATACCTATACCTGAACCACAAATAAGAATACCAAACTCTGCTTTTTTAAATAATATGGATTCCACTACCTTTTTAGCAAAAATGGGATAATCACAGCGTTCTAGACTTAAGCAGCCTGCATCTAGCCAAGACTCTTTAGAAAAAGTCTTTATAATAAGATTTTTCAACTCAAACCCTTTATGATCAGAGCCAATAGAAATTTTCATTTTGTTTATACTTTCCATCTTGTTTGCTTGAGTTAATACGCTTTTTAATATTTATTGATTGTTGTTCCTGCCAAGATATATAAACATCTCTATCAACCGATGAGATCACTAATTTAAAGTTTTTTTCGCTTACATTCTTAAAGAAAACATCATCCTCGACATCAAATTTTACCAAGTAAGCAGTTTTAAAACTTGTAAGCTTCTTTCCAAAAAAATACTTGATTTCTGGAGCAAGAGCAACCTCTTTTATCTGGGAAGGTGTTACCTTTTTACCTGATAGAAATTGTAAACAAAATGACCAGGATGCTTCTTTATCACTCAAAACATTATTACCCTCTTCTGGAATATAGGATAAAACAAAGAATGTTACCCAATGTCTATTTTCTTCTAATTGTCTACGAAGCATAGCCTCACTAAGGATATCAGTTAATCCATGCTTATTAGTATATAGCTCTACATAATAGTCTCTAGCTTCATCAGATAACCATAACACATCGAATATTGCTTTTGTTGTAAATTGATCATAAACAGAAACCGTTTTAACATTATGATTAATGATATCTAGATTACGTTCTTTTTCAGTACCCTGAGGAACTTCACCTTTAAAAATCCTATGATACTTGAAACAAGATGGCAATAATAATAAAAATAAGACTAATAAACTCTTTTGCATCTATTCTCCAGATATTATATTTTAATATGATAACCGAAAAGGCCCCTCTTTCACAACTGTTCAATATATATTATGATATAATAAATTAAATTACGCTTAAAAAAAAAGTATGAACAATATTCCATTACATTTAGCACTAAGCTATCTACTATTCAATAAAAAAGATAAAAATATTTCTTTAATGATTAAAGTCTGCTTCATAGGTATATTGATTGGAACTTTTGCTTTAACCTTAACTCTTATTATCACAAACGGTTTTGAAAAAACCATACATGAAAAAATTCAAGGCATTAATTCACAAGCAATTATCCAATCCCCTGGTAATAAACTAGATTTTGAAACATTAAAAACCTTCTTACTAAAAAAATTTCCAAAAGATATTAAGGCTTTAAGTCAAAACAGTATTAAACAAGCCATCTTTGAGTTCAATGGCAACCAATCCTTACTCATAATGAAAGGCATTGACCCTATAAATGAGTTCAAGGTAACCAATCTAGAAAAAAAAATTATTGATCTAAAAAAACCATTTTTACTGAAAAACAATGATATTATTATTGGTTATAAAATTGCCAAGTCCTGGAAATTATCAATAGGCGATACAATCAAAGTCTTAGTACCAGAAGGTGGGACTGCATCAAAAATCTATTTAACTCCACACAAGCTCCATGTCATAGGAATATTCAATATAGGACTCGATGAATATGATAGCAATCTCGCATTCTGTTCTTTACAATTTTTAAATAAAATTTTTGATGAAACTGGTGCAGACCAAATATTATTAAAATTTAACTCTGATAATGAAACTCCAATTATTAAAAAACTTCGAGAATCTCTACAAAATTTAGAGGTATATTCTTGGAAGGACCTATACCCTGCTCTCGTCTCTTCTTTAAAATTAGAAAAATATGTCATGTTTATTATTATTGCTTTAATAACATTAGTAGCAAGCTTAAATATGATCTCTTTACTATTCATACAAATACAACAAAAAAAACGCGATATTGCTATTTTTAAAACTATGGGCATGTCTAGTTCTAACATCCAATCTATTTTTCTAATCATGGGACTACTTATAACATTTATAGCTTCCTTAACTGGGTTATTTGTAGCTGCAATCACTGGACTTATTTTAGAACACTATCCATTTATAGAACTCCCAGATGTATACTATGTATCACATCTACCAGCACGTGTAGAACCTCAACTTTTTATTATAGTATTTATATGCACAATGTTACTAGGTTTTCTAGCTACTTGGATTCCTGCTAAACGAGCTAGTAAAATAAATATCACGGAAGTTCTTCGCATGGAATAGTAGGGAGAAAAAGTAATGATAGATGATCTTATTTTAAAAGATAAACGTATTTTCCTAAGAGCTGATTTGAATGTGCCCTTAGATGGAACAAATATTCTTATAGATCATAAACTAAAGGCTATTTTACCAACCATTGATTACATCAAACAACAAGGAGGAAAAATAATTTTAGCCACACACATCGGACGGCCCAAAGGTTTTGACGAAAGCCTTTCCACAAAAATATTACTCCCTTGGTTTAAAAAACAAGGATATCAAATTCAATACTCTCCAAACCTGAATAACGTACAAGCCAATGTTGAAACTATTACACTTCTAGAAAATTTAAGATTTTACAATGGCGAACAAGGCAAAGATCCAAACTTTGCAAAAGAACTAGCAAGCTTAGCAGACGCTTATATCAATGATGCATTTGGATGTATTCACCGAGATGATACATCTTTATATCTACTTCCTCTACAATTTAAAAAAGACAATAGGAATTACGGACTACTAATCGAGACAGAGCTTACAAACCTTGAGAAAATAAAGAAAAATGCTAAACAACCATTTATTTTAATACTAGGTGGTAATAAAACCCTTGATAAAATCCCAATGATCAAGAATTTTCTGATAACTCATAAAGAAAATAAGCCTAAAGCTATAATCATTGGGGGTGCCATGGCATATACCTTTCTAAAAGCACAAGGTTCAGAAGTTGGAAACTCGTTAGTAGAAAAAGAAGCTATACCAGATGCTCAATACATTTTACAAGAAGCAAAAAATCAAGGTATAAAAATATTATTACCAACAGACAGTATTATTGAAATATCTGCAAATCAATTTGTCAGGTTACCACATAATCAATTTCCAAAAAATGGCATGGGTGTAGATATAGGCCAAAATAGCATTGATCATTTTACAAGAAAAATAGAAGATGCTCATACTGTTTTTATCAATGGAACCATGGGTATTTATACAAATCCTAATTATGAATTTGGTACAAAGGCGATCTTGGATGCTATATGTAAATCACATGCTTTTTCTGTAGCTGGAGGAGGAGATGCAACAGCAGCTGTATATAAATTTCACTTAAATGAAAAATTTAACTTCATCTCAACAGGAGGAGGTGCTACGCTCAAATACTTAAGTTTACCAACAGGTAAAGAAATTGAATATTTGCCAACACTAAAAATACTATTCACTTAAGGAGAAAAATGAAAAAACAATTATTACTATTAATACTCTGCCTAAACACTATATATGCCGAAAAAAGCAAATCTAAAGAAAAAACTCGTGCTATTAAAGGGGAAACATTTGAGTTGGTTGTCCCTAAAGATAAAACTGAAAATAAATCTTTAAAATTATCTAAGCAACTGCTTAAAATTCTAGTCGCTATAGGTGTTTATAATTTTACTAATAAAGAAAATGCAGTAACTTTATTAAATTATCTTCAAGAAAAACAAAAAAACTTAAGCCCCGATGCTTCTGCCACAATAAAAACCTTTTTTGAACAATCAATAAAATTGACTGAAACAACCAAGAACGCTCTAAGTGACTTCACCAAGGGAAACCTTATAAGACTTGGAACAGCAACAGGTGCTTATATAGTTCTAGATACGGATTTAACAAATGTACTCCAGTTACCTGAGCATCTATGGAACTCTACCAAATCCATAGCATCTCTAGCCTTCTACGTCGCTGCATTAACATACTATATCGATTTTGTTTCCAAAAAAGTTAAAGTAAATAATCCGGTTACTAAAGCTGACAACGAATCTAATTACCCAAGCACAGGACAAAATGCTAAAAGAGAAACTGCTTTAGAAAGAAGTTCTTCACCAGAAGAAGCCTCATAAATCAGAACTCCATGGTTGCCATATTTAAGATTCCAAGAAATAAATTTTGGATTTGTCATCTCTAGTTCATTGGCGAGAGATTTCAAGTCTTTAGAATTATTAAAATCTATATTTTGACGTTTAATACTAGTTTTTAAAATTTCTTGTATTTTTTTATGGAAAGTAGCATTTTTCATATGTTGACTGTAATTGTATGGGTCTTTCCAAAGATCACCAACTTGACTATAACAGCATTCTTCTTTAAGATAACCCGCTGCTCCCAACAATTGATCAAAGTCTGGATTATCAACAAAATATGCTGCTCTATCCAAACTAAAACAATCGTTATGTCCCAAAGAATGTAATACCAGCTGGGTTAAATGTGTGAGTTCGTAATTTTGAATAATCTTATTTGGTAAATCTATTAAATTTTCTGCTAGTTCCTGGCGTATATTACGCGAAGTTTTATACTTCATGCAAATTCTCCTTTTTTGGTTCAATCCAGGTATTTGTAATCTATACCTTTTTTTTAAAAACGCACAAGAACTAAAAAATGATCCTTCAAATATCCTGTATTCTACACCAAAGATACTACTATGTTTTTTAGCCCTATACCATTTGATGCTTTAAATAATATAAAAGATTTTGGTTTAATAATTTTTGCTAACTCAGCCTGAGCCTTCTGCCAATCCTCTGTATAAATAACTGTTTTACCTAAAAGCATCCCTTCTACTATCTTAGAATGCTTACCAACCAGGATAATATACTCTATATTAGTTTTGTTCAAAATTTCACCTAACTTAGTGTGCCAAAATTCACTAAGCTGACCCAACTCTAACATATCACCTAAAACAGCTATCTTTGGGCCACCCAATGCCGGCAACTCTTCAAATGTTTTAATAGAGGCCTTCATACTCTCAGGGCTAGCATTATAACAATCGTCTATAATCTCACAGCTATTACTTATTTTTTTTCTTTTAAATCTACCCTCAACAGCAGAAAAATCTTCTAACCCTAATACAATCTCATCTAATGACAACCCCATATAATAAGCAAGTATTCCAGCCACTAATGCATTAGAAACAAATGTTCTATTTTCATTTTTTAAAAAAACCTTTTTTTCTTGATCGAACAAATGAAAAACAAATGATATACCACCAATACGAGAAATAATTGCATCTGCGTATACATCGCCATCTTCTCCAAACCTTACTACTCTATATAAAGGATCAGGAATAAATAAATTATCGGGAATAATAGCGACACCATTCTGATCAAAATAAGAAAATATTAAAGATTTTTCTCTGGCAACACCCTCAATAGAACCCAGACCTTCCATATGCGCAGGCGTAATGGATGTAATGGCTGCAATACTGGGTCTTGCTATATCTACAAGAACTGACATTTCTCCTATCTCATTAATCCCTAGCTCAAAAACCGCATGCGTATAACAGTTTCTTAATTTAATCACATTAAGACTTAACCCTATATCACTATTTTGATTACCTTTAGAAACATAACTCTTACAACCAGCCTTTTTCAAAATACTATTAAGCATCTCCTTTGTAGTTGTTTTTCCAACAGAACCTGTAATACCTACTACGATTCCAGTAAACTGCTTTCTAACAACCTTAGCCATTGCAATTAATGCAGCTAAAGTATCCGGCACAGTAACAACAAGCTGGTCAGTTAATACAAGAGTACTAATAAGATTTTTTTTATTTTCTTGGATAATTAATGCAGATGCACCATTATTAAGCGCATCCTGTAGGAAATCATGACCGTCAACCCTAGCACCAATAAGTGCTAAAAAGATTTGCCCTGGCTTAATAGTCCGACTATCAATGGCAATATCTAGTTCTGGAGCCAATTTCCCAAACTCTATTTTACTTCCTTCAATATTTTGTAAAAAAGTATCTGTAAGATACATATAACCTCTTGCTTATAATAGCAATTATCTTATAACTTTACGAGGCTTTCCTCCTTGAGAAGGAGCAACCACTCCTCTCATCTCTAAAGATTCTATTAATCTTGCAGAACGATTAAATCCAATTCTATATTTTCTTTGAAGCATAGAAATAGAAACTTCGTCCAATGTTTTAACAAAATCAATAACCTCATTAACAAGATGATCATCATTATCTTCTGCCCTCGCCTGTGATTGTTCTAAAACCATTTCATCCAAATCCAAATAACTTGTCTCCTGTTGTAATCTAAGCTGTTCTGTTAACTTATTTATCTCACCATCGGAAACATATGCTCCATGTACTCTTTTCAATTCTGAAGAGTTAGCAGTTGTGCATAGCATGTCACCCTTACCCAAAAGTTTTTCTGCTCCCATAGAATCCAAAATAGTCTTAGAATCAACCTTTGAAGAAACTTTAAAACTAACCCGACTTGGGAAATTAACCTTAATTATACCAGTCAAAATATCTACTGAAGGTCTCTGCGTAGCTAAAATCATATGTATTCCAGCAGCTCTAGCCATCTGTGCTATACGCGTTATAGACACTTCTATCTCTCTACCAGATACCATCATAAGATCTGCAAGTTCATCTATAATAATTACTATAAATGGCAAATCTTTATGTAATATCCTATAGTCAAGAAGATTTCGTACTCCTACAGCTGCCATCCTCTCGTAACGAGACTCCATCTCTTTAATAACCCACTTCAACACCACCGCAACCTTACGAGAATCAGTAATAATAGGAAATAATAAATGAGGAATATCTTTATAAGATGCAAACTCTAAACGCTTTGGATCTATTAAGATTAATCGCATATCTTCCGGAAACATTCTACATAAAAGACTAACCAATATAGCATTTAGACCAACAGATTTTCCTGATCCTGTAGAACCAGCAACAAGAAGATGTGGCATCTTTAACAAATCTTCTATAACAGGCCTTCCTACAATATCTACACCTAAAACTAATGGTAAAACATTATCTGTATTTTGAAACTGCTTACTCAAAAGAATATCCGATAAGAATACACTTTCTCGTACTTCATTAGATATCTCAAACCCAACAACGCTTCTTCCTGGAATTGGAGCAATAATACGTATACTTAATGCTCGCAACACTAATGCAAGATCATCTTCTAATGCCATAATTTTACTAATCTTAGTACCAATCTCAGGAGTATATTCAAACATTGTAACAACAGGCCCTGGCAATATAGCACTTACTTTGCCTTCAACACCAAAATGTTTAAGTTTCTCCTCTAACTTTAAAGCACGATCCTTGCATTCCTTATCAAGTAATTCTCTCTCTTCTGCTTTTTTCCTATTAACCTTAAATAATGATAAATCTGGTAATGTATAAGAAACTTCTTCTGATTTTTTATATAATTCAAGAACCTCATCAGCTAAATTAAAAATATTTTTTCTAAAAACACTGTTACGGATTCTTTTTATTTTTAAGCCATAACCCTTAAAAAAAAGAGATTTATGTGCATAACGCTGTGTATTATTAACTACATCATCCAAACTTAAGGAAAATTCTTCTTTCTCTACAAATTTTTCAATAATCACTGGTGCTGGTATAAATACATCATTATTCTTATACACCTTATTAATTAACAAAATAACTATACGTCTCACAGTTTTGTACAATGCTCTGATAACAAACATTAAAGATATTAAAAAACGTTTCATAGTTATTTGTAAGGCCTTATAAAGCATTACAAATGAAGTAGCCACTGACATCCTCAATAATATTACTGCACTTACCCATAACAACCCATAAAGTAATATCACTGATCCAATCTTTCCAATAGTACTTATTAAATATCCAGATAAAAAATTACCAATCAAACCACCTGGATAACTATTAGTAAAATCAAGACCAGAAATACTCATCAATGTTGTAACAGAGACTATCAATACTAATGATGATAATAATCGATCCAATTCAGATCTAAAAGAAAGTTTACGTAATAAGATATATGTTATAAAAAATAAATATGCTAACACTGTATAAATAGCAGTACCAAATAAAAACAAAGAAGAAACTGCAACATTAGCACCAAAAATACCACACCAGTTACTAATCTTGCCCTTATTAGAAAAAAATAACCAAGAATTATCATTCACGTTAAAAGAAATTATTGATAATCCAAAAAAAATTAATATTGATAATAATATAACAGCTATTATCTCTTGCTGATGCATTACAAAAGTTTTTAAAAAAATATTATTTTTTCTACGAATAATTTTTGATTTCATAATCTCCTCTTGTCTTGAAAAGGCTCACTACTTTGAGATTAAAAACAATGACAGAATTTTTGCAATAATTAAAAAAACAAAAAAATTACTGCTATTAAAATTGGCATATAACAACTAAATAACCAAAACTTATTACGTAAAGCCAGTATATAAGAAAATTTTAAAGCACAAATTGAAATCGGAATAGCAATAATCATGGATAATAAAACAGGCATTGTAATCAAATGAAAATTAAGTTTTAATAATCCTTTTAAAAATGCAGCTATACATAAGGGAAATTCTATTAGAAAGGATGTTTGAAATGCTCGTCTTGGAGAAAGCTTTAAAAAACGAGCAATAACATAAGTTGAAGCAAAACGAGAAATACCAGGTATAAGTGCTAATCCCTGTACGAAGCCAAGCACTATAATCTTGTTTATTGTTAAAACTTCATAAGAACTATTTTTAAAGAACAATAATGAAAACAATAATAAACATGTAATTGTAAGGCCACCGATAAGAACAAATTTATTATCTAAATAAGAGTTATGAAAATATTTAAATAAAAAATAGATAATTCCTGTAATGAGATTAGAAACAAAAGCAAAAGAAAAAATTTTCAATGCTATCGAATGCAACATTTTTGAATGTCTAAATATCAACCTTGTTGGCAAAAACCACCACATCCTATTCTTCCACTCTCTATAAAAAAATAATACTAATACAATAATAGTTGGTCCATGTAAAAAATGATCAAAGTCTTCTGGTAAACGTATTAAAAAATTCTCAAGTAATTTTATGTGTGTTGAACTACTTATAGGCAAAGATTCAATTATGAGTTGAAAAAATACTATCAAAGCTATTGGATACATCACGCTTTTTCTCCAAACTTATTGAAAAATTAATCAATATTTTATAACAATTTTATTATAAATAATACTCTAATATAAACGATTTTATGCTCAGGTCTTAGTCTTTACAATAATATTAATTAATAAAAGTCTTGAATTCTCTGCAAAGGAGCGTTAAGCTGTGATTTGATTTTAAAGGTCGACTCTTCCTTGTTTATTCTTCTAAAGATAAATATCTATATGCTTCATGTATTCTCAATATCTATCGCAAACGACCTTTTTATCAATAGTGATAACTGTATGGTTATTGCGCAGCAGAACACAAACAAATAGCGGTAAATAGCAGTTGTAGTTCTCATTAAAAGTACATCAGCTAAGTTTATTCATCAATAATCGCTTCTAGTAAAAAAAAAGAGAGACTACATCACATATTTTAACACAACTTATAGACAGACATGTTTATAAGTCCTTTTTAAGGGTGTGTATAAGAGATTAAGTAAATAAACTTAAGGAGAAATCTGTATGAATAAACTTGGTAAGGGTCTGTTGGTTGCATCACTTGCGATGGGTGTTGCACAAGCAGACACATACACAAATAAAACCTTCTTGGCAACACGCCCAGTCGGCGTAAACTTAGCCATGGAAGGCACAACTTGGCATACCCAAATCCACCATCCAAAAGCTATGGATGGCAATAAATTCGGAGCTTCTTTCGAAATAGTAGGTTTCTATGAAGAATCGCAAAACGATTCGAACATAGGAAAATACTTTGGATTCAATGATAAGAATAAATTAGTTGTTGGTAATGGCAATACATCTGGTGTAGATATAGATAAAAGAAACTTGCTTCATGATCCACTAGCAATACGTAACTTCTCTGGTACTAACTTAGGTAATATTGGTGTTACATTTACTAATCCATTCAGTGGTAACATTAACCTAAAGTTTGACCGTCAAGCAGCCGGTGTAAATCTTGTATATCAACAAGACTTAGACGGCTTAATGGATGGCATGTACTTTAAAGTACGTGCACCAATCGCTTGGGAAGAGATGCGTAATAAATCAACATTTACAAGCTTGGTAACAGCTACTGTAAATAGTGATTATGGTACAACTGGTGGTGGCACAATTCTAGCCTTCTTATCTGGTTCTAACTCATCAACAGTTGATCTACGTAACTATTTCAACGGTACATTAGTATTAACAGATACAAACAACTTCAATAAACAAGATGGTTTAACAGCTGCTAAATTTGATGGCAACAAGAGCAAAACAAGCCTTGCTGATATCGACGTATTGTTTGGCTGGAGCTTCTATGAA
This sequence comes from uncultured Pseudomonadota bacterium, assembly GCA_964491895.1. Taxonomy (GTDB): domain Bacteria; phylum Babelota; class Babeliae; order Babelales; family UBA12411; genus CAZBHK01. Next base: position 43,105 of record CAZBHK010000006.1, on the reverse strand, counting down.
ACAGAAGACAATCATGCTGGTATCAATGTTGGTGTAACAATACCTACATCTTCAGAACCAAATGGTGAATATGCTTGGGAAGCACAATCAGGTAACCGTGGACACTGGGCACTTGGTGGTGGTCTTGATGCTAAATTCAAAGCATGGGCTAAAGAAGAACAATGTCTTGAAGTAGATGTAGTCCTTGATTGGAGATATCTATTAAAAGATAACGAGAAGAGAACTCTTGGTATTAAAGGCAAAAAATGGGGTCAATACTTCTTACTTGGTCAAGACCAAGTAAGAGGAGTGTTCCCAGCTGCTAACGTATTAACAAGAAGAGTTAGCGTACGCCCTGGTAACCAAGTAGATGCTAGATTCGGATTAGCTTACAGAAGCGGTAACTTTACTCTTGATGCTGGTTATAACTTATTTGCTAGAGAATCAGAAAGAGTTGACCTAAGTGATCTAATCAATGAATCTTCATATGGTATAGCTGGAAACAACTATAAGCCTTGGGATGCTACATACTCAGTTGGAGCTACAGCCGGTAATGGAGTATTCTCAGCTTCTTCTATAGCTGCAGCTAGCCACACAATTGACACAACAGCTGCTATAACAGGAAATGCTTCAACACCATTCTTAAAGAATAGTGATCTTGATACACTTCCTGCTTCAACACCAAGCACAGTAACTCATAAGATTTACGGCGGTCTTGGTTGGGCATGGAACAACTGGGATACACCTGTTATGATAGGTGCCGGTGCAGCTTATGAATTTGCTTCAACACAAAAAGCTCTAGAAAACTGGATGTTCTGGGCTAAAGTTGGTGTAAGCTTTTAATTAACACCACTCTTTTTACAAGCTTTACGCTTGTGGCGGTTACTTGCAAAAGTAGCCGCCCTTTTTTTATTTATAGCTCGATTAAAATTTTCAACATGGTATATTATCCAGAAAAGGAGCTAGCTAATGAAAAAAAAGATTTTAATCCTAGTCTTATTATTTACTTCCATCCAGCCAGCTACAAACAAAACACATTTTAGTCAACGGCCACAAGGGCATCACAATAATATCTTCAACTCGGTTTGGAAAAAATCAATCAACCAAATCACTGAAATTGATAAGGAACAACATATTCAAACAAACTCAAATGTTTTTACTAGGTTATATAACTATTTTTTTCAACATCCAACAGAATCACAAGCTCTTACAACACCAAATAGCGCCTTTGCTATAACTCCATCCATAAGCTTCTCAGAAAATAAAAATCAACTTGCTAAATATTTTATGTTTGGTAACAAAAGTAGTTTACAAGTTGGTAGAAATACAGATATAGATAATAGATACATCAAATTTAATGAGACTGCTTCAGACAAACTCGCAGGAACAATTAAATTCAAGCCTAATGTTAAAACCTATGGTATTGAAATAGATTATCATCAGGAATTACCAAATTTAAAAAAAAAGTTATTTCTAGAAACATCAATACCTCTAATCTACACACAAACAGATATTCATTTAAATGTTGACGCTACTAGTTCAACTGCTGGAAATAAGACAATAGAAGATTATTTCCATGGTGAGGAAATGCTTACACAAAACGGATTTATTCTACAAGAGCCACTAATTTATGGAAAAATTAAAAGTAGAAAAAAGATTGGTATTGCTGATGTCAACCTTGCACTAGGCTACCATGTAATAAAAAAACTATTGAATCTAAAATTTTTAACAAACTTTTCAACAACTAGTTCTCCCAAGGGTGAATACCTATTTGAACCTATTTTAGGTGCTGGAGGCGTCTTTGGTATGGGTGTATCAGCCGATGGTTTTTATAAAACTAGTGACAATGTCACATTTATTTATGATTTAGCTTATCGATATATGTTTACAGATAAACAAAAACGTGTTCTAGGACTTAAGGATCATAATGGTAATAAATTAAACTGGGGTCAGTATTCACTTGTAGGAAAAATAGATATACCATTAGTATTACCAGCAGCTAACATCCTTAGACAAGCTGTAAATGTTACACCAGGCAGCCAGGTTGAAGGATTATTTATGATTAGTTGTAATCATGAAAATTTTATTGCTGAAGTAGGTTACAATTTCTGGTTTAAACAAAAAGAAAAAGTAAAAAGAATTGGTTACTGGGATGATAATGCTTATGGATTTGTAGGCACTGATTATCAATCTGCAATAACCGTCCTTGACCCAATTCTTCAAATACCAAAAAATAGTTTTGTCTTACAGTATTCTAATTTGAATAACACAATTGGTACTATGCAATCTGCTGGAGCAACAACTGCAGAGCGTGGTACAATAACAAGTAATCAACTAGATATCGATGCAGCAAGACATCCTAGTGTGTTTACCAACAAATTATTCTTCACTCTTGGCTATGAATGGCCACAAAAGAAATCATCACTCCTACTGGGAGGTGGTATCTCGTATGAATTTAGAACCTCCAACAACTCACTTAACGAGACTATGATCTGGTTAAAATCAGGGTGGATATTTTAGATTTTTTTTAATGCTATAACAGCATTACCACCACCAAAGCCAAATGAATTAGATATGGCATAATTAATCTTGGCTTCTTGTGCAGTATTAGGAACATAATTGAGATCACATTCAGGATCTACAGACTGAAGGTTAATAGTTGGAGGTATAACTTGTTTTTTAAGAGCTAATGCTACAAATGCAGCTTCTGCCGCCCCTGTTGCACCAAGCATATGCCCTATCATTGATTTGGTACTACTGATTAACAAGCTCTTTGAATGCTCTTTAAAAACCTGTTTAATAATTTTTGTTTCTGCTGGATCGTTCATTGGAGTTGCTGTTCCATGAGCGTTTATATAACCAACGTCTTCAGGATTAATTTTTGCATCATTCAAGGCACGTTGTATGGATTGAACACCGCCACGACCATCCGGATGTATAGCTGTTACATGAAACGCATCTGATGCAGAACCATAACCTACAATTTCTGCATATATATTAGCTCCACGTTTCATGGCGAGATCTTTTCTTTCTAAGACTAATACAGCAGCACCCTCAGCCATTACAAATCCACTTCTATCTTTATCAAATGGACGTGAGGCTTGTGCTGGATCACCAGTCCAAGTCGATAATGCACGCATATTTCCAAATGCTGCATACGACAATTCATTAATACAGCTTTCTGTGCCACCAGCTAGCATATAATCAGCTTCACCGTTTGCTATAGCCTTGTAAGCAATACCAACGGCATCTGTACCTGATGCACAAGCATTACAGAAAGTTAGCATAGGGCCTTGTAAGCCCCATTCTATAGTAAGCCAAGCGACTGCCTCATTAATAATAGCACGAGGAATAAATAATGGAGAAATCTTACCTGGTCCAAATTCTTTTAGAAGAAGTGCGCTTTCACCTATAAGACTCAATCCTCCGATTCCTACACCCAAGTAGGCACCAAAATGTTCTCTATTATTTGGAACTTCTCGAGAAAATCCTGCATCTGTCATTGCTTCATGTGCAGCAAGCATAGATAACTGGATAAAACGTTCCATCTTGCGTGCTTTTGCTGGAGTTATAATAGAATTTAGAAGAAACTCTTCTCCCTTAACAAATGCAGCAACTTTAGAATTATACCTTTCAGTATCAAAGCTAGAAATTTTTTCTATCCCACTTTTGCCGTTGACTAAAGAAGTCCATGTATCTTTTGTATTGTTTCCAACAGGGGTTATAAGGCCTATCCCGGTGATAACTACGTGGTGTTTATTAGACATTATTTAGTACGATGCTCTTGAATTAGATTTATTGCATCTTGAACCAAAACTATTTTTTCAGCACTTTCATCTTTGATTTCAACACCAAAAGTGTCCTCAAAGCTCATGATCATGCTAGCAATATCTAAAGAATCCGCTCCCAAGTCTTTAAAGCTTGTACCAGGCTTTATATTATCTTTAGGAATATTTAATTCATGTGAAATAATATCAATAACCTTTAATTGTGTATCTTCTATTTGAAATGACATATTTTTTCTCCCAAATTAATAACTATTAACGAATAATAGCTAAGGTTCAATAAAAATCAATTTATTCCGCCATCTACATTAATCACACTACCGGTAATATAATTAGCATTACCAGATGTTAAAAATAAAACAAGATCTGCAATATCATCTGCTGTACCAAATCTTTTCAATGCTATTCTTTCTAAAACTTTCTGTTTTACAAATTCTGATAATTTACTTGTCATGCGTGTTTCTATAAAACCTGGAGCTATAGCATTAACCAAAATATTTTTTGATCCATATTCCAACGCCAAGGTCTTTGTTAAAGCGATTACTCCAGCCTTGCTTGCAGAATAATTTACTTGTCCAGGATTTCCTCTTTGACCAATAATTGAAGATATATTTATGATATAACCTATCTTATTTTTCAACATATGCTTAATTGCATTTTGAGCACAAAAAAACATTCCTTTTAAATTTGTGTCCAACACTTTATCCCAATGTTCTTCCGATAAACGAATGGCCAAGGCATCTAAAGAGATTCCAGCATTATTAACAACTATATCTAAAGTTGAATTTAATTCTGCAAAAAGCTTTGTAAACCCTTTATTAATTGAATCAACAGAAGAAATATCTACTTGAAAATATCCTATTGATGGATGCAAGATCAGTTCTTCTTTAGAAAGGTAATCGAATATGTATACTTTATCGCCACGAGCTATAAGTTTTTCAGTTATAGCTTTACCTATACCACTTAAGCCGCCTGTGACTAAAGATGTTTTACTCATTGGATTTTATTGCTATACCTAAGGCTATAAGTTGATCTATATCTTTTTGATCATTTACTGAAAGAATTTTTTTATCTGGCCATTGTTTTAATAAAAGTTTACTAAGTTTGTCACCTGGTCCAACTTCAATAATCACGTCACAATCTTTAAAATGCTGCATTGACTGCCACCATAGAACAGAAGAACTCATCTGACGTACTAGTGATGTCTTCACATCATCTGAACTTGTAATAACTTTTGCTTCAACATTGTTAACCAAAGGTATTTTGAGGTCATGCACATTTACTTTTTCAAGATAGACAGAAAACATTTTTTCAGCATTACGCATTAATCGAGAATGAAATGCTCCGCTTACCTTAAGCATGATCGCCTTACCACCTTCTGCATTAACATCATCCATAACCTTTGCTATCTCATTCAATGTTCCTGAAACTACTAACTGTTTTGAAGAGTTATAGTTAACAATTTCAGCCACTGCTTCGTCACCTGGACGATTATATTTTTGAACTATTAAAGAAAGTTTTTCTTCTGGAAAATTAACAACAGCTAACATACCACCTTGTTGTTGCATTGTAGCTTCTTCCATAAAGGAAGCCCTTTTATTTAAAAGGTAAATAGCATCAGCAAAATTCATGCCACCAGCAGCAAAAACTGCACTATATTCACCCAGGCTATGACCAGCAACAACGCTTGGTACAATACCATATTTATCTTTCAATAAACTGTATATGGAAGCGCTAACCAAAAAAATAGAAGTTTGAGTATTAACAGTTTCCATTAATTCTTTTTCAGAGGATGCAAAACATAGGCGAACAAAATTTCTATTAAGACAACTAGATGCCTGTTCAAAATATTCTTGAATAATACGTTCTTTATCATAAAGTTCTTTTATCATTCCAACAAACTGTGAGCCTTGCCCAGGGAAAATAATACCTATCTTCATAAATCCTCTTTGCTAATCATTAAAATTTCTGAAGCCCTAAGACACTCAAGAACATTTGTTAAGCGTAAAATAGTTTTTTCTCTACCCAAAAGCATTATCATTTCAAATATCCCTGGACTTTGAACTTTTCCACAAAGTGCAAGTCTTATAGTTTGTGCTAACTCTATAATATGTGCACCATATTCTTCACTTATAGATTTTGCAATATTAGAAAGTTCTTCATAACTCATATGTTCCAATATCTCTAATCTTTCTATAAAATCTTGTATAAGAAGATGTGTCTGCTTGGTATGCCATTTATCAATTAATGTAATATCTAAGGATAGTGGCACTTCGTTTAAAGCAAGAATATCATTTGCTAACTCTACAACACTTTTTGCACGTTCTTGATAAAGTTTAAAAACAATTTCTAACTTCTCTTGCCAAGACTCATCTAAACGTTTTGCTAAATTGGAATCTATAGTAGTCAAAAAACTAGTTAAGGTTAACTCACGTATATAAACACCATTAAGCCACTGTAACTTTTTAGTATCAAATACAGCTCCCTTTTTACCAACTTTTTCTAAATTAAAAAGCTTAACAAGCTCTTCCTTAGAAAAAACTTCCTGATCACCATATGCCCATCCAAGCCTTACTAAATAATTAAATAAGGCATCTGGTAAATAACCTTCTTCTTTATAAATTGTAACAGATGTTGCCGCATCGCGCTTACTTAATGGTGCTCCACTTTTTCCCAATATAAGAGGTAGATGAGCAAAAATAGGTGGAATTTTTCCAAATGCTTCATATAACAAAATCTGTTTAGGCGTATTAGGAATATGATCCTCTCCCCTTATAATATGAGTAATTTGCATGTAAATATCGTCTATAACTACAACAAAATTGTATATAGGCACACCTTCACGACGCACTATTACAAAATCATCTAACTGATCAAGATCTACTGTAATCTTTCCTCTAATAAGATCTTTAAATGTAACAGACTTATTTTCTGGAAGTCTGAATCTAATAGCATGCGGCTTTGTTAAATCATCTTTTGAATATTGAAGATTTCTACAAGTGCCTGGATACTTAAATCCTACTTCGCTTATTTCTTTAGGCTCGCAAAAACAAGGATAAGCTTTACCCTGTTCTAAAAGTTTCTTCACTGCTTCTTTATGTTCAAATAAGCGTTCCATTTGAAAAACAGGTTTTTCATCAGCAGTAAGCGTTAACCATTCTAAACTTGCTAATATAGAGTCTACATACTCCTGCTTAGAACGAGCAATATCAGTATCTTCAATTCTTAATAAAAACTTACCACCATGATGACGAGCAAACAACCAATTAAATATTGCTGCCCTAAGGTTTCCAATATGAAGATGACCTGTAGGTGATGGTGCAAATCGAACTCTTACGCTCATGTATTTTCAACAAATTTTAATTTTTCTGATGCCAATGCTGCCCAAGAGGATGAAGAAGATGTTTCTTTACCATACTTTAATACTAAATCATTCCAATAATTTTTAGCTATATTAAAATTCTTTTTATACCAATAATATTCACCTAGTCTATATAATGCTGCATCTTGTACATAATTAATTTTAGAAGATATAGATATTTTTTTAGATATCTTACGTACTAAGTCAGCAAAATTATATTCATCAGTTAAAGCATGAACTAATTGTAAACCTTCTTCTTTTGCAATTAAATCATTACTATCAAGTTTCATTAAAGCAAGTTTAAGTAAATAAGATTGTTTTAGTTCTTGAGAAGAGATATCTGGAATAGCTTTTTCCAAAAGTTCTATTGCTTCAGCAAGCTTTCCAACATTGATTAAAGCTTCTGACGAATATACTAAAAACATTGGTGCTAAACTAGAAGCTTTATGTTTTTCATAACTATCTTTAAAAATCTCTATAACCTTAACCCACTTTTGCTCTGCTGTATCAAAACTTTCAGTATCATCAAATGAAGGATTTTTTGATTTATCGCTACCAACCTTAGCATCAAAATATTGCATACATTCAACAAATGCACCATGTGCCTTTATTTCAATATTCTCTTTATAATAAGAATATGAATAAAAGCCACCTAATCCTAAAGCAAGAGATAGAACAACTATTAAAATAGCATTTCTATACTCTATTAGCCCTTCTAACACAGATAAAAAATGATTATCCTGATTACCTAACACTAGCTTCCTTTCAAACTAAACAATTTTCTACATTACTCTGCTTAGGCGTATGCTTAACAATAGATTCCCAAATTACAATAATTGCATTTTCTATGGCATTTGCATCTGCTGCTCCATGAGCAACCACAACAGTTCCTTTTACACCTAAAAGTTGCGCTCCTCCATAGGAAGCACCATTAGCTTTATTAACAATAAGATTAATAAATTTCTTTTTCTCTTCGCTAGTTAATATTGATGATTCTTTAGCAACTTCAATAAACATTCTAGCTGTAGCCTCCATGGCCTTAAGCAAAATATTCCCGGAAAGACCATCGCATACTACTATATCAACTAAGTTATTTATAATGTCTATAGGTTCAATATTGCCAATAAAATTAAGCTCTGATTCTTTTAAAAGCTTATGAGCATCCTTGATTAATAATGAACCTTTTGAAGGCTCACTACCATTACAAAGCAACCCAATCCTAGGTTTTAAAACTCCTTGTTTTTCAAGATATTGTGAACCCATACAAGCAAACTGCTTAAGATACAAAGGCTTACAATCTGGGTTAGCACCCAGATCTAAAGATAATACACGATTTTTTATACCTGGCAGAAAGCTCATTATTGCAGGACGTTCTATTCCGTCTTCACAACCTAATATAAAGGTAGCAGCTACCATTAACGCTCCTGAGTTTCCTGCGGATATAACTGCTTGAGCTGTTCCTGCCTTAACACTTTTCACCGCCATAACTAAAGAAGAGTTAGGCTTACGTGTAATTGCCCTAACTGGCTCTTCACCCATCTCTATAACTTCATTAGTATCTATAAATTGGATTGGATACTTAGTCCAGAATGGGTCTAGATCATCTAAAAGTTTTATGAGTTGAAACTTAGGACCGGACAACAAGACCGGAACCTGTTTTTGAGCTGCCTTTAACGCCCCTTTGAGAGAAGCATCTGGAGCAAAATCTCCACCCATAATATCTATAGCTATCATGAACGTACTTTCTAGCTAGCCTTTTGCGTAGATGTTTCTACCTTTGCTTGTTTAGCTCTTAGGGCATCGCCTCGTTTTTGCATTCTATCAGCTTTAGTTTGAATAATTTTTCTACCTTTATAATATCCACATGTCTTACAAATCTGATGAGGAGTTACAGGTGCCTGACAAGTCAAACAAGCCATAACTGCTCCTGGAATTATCCCTCTTGTGGATGATCTTTGATTTCTTCTCTGCTTAGAGGTTTTACGTTTTGGTACTCCCATGATGGACTCCTGGTTATTATATTTTACAAATTTTACTTAATATTCTAATTTTAAGATCAATTTTAGTCAAAGTTTGCCCGCTATTACTTGTAAAATTAATCATTTTTGGCAAAATAACAATAAGATCTTTATCCAATCAGCATATCACAGGAGTTATAAAATGGCGAAAGAAGTTACCATAGAACAAATAAAATCTCTAAGAGAACAAACCGGTATCAGTATGATGGAGTGCAAAAAAGCACTAACTGACACCAACGGAGATATAGAAAAGGCCATAGACCTTCTACGTAAAAAAGGTGAAAAAATTGCAACAAAACGTGCAGAGAATCTCGCCAATGAAGGATTAATTCAAGCTTATATTCATCCAGGAGCCCACTTAGGGGTCCTTGTAGAAATTCGCTGTGAAACTGATTTTTCAGCTAATACTGACACATTGAAACAATTTGCACATGATGTTTGTCTACAAATTGCCGCAGCAAAACCATTAGCTATCGATATTAATAACCTCGATCCTGAACTAGTGGCAAAAGAAAAAGAAATTATTAAGGAACAACTCAAGACAATGGGTAAACCTGCTAATATCTTAGATAAAATAGCTGAAAGTAAGCTTGATAAATTTTATGAAACAGCTTGTTTAATGAAACAAAAGTTCATTAAAAATGATAAAATTACTATGCAAGACTATCTTAATGAGATAATTGCCAAGATAGGTGAAAATATTCGTGTCCAACGTTTTATAAAATTTGAATTATAAATGTTAAAGACTGTTCTACTAAAATTAAGTGGTGAAATTTTTTCCACTGGTACAAATAATTTGGATTCTATTATCATTGGAATCCAAAACATAATTTCTACCTATAAAGTAGGAATCGTTATCGGTGGAGGTAATTTTTTCCGTGGCTCTCAACAAGGACGAAGCTTAGGCCTTAATGAAACAACTGCACATGAAGTTGGAATGTTAGCCACTCTTATGAATGGATTAATATTAAGAGACCTATTATCAAAAAAAAATATTAAATGCTGTTTATTAAGTGCTATACAAAACCAGTTTATAGAAATCATTAATCAAACTAAAATTAATGAAGCACTAAAAGAAAACAGTTGTATAATTTTCGTAGGTGGAACAGGGAATCCTTTTTTCTCTACGGATACTAATGCTATTTTACGAGCTTTACAAATAGAAGCTTCTGAAGTTTGGAAAATAACTAATGTAGACGGTATTTATAATTCTGATCCCAAGTTTAATAAGACTGCTGAACTTATTAAAACAATTAGTTATGATGAAGTAATAAACAAAAATTTAAAAGTTATGGATCTAACAGCAATAACCCTAGCCAAAGAAAAAAATGTAAAGATTCGTATATTTAATTTTTTAGAACATAATGCTCTTATAAGCGCATATAATAATGAAATGTTTGGAAGTATTATACAATAAACCTATAAGGATTTTTTATGAAAGTCATAGTTTTTTCAGAAGGTGATAATTCAAGTTTTGAAAAAGTAGTACAAGAAGAAATGCAATATCCAATTTCACATTTTGAAAAGGAATTAGCAGCAATAAGGACAGGTAGAGCTTCAACTAATCTACTATCAGATATTAAGGTAGAAGCTTACGGTCAATTTTTAACAATAAAAGAACTAGCCACTATAGCAGCTGCTGATGCTCGCCTATTAACAGTACAGCCTTGGGACAAGGGTATACTAAATAATATTGAAAGAGCCATTCTAAATTCTGACTTAGGTGTTACACCAGTTAATGACGGAACTATTATTCGCTTACAATTTCCAATGTTAAGTTCTGAACGCAGAGAAGAGTTGGTAAAACAGCTTGGTAAAAAAACCGAAGATTGCAGGATTGGTGTCCGCAATGTTAGAAAAGAATATCATAACCAAATCAGAACAGCTGAAAAAGAGAGATTAATTTCTGAAGATTTTGCAAAAAGGCTTACCGACTTATTACAAAAAATTACTGATAAGTTTATCAAGAAGACCGATGATCTTCACGATAAAAAAGCTCATGAACTAAGAAATATCTAAAACCTCTTATTTTAAACCCCCATTGTTAATCATTGGGGTTTTTTATTGCTATAAATTTTTTTAATATTCATAATCTATATTGTTCAAATAAAAAGGAGTATTTATGAATAAAAAATTAATTATATTAAAACTTTTATCAATATTTAGCTTAATACCACTAACACATATCAATCCAAATGATTCGGACTCCTCTGATTGGTCTGAATTAGACTCTAATGATAGTTTTGAAATAATACAAAAAGCAGATGAATACAAACCAAAACATATTATTCAAATAATCAGTAGCAATCCAGAAGAAGAAGAATATATTTTTGCTAGCACCTCCAGCTCTCCTTTAAGTTGGAAGACAAAAGATTCAGAAGTAAAAATTGTTAACACAAAAAAAATGAAACTCTTAACTAAATATTTAATAGCTATAAATAAAGACTTAACAAATGATCCTGATAAAGTTTACGCTCTAAATAAAACTATTGCTGCCTTGCTTAAAAAAAAGAAAATTTATCATGAAACTAAATCTAAAAAAATTCCACGTCCATACACTTGCAAAACCAAAAATAATCATAGAATACAACAACCACGATAAATTTTATGATTAAAAAACTAATTATAACAATACTAATAATATTCAATTCAATTATCTTAGCGTCTGCAGATCCAAAAGATCCAAGAAATGCTGACATTGAATTTTATGACTACTTTACCGAAGACAATCTAAGTGAATCCTTTGAGGATTAAAAGCTAAGGTATACATACTGCATTTTGTGGAAACTTCTCAACAAATTTTTTAATATTTTCAGATACAATATTAGAACGCTGAATAAGGGCTTCTTCTGTATTATAAGCAATATGTGGAGTAATTATTAAATTCGGTAAAGAAAATAACTCTTTTTTAGAAAAATCTTTAAAAACATCAATACCTGCAGCAAATATTTTACCTGATTTAAGATTTTCTATAAGAGCATCTTCGTCAATAAGTTCTCCTCGTGCTGTATTAACAATTATTACTCCCTCTTTCATCAAAGAAAACTGTTTATTACTAATAAAGTTTTCTGTTCTAGCTGTAAGTGGAAGATGTAATGAGATAACATCACTAATTCTTAAAAGATTTTCTAAATCTGCTTGCGTGGAATCCTTATCAAAATAAATAAGCTTCATTCCAATCGCAGAAGCAATCTCACCTACTCGACTACCAATTCTTCCCTTGCCAATGATTCCCAATGTTTTATTTAACAGTTGTTTTCCTTGATATCTACTATGTTCAAATATTCCATTATGTAAATCTAAACTTGCTTTTAAAATAAATCTTGAAGCTGCCAACATTAAACCTATAGTTTGTTCAGCCACAGCTTCTGTAGCATAGCCAGGAGTATAACAAACAGTAAGAGCATATTTTTTTGCTAAATTGAGATCTATATCATCAAAGCCTGTTGTAGCTAAAGAAATTAATTTTACATTTTTAGCAGAGATAGAAGAAAGTACTTTTTCAGAATATGGAACCAATGCGCTTACAACAATATCAGCATCTCCAATAACTTGAATGAAATCATCATCGTTTTTAATCTGCTGTTCATGAAAAACTATACTAGCAACACTTTTAATTTTTTCTATATCACTTTTTAAAAGAAATATTTTCCCAATAATAATAACCTTCATTCAATACCCTTACTCAGCATATCTATAATCATATTAACATTTCTTTGATAAAACTTTTCGAACAAGTTTTTTTCGAAATAATCTAAATGTTGTTTCCTTACTGTAAGAGATTTTAAAATATTATTATCTAAAAAAAATAGTCTTCGAAAAAAGATTTTCTTAATCAATCGCTCATACTTTTCTAAAATTATTCTTTCTTCTCTAATATCATCCAAAAACCTACTCATCATGTCTGTATGTAAAGAATAAAAATTAAAATATTGTTTATGAATCTCTAATGATAACTCTTCAATCAATTCTTTCTTAGGTATCGAATAAATATCTTCATAAAGCTTCCAATTAGACCAGCCTGTATGCAGGTAATTTTCCATACTACGCAATTCTCTAAAAAAATATGTATAAACTATAGCTAGCACACCAGCTAATAGATATCGCTTATTCTTAGCAAGCTCATTTCCACCCTTAACAATAGAACTTATGTACGAATTTATTCTACTCTCAACATTTACTCCTTGAGTACTACTATTACTCAAAGCAGCATCAACCCTTACTCCACCACTATTATTAGAAGAAGATTGTGTACTTATATCTGTTTGAAACAATGGACCTTTAACATGCAAAATAACCCTTTTTGTAGGCACCATCCCCTCTTGATTTACTTGTGCTTGAACTTGTTGAGCTGGCTCTGAGAAACAAATACTAGAAAGTAGAAATAGAAATAATAATTTTTTCATAATTATCTCCATAATAATCAAAACTATTATTAGAATAATGAAAGAAAAAAAATTTTAAAGATGAAACTAAAATGCTATCCGATCTTGAATGCAAAAATATTGATAAATCATGAATACAAGATAAAGAAATAAAAGTAAAAGACCGTCCACTCTATTAATTGTACGACGTCTCATAACAGCATAGCCAGCTATTGTAAACGCTAAAAAAACAAACGGTATGAGTGGCCTCAAAGGCGAAATCTCTACAGGGTGTTTAGAAAGAATAGCAGTGATTCCTAAAAGTAACGTAGTATTTTCTAAGTCAGAACCAAAGACATTGCTTAATGCTAAAGAATAATCCTTTTTTTTTATTGCATTTAAACTTACAGACAGTTCTGGTAATGAAGTACCTAGTGCTATAATAGTTGCACCTATAATCTCAAGAGGTACATAAAAAAGCTTTGCTATGGATACAGCAGAATTAATACAGACTTCTGAAGCTAAAATCAAAAAGGCTATACTTATCAAAAGTTTTAAAAAAACTATAACTATAGACAGAAAGTCATGCGATTTTTTTTCTATCTTTGTAACTTTCTTGGAAAATCTAAATTGCCATAAAAAAAATAGGCAATAAGCGTATAAGCCTATCAAAAGAAGACCATGGATCCTTGTTAAAGATTTTAGACAAAATACAGTCCCCATAATAGAGACCGTAATAAAAAACATTAATTTTAAATTTTTATACTCATTTTTAGGAACAATTATTACTTTTGTAAAAAAAGCAGTCAACCCTAAAACTAATGCCACATTAACAAAGTTTGAACCAAAAATATTTCCAGCAGATAATGATGCTACACCTTTTAAAGAGGAGTTGATAGCGATGGAAAGCTCTGGTAACCCTGTAGCAATAGACATAAAAACAAAGCCTAGAAAAAAAGTAGACACTTCAAAAATATGTGCTAACTCCTCTATATACTTTACAGAATAATTACCAGACATCCACAAAATAATTAACCCTGCAAACAGTGCTAGAAAATAGAGTAATATAATAATTTCCATGCACATCTTTCTTTTTATTTTCGTTGTTGTTAGGATAATTTTATTCATAATAATTTATCAAGACTATGGAAAGCAAATGAATCAATCACGTATTATAAAAATTATATTAATAGCTTTTGCTATTAGCTTGTATTGGCATACAAAAACTCTTAAATCTTCTCCAAACATTACAATATTACATTCATATAAAGAGATAGAAAAAGAACTAGAAACAGTTGATGAAAACAGTTTAGTACTTTTTGATGTAGATGACACACTTATAACAATTGAAGATAGCTTGGCTAATGCCTATATGTTTTCACCATGGTTTAAGAGCAAACTTTTTTTATTACATCCAACTATACTTTTAGGCTCAAATTTAATGCATTATTATAGTCTTATGTTCAAAAAAGTTAAATTTAACCTGGTTGAGCCGAGAGTCCCATCATTTATAAAAAACCTTAAAAGAAAAACTACTGTCCTTGCGTTAACTTTCATGAATACTGGAAAGTTTGGTGTTATTGAAAACATGGAAGAATGGCGCTTTAAGCAACTCAAAGAGCTTGATATAGAGTTTTCTCAAAAATTTGAAGACTTTACATTTAAAGAAGATTTTTTACCATATAATAATAATTACCCTGTTCTATTTAAGGGAATTTTATGTGCAAACATACAACCGAAAGGTCTAGTCCTAAAAAGCTTCTTAAAAAAATATAATTTGAAACCTAATAAGATTATATTCTTTGATGATGGAAAAGAACATCTCTTATCTGTAGAAAAGGTATGTAAAGAACTCAAGATACCATTTCATGGATACAACTACTTTGGAGCAAAACATAACTGGAATACAAAAACCGCACTGTTCCAACTAGATTATCTAATAAAAAATAATCAGTGGATAACAGAATCTGAGGCAGTGATATTGCAGGGTAGTCCTTCTCATTAAAATCTTATACAATGTAGGACATGGATAAACATTTTGTACACCTACATTTACATACTGAGTATTCACTCTTGGATGGCGCAATACGCATTCCAGATCTAGTTAATTTTGCGAAAGCGCAAAACTGGAAAGCGATTGGTATGTCCGATCATGGTAATATTTTTGGAGCAGTAAAATTCTTCCAAGAATGCTCTAAGGCTAAAATAAAACCTATCCTTGGTTGTGAAATGTATCTTACCGAAGATGTAAGCATAAAAGACATTAAAGAAAAATATTTCCATCTTGTTGTCATAGTACAAAATAAAGCTGGTTATAAAAATCTATGTAAATTGTTAGCCTTTGCATATAAAGAGGGTTTTTATTTTAAACCAAGAATTGATTACGCAACACTAAAAAAATATTCTGAAGGTTTGATTATAACCTCTGCCTGCTTAAGTGGACACATTACTCGGCTTCTCATGAACGATAAAAATGTCGAAGCTGAAGAAAAAGCAAATTGGTTTTTAGATGTTTTTGGACAAGATAGATTTTTTATCGAAATCCAACCACCAGAATTTGAAGATCAAAAAAAAGCAAATCCTCTATTACTAAGCCTTGCAGATAAAATGAATATACAGTGTATTGCTACTGGTGATGCTCATTACATTTTAGAAGAGGATCATGAGGCACATGAGATATTACTCTCAGTAGGCACACATGATCTTATTACCAACCCTGATAGGTATTCTTTTGGAGAATGTAGGGCACACTTAAAAACCGAAAAGGATTTTTTACAGCATTTTGGAGACAGAGAAGAACTAATTTGGAATAGCGGTAAAATAGCTGATTCCTGCGACTTCAATTTTGAGTTTGGAAAACTTTTTTTCCCTAAATACAATGTTCCTAAAGAACATACAGAAGAAACTTTTTTTCAATATTTATGTGAAACAGGTCTCGAATCACTAAAAAATAAAAACCTCATACCAAAAGACTTATACGAAGAGTATGATGTTAGGCTAAAACTTGAGATGAACCTTATTATAAAGATGGGGTTTGTAGGATACTTTTTAGTAGTAAGTGATTTTATGAGATGGTCAAAGGACCAAAAAATCCCTATCGGTCCAGGTAGAGGATCTGCAGCAGGATCACTAGTTGCTTGGGCAGTCGACATTACAGGCGTTGATCCTATTAAATATAATCTTCTTTTTGAAAGATTCTTAAACCCTGAACGTATAAGCATGCCTGATATAGATATAGATTTCTGTATAGAAAGACGTGAAGAAGTTATCAATTACGTAAGAGAAAAATATGGTCATGACTGCGTTTGCCAAATAATAACCTTTGGAACCATGATGGCAAAGGGAGTAATAAAGGATGTAGCCAGAACTTTGGGTTTTCCATTTAAAGATGCTAATGCCATTACAGATTTAATTCCAGATCAGCTCAAAATAACAATTAATGAGGCTATTGAACAAGAACCTAGACTTAAGGAAATGATCAATTCTAACCCACAAGTTAAGCATCTAATAGATATTTCATTAAAACTAGAAGGAATAACTCGTCATGCTTCTAAGCATGCTGCTGGTATAGTTATTTCTCCAGAACCATTAGAAGAAGTATTACCTCTCTATGTTCCATCTAAAACAACCGATCTTGTTGCACAATACGCAATGACTGAACTAGAAACACTAGGGTTTCTAAAGATGGATTTTTTAGGACTAAAAAATTTAACACTTATAGATAGAACTCTCAAAGCTATAAATCTTAATTATGGAATCTCAATTAATCTAGATGAAATAAATTTTAATGACTCAAAAGCTTTTGAGTTACTGTGTAAAGGTAACACAAATGGAGTCTTCCAGTTTGAGTCGGATGGAATTAAGGATGTTTTGCGAAAACTACAACCAGATAAGTTTGAAGATCTTATAGCAGTAAACGCTCTTTATCGACCAGGACCATTAGGCTCTGGAATGGTGGATGATTTTATAGAACGTAGACATGGCCGTAAAAAAATAATTTACATGTTTCCTGAGTTAGAACCAGTGCTGGCTGAGACATATGGAGTTATTGTTTACCAAGAGCAGGTTATGAAGATCGCTTCAGCTATAGCTGGATACTCGTTAGGAGCAGCAGATATTCTACGCAAAGCTATGGGTAAGAAAAAAATAGACGTTATGGCAGAACAAAAAGAACTTTTTGTTAACGGCGCACAAGCCAAGGGCTTTAATGTGAAGAAAGCAGAAGAGCTTTTTGACTTAATGGCATATTTTGCAGGATACGGCTTTAACAAATCACATTCCACTGCGTATGCACTTATTGCTTATCAGACAGCATATTTAAAAGCTAATTATCCACATGAATTTTTGGCAGCGCTAGTATCTTTTGAAACCAATAACCCGGATAAATTAACACTTTATCTACAAGAAATTAATGATTGTGGAATCACTACAGTACCACCAAATATTAATGAATCTGGAATAGAATTTATAACTAAGGATAAAAAAATATTATTTGGGCTCCAAGGTATAAAAAATGTTGGATTAGCAGCCCTACAATCTATTATAGAAGAACGGAAAAAAGAGCCCTTCTTAGATATTTTAGATTTTTGTAGTCGTATCGATTTACGCGTTGTAAATAAAAGAGTTATAGAAAATCTTATTAGTACTGGAGCGATGGACCTTTTCCCTGGAAATAGAGCACAAAAAATTAGTGAATTAGAAAAAATTATTAATATAGCAACGGAAAGAAAAGAGCTTGAGAAAACTGGCCAAACCTCGTTATTTGAACCCATTGAAAAATCTAATAAAAAAGAATTCTATTTATTTGAGCCTTTAGAGGATTGGACAGAAAAAGAAAAATTAGAAAAAGAAAAGGAACTTGCTGGATTTTATTTAAGTTCACACCCACTTAAGACACATCAAAATACTTTGAAATGGTTTCAACTACCAACTTTTGCAGAACTATTAGAAAAATATCAAAACACTATACCTTCAAAAGAAATCAAAGTAACAGCGTACGGATTAATGCAAAGTTATAAAGAAATCACTACAAAAAAAGGTGACCGAATGGCATTTGTTCATTTGGAAGATTTTTCTGGTCCTTGTGAATTAGTAGTATTTCCAAAAACTTTTAAAAAAATAGAAAATCTTCTTAAAACACATACTGTTTTTTTTGTCAAAGGCAATTTAGAAATAGCCACATCAAAATGTAAAATAATTGTAGAAAATTTAATTCCAGTAGACGAGATTTTTAATCACACAAAGCTTATCTCGCAAGTGGATATTGAAATAAATGATATAAATGAAAATATCTGTAATGAAATTAAAAAAATTACAGGAGAAGGTCAAACCCCAATAAATATCAATTTTTTAGAAAATGGTGAAAAACTTATCCTCAAGTCTAGATTACAAATCTCACCTAAAATTCAAATATTTAAAGATCTTGAAACACTTGGGCTCAAGATAGTTTGTAAATTTATAACTTAAAATGTCTTTGCAAATGCAGCAATTTCATCATTCTTACTTTGTAAATAAGTAATAAATTTTTTAAATGATGTTTTTCTGTCATCAAACTTATATGTTTCACATGCAAGCTTTAACACTTTAATCAGACGTTCTTTACTAAACTTACCATCCTCTGATAACTGTATAAGTGCATCACAATGTTCTTGCATCTTTTCTTGCCAATCAAGAGATGCATAGCATTCTATAAGCGTTTCTATATACTCAATATTATCTGGATCAAGAGCTAAAAGATGTTCATAAACACCAGTGGCTGAAACAATTTTCTGTTCTTTTTTATATAAAAAAGCAGCCTGTTTATATTTCTTAATTGCTTCTTGATCTTCAAATGCCCACAATAAATCAGCTTCCACTTGCAACGCATAGGCCTTATCATCTAAAGAATAAGAAAGTAACTTGTATAAACCTAATGCCTTCTCTTTCTCTCCTCTACTAACAAGTTGAGATAACTTGAACCATGCAATATTGCTCTCTCCTTTATTAGACTTTTTCAACACTTCCATTCCCCTTTCCTAAAATTTTCATTAAAGTTACCATATAATAATAAAAGAAATAAATTAATTTAAATTCTTTAGTGAAATCTATCCTATCTTACTTCTTAAGCACTTGCAGTTAGTCATACATTTTGTATATTACAAATGTCCATTAGTTTAAAATAGGATTTTTTTGTGTTAAAAGAAAAGATTACAAAAGCCATCAATGGTGGTGGTCTTGATAAATTACAAAAACAAATTGATAGTGGTAAAAAAACTGCACGTCAAAGAATAGAAGCAATCCTAGACAGTGGTACATTTGAAGAAATTGACCAGCTTGCTACATCACACTTCTTAAAAGAAAAATTTTTAACTGATGGAGTAGTAACAGGCTTTGGTCAAATTAATGGACATGAAGTTGCAATCTTCTCACAAGATTTTACCATTAAGGGTGGCTCCCTCGGATTACGACACGCACAAAAAATTTGTAAAGTAATGGATATGGCAGCTAAAATTGGCTGTCCTATCATTGGTATACTTGATTCAGGTGGTGCTAGAATAGATGAAGGAATCCACGCTCTTGCTGGCTATGGCGATATTTTTTTTCGTAATACTAGATACTCTGGAGTAATCCCACAAATTTCACTCATTCTTGGACCATGTGCCGGTGGAGCTGTATACTCACCCGCACTAACAGACTTTATCTTAACAACAAATAAAATAAGTCAGCTTTTTATTACTGGACCACGAGTCATAAAAGAGGTAATGC
Source organism: uncultured Pseudomonadota bacterium (assembly GCA_964491895.1). Classification (GTDB taxonomy): domain Bacteria; phylum Babelota; class Babeliae; order Babelales; family UBA12411; genus CAZBHK01. The sequence continues at coordinate 22,854 of CAZBHK010000006.1, read as the reverse complement.
ATCAAGAAATTACAAAGGAAGAACTTGGTGGCGCAATGGTGCATTCTTCTAAATCTGGGCTATCACATTTCTTAGAAGAAACTGAAGAAGAATGCTTTGAAAAATTAAAAAGTCTTATTTCCTATTTACCAAATAATTATTTATCTTTATCAAAAATAAAATCTTTTTCTTATTCTGAATCCAATATCGAAGTTCCAAAAGATAACCAAATATATGATATTAAAAAAATTATTAATGATGTAGTAGACGATGAAAGCTTTCTAGAAGTCCAAGAACTATTTGCTCAAAATATTGTTATAGGTTTTGCTCGTATAGAAGGCAATACTATAGGAATTATAGCTAATCAACCATCAGTAAAAGCTGGAGCACTTGATATAGATGCCTCATGCAAAGCATCTCGTTTCATCAATACATGTAATAATTTTAATATCCCCATTATCTCGTTTGTTGATGTTCCTGGATTTCTCCCAGGGATAGAACAGGAACATAGTGGCATCATTAGACATGGTGCAAAATTAATTTATGCATATGCTCATGCGACAGTCCCCAAGATTACAATAATTTTGAGAAAAGCTTTTGGCGGAGCATACATTGTTATGGGAAGCAAACATTTGGGCGCCGACTTTGTATATTCATGGCCTAATGCTCAAATAGCTGTCCTTGGTGCAGAGGCTGCAATAACCATTTTACACAAAACAACCTCTATTCAAGAATTTTCTAAATTAAAAGAAGACTATAACACAAAATATCTCAACCCTTTTATAGCAGCTGAATATGGATACATAGACGCTATAATCCAACCAGAAAAAACAAGATCTCATCTAATTAGAGCTCTCCAAATATCTCAAGAAAAAGTTGAAATTTTGCCTAGACATAAAGCTGGCAACATTCCTCTTTAATACTAGATAACTTATGATAGCTTAGATTGAAAAAGGAAAATCTATGAAAAAAATAGTTTTCATCTTAATGCCTAAAGATTATAGAGACGAAGAATTTTATATCCCCTATGATTACCTATCAAAGAAATACTCTGTAGATGTCGCAGGTTTAACCACCGGTGTTGCTGTAGGCGTTAATGGTTATAAACATACACCTAATTTACTCCTAGAAAAAATTAGTGATAAAGATTTACTCAAATATGACGCACTTGTCATCCCAGGTGGTCCTGGATCAACAAAATACCTCTGGAATAACAAAAAAATCCAAAATATAGTACGCTATTTTAATGAACATAATAAAATAGTGGCGGCTATATGCTATGGAGCAATAGCCCCTGTAGAAGCAGGAATCTTATCTGGTAAAGAGGCAACGGTTTACCCTAGTGCTAAAGCTAAGGCCATATTGAAAAATTTTAATGTGACTTTTGTTGACAAAGGTGTTGTGGCACTAGAGAATGAGAAAATAATAACTAGTCAAGGCCCTAAATTTACAAAAGAATTTAGTGAAGCTATAGCAAAATTTTTAGGTTAATAAATGGCAAAAAGAAATCTCATTGATACCAAAAACATCCATCCAAGGACTCTGTTACTATGCACATACGCACAAGGTAACAAAATTCATGACATGGAAAAATATCTTGAAGAATTTTTAAACCTGGTTAAAACGCTGGGAATAAATCATGACTATGTACTTTTATGGAAGCTTAGACTTGTTGATGCTTCACATTTCCTAACAAAAGGTAAAACGCAAGAATTATTAGAATTCTGTAAAGAAAACGATATTGAGCAAGTAATCTGCTCATCAACACTTACGCCCTTACAAGAAAGAAATATCAGTAACGCCATCAATTGTGATGTCTATGATAGAACAGGCCTAATTTTAGAAATATTTTATAATTCGGCACATACAGCTGAAGGCAAGACGCAGGTGGAAATCGCAGAATTAGAATATCTAAAAACTAGATTAGCTGGTAGAGGTAAAGACCTAGCACAACAAGCAGGTTTTATAGGTGGTAGAGGTCCAGGAGAAACAGAAAAAGAAGTATTAAAACGCTACTATGAAAATAAAATCAAGCAATCAAAAAAGCGGCTAGAGACTCTAGATAGAGCACGAGAAACACAACGTAAAAGGCGTATATCTAGTAATATCCCACTTATTGCTCTGGTAGGTTATACAAACTCCGGTAAATCAAGTCTACTTAATAGGCTAACTAACAGTAACGTATTAGCTGAAAACAAACTTTTTTCAACATTAGATACTACTACACGAACATTGATCCTAGATAATCGTAAAATGTTATTATCAGATACTGTAGGTTTTATAAGTGATCTACCCCATCATCTAATAGATGCATTCAAATCAACACTAGATGAACTACAATATGCAAACCTAATTTTACACGTTGTAGATATAAGTGATTCTATGTGGCAAGATCAAATTAAAATTGCTAAAGAGATTTTAACAGAGCTTAATGTTAAAACAGATATTTTATATATTTTCAATAAAAGAGACTTAGTAGAAAATATTGAAATACATAAAAGTCTTTTAGAAAAATATAAACCTTACGTAATTACTGAAACAATATCAAAAGAAGGAGTAAAAAAGTTAATAGAATATATTAAACAATACAAATTTAATTAATGAATCAACTCTAAATAGTTTTTTAGGAAATGGAGAGAAATCCACAGTTTTTTAAATCCGTGATGTAAGCGACTATATATTACAAGATAAATTTTGTTTAACTTATAATATATATTAATAATTTTTATATTATTTGCATAAGATAAAAATGCTTTATGTTCATGAAATAAGTTTTGCATTGATAAACGAAAACCAAGTGATCTATGCAAAATATTTATATGTATTATGAATAATACATATAAATATTTTAAAAATTGGACAGAATATGTCCCTAGGGAAGGGCAAACCCGAAGTTAAGCCTGTGGAGAGATCAATCAAGGTTTTTTCTAACAAGAAGAAGCAAGTTGGCTCTATGAAGCAGGAACTGGTTTCTAATGTCAGTATTAGGATGCACGGTAATTCATTACCGTGAGGATGTCACTTGACAAATATACTAAGCACTTTAGAATGTGTAACAAGATGTATAGTACAGGTAGTAGCCTGATTTAATAGGTAAGTATAACAAAGATATTTTCCTAACGTGAGGGAGAAAAAAAATGACAATAAAAATTAATAGTTTAACAAAAGCGGGTTTTGTATTAACAATGACAGCAGTTATTGGTGGACAAATGTTTGCTGCTACTCCAAAAATTAATACAGATTCTTTTTTAGAGCCAGAAACTGAAGCTACAGCTACTGAAGCTACAGCTACTGAAGCTCTAACAGTAAATAAGCTTGCTGCCGCTTTAAGTTGGACTAAAGATAAAGCTACATCAGCTAAAGATGGTGCAGTAAAACCTTTTAAAAAAGGTTGGGCTTATGTTGCTGCTGATAACCACCTTTGGAATAAATATCCAAAAACAAGTGCTGCTATAATAACAGTTTTAGCAACATACAGCATGATGAAGTTCTACGAGTATCTCAAAGTAAAAACTGCTTTAAACAAAGCTTCTGAAGATACAACACTTAATAAAGCATATGCTGAACTTCAAACTCTTAATATTAAGCTAGATGATCCTAATTTGGTAAATCGTGCTGAAATAGAAGCAAGAAGAAAAGTTGTTATAGCTTCTATTGTGGCAGAACATTATAAAGATACGTCTGCTATGAATGAAATATTAGAAGTTGTAAGTACACTTAATCCACTTGCATAAATCCACTTCTAAATAAATTAAAAAAAGCCACTTGGACAACAAGTGGCTTTTTTTGTTATTATCGCTAAAAAGGAGTAGTTATGAATATAGCAATAAATGGATTTGGGCGTATTGGTAAAACTTTTTTACGTTGTATATTACTTGATAAAAAAGCAGCTTCCAAAATTAAAGTTAAAGTTATTAATATTGGACCAAGTTCTACCGACAATATAGATTTATTATTCAAGCATGATTCAATCATGCGAACATTTCCAGGCAATGTCTCATTTGCAAATAATGAACTAAGAATTGATGATTATGTAATAAAAGTTATCGCTGTAGCAAATCCACAAGACGCTCATTGGAAAAATATTGATTGGATTGTCGAATCATCAGGTCACTTTACTAAAAAAGAAGATGCAATGCTTCATATTAAAGCTGGCGCAAAAAAGGTTCTAATTACTGCCCCTGCTAAGAATGAGGACATTACCATAATCCCTGGAGTTAATGACTCATCATACATTCCAAATAAACATAATGTAGTTTCTATGGGTAGCTGTACAACTAACTGCTTTGCACCGATAGTCAAAGTTATAAAAGAACAATTTGGTTTATTAAACTGTCTTATGACAACAATCCATTCGTATACAAATACCCAGGTTCTACTCGATATAAAAGATTCTGATCCTAGAAGAGCTAGAGCCGCTGGATTAAATATAATACCCACCAAAACAGGAGCACAGGATGTCATTATAAAAATATTCCCTGATCTTGAAGGCAAAGTCCATGCCAGCGCCTTAAGGATTCCTGTAGCCATTGTTTCATTAATTGACTTTTCCTTTGAAGCTGCCTCACCAATAACAAGTGATCTTATTAATAATGCCTTTAAGAAGGCAGCAACTAGTAGTCTCAAAAACATACTGTCTTATACTGAGCAACCGCTAGTCTCATCTGACTTCATCGGTGATCCACACTCATGTATAATAGATGGCCAACTTACAAAAACAGTTGGTAAATTAGGTAAAATATTTGGGTGGTATGATAATGAATGGGGTTATAGTCAAAGATTAAAAGATTTTTTACTTCACAATAACTAAAAGTTACTTTAAACTACAAATTATCTAAATGGGCCCATAGCTCAGTCGGTTAGAGCAGTCGGCTCATAACCGAAAGGTCCCAGGTTCGAGTCCTGGTGGGCCCACCATCTATAAAGAGGATCGAACAATGTCTCAACCCTTATGGAAAAAACTTAGAGCTTTAGCAGATCTGGACAATCAAATTAAAAAACTAGACGCAGAGGTTTTGAGTACTAATGAGCTTATTCATAAAAACAAAGATGCTCTTGAGACTCTAGGATCTAATAAATCTAAGTATGAAGAAAAAACAAAAGAGAAACGTAAAAATCTTAGAGCTATAGAATTACAAATTAAAGAAATAGACGAAACAGAAATATCAAAAAAGAAACTTCTAGAAACACTCAGCCATCCAAAAGAATATTCTGCCTTAGAAAAAGAACTTTCTATTATTTCTATTGAAAGACAAGACCTAGAAGACATCCTTGTTAAAAACTGGCAAGAACTAGAAACAATAGAAAAAAACACATTAGAACTATCTAAAGAATTAGAAGAAAAGGCTAATGCTGCTCAAGAAATAACTAAAGACCTAGAAGAAAAAATTAATATGCTATATCAATCAATCAAAGAATTAGAAACAAAAAAAGTAGATCTATGCAAAGATATTCCAGCAAATTGGTTATCTACTTATGATAAGATGAAAAATAAAGTAGATAATCCAATAGTTATAACATTAAATTCTAGTTGTTCTCATTGCTATTATCATATACTTCCTCAAGATCTTGAAAAAATAAAAAATGGTAGATTATTACATTGCAAAAGTTGTTTTAGATTATTATATTTTGAAGCACCTATTAACAAAGAAGGTATTTATTAATCTTTCTATATGGAAAAGCAGCTTAATATCAATTTTTTATTAGCAGCTACAACAAGCCATCCAAAATCTATTCACTCTACTTGGAATATTTTCATTGATGGCGCATCAAGAGGTAATCCTGGATTATCTGGAGCCGGTATTTATATAGAGTATAATAACAAAAAAATAGCCTCAAAAAGTGTCTTTCTTGGAGAAAAAACTAATAATCAAGCAGAATACTTGGCCCTGGCGTTAGGAATCTATTTTTTAAAAAAAGAACTCGCTAAAAAGAATCCGCCTCATAATATTACAATAACCTCTGACTCAGAACTGCTTATTAAGCAAATGAGAGGTGAATATAAGGTCAAAGATAAAACGTTAGCAAAATTGAAATCTATTGCTCTATCACTTATAGATAATCTAAAATGTAATTTTGTACATGTACTAAGAATAAATAATAAAAAAGCTGATAAACTAGCTAACATTGCAATAGATAAAAGATATAAGATTCCAGCAGAATTTTCAAAGATCCTTCAAGAAAAAGGTTTATAAAAAAATGTGTAGCAATGAAGAAAATTATACTTATAGGTTTACTACTTTATTTACCAATACAAGCAAAAGAACACATCAGCTTCCAACAAAAAGTTTCAATAAAAATAAATAATAGTTTTAAAAAAAGTAAACTGTTTCTATATCGCCTAGCTAACAAAGCTAAGATAAAACCATCTACTAAGGTTGGTGAATCTGCTTACGAATTTTTAGAAAAAAATAATCCTATTTTACTTGAAAATAATCAAACACTAAATAATAAAGTAAGAGTCTTGCTAATCAAAGCATCAGAAATGCAAGATGGAAACTGGACACTTAAACTAAAATCAGAAAAGGGATTCTTAGTACAACCGAAAGAAGGGTCTAAAAGAATTCTTATTAAAAATTCATCAATAATCCTATTCCTTAAAGAAAGTAAACTTTATATAAAAACAGAGGATAGCAATGCCAGATGTCTAATATCTAATTCTTTGGAATTTTCACCTATTTCAAGTTATTTGGTAATTAATGGTACCCCATACAATGGCTCTCTAACAATACATATAGAATCAAACACACCATATGTAATTAATACTGTTAGTATGAACGATTATTTATTTTCTGTTTTAAAGTCAGAAATTTATCCAAGCTGGCCTAAGGAAATGCTTAAAGTACAAGCTGTTACATCAAGAACATATGCTATGCATCATATTTTAAAATCTAGAAAAACAAATAAGTTATTTGATATTAAGAGCAGTAATACACATCAGAATTATAAAGGACTCCATACATACATACACTTAAAAGATGTTATAGAAGAAACAAATAAAACAATAATTGCTTATAAAAAGCTTCCAGCCTTAGCAATGTTTGACATATGCTGTGGTGGTTCTAAGCCTGCAGATATGAGAAGTATTAATTTTAATAAGGCGCCATACCTTGCAAGAAAAAAACCATGTATATTTTGTAAAGATAAAAAACATTTTCAATGGAAAGCTCAATTTAATCCTGATGAATTTATGAAAACCTTACAAACACATACAAAACTTAAAGAACATAATATTGGCAAACTTAAAAATATAAAAATTATAGACAGGGATAAAGGTGGCATTATACACAAGGTTAAAATTATAGGCACCAAAAAATCTATACTTTGTTCAGGAAGAACATTACTTGAAAGTACAAAATATAAGATTAAAAGTCTTTCTTTTAATCTTATAAAGGATAACAACTTAATATTTTATGGAAATGGTTATGGTCACCAAATTGGTTTATGCCAGTTAGGAGCATTAGAACTAGTTAAGCAGGGCTGGAATTTCGAGGAAATTTTGAAATTTTATTTTCCTAATACTTCATTACAAAATGGATAAAAATGCCTAATTATAAAGGACATCTTACTGGTGGATTAGTCGCCTTTTTAATTATTTTTTATATTCTTTCAAAATTATCGATCAAGTTAGTCTTGTATAATGGTGAAATAGCATTATTGCTACTATTATGTCTAGCAGGAGCTATTTTTCCTGATATTGACACAAAAAGCAAAGGACAAAAAGTTTTTTATTTTTTTTTATTATTAATTACAGTATGGGCAATAACTTATAAAAACTGGTTAGTACTTTCTGTGATTAGCTTAGCAGGCCTAATCCCAATACTTTCTAATCATAGAAACCTTACACATAGAACCTCTTTTATCATCCTGGTTCCTTTAATAATTCCATTTTTAACTTCTTATTACAACAGTATACTTACCAAGCATACACTGTTAGGTTATTGTTTTTTTGTAACAGGTGGTCTTTCACATTTAATTTTAGATTTTGGTTTTGTAAAATTCTTAAGAAGATCATTTAATAAAAAACAATTTTGAAGCATTTTGTGTGGTTATCTCAGCAACTTTTTCTAAAGAAATACTTTTTATCTTAGCTATAATCTGAGCAAATAAAGGAATATATTTAGGATGATTAGGCTTGCCTCTAAATTCTACTGGTGGAAGAAACGGTGCATCAGTCTCCAAAACAAGACTTTCTAATGGAAGATCTTTCAAAAGCTCTCGAAAATATTCATTCTTAGGATAAGTAATCGGTGCATCTATGCCTAAATAAAAGCCCCACTTAATAAATTGTTCTGCTATATCCTTTTGTGGTTGAAAGCAATGATTGACTCCCTGTAATTCGGAAGCATATTGTTCTAATACTTGAAGAGTTTCATAAACAGCTTCTCTTATATGTATAATTATTGGCATAGATTGCTTAAGCGCTAATTCTATATGTGCCCTAAAGCAATCTATCTGTCGTTGCTTATTAAAAGGTTTATGATAAAAATCTAAGCCTGTTTCACCTATTGCCACTACTTTATTCTCTTTTGAAAGGTGTTTAATTTTTTCAAAATCTTTTTTCCAGTCATCCTTAGCATCACATGGATGAATCCCAACAGATGCAAAAACATTAGAAAACCGTTTAGCAATTTCTACAGAATTAATAGACTCTACTAAACTAGTTCCCACATTAATAATTTTTGTAATACCTACATTACTGGCAGAATTAATAACAAGCTCTATCTCCCTAAACTTTTCCTCTATTAGTAAAATATCAAAATCTTTTTTTACCATCATATTAAGATGACAATGTGTATCAATAAACATTTATACTCCTCTGAAAAATTCTGGTTTGTAAAAAAATAACAACAAAAGCCTGATTTAATAACGTTTGCAACATATTCTAAAATAGATGTATATCTATAGCAAGTTAGCGCAATAAATACAATTTGAGTAACAATGCAACAGTTTTACATATCTCATATATATATTTTTTTATATTTAAAATGCTAATAAAAAATATTTTTAGTTTTTACTTTTTATTCTTAATTTTTCTTGACAAAGATTTGTGCAAATTTTAAGGTCTTTTAAATTAATGCAGTTGTTCAACCAAGTAATTATAGTAATAATTCAGGAGACTTTTATGAATAAAAATAATTTAATAAATGCGTTAAGTGAAGAAACTTCATTCAGCAAAAAAGATATTGCTAAAATGTTAGCTTCTTTCACAAGAATAGTTGAACGCACCCTTAAAAAAGGTGAAAAGGTTTCTATAACAGGTTTTGGTTCTTATTGGGTTTCCCGTAGACCAGCTCGTATAGGAATTAATCCAGCTACTAAAGAACGCATAACATTACCAGCAATAAGCGTACCTAGATTCAAACCAGGTAAAAAGCTAAGAGCTGAAGTTCGTTAATAAAAAATGACTCTTCGTAGCTTCAAACGTTTATGGGAAATAATAGGGCCGGTAATACTATCGGTCCTTTCTCTTTATATATCGTTTATAATCATACAGCCTATAGCTGTACACTTAGACTTTAGTTTGTTAGCCAATAAAGGTATTGGTAAATCTGCCTTTGTTACAATGGCAATTATACAAATTATGCTATTTTTATCTATTTATCCAAAATCCTTTCTATATAAAATATTGAATCTCAGCATCTTCATGTTCCTAGAAAAACAATCACTTTATAAGGCTGCAAAGTTCTTTTGTATTTTTGCATTATTACATATATCTGCTTTATTTATTTTTTACTTAAGTGGATATGTATACATAGTTAACAACTGGGGTGAACTAAGCTTTTCATTGATTTTTGGTATTCCGAGAGGAATTTTGTTCAGCATTTTTGTTGTTTTTATTCTAGCCTGGTATGAAGAGACTATTTTCAGAAATGTTTTATATTCCTATTTTGAACAATTTTATAACCCTATTATAAGTATAATAACTGTATCAGTATTATTTATGGCCTCACATGATCTTGTTAATCCAATTAATTTAATCACTACTGAATGGAAACTTGGTCTAGGCCTTTTTCTATTAGGCATGCTCCTTAACCTAATCTTTTTTGCAACCAAAAATCTTTATGCTAATATAGGTGCTCATATGGGCCTTGTAAGTATAAAGGTCTTCTTAAGACGAGTTCCAATAGCTGAATTTACTTCAGAAAAATTACCATTCTGGATCAACTCCGATCTTCGTCAATCTTTATTAATACACATATCTTTTATTATTGTCATAATTGCCGTCATTATACGACTAAAAAAAGCTTTATTTTATAAAGTTAATGCTAAAAAAGCCTTATTATAAGCCAATAATAACTGAAATTAATTTTATAAATTGATATTAATTGATTTATATAAGTAGACTCTAGGTATAAGTTTAACAATTTTTCCGTTCGGGGGAGATAGTATGGCAAAGAAAAAAACTACTAAAAAAGCAGCGCCTGTAAAAAAAGCAAAACCTGTAAAGAAAGCAAAACCTACTAAAAAAGCAGCGCCTGTAAAAAAAGCAAAACCAGAAAAACCTGGAGAAATTACTGCTTATTGCGTAAAGTGTCGTAAAAAAGTAACAATGGCTGATCCCAAACCTGTAAAACTAAAAAATAAAAAAATGGCCATGAAGGGTCACTGCCCTAAATGCAAAACAGGCGTATTCAGAATTGGTGGTTTTTAACCACGTAACAATACAGATAAAGTTGAGCCACTCGTCACTTTTTCCACTTGAAAGTGTACAGGAAAATTATCTTTGAAGGCGGGCAAGTGAGAAACAACAATGACGCATGCAAAATCATGTCCTATGATATGGATTGCATCCATAAGTCTTGCTAGCCCTTCTTCATCCTGCGAACCAAACCCTTCATCTATTATTAATGTTTGAAGTGCAGTACCTGCTCTTCTAGCAAGCAACTTGGATATTGCTATACGTAATGCAAAATCTATCCTAAATGATTCGCCACCAGAAAACATCTCATACGGCCGAATACCAAAGGTATCTGATACCTTGATATCTAACGTCTCTCTAACTCCACCCTTTTTTAAATCTCTAAGAGATTCTATTATTATCTGGGAACTGTTATTCGTTAACCTAGAAAGTATTATATTCGCTTCATCTTCAATTTCAGGAATAGATTCTTCTATAAGCAATGCTTGGATCCCATCCTTGCCAAAAATATTCATCAGGGCTGTATATTCTTCTATTTCTTTATCTATAAAGATTACTCTCTGGCTTCGTTTATTTCCATCTTCCTTCAATGTCTCTATGCGCTTAAGGCTATTTTCTAAGCTTCCTACATTACGAATAAGATGATCCTTATCAACAATAAATGCCTGCTGCTTAATTTTCAAGTCATCAACAAGCCTATTCAATGAAATTTCTACTTCGCTATCCAAAAGACCTTTTTTAATTAACTCTTCAAGTTCCAACATCTTATTTTTAAGCTTTTTTAAATCTATGATTATGTAAGCTATAGATTTTTTTCTATGGTGTTGCTCATCGATCTCTTTTCTTAGAGATTGGTGAATCAAAAGTTGTGTTTCTAGTTCTTGAAGCTCTTGAGAAATTTTATTATGTGATTCAACACTATATTTAATAGAGTTTTTTTCTTCCTCTAAGTCAATAATTTCTGCTTGATTAGCCAATAACTGTTTATTTTCTTTTAACTTAACCTCAATAAGATCTTGTTCTATTTTGAGGGTAGTTTCTAATTCCTTAATGCTGTTCTCGATAACTTTTTTTTGAAAAATACCATCTATTATTGCCTTTTCTTGCTCTCTAAGACTTTTTTTAAGTTCTTCAGCTTTAGAAGTAAGTTCCTCTTTTTTATTTATAAAATTCTTAGACTTATCATAATCAATAGAAAGCTGTTTAATATCCTCATACTGATCAACAAGGATCTTTTTCAATATTGTGATTAATGAAATAATTTTTTTTTGTTGATAATTATAGAAAAGATCTTCCTTGGAAAGTTTTTGAAGAAGAAACTGTTTTCTACTTATAGTAAGTACCTGTTGGCATAAAGAACATGCTGGATTTTTATCACACAAAGCATCTTTTTTATTCTGGATATCGGTTAAGGATAATTTTAATGATTGATGTTTATGTTGTAGCTTCTGATAAAAGGCTTTTCGTTTCTCGAATTGAGTATTAATTTTTTCAAAATTTGTTTGTAAAGTTACTTGATTTTTCAATAAAGTTTCTAATGATGACTGTTCGATTTCCACGGTTTTTAATTTTTGGAAAAGATCTACTTTATTTTTTTCATTATGCTCGAGTATAAAAACTATTTTTTTATAATTTAAAAGCTCTTGTTCTAGGATAGTTTTCTTCTTCAAAAGTTCTTGTTCTATATTGGATCTAAGATCTTTTTCTAATTTATGAAAAATTTCTTTTTTTTGAAGAATAGTCTCTTGAAGTTTTAAGATTTTATATTGTCTATCTCTAAAATCTCGTTCTTCTAAGGCTATTAAAGTTTTTTTCTTTTCTATGGAAGATATATCTGGAAGCACTAAACCTTGTTTATGAATATTTTTCCATTGAGAGATAAGATTTTTTAATACAGCTTGTTCATTGAAATATTTAGTATTTAGTTCTGAAAGTTCTTTCTCTAAAATTTGTTGTTTTTGTTTCTTGGCTAAAACTTCCATTTTTTGTTGTTCTATTTTTTCTAGCTCTTTAACAATCATATCTAATTCTAATACACATTGACCAAAAACTGTTTTATTTTTTACAATTTCACTTTTAATAAAATCTTCTTGCATTAATTCTTGTTTTGCTTGTTCATCCAAAGCAGTAAGTATTTTTTTTTCATCTTGGAATTTTTTAACGTACTCACTAGCCTTTTGCTTAAGTAGGTCAAATTTAGATAACCCTAAAATATTAGCTAATATTTCTTTTCGTTCTTTAGGACTTTTTTTAGAAAACTCGTTAGCATTACCCTGTCGTAAAAAGGCTGTATTAATAAACGTATCATAATCTAGGCCTAATAAATTAATTATCTTGTTCTCTGTAGCTCTAACTGTTTTATCTGTTAAAGAGATAAATCTATTACCACTATAAAGTTCAAAATCCAACGAAATAATATTTTTCCCATACGTTTTCATGAATTCTCTACGTACCCGATAGATATTTTTATTAAATTCGAACTCTATAGAAACCATCATACTGGTTTGCCCTAAGCGTAAAAGCCCCTCATCTGCCTTAGCAGTTAATGAAACTTTACGAGCCTGACCCCAAATAGCCCAAGTTATAGCATCAAGCATTGCTGATTTACCATGGCCATTCTTACCAGAAAGACAAATAAGTTGATATCCATTGAAATCTATAGTTTGAACTTTATCGCCATAACTTAAAAAATTTTTTAGTTCTAATTTTAAAGGAATCATAGAAAACACTTTTTATTAATGACACTTTTGATTAGTCTATCACAGAGGCTATTATGTTTATAGAGCATAGATATTTTCGTTACTTTGATTGGATCAGTTTTGTTTTAACTCTAATTTTATTAGGGTTAGGCCTTCTATTTGTATTTAGTGCAACATACAGTGCAGAAGTTCCATTCTCGGATCACTTTAAAAAACAAATTTTTGGAACGATTACAGGACTTATTATTTATTTTTTCTTTTGTATTAAAGATCTTAAATTACTTATACGCTTTGGATATGTAGCATACTTAAGTACATTAATACTTTTATTATATACATTAACATCTGGATGGATAGGCATGGGTGCACGACGCTGGGTATCATTATATTTTTTTCGATTTACACCTTCTGAGATTGCAAAATTATTTTTACCAACATTTATCTCTTTTAGCCTTTTTGGTAATAATTTACATGCTGGAAATGCATTTATAAAAATGCACTTTAAAAAATATTTATTTTCATTAATCATTTTGAGCTTAAGTTTTATTTTAATAGTAAAACAACCAGATTTGGGAACAGCTTTAATTGTTTTTTGTACAGGAATAATTCTATTATGGTTCACTGGATTATCTAAAAAATTTTTCATTATAGCAGGTTTAGTATCACTAACATGCACGCCATTATTATGGAAAAGTTTAAAACCATACCAACAACAACGAGTATTAGTTCTTTTAGGTTATGGAGAGGTCAGAAAAGAAAGATACCAAATTGAGCAATCCAAAATAGCCATAGGATCTGGCGGATTGATTGGCAAAGGCTTTCTTAAAGGCACACAAAATAAATTAGCATTTTTACCAGAAGATCATACCGACTTTATTTTTTCAGTAATCTGTGAAGAATTAGGTTTTCTTGGAGCACTCTTAATAATTATACTTTTTACATTACTATTCATCAGAATTTTATTTATAACAATGCAAATACAAAATATATTAATACAAGTTATTTCAATAGGCCTACTCATGCACATATTATTATCTGTCTGCATTAATATAGGTATGGCAATAGGTATACTACCTATTGTAGGAATACCGCTTCCTCTGTTCAGCTCTGGTATTACTAACTTATGGATCACACTTGCTTCTCTTGGCTGGCTTAATAACATAGCAATACGACGTTTTTATTACTAAGTCTTCAACTTAGCTACTCATTTATTTTAAATTAAGAAATAAAAGGGAACAATGAAAAAAATATTAAGTTTATTATTTTTACTAACAATACCACTTTGTCCAAAAAATACGCCTACATTAACAGTTATATTTGTCATAGACCAATTTGCATATCATTACATAGATAAAATCTATCCCAACCTAAACTATGGACTTAAAAAACTTATCGATAACGGTGTTGTTTTTACAGAAGCATATTTTCCACACGCTCAACCTGGTACAGCTACGGGACATACATGTATTAACTGTGGAGTGCTTCCTAAAGATCATGGAATAATTGCAAATAAATGGCTGGATAACAATGGCAAGCTTGTAAAAGCCTACTATGATAACTCATCAAATGCTCTAGTGTTTAATCAAAAATATGGATACTCTGCAAAACATGTAATGGTTCCAGGAATCTCAGATAGCATTGTTCTAGAAAATAACAAAGTATTTGCACTTTCATTAAAGGCTCGTGCAGCTATCGGGCTCGCAGGAAAGCTTGGTAAAGCTATCTGGTTAGATGAAAAAGATGGGAATTTCACATCCAGTAAACAGTTTTTTAATAAACTACCACAATGGATCCGAAATTTTAATCAAAATACCATTTTCAAAAAAGACAATATTTTAACATGGAAAACATTTTATCCAGAAGATAGTAAAGCCTATAAATTTGAAAATATTAGAAATTACCAGTTCTCATCTAGTCCGCCAATGATTAATACAACATTTAAAGCATATACATTAGGCAAACCTAGCCATGAAGAAAAAACTAATTTATCTTACGAAACATGTTTGAAAACGCCAGAAGCAAATCTTATGCTTATGGAACTAGCACAAAAATGTCTAGATAATAATTTCAACAAAGAAACTGATAAAAAAATTGTTCTATTCATCTCAATAAGCTCTCTTGATAAAGTAGGCCATGCATACGGTCCTGAAAGTATGGAGGCTATCGATTTGCTATACTACATAGATTATCAAATAGATGGTTTTATGAAATACATAGAAAAGCAAATTGATAAAAAAAATATACTTTATGTTCTTAGTGCAGATCATGGAGTAATGCCTATAAGTGAACTACTTGCAGCCAAGGGTATAAAAACAAAACGTATAGATACGGAACAATTAGTAAATGATCTAAACAATCTTATAAAAGAACAATTTGGTTTAAACAATGTAGTATTAAAATATAAAGAACCGAACATATATCTAAACCAAAAACTTATTAAAAAAAATGAAAAAAAATTTTATAAAACATTAAAAGATTTTTTACAAAAACAAGACTGGATCAAAAATGTATGGACAGCCAAAGAGCTTGAAGCAAAAGTATTTGAGCCTAACTCTATTGAATCTCTGTTCAAGACACAATTTTATAAAGGAAGAAGTGGTCAACTTATAATTCAAACACATCCGTACATCAACATAACTAACTACCCAAAAGGCACCAATCATAACACCCCTTACAATTATGATACACATGTACCACTTATTTTTTATCAACATGCATACTTAGAAAAACAAAAGATTACTAGTAAAGTATTAATGACTCAGGTTGCTCCGACATTGGCATTTTTATTAAATGTAAAAAAGCCTGTAGCCTGTACTTATGAAAAACTCCCATTAAGTATATATAAACGTTAATAAAATTCTGTTATAATCAAATAAAAGTTTTTCATTATGTGGTTCAATGGGCATATTAATAATTTTTACTATTTATCAACTTATACAAATATTAGGCTTACCTCTAATAGCTATATACCTATGTATTAGACCAGTTCGAGGCAAACCAACATTTGGGAATTTTATTCAACGCATGGGATTTATTCCAAAATTAGCTGATAACAAAAATGTATTTTGGTTGCATGCTGTTTCCGTTGGTGAAGCACTTTCCATACAAGGCCTAATACAAAAAATTAAACGTGATATTCCAGATGCCATATGTTATGTAACAACAGGAACTATTACTGGACGGAAAATAGCAAAAGAAAATTTGAATGCTGATTATGTAAGTTTAATGCCCTTTGATTTACTACCACCAATGTTACTTGCTCTAAAACGTATCAATCCTAAGGCCATTATAATAGTGGAAGCGGAGCTATGGCCAAACCTATTAATGCTTACACATTTTAAAAAAATACCTACATACTCAATCAATGCAAGAATCAGTAAACGCTCTTATACAGGATACAAAATTTTAAAGCCTTTCATTTCACCATTACTCAACACATTTAAAAAACTTTACACACAGACAACTGAAGACGAATTACGTTTTGAGCGACTAGGAGTTAATCCCGCAAAGTTTGTTCCGCTTGGAAATTTAAAAACACCAAATGTTCTAGAAAAATTCAATGCTATTAAAAATACACTTATTAAAAACACCAATCCGATAATACTTGTTGGTTCTATCCACCCTGGCGAACTCAAGATTTATTTATCACTTTATAAAATGCTTAAAAAAGAGACCCCCAACTTAAAACTCATACTTGCACCTCGGCACTTTAACTGGAAAAATATTTTAATCAAAAATATTCAAGCCTTAAAATTTAAATATATACTCTGGGATGAAAAATATTGCTTTACAAGCACGCTCGAAGAAGAAGCGCAACAAACACTCGACAATGTCGATATTCTACTAGTATGTAGGCTTGGAATTCTTTTCAAGCTTTATAATATGACTACTGTCTTTTGCTTAGGCGGAACATTTATTCCTATTGGTGGACACAATCTCTTAGAAGCAGCAGTATGGTCTAAGGTTTCTATTATTGGCCCCCATTACTTTAATTGTAAACTTATTGCAAACCAACTAGAAACAGCTAATGGATTAATAAAAGTTAATAATGAAAAAGAACTTATACGTAAAACAAGATTCTTAATAAGAAATGCCCATGTCGCAAACAACATGGGCATTAACGCAAAAAATTGGTTAGATCTAGAAGCATTAAACGTGCAAGATAAAATTAATCTTCTTGTAAAAGAGTTAACTAGCCTTGCTCTTCTTAACCTTAAATGGTGACTTAACTAAAACCTCATTTATAACTTCATCCATTTTATCTGCATATACAATCTTTAAAGATGAATCTAGTTCCTGTTCAAACTCTTTAATTTCATCCTTATTTTCTTTTGGGACAACAACAGTTGTTGCTCCAAAGCGTGTAGCAGCTAAAAGTTTTTCTTTTAATCCACCAACAGGCAACACTCTACCTGTAAGCGTTACTTCACCAGTCATAGCTATAGCTGGCTTAACTTTTATCTTAGTTAAAGCAGAGGTTAGAGCTGCAGTTATAGTTATTCCAGCAGATGGCCCATCCTTAGGGATAGCTCCTTCTGGCACATGAATATGTATATCACAGTTTGAATAAAAATTATCTTTTAATCCAAAATCCTTAGCTCTAGAACGAATATAACTCAATGCCGCCTGTGCTGATTCCTGCATAACTTCACCAAGCTGTCCAGTTAAAGAAAGAGAACCTTTACCCTTAAGAACAGTTACCTCTATTTCTAAGACGTCACCACCAACTTCTGTCCATGCCAAACCAGTTGTAACACCTATAACATCTTCTATTTTTCTATCAGGCTTTTTGAACTTAGGATAACCTAGCCACTGTTCAATGTTTTGAGTAGTCAAGGTTATTTTTGAAGTTTTACCTTCAACCAATATAATCTCTATACTCTTTCTAATAAGCTTAGCAAGAATACGCTCAAGCTGTCTTACACCAGCCTCTTTTGTATACTCTTCTATAACCTTCAAAATAATCTCTTTAGAAATTTCTATTGCTTCATTCTTAAGAGCATGTTCCTTCAAAAGTTTAGGCCATACAAAGCCTTTAACTATGTCTAATTTCTCTTGCACTGTATAACCAGCAAGATTAATAACTTCCATACGATCAAGAAGAGGGTATGGAACATTATCTATAACGTTTGCGGTTGTTACAAAAAGAACATTAGAAAGATCATAATCAACTTCTAAAAAATAATCTGCAAAAGTATTGTTATGCTCAGGATCCAAGACCTCTAATAGAGCTGATGCTGGATCACCTCTAAAGTCCATAGACATCTTGTCTACTTCATCAAGAAGCATAACCGGATTAACTGTTTTAGCTTTTTTCATTGCCTGAATAATTTTACCAGGCATTGCGCCTATATAAGTTTTTCTATGACCACGAATTTCTGCTTCATCACGCATTCCGCCAAGAGATATTCTTACAAACTCTCTTCCTAAAGCTTTTGCTATAGAGGAAGCTAAAGAAGTCTTTCCAACACCTGGAGGCCCAGCCAAGCAGATGATTGGAGATTTCTTCAACTTATCACCTGCGAACTTTTTTGTAGCAATAAATTCCAAGATACGCTCTTTTGCTTTTTTCATACCAGCATGCGATTCATCTAGAAGTTTCTGAGCATCTGAAAGCTTAACTGTATCCAGACTCTTTTTGTTCCATGGAAGAGCCAATAACCAATCTACATAGTTTCTACTTACAGTAGCCTCAGGTGACGATGGTTGCATCTGTTCTAATTTTTTAAGCTCAACATCTATTTTCTCTAAAGCTTCTGCTGAAACTTTTAATTTTTTTGCTTTTTTATAAATCTCATCCAACTCTTCTTGAATATTATCACGACCAAGCTCGCGTTGAATGGCTCTCATTTGTTCAGCCAAATAATAATCTTTTTGATGTTTCTCTACTTGAGATTGAACACGCTTACGTATCTTTTGCTCAGTCTTTGCTATCTCTATCTCTTTTTTCAATAAACTTATAATCTTATTAACTCTAAGCTTAAGATCAGTCATCTCCAAAAGCTTCTGACGCTCTTCTATTTTTAATTGAATATATACTGCAATAGTATCTGCTAAATAATCAAGATCGGACAATCCTTGAAATACACTTAATATATCGTTCGGAACTTTATTATTAAGATCTATATACTCTTTAAATAAACCATGCAAAGTTCTCCATAAAGCTTCATTTTGTGATTTTTGCTTTAATGGCTCTACAAAAATATCTTTTGATGCAATCTCAAGAACTCCATCAACCTCTTTATAATCTTCTAATTTAGCTCTACAAACACCTTCAATAAAAATTTTATATGTTCCATTAGACAACTTAGATGCCTGCAATATAACCGCACGAACACCATAAGTAAAAATATCATCAATAGTTGGAACGGTTGTATCCTGTAATTTTTGAGCTGTTACGAAAACCTCTTTATTGCCAGCCCAAGCTCGCTCTACAGCTTTAATGGATATAGGCCTTCCTACAATAACAGGGATAATGCTCTTAGGAAAAGCAACAACATTTTTTAGTGGTAATAGGGGTAAAAAATTAACTTCTTTTTCTATCATGTGTATTCGATCCTTCCAATATAGGCTAGGTTTAATTTTAGAGCAAAAACGGCCATCCTGCAAGGAATCCTTAAATTAAAAAAATATAAAAACCCTCTATTTTTGAGCTTTTTCATTGACTTTATACTTACTAATCATATACTTCGAATATAATCCTTAAACACTTTAATGGAGCGCAGGACAAATAGAATGATGTGGCCTAAAACTAATCTTTCATTCGTTTCAGACAGAGATAAAAACGAGTTTAAAAAGATGGTTTTACTATCAACCTGCTTCTTTTTTTCTATAGTAGCATTTAGCATAATAAAACCCTTAAAACAGTCTATTTTCCTAGGTTTTATAGGTAAAGGATACCAACCTTTAACTCGATACTTAACCCTTATATTGCTTGCTCCGGTAATGTTTTTTTATTCCAAGTTAGTTGACAAATTACGAAGGTATCAACTAGTCGCCTATATAATGATGAGCTACGGTATATTAAGCTTAATTTTTGCCTATTTTTTATTACATCCAGTATATGGACTAGCTAATACAGAACAAAGTGTATGGAGACTTCTAGGTTGGGCTATTTACCTTTATGGAGACTTTTTCCAAATCTTTGTTATTGGTTCCTTTTGGTCTTTTGCAAATTCTATAACTGACCCGCAGCATGCTAAGAAGAACTATGGGAAAATGGTTGCTGTTTCTAAAGTCGCAGGACTTTTAACCGGTATTTTATGTTATCTAACTATAGAAAATCCTCAAATTAGAAATACTCAATATATAATACCTTTATTTATATCATTCGTAGCTATAGCTATGTGTTTAGCAGCTCTTTCGATACTTTATATTAAATGGAAGATACCTGGACAATATCTACATGGTTATGAATCTGTATACCAAATGGAAAAACAAAAAGGTGAAGAAAAAACTGGTATACTAGAAGGTATAAGACTTATGGTTACACAACCTTATGTCTTTGGAATTTTTGGACTATTATTCTCTCATGAAATTATATCAGCTATAGCTGACTTTCAAATGCTATCCCTAGTAGAAACTTATTACAATTCAAAAATTACTGATATGTCCTCTTTCTTCTTTTTATATACGGCTGCTTTTCAAGGACTAGGTTTATTCTTTGCATACTTTGGCACAACATTTACATTAAAATATTTTGATGTAAGAAAAAGCCTTTTAATAAGCCCATTGATTTCAGCCATATTAATGATGTTTTTAGCCTATAACCCTACTTTAATCACTGTTACTATAGTAATGGTTGTTCTAAGAGCAGTTAATTATGGATTCAATGTTCCTATTAGAGAAATTTTATACATACCTACAGTTAAAGACATTAAATTTAAAGCCAAGGCATGGACTGACTCCTTTGGTAGAACATTTTCAAAAGTCTCAGGTTCCACCTTCAATTGGTTATTTAAAGATTATGCTATCTCGACTATGATGGTTACAGGTTCGGCCTTCTCTTTAGTAGTTACAGCTATTTGGGCAACCATTGCTGTATTCGTCGGTAGAAAATACGACAAAACTATTGCGGATGGTGTAGTTATCTCAGGTACAAAGCAATCTAATACTTGAGCTCAACTAAAATTTTGATAGTATATTAATAAGACTTGTCTCTTTTGGTGGGTGGTTACCAAAGAGGGCCCAAGAGACAACAGTTATAACCCATAAGGATAATTATGATAAATTTAAAAGATTTAGTTAAAGCCGGTGTACATTTTGGTCATAAAACAGCAAAATGGTCACCAAAAATGGCCCCTTTTATTTGGGGATCAAAAAACAAAATTCATCTAATAGACGTTTCCAAAACTGCCTTCTGTCTAGAAAAAGCAGGAAAATTCCTCAAAGATGTTTCTAGTGAAGGAAGACAAGTACTGTGGGTTGGTACTAAAAAAGCAGCATCCAAAATTATAGATAATGTAGGTAAAAAGTTAGATATGCCTGTCGTGACAAATAGATGGATCGGCGGTACCTTGAGCAATAACCAACAAATCAAAAAAGCTATTACCAAACTACTCCATCTCAAAGATGTGGTGAAAAAATCTACTTCTTATTACACAAAAAAAGAACTTTCTACTCTCCAAAAAGAGATTGCTAGGTTAGAGAAGAACGTAGGCGGTATAGTTAATTTTGTATACCCTCCTGCTGCTATAGTTGTAGTCGATATCAAAAAAGAAACTGCTACTATCAGAGAAGCTAGGGCTATGAATATACCTATAGTTGCAATGGTTGATACCAACTCAGATCCTTCTGGTATAAATTTTATCATTCCTTCCAATGATGATGCTCCAAAATCTATAGAGTTTGTAATTTCTTATTTGGCTACGCAAGTAGAAGAAGGTAAAAAGACATACTCTTCAACAATCGAAAAAACTTCTAAACCTAAAGCTAAAAAGGAAGAAGTTAAGGAAGAAATTATTGCAACTCCAGTTGAAGAAATAATTACTGAAGATGAAGAAGAAACACCAGTAATCAAAAAAACAAAAGCTACTCCAGCTAAAAAAGAACAAGAAATTTCTATTTCTGTTAAAAAAGAGTCAGAGCCAAAAAGACCTACACGTAAATCAAACGTTGTAAGTAAAACAGCTAAAAAGAAGTAGTAATATTTGGAGAGGTGGCTGAGTGGTCGAAAGCGCATGATTGGAAGTCATGTATATGCCGAAAGGTGTATCGTGGGTTCGAATCCCACCCTCTCTACCAAGTATTAGAAAATGTGGAGGATAGTAAATTTTAATGTATCTTAATTTGTCAGATCCGGAAGGAAGCAGCAAGAGATTCTTAAAATTGTATTATCCTCCCTATTATATCCCTAATTTAACTGAGTCTTCAATTTAATATTTTATACTTACCATTAACCTGTCTAATTCTTAATAAATAGTAAAACAAAGTTAGTAAGTTCAAAATTCACAAAAATCTCTTTTTGCGAATAACTCGTATTTTTTATTAATTCCTTGCTTTTGTAAAAAAAAAGACAATATAGTACTTATAAAA
>CAZBHK010000005.1:0-104607 GCA_964491895.1 uncultured Pseudomonadota bacterium | reverse complement strand
CTTTATATATAAAGGTAAAAGTTTATTAGAAAGTCCTTCTTGCTTATTCCATTTTATTAAAGCAAGCATTGCGATATTTTCTGGTGTAGCAATTTTGGGTTCATTAATTATAAAAAGATGTCCTGGAATCTTTTCTAAGGCATTACCAATAAGTATAGCATTAGGAGTTAGTTCATTAATAAAAGTTTCTATATTTTTATAAGAAGGTTCTTCTACTAAGAGAAGTTGATTATTTTGCTTTTTAAAAACTGCATAATATATATCTTCATGATATGCATTGAGTATAGAGATTATAAGATCATTATCATTGACTCTATCAAGAGCAGAGTAGGC
Organism: uncultured Pseudomonadota bacterium; assembly: GCA_964491895.1. Lineage (GTDB taxonomy): Bacteria > Babelota > Babeliae > Babelales > UBA12411 > CAZBHK01. The sequence continues at coordinate 104,274 of CAZBHK010000005.1, read as the reverse complement.
TAGGGCTTCTAGGCCACTTATTCCAATTAATGGAATATTGGTGGCAAAGCTTAAAGCATTGGCTGTGGTTATAGTTACCCTTAAAGATGTGAATGCTCCTGGTCCTTGGTCTATAGCTATAAATTTAATACTGGAAAGTTTTAGAGAGAGGTTATTTAAAAGTTCGTCTATAGCAGTTAAAAGACAAGAAGAGCCTTTTTTGTTATTTTTTTTAATTTTATTTAAACACTTATTGTTGTAAAAAATAGCTAACTCTAAGTCTTGATAGCTGCCTTGTATGCTTAAGAAATGTAGATCCATTGTATATTAGTCATCGTCTCTGTATTTATTTTTTTGTCTTTGATAAAACGTGCTGAAGGCATCATCTTTTATTGTTTTTTCTTTCTTTTCAATTATTTTACCACAATTTAAACATCGCCAGCCTTCGAAATTGATAAAGTGATTAAAAAAAGACTGCTTTATGATTAACCCTTTGCATTTAGGGCACTTCATACCTTCTCCTTTTATTAACAAACCGCTAGTTCTTCCTATAATAGAAATTTTTATGTAGCTTGTAAAAAAAATTTTTCCACCTGTAATAATGATGTCAATGATTAATCAAAAGTCAGTTTTGTATGGCCAAATAATCAAGATAGCTTTGTAAAATGAAGGCTGCTGCGATGGAATGTTCTTTTACCTTATCTTCTTTTTTGAGATGGCCCCGTCCTAATATTGATTGTGCTCGTTTACTACTAAGTCTTTCGTCCCAAAGAACCCACTTAATGGTGGGATATTGTTTTTCAAGGTTATCTTTAATTAATATTACTTTTTTTGTTTGTTCGCTTTCTTGTCCTTTTAGCGTTTTTGGGTACCCAATTACAATGATTTCAATATTTTCTTTATTAAGAGTGTTTTCTATAAATGATATTAGTTCTTCTATTTTGATAGTTTTATAGGGTTTAGAGATTATTTTTAAAGGGTCTGAGATTGCAGAACCAACCCATTTATCTCCCATATCTAGGGCAAGAATTTTCATTTAAAGGTTTCCATTTTAATTTTGGTGTATTTATATAAGGTTATTAAAGGAAAATATAAATTTTCTTTTATTGAGTATACCACGAATTTTTATTGGTGAAATTATTAAAAAGGGTATATATACTTTTGGTTCTCCAAGAAACTTTATCTCTAATAGCTGTAGTTTATGCATTCTGTTTAGGGTTTTATATTTTATAAAAATCTTTGCGTATCTTTGGATTTAGAAATATATTTTTAGCTTGTAGTTTGCAAAGAATTAAAAAAATATAACTTGTATTAGGCTTAATTTGATTAATAAGTTAAAATTTTTTTAAAATAAATTGCAAAAAGTAGGTTTTATAGAGACTAGTACACAAGTTTTACTTTTGAGAAAGTTATATGCTGTTGTCTAAAATTTATCCAGTTACTTGTCATACAGATCATGTTGGTCATGGAACAACCTTTATTGCTATTAAGGGCTTTGCTCAAGATGGTTCTAAATATATTGATAAGGCGATTTCTTTAGGAGCAATAGAAATAATTTTAGAAGACTTTGCATTATTGAATGGCTTTGAACAAAAATATCCACATATAAAATTTTCCGTATCACAGGATATACGTAAAGAGTTAGCTGTATTGAGTTCAAAAAGATTGGATAATCCGTCATCTAAGTTAAAAATTATTGGGATTACTGGTACCAAGGGTAAAACAACTACTGCTTTTTTAACAGAACATATTCTTAAAGAAGCTAATTATAAAACAGCTATTTTAAGTACAGTTAAAAATAAGATTCTTAATAATGAGGAACCTTCTGCCTTGACAACATTGAGCAGTGATTATTTACATATGTTTTTTGCAGAGTGTGTAAATCAAGGAGTAACGCATGTTGTTATGGAGGTTTCTTCACATGCATTGAGTTTAGATAGGGTTTATGGGATAGAATTTGAAATTGTTTGTTTTACCAACTTAGCTTCTGAGCATATGGATTTTTATTCTTCTTTAGAGGATTATTTTGAAGCTAAGTTAAAGTTATTTAATTATCTTAAGAATAATGGTATAGCTGTTATTAATATTGATGATGAATGGGGTAGACTTGCTTCAAAGCATGCATCTAGGGTTGAAGATTTTTCTCAAAAAAAAGCATCAAATATTTTTACTATACAAACTATTAATGGCCTTGAAATTACTTTAAATAACAGCATTTTTATTTGTAAGAAATTAATCGGAGAGTTTAATGCATATAACTTGGTTGCTTCGGTTTTGATGATAAGGACTATTGGCATTAAAGATGATGTTATTCAAAAAGCTTTAAATACCTTTTTGAGTGTTCCAGGTCGGTTACAGTTACATAATTTAAAAAATGGTGCTAGAGCATTTGTTGACTATGCGCATAATCCATCTTCATTTGAAGCAGTTTTAAAAACATTAAGATTGCTTACTAGTCATTTAATAGTAGTTTTTGGATGTGGTGGGGATAGGGATAAGATAAAGCGACCGATCATGGGTTTTATTGCTACTAATTATGGAGATGAAGTTATTATTACAGACGATAATCCTAGATTTGAAGATCATAATCAAATTATACAAGATATTTTAGTTGGAGTGGTTAAGGGTAAGTCGGTTGAGGTGTGCCTGGATAGAAAAGAAGCCATATCTAGAGCAGTTTTTAAATCAAGAATAGGGTCTATTATTGCAATATTAGGCAAGGGACATGAGGATTATTATTTTGTTTCTGGTGTAAAGCATTATCTGAGTGATTTTCAAGAGATTTTAAAGTATTGATCTTTACAAAAATGTTCATAGCAGTAAGCTTGAAGCTATATTTGGGGTATCCATTAATAATTAGTTTGGAGTTTATATGGAATTAGGTTTGTATTTAATTATATTTTCTAGTATTTCTTTGTTAGGTTTGGCTATTACATTAGTTCTTTTTAAAGGAATATCAAGAATCCAGGTTGGGGATAAAAAAGCTGCACACATAGCAAGCTTAATCCGTCTTGGAGCAATGACCTTTCTTCGAAAAGAGTATTCTATATTACTTGTTGTTATTACAGTGGCATTTATAGTGTTATCATATGTTGCAAATATAGCAGTAGGGATAGCATATGTTTTTGGAGCATTACTTTCTATGTTAGCTGGGTATATTGGTATGCATGCTGCTACCTCTGCTAATGTTAGAACAACAATGGCTGCTAAGCAAAGTGGTGAACGTACAGCATTTTTAACAGCATTTTTTGGTGGTTCTGTTATGGGATTTGTTGTTGCAAGCTTAGGCCTTCTTGGGTTAACTGGAGTTTTATTTTTTGCATTAACACATCCTGCATATAATTTTAGTCAGCTTATTATAGCTTTTGGTGTTGGTGCAAGTTCTATAGCTTTATTTGCTCGTGTTGGTGGTGGTATTTATACTAAGGCTGCTGATGTTGGAGCAGATTTGGTAGGTAAAGTTGAAATGGATATTCCAGAAGATGATCCAAGAAATCCAGCAGTTATCGCTGATAACGTTGGAGATTGTGTTGGTGATACAGCTGGTATGGGAGCAGATATTTTTGAATCTTATATAGGTTCATCTGTGGCTGCCATGGAGTTAGCATATGTTGGGTTCGCAGGAAGTCTATTACATATTACGTTACCATTAATGTTATCAGCAATAGGATTGTTAGCATCTATTGTTGGATTGTTATCAGTGTTTGTTTTTAGAACTAGCTTAGGTGCAATGTTACATAATGCTACATATGTTGCTATGGCTGTTTTCTTAGGTGGTTCATATTTTTATATAAGTTATACAGGGATAGATTTTACTTTATTTTGGGCTATCGTTTTAGGTGGACTTTTAGGTATAGTTATAGGATTTTTTACTGATTATTATACGAATGGTTCTCCTGTTGTAAAACTTGCAAAGGTTTCTGAGTCTGGTGCTGCAACAAATATTATTTATGGGTTAGCTCTTGGTTTACAATCTACAGTGGCACCTATCATTTCTATAGCCATTGTTATTTTTACAGCATATAAATATTGTGGTGGCTTATTTGGTGTCGCATTAACAGCGGTTGCTATGCTTGCAACTGTAGGTATTACAATGTCTGTTGATGCATATGGTCCAATAGCAGATAATGCTGGTGGAATTTCTGAGATGTCTGGCTTTGGTCCTGATGTTCGTAAGATTACAGACAAGTTAGATTCCTTGGGTAATATGACAGCAGCATTAGGCAAGGGTTTTGCTATAGGTTCTGCAGCATTAACATCATTAGCTATGTTTTCTGCTTATACGCATGCTTCTGGCATAGAATCTCTTAATCTTGTTGATCCATTAGTAATATCTGGATTATTTTTGGGTGGAATGATGCCATTTTTAATTTCTGCTCTTACTATGACATCAGTTGGTAATGCAGCATGGAAGATGGTTGATGAAGTTCGTAGACAATTTAGAGAGATTAAGGGTCTTATGGCTGGCACAGCTGAGCCTGATTATCAACGTTGTATAGCTATAAGTACAACATCTGCGTTGTATGAGATGCTTCCTGTAGGTTTATTAGCTATTTTTGCACCGATCTTTATTAAATTTATTTTTGGTAAGGCTGGTGTCTATGCACTTGGTGGTTTTCTAGCAGGATCGACAGTAACTGGTGTTCTATTGGCGCTCTTTATGTCTAATGCTGGTGGTGCTTGGGATAATGCAAAGAAGTATATAGAAGCTGGTAACTTTGGTGGTAAGGGTTCAGTTGCTCATAAAGCAGCTGTTACAGGTGATACAGTTGGTGATCCATTTAAGGATACATCTGGACCATCACTTAATATTTTGATTAAGTTGATGTCTGTTATAGCTCTTCTTATAGTAACGCTATAAAGGTTTAATTAGGACGGCTTTGGCCGTCCTTTTTTATTAGGATATAAGCATTTGTTACTTCAGGTAATTGTTTTATATATTGTTGAAAATCATTACGATTGTTGAAGGCGCCGACGAAATAATCTAGTTGATAAAGATTATTATCAAAGGCTCCACCATAATCGGCTACGATACCTAAGCGCATTTCTTGTTGTTTAGTGACAGGGTTTATGTATGATAGTGCGATTAGTGTTCCTATGCCAATTTTTCTTACGTCTCCTGCAAAAGTCACTTCGGGAATAATTTGTATTCTTGAGTTAAAGTCATAGCCGTAGCCTTGAAATCCTTTAACTTCTTTAAAGTACCAGTATCGTTTTTGAAGATATTTATCTTTAATTTGTTTTATATATGGAATGTCATTGCTTTTATATACGTTAAAAATACGTTCTTTCCCATCTGGAGTTTCTACAATAGTGGTTCCTTGCATAATGGCCTCTTCTAAGCCTTCTCTTGTAAGCCATACTAACGGCTCCATAAATTGTTTATTGGTTGGTGTTTCAAGTACACCATTAATAATATCTTGTTTGGTATATTTGAATCGGATAAAGGATTTTTTATTTTTTTCTATTTGTTGATCAGAAAGAGAAAATTCATCCTTTGGTAAACTGTAAAGTGCATATTGGAATTTAGGTGTTTTAATATTGCTTCCTTGCATTCTAAAGACTAGGTACTTGGTTAGTCTTATTTTGTTGTCTGGTATAATAACTTTATTTATTGCTGCATTAATAGCATCTCCATTCCATTTGATTAGATTGAAATTTTTATTTAGAAGATCTAGGGATATAGAGTTGTTTTTTTCAAGAGTATGTATTAGTGTATCTAGGGTATTTTTTGTAGTTTTTATATATTCATTTTTAGTTTTAAATATTAGAGAATTAATACGAGGATCTTCTGCGGCTTTTTTTGATTTTAAGTATTTACGTGTATTTTTAGCTATTTGCAGTAATTTTTGTTTATTTGTGTTTATAAAACTATTATTGGGTATCTTAGAGTCTTGAAAGCTTTTATTTAATAAGGATTGTGGATGTATGGTTGATAATGCAAGAAATAAGATTATTAAATAATATTTACACATACTTCCCCTTTTTGACTATGTTGACTAGTAAAGCATTTTTGTATTTTTAAAGTCAATCTAATTGTATTTTTGTTGGACCCATGAGAAAGGCTAAGTAAATTAATAAAGAGTATGGATTTATTTTAAAGCGGTTTTTGCCAATTAAAAATAAATTTTCTGTGTTTAGTAATGTTCGAGGCAAGGTTAATATTGTTCCTAATCCTATAGTGATGGGCGAGCGTATTTGGCCTGGCATGATGATTTCTTATTTTTGTAGTGGAGGATTAAAGACATATTTTGCACAAGGAATAGAGATTTTAATGACTCCAGTGGATAATAGTGGTGCAGAAATTTCTTGGATACATAGTTTATTAGAGATAGTGTATTATTTTTTACCGTTAGAGAGTCCCAGTATAGAAGTTTTTAATTTATTACATCGAGCATTTTCATTTCTAGCATTTTCAGATTATTTTGAAGAAAATTTTATATTACTTAAAAAGTTATTTATAGTTAAAATACTTCAGAGTTTAGGTTTTTATTCTGAGTTTGATGAGAGCTATTGTTTTGCACAGTTTGAGAAATTGGTTTTTGGATCTGTTGACTTTCCAAATAGTCGAGCAGTAGAATCTTTGAAGATAATTTTTGATGCTGTAGCTCAAGAAGAAAAAAATCGTATAGATAAATGGATAGATATGTGTATAACAAGGCATCCTTATGCACAAACTTTTAGAGCTTTAACTTTTTTTAATAATTAGCTTTGGTAGATAAGTATGATACGTAACTTACTTTTTATATTTTTAATTTTATTTAATACAAGTCCTCTTTCCTCTAGTTTGTCAGATATTACTGATATAACTAAACCTTCTGGGAATACGCCATTTTTAAGTAAAGTTGATTTTAGGAAGAAACAGCTTTCTGGATTAGTTGAAAGATTTGAGGATTTTAAAAAACGTAAAGCGGATGCAGAAAGTAGTGTTGATCGTCGTATTAATCAGATAGTAGTCACTATTGAAGAGCTAGATTTTGAAATAAAGGGTGCAAGAAAGTCCTATGCAGATTTATTAAACATTCGAAAAACTAAACTCAATGAAAGAAAACAAAATTTAACAACTATTCGTGATGCTTGGAGACAGACAGAAGAGGCATATCAAGTTTATATTAAATTAGTTGAAAGAATTATAGAAGAGCTTAAAGATAGTAAGTATCCACTTGAGACTAAGTTAGTTTATTCTCTAAAGGATGTAAGTGATGTACAGGATAAAGTTACAGCTATTGCAAGCAGAATTAATACAGAAGTTTATAATAAAGATGTCATTTCCAGACAAAAGAAAACTGCTGAAGACTCTATATTAGCGTTTCAAAAAGAAATAGATGCCCTTAAAGGTAAAGTTACACAATCAGTGGAGAATGAATTAGAGCTTTCTCCAGAAGCGTTAAAGGAAAAAACTTTAACTTTAGAAGTAACAACTAATATTTTATTAGAGCGTAAAGAGTTAAACGAAATCAATAAAGAGAAGCTTGTTATAGAGCTAGAATCTAAGGCAGATGAGATTTTACTACTAGATATGCAGAAGGCTGGTCTGAAAAAGGCTAGTTCTGAAGTTCAAGCACGATTATTTGTAGATCAAAAGGATGTTGATACTGCTAAAAAAGATTATGAGAAACAAAAACAAAAATCTTTAGATAAGATTAATCAGTTTACTAAGGTTAATGATACTAAAAATTTAGAGTATAAGAACTTAAAAACTTTACTAGATGATCTGGATGCTAAACTTAAAGAACTTAAAAAGGAAGGCAAGGAAGAATCTGTAGAGGGTAGAATTTTACTGGTACAGCATTTAGTTGTTGATAACCATATACTTCTTTTAAAAAAATATAAGGATCTTTATTACGCAGAAAAGGACCTAGAAGAAAATAAGATTTTATTAAAAGAAGTTATTTCTAAGATAGTTGAGATTCGTTATAAGATTCAAACTGAGGATGTAAAAGAACTGTTTGAACAATGGTTAATAGAATTTAATAAGATTAACCAATCTGAGGATGATGGTATAAATGCCTTAGAAGATAGGCGGACAGAGATTAGTAATTATCTTTCTGAGATTCCAAGAAAAATTGAAGATTTTACCTTGAGGATAGAGAAACTTAAAAAAGAGAAAGCTATATTTAAGGGGGATTTAGATGCTATTGCCAATAGTGAAACATCTTTAAAAGAGTCTATTAATTATCTTAAGGAATCAACCAAGCTTGCGCAACAGCAGTTATTGGTAATTTCAGAAGTTATTCTTTATAAAAAAGATGTTATTACTCAAGCTAAGTACATTATAAAAGAACTTGAGACAAGAAAAGAGTTTGATATTTGGAAAAGGTCAGTCAAGGCGATAACTATCAAAGAATTAATAAATTCTATATCGAATGCAGCAGATCTAATAAAGTTTGTTTTTTGGAGGATACCAGAGGTTTTTAATCCATATGCAATCTTAAGCCTACTTAAACAGTTTGTTATATATGATTACATAGGTTTATTTTTGTTGGGATTATTATTTTGTATTTTCATATTAGCGATTTTTTGGGGATTGAGTTTTGCTAATCGTGAACTTGAAAAGTCTTTATTAAAATGCGGCAAGGGTGGTTTTTGTTTGGTTATAAAAATAGTAGCAGCCTTTACAAAAATAACTTTAGAGCATTATAGACTTTTTGCTATTTGGTTATTTATACAGCTTGATATTTTGTTTAACTTTAAGCAGTTTTTTGGGGTATTTGGTGATTTTATCTCATACACTGATAGTGATTATCTAATAGCTTATTTTTATCTTTTCTCAATAGGTATTTTGTTATTCTTATCAAGAAGATTTATTATTTGTTTTCAGGAACTTAATAAAAAATATGGCTATATGTTTCTTAGTGAGGTTTTAGAAGAAAGTTATAAATCTTTATTAAAGCTTTTCTTTTATATTAGCTCGGTAGTTATACCGTTGGCGCAGGCATTTTATTTATTAGCACCAAAGGCTCCACAGTTACCTAGTGTTCTTTATGCCGCTTATATCATAATATTACAGGGTATAGTTGTAACTTTAGTTCTTATACACAAAGAGAATATTTTAAGGCTGTTACAAGTTAAAACTGAGTCTTTGATATGGATTAAAGAACTTTTTTCTAAATACTATGTTCCTACGATATTATTTATTTTTGGGTTATTAGTATTATCTAATCCTTATGTTGGTTATTTTAATTTTGCATTCCATCTTCTTTATGCCATTCCATTATCGGCTTTTTCTATATATGTCTTGATTGAATTTCATGGAAGATTACGTAAGTTTTTAACTGTATGGTTTATGTCGGAGGAAGATGATGAGTATGTAGAAAGATTTGATTATGCTAAGACTTACTATGGTATAACAATTTTATTCACATTTTTATTATTTTTTGGTGTTACCGTTTTATTATTAGCAAAGATTTGGGGTGTTACATCAGCTTGGGAGTTAATGGTTGATCTTATTCAAGATAAGTGGACGTTAGATGTGGCAGGTAAAAAATTAGGCTTTATACAGTTCATTATATTCATTCTATTTATAGCTGGTGGTTTTGTAGTATCCACTATTATGGAAAAGTTTTTCTTGGTTAAAGCATTTGATGTGCTAAGAATGGATTTTGGTGTTCGTAATGCTATTGCTAGTATTGTTCATTATATAATTATTTATTTATCTATAGTTCTTGGTTTATCTGCTATTTATTTAAATGATATTATGTGGTGGGTTAGTGGAGCAGTAGCGGTTGGTGTTGGTTTTTCTGCTAAAGATTTTATTGCTGACTTAATTGCTGGGTTTTTAATACTTATTGAAAGACCTATTGAGATAGGTAGTTTTATAGAATTTGATAATATAATTGGTACAGTATTTAAAATATCACCTAGAAGCACTGCTATACGTAATGCTCTTAATCAAATGCTTATTATCCCTAACCGAGAAATCTTGGGTAAGATTATTACCAACTGGACCTATAGTAAGGCTCATGTTGGTTTTGATATAGACATTATTATTGCTTATAACAGTGACCCGGAAAAAGTTAAAGAACTTATTATGCAAATTCTTCAAGAAGAACATAGGGTATTGAGAAACCCTGCAACAATTTATAGGGTTGAAAATTTAGAAGATCGCGGCTTTATGTTCAAGGTACGTTGTTTTATAAGTGCACGTAGGGCTAGAGAGAAATGGGATGTCTCTAGTGATATTAGAAAGTCTATATTAATATTATTTAAGCAGAATAATATTTCAATATCATTCCCTCAAATGGCTATATATCCAAGAACAAAGAAGGGTTTTGGAGAATATCCAGATGACTTTATATATGTTAAGTTAAATGAGAAAGATCAACAAAAATAATTATTGGAATCTATTTCTGATTTGTTCAATTTTAATATCAATATAGTCTGTTATATTTGTTAGGTTAGCTAGCTTTAGTCCTGAATATGTTAAAATTAGGCCTAGAGAGAAAACTGCTAAATCTATGAATATTACAGCAGAGCTTACAACTATCCATAAACCTATGAGTATAAAAATAATACCTATTATTTTTATACTATTTTCTTGTGTAGCATAAGGCTTAATCATAGCTTTAAATTTTTCTTTATTAAAATACATAATACTCCCTAGTTTTTTATAACCTTAATAGTATAATTTTTATTAAGATAAATGTTAGAATTTAGAGAATCTATCTCCAAAATTAAAGTAATGGAATACAACAGAGTTTGGGTTACGTAGTTTTAAACCATTATGTATTAGATATAAACCAAATATTGAGATTGCAATGCGTATAACAATATCACCAGCAAATAGTGCTATGATTAATATACCCAATATGATCTGCAAAAGGCCTTTTGTATAAATATTCACAATAATCCTATAAATTTTAGAACTTTTATATCTTAATTATTCTACTTTGAAAATAAAAATATTTCTAGAGAAGATTCCTTGTGTGTATTATGGATAAGTGAAATTTATATAAGGAAAGATAATATTATGAAAAATTTAGTAGTTTTAAATCAAGATATTTTAAGCGGATTATTAATAGTTTCTCAAAAATTACAGGAACAGAATATTCGATGGGTTATTGGCACTAGTTGTGGTTTAGCTTTACATGGTATAGATATTAAGCCTAATGATATAGATATTATTACTGATGATGATGGCGCCATTAAAATAACTAATCTTTTAGAAGAATATAAGGTTGAAATTCTAAAAGGTCCTACAGAGGTTTTTAATTCGACATTGAGATGTTTTTTAATAGATAATTGTACCATAGAAGTTATGGGTCATTTCAGAATAAAATCTGGCATTGATCATGAATGGCATGATATGAGTTATTTATTAAATGATCCTACTATTATTAACATACAAGGTTTCAATGTACCAGTGGTATCACTTTTGAAGTTATTGGAAATGTATAAGATTATGGATAGGGATAAAGATTTTGATAAAATACAAAAAATTGAGAGTTATATTAAGCAGATGGAAAATTAAAAATATAGTTTAAGAGGGACTTAACTATTAATCTATATTTATTATTTTATTAAAATTTGTTCTCTTAGGTATTTAGCTCTTTCTATGCCATTTGGATGGCCTGATAAGATTCTTTGTGGAATATGTGAAATTAGAGACATAGATTTTTTATATTCATTGGCTAATTCTTCATATTTTATGAAAAAATCAGCAGCTGCGTTTATTTCTTCTTTAGAGCTGTATTTGCAGGCGAATTTATCAGCATTTTTTTCTTCATAGTATTTAAAAGTAGCATTTGAGATATAGGATAGGAAAAGATCTATTAAGGTAAAAGTGATAATACCTAATAATATTGTTAATGCTCCAGGTATTGAGCTTGCTAGTAGATAAGCAGTAGAGATACCAATAAATGTTGATGTGGTTGCTATTAAATAGATGAGAGCTATTTTTTTAAATGAATAATGACTGATCAGATGTCCTAGCTCATGCTTGAAAATAAATTGTTGAGCGAGAATAGTTAGTGAATCACTAAATTTTAAAAGTAGATTTTTCTTAATTTCTGGTAATCCAATTAATATTGAATTTTGAACTATTGTTTTAACCTTAATAGCTTCAGGATCTGAATCAATATTTTTAAACATGAATGGATCTATAGCAATAGTGTTGAACATTATTACGGCAAGGGCATCATCATTATAGGCATATTTAAGATTAACATCATGAGGATTTAAATTACATTCAATTATTTGTTTAGTGAATTGTTCTTTATATTCGTCTGAGGGAGTAAATTGTAAGGCATTAATTATATCTTTTGTTTGTATGTAATTAAGATAGGTTATGTAACAACCCATAAGTATAGATAATAGTATTATTGAGCCTTTGTATGAATATATGCCTGGTTTTATCAGAGTAATAACTATTATAGGAATAGCTAATATTATTGAAGCTTTGAATTCTGATATTAATATTTGTTTAATCATGTTGAGAATATCTTTTTTATATTTATAATAAATTAATTAGGATTTATTGCAAACGCTAAAAATGCTTAATTTAGCCATGGACTTATTTCTTATTAAACTTGTTTTATATCTAGATCTTTACCATTATAGGTCAACACAGAACGTTTTTTAGGTTTTAGTCTCACATCAAATAAACAGACGTCAGGGCTAGTAAAATCGCCAAGTATTGTTGAGTGATTAGAGGTTGTCTTATAAATCTTAATTCGATCAACTTTAGATATCCATTCTTTTCCCTCAGTATAAAGATCTAAAAGAAAACCTTCCTTAAGTTGCCAAATGTTGATTTTTCCTGTAGGGGTAGATGTTCCATCAGGATTATACTTTAATTCAGGAGAATATTTTTGTTTAATCCAATGTTGCGATAGTATATTATTAAAACGATTATTAACATGAAAATGAACAATCAGTGTTTTATCGGTTTTATTATCAAATTTAGCTTCAGCATTTATATTAGAGAATGCAAAAAAACCAACTATAGTTAATAATATTAAATTTCTATGAGACATATTAATCCTTTCTGTAATCTAATTGTATATTGCTTATAAGGCTTAGTCAAAAGCCCTATTTAGGACTAAATTAGCTTTGGGAAAGGGGTTAAATGTGTGGACTGTTTTCTTGGTGTAATTTATGCTTTGTAGATGGTATATTATAAACCTTCCTAAGTAATGGTACTAGGAAGGTTTAGAGAGATTTGTCTTTTGAGTAAAATGACAAATCTTAATTTTTTGAATCTTTGATTAAGGATATCTTTCTTTTCTTTCATTAATGGGTGTGAAATTTACCACTACATGGTGGGTATGTCAAGAATTGGTAGGTTTTTTCAGTGAAGCTGTTGCTCATAATGAGTTTCTACGAATTGATATTAAGAAACTATCAAGATGAGACTCAACTTATTGATAACATTCTGATGATTTTATATAAAAGACATTTTGGCGTCCCCACGGGGATTCGAACCCCGGTTACAGGAATGAAAGTCCTGGGTCCTAGGCCTCTAGACGATGGGGACATTCCTTAGATGGTGAGCCGCGTAGGAATCGAACCTACGACCCACAGCTTAAAAGGCTGTTGCTCTACCGACTGAGCTAGCGGCTCTCATTATGCTAAAATGCTACAGAAACAGTGCGATAGTGTCAAGGAAAAGCAAGTGTTGAATAATATTAACTATAAAAATTTAATATTTTATATGCGATCAGGCAGTAAATAAATACACCTATGATATCCATTATTGTTGCAAGGAATGGCTGTGCAGAGTTAGCAGGATCAAGATTGAATCGTTCTAGCAATAGAGGGATTAGAGCACCTATGAACATGGCAACAACAGTGATTACAAAGAGTGAAAAACTTATAGCTAAACCTAGAATTATTGTTGTATGTGGAGTTGTCAATACTCTGGCAAATGCTACGCATGATAATATAAATGCCATTACTATCGATATAGAAAATTCTCTAAGTAGTACTTTAATACTATTTTTCCTACTGATTTCGCCTGTTACAAGACCACGGATTACTAGAGCGCCTGTTTGGTTTCCAGCATTACCACCGGTACCTATGAGCATGGTTAAAAAGAAAGAGAGAGTTATGTTATCGTCTAGAAATTTTTGATAAGTTTGCATTATAATACCGGAAGCACTTTGTAGAATTAGAAGACCTACCAGCCAGGGACTTCGTGTCCAAATTAATTTCCAGAATGGAGTTTGAAAGTAGGTGTGTGCCATGTAGCTAATGCCTGATATTTTATAGACGTCTTCACTGGCTTCTTTTTCTATAATATCGAATATGTCATCGGCTGTTATTATACCTAAGAAATGATTATGAGCATCAATAACTGGTACACTGTGAAGGTCATGATGTTTCATTTTTTTTGCAACAGTTTCTTGGTCATCGGTTACATTTATTATAACGTCATTTTCATGAACAAGATCTTTGAGTGACATATCTGGTTTATTCAAGATAAGATCATTGATATGTACATGTCCTACAAGTTGATTATTTTCATCTGTTACATAGATAGTTTCTATGTGTTTTTTAACAGGTCGTATTTTTTGTAGAAGGCTTATGCTTTTTTGAATTGTAAAATCTTTATGGAGAGTAAGTACATCGCTATCCATGATGCCACCAGCAGATTGTGGATTAAAGCTTAGAAGTGAGATAACAAGTTTTCTTTGTTTGCTTTGCAAAAGATTAAGATATTTTTTTACATCATGGTCAGACATGTTTTCGAATAAGTCTGTTAATTTATCTACTGGTATATCTTGTAGGATATGGGCGGCTGTGTCCAGGTGTATTTTTTGGATAAGATATCCTTGAGAGGTATCAGATAAGAAAATAAAAGTTTTAGCAGCTATAGTTTGTGGAAGCTTTTCCAGGACTTGTACCTGGTATTTTTCATCTAAGCGCTCTATAAGTTTGGCTATTTCAGCTGGATGTTCTTTAATAAGGACTTGCCATAGAGTTTCACCCAAGGGATGGGTTTTCTTCAAAATACTCTCTATGTGTTCTTCTATATTTGAAATATTATTGTTTATCATTTTATACCCAGAAAATGAGCTGACATTATACCCCTATTGTTTTTCAGTGTACTAGATTATACTATAAAAGAGAATAAGCTTATTTTTAAAAGGGTATACAGGGCTTAACAATGGAAAAAAATGTCAAAATAACATCAGAAGAAAATTTACGTATAGACAAGTTTTTGGTCCAAAAATTTTCTGATTATTCCAGAACTTACCTTCAAACATGTATAGAAAGAGGCTGTGTAAAGATTAATGAAAAAACCATAGCTAAGGTAAGTAATATAGTAAAAAATGGTGATATAGTAGAGATATTGTTTCCTAAAGAGTTCCAGTATGAACTTAAGCCTGAAAAGGTAGATTTTGATATTATTTTTACACATAAAGACTTTGCAGTTATTAATAAGCCTGCAGGTTTGCTGGTTCATTATGCTCCTAATAGTAAGAACTCAAAAACACTTACTTCTGGGCTTATTTACTCATTTGAAGAGCTAAAAGAGTTTCAGGATGCTGAGCGTCCAGGGATTGTGCATAGACTTGATAAGCTAACGTCTGGATTAATGATTATAGCTCGTAATATTAAGGCAAAGATGAAGCTTTCAGAGATCTTTAAAAATAGAAGAATCTCTAAGACATACTTAGCTGTTGTTAATGGACATCCTCCTATTGAGGGTTCGATAAATTTCCCTATAGGTAGAAATCCTGTATATAAGCATAAAATGTCTCATCAAGGTATCCATAGTCGTGATGCTTTAACGTATTATAGGGTATTAGCATATTATAAGGATATGGCATTAGTAGAGGCTAGAATTATTACGGGTAGAACACATCAAATTAGAGTTCATTTTGCTGCAATAGGGCATTATTTAATAGGTGATGTTGTATATGGTGAAGCTTCAAAATTAATAGATAGACAAGCGCTACATTCTTGGAAGATTGTTTTTGAGTATGAGGGAGAGAAATTTAAATTTTCTCATAGGGTTCCAGAAGATTTCAAAGTTCTTTTGAAGGGACTTTCAAAGGAGAGGATACCTTTTGAAGCCGTCTAAATTGACGTTCATATTTTCTATAAATATTATCATTTTCTAATATTATAATATTTTCTCGATTACGTTTACAGGCAGACTTAGTCCAATTAAGTGAACCCGTACAAAGGATCTTTTTATTAGACTCAAATAATGCAAATTTATTGTGCATTAACGGTACATGTGAGTGATGATCTTCTGGAGGGAAGATATGTATAGGGATATTGTGACTTGCAAGCTTGTTAATCTGAGTAAATTTCCCAGAGAGAGTGCTTTTATCTGCAACTATTTCTATATTAACACCTCTATTTTTTGCTTCTATTAAAGCATTAGCTAGTTTTGTATTAGTAAAAGTATAAATAGCTATTTTAATATTTTTTGATGAGTTATTGATTAATGAAAGCAGTTTATGTTGAGGTTGATCATCTGGAGAAAAATAGACTTCCTCTTTTGTTAAGAAATTTGTTTTATATGGACTAATGGCTAGATAGAAGAGAAATGTTGTTAGCGCTAGCCATGTTACAAAAAATAATTTTTTTATAAAATTTTTAAAATCCATTTTTATTGAAATTTTTTTGGGTTTTGGGCTATGGTAAATATTAAGCTTATTACCATTATTGTAAAAAGGAAAGCAGTGAATAAGGTTTTGTTAAGTTTTTTATTTTTTACACAGGCCTGTCTTTTTTGTGGTAAGTCCACTGCAGAGTTACAGGATTTACATAAGAAAATTAGTGAAGGCTTAATAAAAATTAGAAAAGAAAGTCCTCAGCTTCAGCTTGATGTTTATACTATCTTGGATCATGTTGGTAAGTTATCCAGGCTTACTAGTAATACCATTCAAAAAAAGAAAAAGTTGAAAGAATTAGTACAAAATGAAAAACAAACATATTTTACAGTTAAAGTTGAGAATGAAAAACTTAAGTCTGCTCTTTTAAATCTTAAAGAGGAAGTGCATGGTGAAAGCCAGAGATTTGCAGAAAATGAAAGGCGATTACAGATACTTCTCAAAGAAAAGAATGTTCTTTTGAAACAAAATCAAGAAATTAAAAATAAAGAAGAAGAGTATAAAAATAAGGTTAAGGAGTTAGAGGCTAACTTTGCTAAGCCACAACAGCAAACATTTATAGAACCTTCTCATCGAACATTATCCAAGAATAAGGACAATTTTCAGTTAGTTAATGTTTAGTTATATTGTCTTATATATGCGATTTTTGATATTGGACAGGTTATTGCTACCATGTTATTACCAGACTTGAGATATAAGCTTCCTGGTGAAATTTTTCCATCTGGATAGAAGATAACCTTATTATTGATAAATGTTACAGGCTTATTCAAAGGACCTGTTTTTTTTGATGGTGGTCCAAAACTTTTTTCTAAAATCCCAATTTTTAGATTATATGGTAATTTCCTTAATACTTTTCTATCGTTTATTTGATAAGTATAAAAATTTTTTTTCACATTAAATACTAGTTTATGTATTTGGTTTTTTGTAATAGATTTTTGCTTTAGATATGTAAATAATATATAAATATTTTTTAATTCAAGGTTAAGCATTGTTTTGTTTACATAAGATAATGTTGGTATAGCTATAGCATATACAATAACAATGACTGTTATTGTTATTGTAAGTTCTATTAAGGAAAATCCCTTATTCCTTAACATCCAGGTCTATATTAAGATCTATGTCTTCTACCTGAGATACAGCTAAGACTTCTTCTATTGTTGTAATACCTTCTTTCATTAGCCTGATACCATCTGCAGATAGAACATTCATTCCAGTTTCTATAGCCTTTTGTCTTATAATAGAAGCATCAGCGCGTTGTATAATAAGTTTTCGAATTTCATCATTGATTTCCATTACTTCAAAGATAGCTATACGTCCACGGAATCCTGTTCCCAAGCAGTCTTCGCAACCTACAGCTTTATAGAAGGTTATACCGCTGGTATTAATACTAAGTCGTTTTATGAGTGTTTCATTTGGTGAGTAGGTTGTTTTGCATTTTTCACAGAGTTTTCTTACTAAACGTTGAGCTATTATGCAGATTACGGTTGAAGCGATAAGAAAAGGCTCGACATCCATGTCTATTAACCTAGTTATTGTTGCGGGTGCGCTATTGGTATGTAATGTACTTAGGACTAAGTGACCGGTTAATGCAGCTTGTGTAGCGATCTGTGCTGTTTCTTTATCTCGAATTTCTCCTATAAGGATTATATCTGGATCTTGACGTAATATAGATCTTAATACTGCAGCAAAGGTTAGACCTATTTTTTCTCTTATTTGTATTTGGTTGACACCATTAATGGTGTACTCTACAGGGTCTTCAACAGTCATTATGTTAACATCTGGTTGATTAAGTTTGGTTAGGATGGCGTACAATGTGCTAGTTTTACCTGATCCTGTTGGTCCTGTTACTAGTATGATTCCATTAGGTGCGGTAATTATTTTTGAAACGATTCCAGAATCGCGTTCACTTAGGTTTAATTTTTCTAGTTCAAAGACGGCTTTGGATTTATCTAATAAACGTATAGCCACTCGTTCTCCATAGTTGGATGGAAGTATGGAAATACGAATATCGATGGCTTTGTCTGTAATTTTAATGTCTATACGGCCGTCTTGAGGTAGTCGTTTTTCTGCAATGTTGAGATTAGCCATAATTTTTATCCTGGAGATAATGGCATTTTGATAACGCTTAGGAGGTAGAACTTTTTGGTACAAGACGCCGTCGATACGGTAGCGGATTCTAAGTTCTTTTTCAAAAGGTTCTATGTGTATGTCTGAGGCATCTTCTTTAACGGCCTGGTATAAGATTTTATTTACTAGTTTGACTATTGGTGCTTCATTTGCCATCTCAAAAATATCTTTTTCTTCGATGCTGCTTAGATCTATTTCACCGTCTTCAGGAAGCTCTTCTATCATTTCCTTAGGAGTTTCAAGCGGATAATATTTATTGATACCGTCAATAATTGTATCATTGGTGGCTATTGCATGGCCTACAATATCTTTAATTAAAAGGGAGAGGTCATCTATAGGCTCTAAGTCTTGAGGATCGGAGGTAACTATTGTTTTTCGACCTTCTAGGAGTATTGGTATAACAACATATTGGCGTAAAAATTTTAGAGGAATTTTCCCTAAAAGTTCAGGGTCGGCCATTTTTTCGGTAATTTTTTCTATATATGTTACATTCATTTGCTTTGCTAAAGCTTGTGCAAGTTGTTCTTTAGTTATAACGCCTTTTTCTAGTAATATTTTACCTATAGATTTACCTGTCTTGGCTTCCTCTTTAGAGGCTTCTTCCAGTTGTTCAGTGGTAACAATTTTAAGTTCTAGAAGAATATCACTGAGGGTTTGTCGTTTCATATAAATATCGCTCCTAACACGCTTATTATAAGAAGATGCTAAAGCATAGCAAGAGCTAATTTTATGTAGCAATAGTTGGACCTTTTTCACATTTTTAGAATATGTTGGTATGCTATCTACTTAATACATGGAGATAAAATGGTTGATTTAAAAAAATTTGTATTTTTAGTATTAGTTGTAGTAATGCTGTCTTCTTGTTCTAAGGATACAAAAAAAGAGGTAGCTCAAATGAATTTTGAAGAGCTTAAAAATCATTCAGTGGCCTCATTGGATAAAAATGATAAAACTAAGGCTATAGAAGCCTTGGAAATGGTATTAGAAAAATATCCAGAAAAGAAGGATATTTCTAACTATAGACTGACCTTGGCAGATCTATATTTTAAGAAAAAGCAGTATGCTAAGGCTGATATTTGTTATTATAAGTATGCAGAATTGAATCCTGGCCAGAGTGAGTATGCGATGTATAAGTCTATATTATCTAAGTTTTATCAAATTTTAGATCGTCAAAGAGATCAGACTATTACTAGAATGACTATAGAGTTTGCAAAATCATTTTTATTGGTTCCTGAGTATTCAGTGGGTAAATATGCAAAAGATATTAAAGATATAATTTATACTTGTGAACATAGGCTTATAGATAGAGAGGTTTATGTTTATAATTTTTATATACAGCAAGGTAAGTATAAGTCTGCTCAAAATAGAATAAAGTTTTTACGCGAGCGTTTTTTATTAACTCATGTAGATCTTGAGCCTAAAATATTGTATATGGAAACAAAATTGGCAATGCATCAAAAAAATAAAAATCTAGCAAATGAAAAGAATCGTATTCTTCTAGAAAAGTTTCCAGAGTCTGAGTATGCGCTTATGGCTAACAAGGCAGTTACTAAAAAGAGAGATTTTATATTTTTTTAATATGGAGGAGAGAGTGGGATTCGAACCCACGATTCTGGTTTCTCAGAAAAGCCGCTTTCGAGGCGGCCGCTTTAGACCACTCAGCCATCTCTCCAACTAAAGAAATAGTATATATAATTTAACTTGATTATGGAATTAGAGTTCTATCAAGTTTAAAAAAATAGAAGATCAATAAGCGCAATAAGATTTATAATTTTTTATTCTTAGAAATATCAGAATAGTTAAGATTTTGCGATGTTTAAATGTTATCTTTTGTAGTCTTAATATATAATTTGTATTATGTTTTTTATTAAGTATATATTTTATGATTATGAAGAGGCATGGTCTCTATTGATTGTTAAGTTGGGGTCTTTTTTCAAAAATATTGATCAATATGATAAAAGAATCTAAAGTATTTTTACAAATTATTGTTTAATAATCAAATAAATTTGCCTATGATCACGAAAAATCAAAACACAGGGAGTTTTTAATGATTAGTAAATCTACACAGGCGATTGTTTTGGCTGCAGGAAATTCTAGTCGTTTTAATAATGGTAATACTAAACAATTAGAACCTATTTGTGGTCAACCAATGATAATATATGTTCTCAAGGTTCTTTCTTTGCTTAATATTCCAACTATTTTAGTTGTTGGTAAACATGAGGAAAAAATAAAAGAAGCTGTTAAGCGATTTAATCTTAATAATATTACATACGTTAGACAGGAGGAGCAGCTAGGCACAGGACATGCCGTTAATTGTACAAAATCATATTGGAATAGGGATAATATTTTTATTCTTAATGGTGACATTCCTCTTATTACAGAGAACATTTTGGAAAAACTTTATAGAAAGCATACAAATCAACAGGCAATAATAAGCTTTTTATCTAGCACAGTTTTAGATCCTTTAGGATATGGTCGGGTTATAGAAAAAAATAATCATATAAGTATAGTAGAAGAACGTGATTGTACAGAAGAACAGAAAGACATTTGTTTAATTAATTCTGGATTATATTTAGTTAATAAAATGTTTCTAGAAGAGAATATTGATAAGATAACTAAGTCAGCAAGTGGTGAATATTATATTACCAATCTTGTTAATATGTCATCTGTACAGGGCAATAAGACTCAATCTATTTTTATTCCTTACGATTATGTTCGTGGTGTTAATACGTTGGAAGAGTTATGGGTTGTTGAGCAGCTTAAGCGTTCTGAACTTATAAAGAAGTGGATGTCCAAGGGTGTTCGTTTTAATTTCCCGCAGAACACGCATCTTGATTATGATGTCGAGATAGGAGCTGGAACTGTTATAGGGGCTGGTGTTCAGTTATGTTCTGGAACTAAACTTGGAGAAAGATGTAGTATTGGAGCTTTTTCTGTAATAGAAGGTTCTGAGGTGCAAGATAATACTATTATACATCCACATTCAGTGATTCAAAATAGCGCTCTTGGTAAAAGTAATGAAGTTGGTCCATTTGCTAGGATTAGAGGTAATGCTGTCACTGATGATTGTGTTGTAATAGGTAATTTTGTTGAAGTTAAACATAGTCAAATTAGTTCTAATGTAAAGGCTAAACACCTTTCGTATATTGGAGATACTTTTATTGGCCAAAATAGTAATATTGGAGCAGGTACTATCACTTGTAATCATGATGGAGTTAATAAGCATAAAACTGAAATAGGTGATAATGCATATATTGGAAGTAATAATACACTTATTGCGCCTATAAAAATAGGTAATGGAGCATATACGGCAGCAGGATCAACATTGAATAAAGATGTTCCAGCGGATAGCTTGGCAATAGGTAGAGCTAGACAGGAAGTTAAGCCAGGTTATGCTAAGAAACTTCGTAAAAAAAATCATAAAAAACTTGTAAATAATCTTTCAAAAGAAGAAGTAGAGTTTTCATTTTTAGGTGCAATTAAGACAGATGATTTTTCAGAAAAAATATTTTAATGATTAAATTTTATCATACAGCAGATATTCATTTTGGTATTGAGAATTATGGAAAACTAGATCCAAAGACTGGGATACATACTCGGCTTTTAGATTTCAAAAATAGTTTGGCTACTTGTATCGATAATGCGATTAAAGATGATATAGATCTTTTTGTTTTTTCTGGAGATGCTTATAAGACTGCATATCCAACACCAACACAACAGAAACTTTTATTAGAAGAATTTATTAAATTACACAGAGCCAAAATTCCTGTTGTAATAATAGTTGGTAATCATGATCATCCATTTACTTATGGTAGAGCTAATGCTTTAGATATTTTTACACAACTTCCAGTTGATGGATTTCATGTTTTTTCTATTCCGGCTTTGGAGGTGATTCAAACTAAAAATGGACCAATACAAGTTGTTGGAATTCCATGGCCTACAAGAAATAATATTATTGCTGGTAGTGAGCATCATTTAAAACAATCGAATGATATTACAACATATATATCTGAGAAGGTATCTCAAATAATTAATCAGCTCGCTGCTCAGGTTGATCCTAATATGCCAGCGATTATGGCTGGTCACTTAACAGTAAGCAATGGTATTTTTTCTGGTTCAGAAAAACGTGCAGTATTTGGGACTGATCCATTATTTTTGCCTTCAGAATTGGCTAATCCTGTATTTGATTATGTTGCTTTAGGCCATTTACATCGCTATCAAAATTTAAATCCTAATGGATATCCTGCAGTAGTATATTCTGGTTCTATAGATAGGGTGGATTTTGGTGAGCGAAAGGAATTTAAGGGATATTCTAGAGTTGAAATACAGACTGGTGTACAATCTCAGCAGGGATTAAATCAATTCTCTACATATGCAACACATGAGTTTATTAAAATTAATACTAGGGCATTTATTCAAGTAGAGGTTTTTGTTCAAGATAATCAAACAGAGCAGATTTTAGCAGAGCTTGCCAAGCATGATCTAAGGGATTCTATTATTAAAATTATTTATCATGTTCCAGAAGGAAAGACTGATAAAGTAGATTTATCTGTTATTCAACAGGCATGTAAAGATGCTATGTATATTGTAGGAATTATTCCAATAAGAATTCCAATTAAGAGGGAGCGCAAGGTATCTTTAAAGGTAGATATGAAATTTGTAGATTTATTAGATAAATATTTGTTTACACGTGATGATTTATCTAATTCTAAAGAACAGCTTATACAGAAGGCTCAGGCGTTGTATTCAGAATTAGATCAGGATGTAGTATGAAAAATTTTATATTATCAAATACGCTTTCAAGAGAGAGAACAATATTTTTTCCTATAAATAAAAATAATGTAAAAATGTATGTGTGTGGTATTACTCCATATGCTGATGCTCATATAGGGCATGGAAGATGTTATGTTGTATTTGATATTTTGTATAGAGTTTTAAAACATCTTGGTTATAAAGTTAATTATGTTAGAAATTTTACAGACATAGATGACAAGCTTATTAACAGGGCGCAGGAACAAGGCGATATTAATAAATATAAAGAGATTGCTGAGTTATATATTAATAGATTTAGTGACGATGTTGCTCAACTAGGATGCTTAGAACCAACATTGCAGCCAAGGGTTACAGATAGTATTTCTGAGATTATTAGTTTTATTGAAAATCTTATTAAAGACAAGAAAGCTTATGTAATAAAGAATGATGTTTATTTTGATGTTTATTCATTCAAAGGGTATGGAAAGCTTTCTGGTAAGAATCCTGAGGAGATAATTCCTTTTATACGTGAAGTTAATAATGAGAAACGTAATCCTGAAGATTTTGCGTTATGGAAAGGTAATGAAGAAAATTTATTTTGGAAATCACCTTGGGGCTATGGTAGACCTGGTTGGCATATAGAATGTAGTGTTCTTGTTGAAAAGTTTTTGGGTAGTACTATTGACATTCATGGTGGTGGTATAGATTTAATATTTCCACACCATGATAATGAGATAGCGCAATCTGAAAGCTTATCTGGCAAGGTTTTTGCTAATTATTGGATACATAATGCTTTTGTTAATTTGAATAAAGAGAAAATGTCTAAATCTTTAGGTAATATTTTTTCTTTACGTGATATTTATAAAAAATTTCATCCTATGGTACTACGTTATTATTTTTTGCAGCATCATTATAAAACTCCAATAGATTTTTCTTTAACAAGTTTGGAATCGGTTGAGAGAGCATATAGGAAATTAGTTGATATTTTTGATAATGTGCCATTAAAAAGTATTATTATAAAAAATAATATTGTGCAACAAATGGAAGATGCTCTTTTGGATGATTTACATACACCTGGAGTTTTGAGTATTCTTTTTGAGAATCTTGAGCAGATTAAGCAATCTAAAGAGTTGCTTTCTGAAGTTAAAAAGTTTTTAGAAAAGGTTGTTGGAATAAAATTCGAAAGATTAGATAAAACAGTAATTACTTCAGATATTCAAAAACTTATAGATGAGCGCGAAGAAGCTAGGGGTAAAAAGGACTGGGCTAAGGCTGATGAACTTAGAAAAAAACTTTTTGAATTAGGAATAGATATTCAGGATAAAAAAATATAAAGATATATTCTTGAATTTATAAACAAATATTATCGATAACTATGGATATTTGGAATGGGATATAAAATAGAGTTTAATAAGGTATAGAGATTAATAGCTTCTAGAAGGTTAAGTTGAACATGGAAATGAGTCTTAATAAATTTATATCACATGCAGGTATATGCTCACGTAGAAAAGCAGATGTTCTTATTAAGTCTGGTAAGGTATTTGTAAATAATCAGATTGTTAAGGAACCTTTTTATAAGGTTGAATCAACAGATGAAGTTATTGTTGATGGTAAGCTTATAAAAGAGGAACATAAAGTTTATATTCTTTTGAATAAGCCTAAGGGCTATGTAACAACGGTAGCTGATGAACAGGGTAGAAAGACTGTTTTAGACTTGATAAAGGGAGTCTCTGTAAGATTATATCCAGTAGGTAGACTTGATATTAATACTACTGGGGTACTAGTTTTAACTAATGATGGAGAACTTACTAATCGGCTTTCGCATCCAAAGTATGAAGTAAGAAAAACTTATCTTATTACACTTGATCGTTTATTAATTCGAGAAGATCTTTTAAAGATACGTAATGGTGTAAAACTGGAAGATGGACTATTGAAGGTTGATAAAATCTTTTTACCAACCAAGAGTACGATTGAAGTAACCTTGCATAGTGGTCGTAATAGAATTATACGTAGACTTTTTGAACATCTTGGGTATAAGGTTACAACTTTGGACCGTATAGGTTATGCAGCTTTAAGCAAAGGTAGCTTATCTATAGGTAAGTGGCGACATCTTAGCAAGATCGAAGTTTCTAGCCTAAAATGTTCTTAATTTTCCCGGTTAAGATATCTTTACTCATATAGCCAGTTTCTTTACCAACTACTTTTCCATCTTTTATAAATATGAAAGTTGGAACAGAGGATATGTTGTATTGAATAGCAATCTCACGGGCTTCATCTATATTAAGTTTTGCAAATTTATATTTTTCAGAAAGTTCTTTTGAAATTTCATCAAAGATAGGCATCATCTGTTGGCAAGGTCCACACCAGGTGGCGTATACATCTATAACAACAGATTGTTTAGCTTGTGCTATTTCTGTAGAAAAGTTTTCATTAGTTATATTTATTGTCATGTTGTTCCCTCATTAAAGAAAAATTATTAAACAGGTTTATAAGGATAATTAGTTTAAGGTTTTCCGGCAATAGAAATGTGATTTAAAAATTGTTTAAGCTTATCAGGGGCTTTACTTAATGGTGTATGCTCTGGATAAACAACATAATTTTCTACAATTGTTGAGAATCTGTTGAGCCAGATTCCATCATGTTCTTTCAAAATATTATTTATAAGAGAAAAGTTTTTAGGCCCTTCAATTTTTGCAAGCATTAATGCGCTGCTATGTTGAACATTTATATTATTTTGCTTAAGCCATGGTTGGTGTGTTCTAAATTCTGTATTGAATGTAAAAAGCATGATTGGGTTATTAAAACTAAGTCCCTTGTACAGGTTTTTATAAAACCATGTTGGTGATATGTTGGGTGCATAACATCCAATAATAGCATTTGGTATAAGATTATTAATGATTGTATTTAATTTAAATCCAAGATCCTGAGCATTGCTTGCTAAGTATTGAAAATATTTTGAAGCTAATTTGTTGTTAATAATGTAGTCAGCTGGGGTTTTGAAAAAAGTATTTAGAAATGAATGTGCATATTGATAAGTTTTTATTTCAGGTAATTCTTGAAATTTAATAAATGTATTTTTATCAAAGCCCATAGTGCTTAGGAAGACACCTGTGCTTTTAATATACATTTCCAAGTCTAGTACAACGCCAGATAAAGGAACTATGCTTATAGTGTTCCAATCTTTAATAAATTTTTGTAGAGGTATAATAATTTCTTCGCTCCAAAAGGCTTCATTTAAAGGTGCAGGTGCATCTTCGTAACTATTACCATACATGTCTAAGGCCATATTCTTGTAGGGTATATTTTTACCACGTAGATTGTTTGCTATCTCAAAACCTACTAATATTTTGGGCAATGATTGTTTGAGTTCTTTGGCTTTAGCTTGTAATTGTTGAGTAAATGATAAAATGGATTTTTTTAGTATATCAGTTTGGTTACTTCTTAAAGCTATTGGGCTATAGTACCAGTTAGGCGCAATGCTTAACCATAAGTGTGTTAGCCTTGCATCATAAATGTAATTAATTAAAGAAGTTTGTTTTTCTGAGTTTTTATCATCAGCAAAAATTTCTATCGTCATCCAAGGACATTTACTTTTAACTGTGCTTTCTACAGGTTTACCCAATTGGTTAAATGATTGTGGTAGTTGTGGCATGGTTAGATCTTTTGTAAAGATTGAGCTTAATGCATGCAGTGTTTGTTGGATAGCTTTAAGCATGTCTAGTTTAAGATTAAGATTCATAGGTGTTAAACGAAAGTCTTCAGCTATTGAAGAAAATTCTAGAATGCTTGTTGTGCTTACAAATATATGGTTATTTTTAATAGTATTTTTCCAATAAATACCTAAAGGTAATAGTTTTTGTATTTCTGGTGAGAAAGATTTTTTTATTGGTAGTGGTATTAAGTCTGGAGCTAGTTTGTTATATGTAAAATTAGTTTGTTGTAGTTGTGGTTTAAAAATTGTTGTATTGAAGTCTACTCCTCTAAGTGAGAGAGGAGACGATAAGAATTGGTTTGCTTCTTCTATAAAATTAATTAGAAGACTTGGTTTATAATTTATAGTTTTTTCAGATAAAATTTCCAGATTAGTTTTATTTAATTTAAAACCAATCTTTTCAAATATCTCTCTAAAGGGAAAGATACCTTGTGTTATTCCAGGAGGGAAAAACAACCCTACTAATTTATTTTCTTTGTCTGAGAATTTTTCTAAAAGACTAAGTATTTTTTGAGATATTGGAGATTTTTGTTTTTTTAAAAACTCTATAGAGAGCATAAAGAAGATAGCATCAAACTTGTCTAGATTTACATCATTATCAATAATTGTTGCTATTGGTAAATAGTCGACATTAAAATTAACATTTTTTGCTATGCTTATTATAGGCGCATATTTATATTCTTCACCTTGAGTAGTATCTAGTAATAAAAGATTGCTTTTATTAGCTGATATAGTGCTTAGCGTGATAAGTACACTAGCCAATAATTTCTTATACATTGTCACCCCCATTATATATAAGAGTGGCCTATTCTATTGCAAACTGTCAATAATTATAAAAATAGGTCTAGGATATGTGATTATTACTAGGATTATCTAAGCTTAAGTGTTAGTAGCGTTAATAATGAAAGGATAAGTGAGATTATCCAGAAACGAACGGTTATTTTGGGTTCTGTCCATCCTAGGAGCTCAAAGTGATGATGTATTGGAGCCATTTTAAAGATGCGTCGTCTCCACATTTTGAAAGAAAAGACTTGAGCTATAACAGATATTGTTTCCATAAAAAAGATACCGCCTGCGATGGGTAATAAAAGTTCATTTCTTGTCATGATTGCCATTAAGCCTAGGCCGGCACCTAAGGCAAGTGAGCCGACATCACCCATAAATATTTGAGCGGGGTATGTGTTGTACCATAAAAAGCTTAAAAGTGTACCTATTAGGATAGCTGCAGATATTGTAAGCTCTGCACTATTGGCATAAGGTATAAAAAGGTACCTAGAAAACTCTTTATGTCCAGCAAGATAACTAATTACTGCAAATGTTGAAAAGTTTATCATTAATGGCCCGGCAGCTAGTCCGTCAAGACCATCAGTCAAGTTAACAGCATTACTTGTACTTATAATAATCAATGCGCCCCATGGTATTATTAGCCAGCCCATATCCCATATAATATTTTTAAAAAAGGGGATACACAAAGTTGTTGTTGGTTGTGAAATAAAATACCAGGCAAGCATTATTGTTGATCCCAGAATTATTTGAGCATTGAATTTAGTTTTAGCACTAAGTCCTTTTTGTTTGTATATTTTTGAGTAATCATCTATAAATCCTATGATCCCGAAAATTAATAAAGTTATTAGAAAAATCCATACCTCTGATTTGCTAAGGTTATTCCATAAAAGTGTATTAATTGTAAAAATTATAAGAATAAATAGGCCGCCCATGGTAGGCGTATCATTTTTTTCCTGGTGTCGTTTAGGGGTTTCTTCTCTTACCTTTGATCTAAAGTTTTTTTGTGAAAT
Organism: uncultured Pseudomonadota bacterium; assembly: GCA_964491895.1. Lineage (GTDB taxonomy): Bacteria > Babelota > Babeliae > Babelales > UBA12411 > CAZBHK01. The sequence continues at coordinate 75,340 of CAZBHK010000005.1, read as the reverse complement.
AGCAATAAATCTATTTCCTAGTATAAATGCAAATGCTAGAGATGATATAAGCGCACATATTGCACGTACGCTTACATAGTGAAATACATTAAAAAAATGATAACTTTGCTGTAATTGTTGAGATAAATAGTAAATCACACAATATCCTTAAAAACTTTTTTATAAATTAACTTATAACATTTAAATAGAGAGTTATATTAGTGAAAGTTATTATACCATATGTTCTTGATGGATAGAGATTATTGTAATTATTTATCAATAATATTAAGATGGATTATTATAATTGCAGCATGTTAAATAACAAAATATTATTATTAAGGATTTAAATGAACGTTAAAAGAATTGTTTCTATTTTTATTATTTATGGAATTACTAGTTCAAATATTTTTTTAATAGAGCCACTAAAGCTAAGTCAGTATGCTACAAAAGTTTTAGCTGAAACGATATTTTATGAACATATAGTAAATAATGATATTCAAAAAACTCTAGATGCCACATTGCAAATTTTACCAGAGCAACATACTATTAATTTAATAGATGCAATTGCCCATCAATATAAAATCCAAAATCAATATCTAAAACTTATAACCCTTTTAGGTATTATAAATAACAGAATAGAACCTAGAAATTTTCTTAATGTAAGAGGGTATATTTTCACTATAAGTCAGCAGGCTATAAAACTTTTAGATGTAACGAGACTTCATAGAGATATGGGAAATGATGATAATCCAAATCGTTGCCACATTGCAAATTCTATAAGAGCAACATACTAGTAAATTAATAGATAAAATTGTTTACCAATTTATATATATACATCTATATCACAAGAACAAGATCTAAGATTTATAAACCTTTTACGAGGTGCTAGGTTGTCTAATACTAATTTAAAGTAATCTATGGGATTAATAGAAGAATAAAAAGCTTATATTAAGTAGTATAATGGTTGTATATAGGTTCTAATAATATAAGCTTAAGCCAATTGAGAAAATCCTGAATTTGTCGTACAATATCTTTATTCTAGGCTTAAGATTGGACGTGATATGGTGGGACAAAAATTTGATGTTATAGTTATAGGTGGTGGTCATGCTGGCATAGAGGCTGCTTATGCTTCTGCGAACATGGGTTCTAAGACTCTTTTATTAACATTAAAGAAAGATAAGATAGGCTGGATGCCATGTAACCCGTCAGTTGGTGGTCTAGGGAAGGGTCACATAGTGTACGAAGTTAGTGCCCTTGGAGGGTTAATGCCTAAACTGTGCAGTAAGACATATCTTCAAGCAAGAATGCTTAATACAAAAAAAGGGCCAGCTGTTCAGGGATTAAGACTTCAAATTGATAAGTATAAATACAATGATCTTGCTATAAAAACTTTAAATTCTATTCATAATTTATCTATTTATGAAGATATGGCCTCGAAGCTTTTGGTGCAGGATGGCAAGGTGTTCGGTATTCAATGTGAATCAGGAGATTTTTTTTATTCTGAGGCTATTGTTATTACAACAGGTACATTTCTTAATGGGCGGATTCATATTGGTGATTATAATCAGTCTGCTGGTAGATTTGGTGAAGATGCTGCTATAGGCTTATCTGAATCTTTATCAAAGTTAGGATTATCTATTGGTAGATTGAAGACTGGTACGCCACCAAGGCTACTAAGATCCAGTATTGATTTCTCTAAATTGGAGCAACAGGATGTGCATGATCTTGATTATTTGTTTGAATGGAATAGTACTAAATCTATAGATAAGGTGCCATGTTATATAGGTTATACTAATGAAAAGACTCATAAAATTATAAAGGATAACCTCATGCGCTCTGCTATGTATAAAGGTAATATTGAGGGTATAGGTCCTAGATATTGTCCTTCTATAGAGGATAAGATACATAGATTTCCGGATAAATTAGCGCATCATGTCTTTATAGAGCCTGAGGGTGAGAATCTTGAAGAGGTATACCCTGCAGGACTTTCAACGTCGCTTCCTTTAGACGTACAAAATGACTATATACATAGTATTGAAGGTTTGGAAGCCGCTGTTATTACTAAGGCTGGCTATGCTGTTGAATATGATTTTGTTCAGCCAACACATTTGAAGTCAACATTAGAATCCAAAAAAATAGTTGGTCTTTTTTGTGCTGGTCAAATTAACGGGACTACTGGTTATGAAGAAGCTGCTGGTCAGGGTATAATAGCAGGGATTAATGCTTCGCTTAAGGCTTCTAGTAAGGAATCATTTATTTTAGAAAGAGAAGAGAGTTATATAGGGGTAATGATTGATGATCTTATTACTCTTGGTACAGATGAACCGTATCGTATGTTTACTTCTCGTGCAGAGCGTAGGCTGTTGTTAAGGCAAGATAATGTTTTTACTCGTATAATGCCGTATGGTAAGAAATTAGGATTAATCTCAGAAGATGTGTACAAGCAGTTTCTTGAAGAGCAGAGGCTTTTAGAACAGATGCTTAGTTTTGTAAAGGAATCGGGTAGTGACTGTATAAAGTTTTTGAATGTTGTAGAGTTTACACAGGATTATCAAGAACAGGTTAGGAAAATTCTTTATTTGAGATTCGAGCAAAATATTAGTAGTCGTCTTTTATTAAGTTTGCATGCTGAGATTAAATATTCTGGATATTTAAGTCGAGAACTTAAGGAGGTCGAAAGAGTTAAGCGCTATAAAGAAATGGAAATACCTGCTACCTTTATATATGAAAATATTTCAGGTTTGAGTATAGAGCTTAGAGGTAAATTGACTAAGTTTAGACCTAATACTATTGCACAAGCACAGCTGATTTCTGGGATGACACCAGCGGCTATTTCGTTATTAATTTTACAGATAAAACTTATGAAGAATAAGTTGGTATAACAATGTATCCAAAGATATTACATATTTATGGTCCAATTTGGATTAACAGCTATGGTCTTATGATTAGTATAGGTGTTATGACAGTGTATTTATTGGCCTTAAATAGTCCTTTGAGAGAAAAATTACTTTCTAAGCAAAAGTTTGTAGATATTATGAGTATAAATATTTTATCGGCCATTATTGGCGGTCGATTTTTATTTATTTTAGAAAATTTATCTGTATATAAGGAGAACTGGTTAGAGATTTTTTATCCATGGGTTGGTGGATTTAGTAGTTTAGGATCTGTATTATCTGTTATTATTGCATCTTCTATATATTTGTATTTTCACAGAATAAAAATTTTATCCTTTTTAGATTTACTTGCATTGTATGGGCCACTATTACAAGGTATAGCACGAATAGGTTGTTTTTTAGCTGGTTGTTGTTATGGTGCTTATACAGATTCTATATTTTCTATAGTTTATACACATCCTGATTGCGTTGCGCCTTTACATGTTTCTTTGTATCCATCTCAGCTTTTGGAGAGTATGGGATCATTTTTGATTTTTATTATTTTATATTTTTTCTTATCAAAAATATTTATTAAAAGTGGCCAAATTTTATTTTCATACTTAATTTTAAATAGTGTACTTAGATTTTTAGTAGATTTTATTCGGGGTGATTGGGAGCCTGTTATCACAGTACCATTGATTTTCTTACAAACATTTTCATTTACTCAAATTATATCAGTAATGATTTTTGTAATTGGTTGTATTGGTCTATGGTATGTGAAGAGGTGATGTATGAAGACATTATTTTTATTCGGCTTACTATCTTTGTTTATGGTCTCGATAAAAGCTGCACCGAAAGAAAAATCTGATGAATTTAGTGATGTAGATTCTGATGCGTCTACAGATTATTTTGTTCTAACGGGAATTTTGTTAGCAACACAGATGATAGTAACTAGTATCGAGAAAGGGTTAAGGGAAATCTTGAAAAAATTTCCAATAGTTGGGAAGCCGTTTTTGGAGTATTTAACATCACTTGTACAGCATGGGGCATGTGTTATACAGATTGTGGTGGCTATAGCATTGGGTCGTAAAATTATTAATGGGGTTCATATAAATTAATGACGTTATTTAGTTTTATAAAATCTAAGATTTCTGTTCTAGATATTATTTTGGAGTATGTGCAGCTTAAGCAAGCTGGGCATTATTGGAAAGGTAGATGTCCATTTCATATGGAAAAGGATGCTTCTTTTACAGTAAGTCCAGAAAAGCAGATATTTTATTGTTTTGGATGCCAGGCAGGAGGAGATGTTATTGCTTTTATTGCAAAAGTTGAAAATATTTCACAGGTTGAATCTGTGTGGCACCTTGTTGATAGGTATAAGATTGAGGTTCCTAAAGAGCTCAAGCATGAGATTCAAGATTTTCAGGAACAAAAAAGCTTTTATGATCTATGTAGCGCTGTTGCTGACTGGTGCCACAAAGAGTTGTTCTTGAATGATCGTGCTAAAAAATACATAGCAGCTAGGGATATTAATCTTGAGACAGTCAAATATTTTAAGATAGGGTTCTTCCCTGGTGGTTCACTTAATAGGTTTATTAAGGATATGGTTGGTAAAAATATCCTTTCTAAAGATTTATTAGATTCTGGAGTACTTATTCAGGCGGGTAAGATTTTATACTCTCCTTTTGAAGAGCGGATTATATTTCCAATAAGTGATGTCATAGGTAGGGCTTGTGGCTTTGGAGGTCGGATTTATAAAGAGAATGATGAAAGGGCTCGGTATTACAATAGTAAAGAGTCACCATTTTTCCAAAAGGGACAGCTTTTATTTGGCTTAGATTTGGCTAAAAAAGAGATGAGAGAGAAAGAAACTACATTTTTAGTAGAGGGTTATACAGACTGTGTTGCCATGGTTCAACATGGTTATAAGAATGTGGTTGCTACATTGGGAACGGCATGTACAGAAGAACATTTAAAGCTTTTATCTAGGTATGTAAACACACTTTTTGTTATATATGATGGTGATGCTGCGGGTCAAAAGGCGATCTTGAGATTGGTGGAGCTTTGCTGGGATGTTAACCTAGATTTAAAGATAATTAAGCTATTAGAGACTGAGGATCCGGCATCATTCTTGGAGAATGGTGGTGATTTAGAGAATTTGGTATCCAAGGCTGTTGATATATTTTCTTTTTTTGTTGATTCGTACGGGAAACAGTTTTTTAAAAAAGCATTATCAGAGAAGCTGAAGCTTAGTAATAAGATTATTGAGATATTAGGTCGTATAAATGATCCATTTAAGCAAAATTTACTACTTCAGCGAGCTGCTAATGTTATGCAAATACCTTATGAATCGCTAAAAGATCTTCTTTCTAACTCGAAAATCCCTATAGATGATGGTGTTCCAGTGTTAGCAGAGGAGCAGGAAGAAGGGGTGCTGGAGAAAAGAATACTATTTGCTATAATAAACAACATGGACCATTTTGAAAAATTTCCATTAGATGAGGATATAGAAGCTTATTTTAGTGAGGCATCGAGGTTATTTTTGGCTAAGGTTAAGGATGTTATAGATAATGAGGAGCTATCTAATCGATTTGGAGTTTTTTTTGAAAGATTGGATGAAAAACAGCAGCAATGGGTTAGTTTAAACTGTTTAAAGTTTGGTGGTGAGATAACGCCTACACAATTTAGGGATATAATTATTCAGTTTCAAAAATTTAAATGGCGTGATGTTATAGCCGATTTAAAGTTTAAGATTGTTAATGCACAAAAGTTGAAAAACCAGGAAGAACTTCAGGCGCTTACTAAGGAATTTATAGAGCTTAAGAAAGAGATGAAGGTTAAGGGGATCATATGAGTAAAAAAATAACGAATAAAACATCATCTGTAAAAAAAAATAAAGGTGGCATTCTTAGTAAGGCTAAAAAAGTTCTTAAGGGAATGGTTTCTTATAGGCCGGAAGAAAAAGCTCTAAAAAAAGAAAAGAAAGTAAAAGTAGCTCCAATAGAAAAAGCTATTCAAAAACCACAAATTATAATGCAAGAAATTATGGATATAGAGGAGCCTGTAGATATTATAGAAACTCCTATTTCTTCTAAAAAATTACCACTTAAGAAATCTGAAAAAAAGCATTCTTTGGCTGATATTTCTGGCGAAGTCGACTCTTTAGTAGAAAGAGGTAAAAACGAGGGAGTTTTAACCTTTGAAGAGATTGCACTTCTAATACAGAAAAATAAGCTAACTGAAGAAGCTGCTTCAGAATTATTAGGTATTATAGATAAAGAAAATATTGATTTAATTTCTCAAGAAGAACTTGAAACTGATTTTGATATAACAGCAGAAGCAGAAGATACGTCAGTACCATTTGAAGCTGTTAAAGCTAGAATAACAAGCTCTATTGAAGATATTGATTCCTCAGATGAAGATCTAATCGATGAAGAAGAACATGATGAAGATGATCAAACAAAAGAGATTGTTAGATTAAGAAGTCTTACAGAGCCAACACAGCTTAATGATCCTGTTAAATTATATTTGAAGGAAATAGGCCGTATTCCTCTTTTAAATAAAGATACAGAAAAAGTTATATCTACGAAAATAGTAGAAGGTAAAAAAGAGTCCATAGATGCTATTGCTCGATTTCCTTTTGTACATAAGGAGGTTATAGCGATAGGTGAGCGTTTAACAAAGGATCCTTTGTTATTGAAGGATCTTATTCAATTTTCAGATTTTGATGAGGATAATTCACCTAAGTTTGAAGAGGAGCGTATTCGTTTATTAACTATCATTGATAGTGTTAGGGCCCTTATTGAGAATGAAGATAAAATTTATAGGCTTTATCGTGGTAGTTTAGAGGATCCAGCAAAGAAAAAAGAGATGCTTGAGTCTGTTAAGCAAAATCGTGATAAGGTGATTAATGTTGTTCATGGTATAAAATTTTCTAATAAACAGATTCGTAAGTTTGGTAAGAGAATAGAAAAAATTACATACAGGATCCAAGAAAAAGAAGCAGAGATCAAAAATTTAGAAGAAAAGCTTAAATTCTATACGGGTCTTAAAAATCAAACAGATGTAGATAAGATCGAGATAGAAAATCTTGATAAAGCTATTCGTGCTGCTAATAAGCTTATTAAAAAATCAGAAACTGAAGCAGGTATATCTAAAGAAAAAATTATTTCCTTTTTTATTAAATATTCTATAGGTCGACAAAAGGATAAAGAAGCTAAGGATGATCTTGCTAGGGCTAACTTAAGGCTTGTTGTTAATATTGCCAAGAAGTATATTAATAGAGGCTTACATTTTCTTGATCTTATACAAGAAGGAAACATTGGCCTTTTGAAAGCCGTTGAAAAGTTTGAGTTTGAACGAGGATTTAAGTTTTCAACTTATGCTACTTGGTGGATTAGACAGGCAATAACAAGAGCAATTGCTGATCAATCAAGAACAATCCGTGTGCCTGTGCATATGGTTGAGACTCTTAATAAGATTAATAAGATTACAAGAGTTTTTGTTCAAGAACATGGTAGAGATCCTTCATATCAAGAATTATCTAAAGAACTTAATTTGGATGAGAAGAAGATAAAAAATATTATAAAAATATCTCAAGAACCAGTTTCCTTGGAAACACCAGTAGGCGATAGTGATGATACTTCACTTAAGGATTTTATTGAAGATGAGAATGAGTATTCACCAGTGGATGCCATTGTAAATGATAATCTTAAGGAACGGGTACGTGAGATATTGAAAACATTAACACCTAGAGAAGAAAAGGTGCTTAAGATGAGGTTTGGTATAGACGTTGCTTCTGAGCATACCTTGGAAGAGGTTGGAAAAGATTTTTCCGTTACTCGTGAACGTATCCGCCAAATTGAGGTTAAAGCACTTAGAAAACTTAGGCATCCATCTAGAAGTAAAAAACTACAGGCTTTTTTTGATAAGGAAATCGATACATCGAATAGTGATAGTATAGAATAATTATGAAAGTTGCTCATTTAATTACGAGTTTGAAAATTGGGGGTGCAGAGTCAGTACTTTGTGCCCTATTATCTAATGTAGATCCTAAACAGCATCTTGTAATATACTTCCATTTTGGACCAAATGTTGAACGTTTACATAATATGGGTATTACAACATATCAGATTAAGGGTTTATTTTCACCATATGATCCAATAGGTATTATTTGTTTATTTAGACTTTTGAAACATTTAAAACCAGATCTTATACATTCTGCTTTATGGTCAGCTAATATCTTGGGTAGCATTTTTTCTAAAATATTGAAGATCCCAATAATTTGTGATCTTCATGGTGATGTTATTGATCATGGTTCATTTAGAAATTTTTTTGAGAGGGTTACTGTCAATATTCCTAAACGGTTTATAGCTGTTTCTCGATCTGTACAGTTATCTTTTAATGATAATATAGGAACAGGGCTTGTTTCTGTTATAACTAATGGTATTGATTCGGATCATGTTATTGAAATGGCTAATGCCAATAAGCTCACTAGAGCAGATATCGGACTTTTAAAGGATGATTTTATAATCGGGTCCGTTGGTCGTCTTGCAGCTATTAAATGTTATGATGTTCTAATAAATGCTTTTGCGTTATTTTCTCTTCGGGCGAAAAATGCCAAATTATGTATAGTTGGAGATGGTCCTGAGCGTTCTAATCTTGAAGGTCTTGTTTCTAGGTTAGGTTTGAGAAATTCAGTTATTTTTCTGGGTGAGCGTTCGGATGCCGTATCTATTTATCCTCTTTTTAACTGTTTTACACTTGCGTCTTTTAGTGAAGGATTATCAATAGCTCTTCTTGAGGCTATGTGTTTTGGGTTGCCTATTATTACTACCTCTAAAAGTCTTGATCATGATGTTATAGAGGATGGTGTTAATGGATTTTTAGTTCCAGTTCATGGTATAGAGCCTTTAAGTATAGCAATAGCCAATTTATACGATAATCCAGGCTTGGTGGTTAGGATTAAAAAACGTAATATTGAAGATGTTAGAACTAAGTTTAACGTCAAAAAGATGCATGTTATGTATGAGCAGATTTACAGGGATATAGTTGGTGATAAGGTCTGATAAAAATCTTCAGAAAAATTTGCATTTTAAAAATCTTTTGTATAACCTACATAATGTATATAAAGTTTTTTTTACAGAAGAATAACCTCCATTTCCCCTGTCCTAGGCTTGTCCTGGATAGGGGTTTTCTGTTTTGTGTGATGTGATGCGAAGATTTAAAATAACTATAGCTTATGATGGAACAGATTTTCAAGGCTGGCAAAGTCAGCCCCATAAAATAACAATTTGTGATTACTTACAGAAACAATTTAAATCTGTTTTTAATCACGATGTTACCATTATAGGTGCATCTAGAACCGATTCTAATGTTCATGCATTAGGTCAGGTCGCTTTAATTAAAACTGATTTGAGTATACCAAGTGATCGTATTTTAAATGCTTGGAATAATATACTTTCAGATAGTGTTTATATACGCTCTATAGAGAAAGTATCGCCATCATTCTATCCAATGAATAATGTTCAGTATAAGGTTTATTATTATAATCTTTTTTTGAAGAGGCCGATGCCATTTGTTGCTAGGTATGGCTGGCTTTATGAGCAGATTAATGAGGTTGATTTATTAGTATTCCAAGACGTTTTGCAGTTATACTTAGGGACACATGATTTTCGGTCATTTTGCAAACTAGAGGAGGCAAAGGATACGGTAAGGACGATAGATAGAATTTCTATAAGAAGGATCCCATCATTAGGTATATTTCAGGTTATTTTAGTTGGGAAATCATTTTTACGCTTCCAAATTCGCAGGATGATCGGGTATGCTTTAGATGCATCAAGGTCTCCCAAGACTGCTAGGGATAAAATTAAGAATATTTTACAGAACCCTGAGCCAATACAAACACTAGTTAAGGCCGATGGTAAGGGGCTTATTTTAAGGAAAATTGTTTACTATGAATGAACTTGGAAAGCGTACTATTACTAGTATTATTTTTGTAAGCACTATATTAGGTGTTTTTTTTATAAATCAGTTAGCCTTTTCATTATTATTACTCGGTATCCTTGTTTATATACTTATCTATGAATGGCCTAAGCTTCTTTCTCCAAAAAAATGGTATTTTTATCTTATAACTATTCCTTATCCTATATTTCCTGTATTGGGCTTAATTTTATTAAATACTTATAATAGAAAAGCGGTACTTTTTTGCTTTGTGGTAACATGGGCATGCGATACTGGATCTTATATTCTTGGTAAGTCATTTGGTGTAAATAAAATCTGTCCCAGCATTAGTCCTGGAAAATCTTGGGAGGGTTTATTTGGCGGCTTTCTAAGTGTCTTTTTTACCATTTTTATTTTTACTAAGTATGGTTTTATTAACATGATGTCTTTTAGTAAGGCTATTATTTTTACTGGATTATTAACAACTTTTGGATTTTTAGGGGATATTTTTGTTTCTTATTTAAAGCGTAAGGCGCATCTTAAGGATACAGGTAATATACTTCCTGGGCATGGTGGTTTTTTAGACAGACTAGATTCTATATTTTTTGTTGTGTTTATTGTTATATTTTTTTTATTTAAGTCGTTTTGAAACTTCAGATTGTTTAACTTCGAAGTCCTCACTAGTTTGCATATTTTTTACAGAAACTGTACCTGCAGCTTGTTCTTTTTCGCCTAATATAAGTACATACTTGGCGCCCATTTTATTGGCTTTACGCATTAGACTTTTCATAGAACCTTCTTCTAATAAAATATCTATAGAGTTGTTTTCTAATGTATTAGCAAGAAGTAGTGCTAGTGGGTTTTGTGCTGAAGTCATAGGGATGATGACACTTAATGGTGGTTCTTGAGGTATAGCTAGTTTATCCTTAATGCCTTGGATAAGGCTTAGTAAGCGTCCAACACCTATAGAAGCTCCTAATGATTGGTAGTCGGTCTTAGATCCTATTTGTGTTGCTAGAGTGTTATATCTACCACCACCACAGAATGCATTTTGAGCACCTAGTTCTTTAGATGAGAATTCGAATACTGTTTTATCATAGTAATCAAGGCCACGGACTAAGAATTCGTCGTGCATGTAAGATACAGATAAAATATTTAGAAGATTTTTTAACTCTTCCCATTCTTGTTTAGATTCTGGAGACAAATAATCTGTGATCTTAGGAGCATTTTGGTAGATTTTTTGGCATTCTTCATTTTTGCAATCGAAAACACGAAGTGGATTTTTGACCATTCTAACTTTACATGTATCACAAATCTTGGACTCTATATCCTTTAAGAAGAAAATAAGTTTGTCTTTATGCGTAATTCTATCTTGTTGGGTTCCTAAGAAGTTTATTTTGAGTACATAGTTTTGAAGTAGTAAAATTTCATTAAAAAATCTATCCAGGATGTTAATCAAGAACGCATCTTGTGCGATAGAATTTGTACCGATTATTTCAAGGTTAATTTGGTAAAACTGTCTCCATCTTCCTTTTTGTGGTCGTTCGTGTCTGAACATGGGACCGATACTGAAAACTTTCCATGGCACGGTTTGGATTCCATTTTCTAAGAAGGCACGCATTGTTGATGCTGTTGCTTCTGGACGCAAGCAAATACTTTCTCCAGAGCTTGTCTCAAAGATGTACATTTCTTTCGATACAACATCGGTTTCTTTCCCAAGAGAGCGTATAAATAAATGGGTAGGCTCTAAGATTGGAGTTTCAATCTCTTTAAAATTGTAAAATTGAAGTAAATTTTTTATTTTTTCAAAAACAAAATTTTGGAGTTTGAGATCTAATAAATCTTCTGTGCCCCGGACTTTTGAGATCATTTGTGACCCTTTTAAAAAAGATTGAAAAAGCCATATCAGTGTAGCAAAACTATCTATGAATATAAATAATTGCTGATATTTATTAATATTTTTGTATTATAAAATATCTATATTAGAATTGGAGAGATATGAAGAAAAGTGTATTAATTACCGGAGGCGCTGGTTATATAGGCTCGCATACAGCCTATATGTTAGCACAACAAGGTTATAACATTATTATTTTAGATAAGCTGCTTCATAAGCAAAGTTTTAGTCATCGTTGGGCAAAATTAATTAAAGAAGATTTTGCGAATATTAAAATATTAGAACATATTTTTTCTGCTTATAATATAGAAGTTGTTTTACATTTTGCTGCTTTTATAGAAGTTGGAGAGTCAGTTATTCGTCCAAGAGATTTTTATGAAAACAATGTTGTTAAAACATTAAAGTTACTTGATCTTATGATCAATAATGGCGTTAAAAGATTTATATATTCTTCTAGTTGTTCTATTTATGGTAATCCAGTTAGGGTTCCTATAGACGAACAGCATCCATTTGCACCTGTAAGTCCATATGGTAAAAATAAATTAGCTATAGAATATGCTTTAGAAGATTATGCCAGGGCATATGGACTTAAGTATATTTCCTTAAGATATTTTAATGCTGCTGGTGCATTACCTGAGGCTGGGTTAGGAGAATGCCATCAACCAGAGACACATGTTATTCCATTACTATTAAAATCTATTTTGAATAAAACACCATTTAAAATCTTTGGCAAAAATTATAACACTAAGGATGGAACTTGCATTAGAGATTATGTTCATGTCTGTGATATTGCAGATGCACATATTAGAGCATTGGCTTATTTAGATAGAGTGCCTAGTTTTGATTATTTTAACTTAGGTAGTGGAAAAGGATATACAATTAAGGAGTTAATATCTACAGCAGAGCATGTATGTAATTTGAAGGCTAATATTACGTATGCAGAACGTCGAGCTGGTGATGTTGATATTTTGGTTGCAGATCCAAGTAAAGCCATGAATCTTTTTGGTTGGAATCCAAAGTTTTCTAGTCTTGAGTTCATTTTAAAAAGTGCTTTGAGATGGGAGATTATTACTGATGCAGCTAGGCTAGAGATAGTTATTTAAACTTTTTCTCCTATTACCCCTATTGATAGATGTGGATACTTTAATAATTTAGTTATAAGTCTATCTGGAATTAACAAGATTCTTAATGGTAAGGTTATATACCAAGCAAATTTTAAATTAATCTTGGATAAAATGCGGATAAGATTTGTAAGTTGTTGGGATAAGAAACCACTGATATATTCTAATGAAATTACTTTGATGCCAGCTTCTTCTAGTAATGTAGTCATTTCCTCGTGTGTATATCCCCATCGGACGTGTGCACCATTTTCGATTTCTGATATATGATCGCCTAAGAGAGGCTTGTAGTATTTGTAGGGTGTTGTAATAAAGATTTTACCTCCAGCGCTTAATAAAGAGGCTAGATTTTTGATTACTCTTTTATCATCCAAAATGTGTTCTAATGTTTCAAAACACATTATTTGATCAAACTTATCCAAATTATGTTTTTCAAGTTCACGGAGATCTAGGGCTAAAAAATCTATGTTAGTAAGTTTGAGGATCTTTGCATTTTCTTGAGCTTTTGTATTGGCAGTTTTATCAAAAGAAACACCTATTACAGTATTACCTTGTTTTGCGGCAACTAATGAAAAACCACCGCATCCACATCCAGCGTCTAGAATTTTTTTATTTCCTTTGGATAAATATGGATATATCCATCGAAGTCTATCGTATGCTGTGGGATCATCATGTAGGATAACGGCTTTACTTCCAATTAGGCGTAATAATGTATTTGACATTACATTCTCCTATTATAGTTTTCTTTGAAATTTTTTTTCTAATTCATTTTGAGTTATAACCCACATAGTTGGTCGTCCATGGACACATATAAATTTATTATTAGTTTTTTTTAGTTGTATGACAAGGTTTAACATTTCTTTTTGAACAAGTATATCTCCAGACTTTACTGCGGCCTTACATGCCATATGGCTATGCATGTGTTCGGTAATTTTTTTTCTAAATATTTCTATTGGAAGTGCTTCATGATCTTCCATAAAGTGTGCTGCTTCTATGAGTAACTCTGTAATAGATTGACTATTTAGCTTGGGTGGGGCTGTTTTAATTACTAATTCATTTTCACCAAAGGCTTCTATCTCTATACCAAGTTGTTTAAATAAGCTTGTTTCTTGTATAACTAAATTAAAATGTTTAGGACTGAGGGTTAATAATTCTGGAAACATTAAGTGTGTACCATCTAATTGTTCAAATTTAGATTCAAATTGCTCATAAAGTATGCGTTCATGTGCAGCATGCTGGTCTATTATTACCAATGAGTCTTCTTGTTCAATTAAAATATAAGTTTGGAGAATTTGTCCTATTATTTTAATGTCTGGTTCAACAATAGTTTCTTTATTGTAAAGGATTGGAATTTCTACTTGAGTATTTGGTAAAACCTTAATATCTTCAATATTATATAATATAGGCTCATTAAATGGCTGAGCATCAAAATTAAAATGTTTTACTTCTCCAATATTACTCTTTATTGCCTTGCTAGCATTTTGCTCTAATGCTTCCTTAACGGCTAGTTTGAGTTGAGTTTCGACAATGAGCGGTTTTGAAAATTGAATTTCTTCTTTTCTTGGATGTATATTAATATCTATGCTTGTTTTATCTACATCGATAAACATAATCCCTGTAGGAAACTTATCTGGTGGAAGAACATTTAAGTATCCCTTGATTAGGGCACTTCCAAGTTTTGAATTTTTAATAAATCTGTTATTAACAAAAAAGAAAATATTATTTTTGTTATAGTTCCAGAATTGATGGTTGGATATAAGTCCATAAATTTTTATTAAGGGTGTTATTGTTTTTATTGGGATAAGATTGCTTAAAAAGTTATGTCCAAATACTTGGCTTACACGATCTTGTAGTTCTATTACTGCTGGAGTATTTAAGATAAGTTTATTATCTTTGTATAGTTTGAAGCTTATATTAAGATGACTTAAGCAGAATGCATTTATTAATGATTCTATTTTATTCCATTCTGTTTCATCACTTTTTAAAAATTTTTTTCTAGCTGGTGTATTGTAGAATAATTCTTGTATACAAAGATTTGTTCCTACATTGCAAGCGATTGCTTCTTCTTTAGAGAATATTCCATTAATATAGTTAAATTTTATTCCAAGATTATTATTTTTTTGTTTGGTTGTTAAATCAACCTTACTTATAGACGCGATACTGCCTAATGCTTCTCCTCTGAATCCGAATGAATTTATGGAATTAAGTTCATCTACAGAGGTTAGTTTGCTAGTTGCATGCGGGTGAAAGCATAGCATTGCATCTTCGTGAGACATTCCTGAGCCGTTGTCTATGATTCTTATTAATGTTTTGCCTGCCTTTTCTATATATATGGTTATCTGTGTAGCTCCGGAGTCAATAGAATTTTCTATAAGTTCTTTAACGGCGCTGGCAGGACGTTCCACTACTTCACCTGCTGCAATTTTTTGAGCTTCTTCTTGGGGTAAAATTTTAATGATATTCATTTTTTTAGAATAGAAAGGTCTTCAATAATTATTGTTGTGCTTACGGGTGTTTCTTTATTGCCATTTAAAGTAATTTTTTGTGTATTTAGGTCTAGTAAAGCAGAATTACTTTTTGTTATTAATGGTAAGTCCTTATTATTTTTAAGTTGTTCTATTGTTACGTTACCAGACAATAGACAAGTTTTATCTTTTAAGTTTACTGTAACAATATCTGCAAGGATTGATCTATTATCCTTTATAATTTTGACTGATCCGCTAAATACAGCCTGTTTGAATGAAAGATTTTTTGTTAATGAATTTTCTAAATTTACTTCTAAGTTATGTGATTTAATTGTGCTGTTATCTGCAAGAGTAACAAAAACATTTTTTTTATAATTAATATTAAGAAGCTGTGCATTTTTAGTACACACAGCTTCTTGTGAAGTTATTATTATCTTAGAAAGAGGATCTACTTTTGCTAAGATTGATGTTGTAAGCAAAAATGTTATTACACTAGAACGCAAAGTTAGCGCTAAGATGTAGTTCATGAGGTGATTCTCCTGCGTCTCTGTTTCTATCGAGTTTATAACCCCAATCTATTTGTATAGGTTGTGGATTTACTAGATTTAATCCAAATCCTACTGATTGACGGAAGTTAAATTTATTTCTTGTTACATAGTTTGAGCGTTCTGTAGAACTTGTTTTTCTTGGTGCAGTATTCCAGCCTGATCCAGCATCATAGAATAAATGTGCTTTCATTGAGTAATCCGCAAGTATTGGGAATATTAACTCTGTATTAAATTGAAACGCATTTCTTGCTCCAAGCGGATCTCGGTTTCTCCAAGCGGGTCCAATCTCGCCAAACTTAAACCCACGGACAGATTTTTGTCCACCCATATGATATAGCTCTTTATATGGTATGAGATTATCACCAATTTCATAGACACTGCCAAGTTTTCCGTGAAGCATTAAGACAAGAGTATCTTCGCCTATTAGGGCTGTATAATAACTTAGTTCGAGTTCTGATTTTATAAATGAATAATTTTTATTTATTCCAGGTAGGGCAATTTTATTAAGTAATTCAAACTTGAAACCAGCGCTTGGATATATTAAGTGGTTCCTAGTATCTTTGAATACTTTTAATGCGAACCATTGTAAAGTTGAGTCTTTGAATGAGTTGTCTAGTATTTTTTGTAGAACAGCATTTTCTTGAGCTGAGCCACCGCCTCGCATATTAGCAAAGATTTTATGCCCATCTTGTTTTTTAGCATGAACGTCTTGGAGTCCTATTTCGAAATCAAAAGCAGTAAATCTATCAAGTTTTGGAAGAATAAAACCTAGCGAAAGAGCTCCTCCATATTCTTGAATACCAGGGGTAGCGGTAACATTAAACCATTCATCGAACTCTTGGTTGCGATTAAACGCGTTGAGACGTCCAGAGATATTGGAATCAAAGATGTGTGGGTTTTCAACAAAGGTCTCAAACCATCGGCTACCATGTTTTGCTAGCTGAACTTGTGAGTTAAAACCTACATCTATGCCTTCACCCATAAAGTTTCTTTTTTCTAAGACGATACCAGCTTTGAGAGCATTTTTGTTAGAATGTTGTGAGCTTCCGTAGCTTAACTGTGTGTTAAATTGACCAGTTAATGCTTCTTGTACATTAAGTTCTAAATCAGCTTCTTCATCTGTAATTCTATGCAGCCTCCAGTTGACCTGTCCTCTTTTAAAATAACTTAAATGTTCAATTGCTTCTTTAGCTTCTTCTAGTTTTTGACTCGTTATGATATCACCTTCTTCGAGGTCGATGTTGCGTCTTATGACTTTGTCTTTTGTATATTCATTGCCAGAGATGTCTATTCTGTTTACATGAACCTTATTACCTCGGTCTGCATAGAATGTAATATCGACTTCACAAGCTTCTTCATCAGGATTTAGTTGAGGATAAACGTCAGCGTTTACATAACCTTTTTCGCCCCACAGATCTTTGAGTTTTTCTATGGCCTTTAAGACTTTGGAATGTGGATAAGGCTTGCCTGTTTCTAGTGGTATATGAGGAATAAGATCTTTCTCTAAGAAGATATCATCGCCTGGAGCTTCTATATTACGGATCCTGAAAAGGTCACCCTCAGAGATGTGGAAAATCAATATAATATTTTGGTTATTATTAGAAAATTTTACTTCCGTATTAATAACCTTTGCCATTAGATAGCCATTGTCCTTATAAAAATGCTCTATTCTATTTTTATCTACGTTGACCATTTCTGGTATATATCTTCCATCTCCAAAGACTGGTCCAAATAACCAGAACTCTTTTGTAAGAAGTAGTTTTTTAATTTTATTTTCTGTAAATCGTTTATTGCCTTTAACTTGGATTTGGATAACTCGTGATTTAATGCCTTCTTGAATGTTAAATTGCGCACTAACTTTGTCAGGAGTTTCTTTGTTGGTAATAAGTTTTGTGTTTATTTTGATAAAAAGAAAACCTTCTTCTTTATATTTTTGTTTAATAGCATCAGTGAGTACAGCAAGATCTTCTTCATCAATAGTTTCTTTTTTATCTAGGACGAATTTTTTAATTAAATCCTTGGTCTTAATAGCTGAGTTGCCTTTAAAGATAGTTTTTTCTAGAAGTTTTTTTTCATGCATTGTTATGAAAAGATTAACTTTATTATCGGCTAGATCTTCGACTTCTATTTTAATCTGATTAAAATATCCAATAGCATAAAGGTTATCGATAGCAACTGTGCTTAGCTTTTCATCAAATTGTTGTCCCTTTTTATATGGTATTCTGCTAAGAATAAGCTCATCTTTAATGTGCTTATTCCCTTTTAGATAAAGTTTATGTATAGTTGGCAAATTTGTTGCACTTATACTTTGAACGATAATTAATATTAAAAACGCTAATTTTTTATTTATCATATTTAAAATTTAATCTTTCTAAAATCGATAATACCGGGTTTTTAAAAAAAATTAACAATAAAATACCCAGCACTTTAGAATTTTCATTATTGAAATAGAATACAATTTTGAGACAAAAAAGCTATCCTAATTGTGCGTACATTTTTTTAAATGTATTTTCACGATTTAGGTTATCTGGCTTCCACATCATTGTTTTCGCTTTTATTTCATTAATTATTTTGATAGAAATTTGAACAGAAAATTTTGTTTCTACTTCATTATGATTAATTACACAGATTTTAAGTGTATCATCAAAAAATCTAAGATTTAAGTCAATATCAGAAACTTCTGTTTTCTTTAAAGCATCTATTAGGAAGGGAATTAGGATAACTAAGGGTAATGGATTTAAAGGAAAATTAGGTTGACAGTAGTCCGGATTCCATCCTAAAAACCAAAGATCTTTATGTGTAGGGTCTTTGGTTCCTGATGCGAATAATCTTCCCAATGGTATGTTTTCCCACCAAGAGCTTTGTTCTTTTGTTTTTAAATTTTTATCAACCATAATCTTTGCTTGCTTGATATTATCATTGCTAAAGTCTTCTATTCGTTGTTTGCTTGTTCTAATTTTAGTTGAGACAAAGTCTAATGCTTGAACAACATCTTGTTCTGAATAAAAGTTATAAATGTTTTTAAATATTGGGGATTTAAAGCTATGAACGTTCTCTATTTGAATGGGAGTCCCTAGTAAAATTAGTTCATCAATAAAGATATTTTTTTTTGTAGGGATATAATCAAATCGTTTTTGTCCGCTAAGTTTTTTTGCATCGACCTTATTTGTTGCAGATTTAAGTAATAGGGTAACACTATCGAATGTTTCTTTTGCTTCAATAGTTTCTTTTTCATACGAGACATTATTTATTACATCATTAATAATAGCTAGATTTAATCCAATATTACCACCATGGCTATGTGCGATAATTCTAATTTTAGGGTTTATTCCAATCTTATTGAAAGCTTCCAGCTCTTCTCCTAAAGCGTTATATAAACGTATTGCCCATTTGCGTCTAACTGTTTGGCTCATTAATCCACTCCAACCAAATGTATAAAAATAACTATGTTCTTTGTTAGGCCGAATGGTTTCTAATATTTTTTTATAACCACTTAGTATAGGATGTGCCGCAAATTTATTATTTATGTCTATTAGGTTGAATGAAGGTTCTATTTTAACTAACCCTTTTTCTAACATGGGTTGTTCTTGGTAGAAGAATGGATCTTTTCGAATACGCTTAAGTATTTTTCTATAGGTTGTATCTTTAAGATTATCTTTAAAGACATCGGTAAAGCTTAACATGCCTAGCCCGGTATTAAAATTTCCATGTATAAATATGGTTATCCATGGTTCTTTTTTTATAAGGGATATTTTTTTATGTGGAATAGGCTTTTTGCTAACTGGAAACGGTACAAAAAAAATAATAATACCTACTATAGCCATCAAGATGGTAAGTAATTGTTTTTTCTTAGAAATAAATTTTTTAACCGTTTTTATAATATCCATATAGTGATTTTAGCTGAACTGTTTTTTTATAGCAAAAGACAGAATAAAAATCTTTATTATGTCTCTATAATCAAAATTATTGAAATAAATATTATCTGTGCTTTAATGAGAGCACTTTGATACATTTTTTGCCTTTCAGGAGATTATTATGAGCAAAATTAATCTTAAAAAAAGTTATCTATTAAACATATTACTAATTGTTAGTTCAATATATTCAAAGGATATATCTTCTCAGACTTTTTTTATGCCCAGAGGCGTGAACGAAAATAGTATTATTGAATTAGCATTACAAAATTATAGAATGTATCATAATAATTATAGTAAGGATGAAAAGCCATACCTTACACCAAAAGACAGGGCTCTTCTTAATATTCAAAGTAATTATTTTTATAAAGAATCAGATAACGCTGAAGCTATAAGTCGTTATTTCTTATTAGGTAATAAACCATTTTTGCGTGTTAAACAACAAGGTGGTGCAGGGACAGTTGCTTCAAAATGGTTAGGATTAAGTAGAAAAGATGGAACTTTTGATTCAACATTAAGCATAAGTCCTGAGCGTACAGCTTTTGGTACTGTTTTAAATTATCATCAGGATCTAAGTATGCTTTATCCTGGAATTTGGGCTAGTTTTATGCTTCCTGTTGTTAAGACAGAGCATAACTTGAATATGGAGATAATCTCTAAGGGCGCAGAGGGTGATGCTTCTTATCTTAGAACTGTTATTGATGCTTTTAATCAAGAAGAGCTTCGATATGGTAAGTTTTCCAGACTTAAGATAAGTAAGACAGGGCTAGATGATATTCAGGTTAAAACGGGTTTTAATTTTACTAAAGATCAAGATATGCGTTTAGGTGTTTATGCAGATTTATCAATACCGATAGAAGGAAAACCTAGTGCGGAGTATTTATTTGGGCATGTTTTAGGTAATGGCGGACATATAGGTATAGGTGTAGGCTCTAATTTCGAATTTGCACTTGCTGATTATGAAAATCATTTTTTAAGCTTGGTTGGTGATATTAAATACAAGTATCTTTTACCTAGTACAGAAGAACGTTCTTTTGATTTAAAAAGTAATGGTGAGTGGTCCAGGTACTTATTAGTTTCTAGAAAAGGTTTTGCAACGCAACCGTTACCTGGTATTAATTTCTTTACTCGTGATTTAAAAATTTCTCCTAGAGACAGAGCTGAAGTTTTAGTTGCTATGCATTATAACTATTCAGATTTTAATCTTGAATTAGGGTATAATTTCTGGTGGAGAAATGGTGAAAGGGTTTCCTTGAGGCAACCTTGGATAGAAGATAGTGAGAATATTGGAGTATTTAATCCTTTTGCGATAAGCCTAAGTGATGCTAGTGCAAGTACCGCAACTATAAGTCAGAGTTTTAATGACGTTATCCAAGATAACCAATTTATTAGAATTAAAGAAAGCGACTTGGATTTAGAGTCCTCTTCTCATAAAGCAGCTCTTACGCATACATTTTATGTAGGCGCTGCAATGGATACAATATTTTTAGACTCACCTTGGATGTTTGGTGGAGGTCTTGCATACGAAGTTTCTAAAGATAATACTGCAATGAATAATTGGTCT
This sequence comes from uncultured Pseudomonadota bacterium, assembly GCA_964491895.1. Classification (GTDB taxonomy): domain Bacteria; phylum Babelota; class Babeliae; order Babelales; family UBA12411; genus CAZBHK01. Next base: position 54,046 of record CAZBHK010000005.1, on the reverse strand, counting down.
CTTTGGTTAAAAACTTGTTACAGTTTTTAATATACAATATAATACTTAACGACATCATGTTAAGCCGCCGGTTTTCATAGCTTTTTTGAAATAAAACAACTGGTGTGTGTTCATAAAAATGCCTTTATTTCAAACTAAAATGAAAACATTTATAGCAAAAATAGAAAAAATCTTGCTATTGTGTAAGCTCGTGATCTATCATTGCTATACCAGTGAGATTTCTGTGGGTTATTTTTTAATAAGGAGAGCAAAGTATGAAGAAATCTTTGCAGAGAGTTTTATCTTTAGTAGTGGCGCTTTCAGCAGTTACCTCATCTCTTTTTGGAGCAGATGTAACAAGCCAAACAACATTTATTCCGCGTTCACTATCAGAAGATTCAGCCAAAGAATTGGCACTTCACAATTATAGATTATATCACAACATGCGTGATGAAAGAGATTACGCAATGCCAGAAGAAAGGAATATAGTAAATCTTGACAATACATGGTTTTATCAAGAATCTACAAATGATAAAGATTTAGCTAAGTACTTTTTACTAGGTGGGAAAGATACGCTTCAATTTTCAGACGAATCAAGCACAGTTGCTACAGCTAACATTGATGTTAGCACATCATGGTTTGATTTGGATACTGCTGGAAATTTATATCAAGCTAAGATGAGTATCAGGCCTTCTCGTGATGTTTATGGTACAGTATTGAACTGGCATCATGATATGAGCAAGTGGGTTAAAGGTTTGTGGATGGGAATATTACTTCCTGTTGTTCATGTAGAACATGATTTAGGACTTAAGGTTACAACAACTTTTACATCCTCTGATTTTAATGGTCATCAAGTTGCATCTTTACAAGATGGTTTAAATCATTCAGATATGTTGTATGGTAAATTTAGTCCAACATCAAGAAGTGCTACAGGCCTTGATGATATGCAGCTTAAACTTGGTTGGAACTTCTATAGAGGTGAAAAATTCCATTTTGGTCTTTATGGTAATGTATTAATTCCTACAGGTTCAAGACCTTCAGCAGAATATGTGTTTGAACCATTAGTTGGTAATGTTCACTGGGGAATTGGAGCAGGCTTGAACACAGATATGAGAATAGTAGACTTTAAAAAGGGAACATTCTCATTCCAAGCAGATGCTAAATATCGTTATCTTTTCTCTGATGTAGAAAGACGTTCATTCGACTTAACAAACGGAGCATGGACCAGATATCTTAACGTAGCAAGAGTTATTGGTGGTAATACATTATTAACTGGTGTAGTTCCTGGTATTAACTATTTTACACAAGATATGAAGGTTACTCCAGGTAGCAGACTTGAAGCAATGGCTGCAATACATTATAAATATTCAAGCTGGCATGCTGAATTAGGTTATAACTTCTGGTGGAGAGATAGAGAAAAAGTAGTATTGAAGGATGCTTTTGATCAAGCTATAGGCATCCCCCAACTTACAGCTGCTGGAGTATTTCAAAGCGTTACAGCAAGTGGTAGTAAAATAAACAACCATATTGTAGCAGGTAATACACTTTCTGCTACTGCAGATGCTGCAGTTACAGCTGTTGCAGATACCAAGTTTAACTTAGGTTCTGCTACACACAAGAGTGCTATGACACATAAATTGTTTGCAGGTGTAGGTCTTACAGGTAAATTATTTGACACACAAAGCATGATAGGCTTTGGTGGAGAATATGAATTTGCCGATAGAAATACAGCTTTAGAACAATGGTCAGTATGGCTTAAGACTGGTTTGTCATTCTAATAGCTCTACAATAAATTCGCTTACAAAAAGGGAGAAGGACTTAGATCTTTCTCCCTTTTTCTATTTGTAACTATCTATGTTTTTTTATACTTATTCCTTTTCTATTATAGTTAATTGATTTGAAAAGCCTCATTTTAAAGGCTAAAATAGTGTTTTTTTAGCCTTTTGACAGCCAATAGAGCGTCTATAGTATGGAGTTATGGGATGATTCCCTGTCCTAGAGTAGTGATTCTAGGTTTGTTTAATAATTAATAACCATATTATGGAGGTTACTATGAACTTTAATATTAAGAAACTAATAAGCTTGGTCGCTTTAGCTGGTATAGTATCAGTTAATGGTATTAATGCTAGAGGTAGATCTTTTGCAAATGCAGAATCTGCTAAGTCAACGGAAGAAGTCAAAACACCTAAGACTCAAGAATTAGAAGCCAAAACACCTAAGACTCAAGAATTAAGTCGTTTTGAAAGAGTTAAGCAAGGAGCTATGAGAGCTAAGGAAATAGCTAAAATGCCTTTTAGTTGGATGAATGAACATCGTAAGACTACAGCTGCAATAGTTGCAACACCTATTCTTTTAGCTATGGCTTATAAAGCTGGTATGTATCCAGAGTCTTTATGGTCTTTACGTTGGAATAACATGAGTAATTCAGCTCAAGATGCTAAAGCTGCAATAGCTGAGGTAGTATATGAAAATTCTCCTGTTAGAAAACAAGAGCTAGCTGAAGCACTTGCTTCACAACGAGTTGAAATATTAAAACTTATAAATGGAAAATAAGTAAAAATAATCCAATCCGTTTTTAATCTAAACGATTATTAATAGATAAAATTAGGCCTGTGTAGTAATATACATGGGCCTAATTTATAATGGGGGATCAACATGAAATTACAAATTAAGAAAATATTATTAATGTGTGTATTGTTGTTGCATGCTCCTATGATAACCGCGAAGCCATTTAATAATGAAGAACTTGTCCATGAAGAGCAAAGAAATTTTTTTCAAAAACATAAGACTGCTATTATAGCATCTACTCTCACAGCGGTTGTAATTTTTAGTTCTGCTGGAATCTATGTGTATAAAAAAGGTTATATAGATAGTGCGCCCATGATAATGTTTCTCAATAGGTATTCACAAAATTGGATAAAATTTAAAGGCAAATTAGGTCTTAAAGTATTAAAATTGAAAGAATCGTGGTCTCAACTACATGAGGAAGGTCTAATAGTATCAGACTTTGCAGATGATAATCGTACATTTACCCCATAATTATTATAGTTAATATAATTTATAAGAATAGGGACCTTAATAGGTCCTTTTTTTTATGTCTCGTTGACACTAAAATTCTTTGAGTGTAAATTGTGACAGGAATTTTATTACAGCTTTTGATTTGATTGTGTTCATATGAAAAAAATTGTTTTTATTTTTGCATTAACATCTTTTGTATATAGTACATCTATCGAAAATTATAAATTATTAGTTTCTCTTCATCTACAACAAGAATTAAAGGAATCTATTGGTAATTCTATATCCCAACGAAGTGTTGAGAAATTTGTTTTAGCATTGATTAAAGCAAGAAATGAAGGTATTGAGTATAATATTTTAAGAGAAGCTGTAAGAAAAGCTTTTCAAGAAAAAATATATGAAGCTGCAAATCAAGGAATGTTGGATGAAATGATAAATCTTCTTTATAGCCTTGATATAGAAGAGAGCCTGATAGAAAAACTTCAAAAACAAGTTGAAGGAATTTTACCGAAACCTGCGATTGTTATTATTCCAAGTGAAGAGTCTTTACAAAAAGAAGAAGAGAAAATAGCACTGGCCAAAGAAGAATTCATGTTGGTATTAAAAGAAGAAGATGAAATTCCAAAAATTAAAGAGGAACCAGTTTTAGTATATGGTGGTAAAATAGAAGCTGAAGATCTAGATTATAAACCCTCTTTAGTTTTAGCTAAAAAAACAAAATTACGATACTTGAAATTTGGTATTCCTGCGTCAATAGCTACCATAATAGCTTTATATTTTTATGATAAGAAATTGAATGACGGTATGATGTTAGGTTTTTTAAGCAACTTAATTGCAAAGAAATCTACTGAGGATATTGCTAATGTTGAGCATCCTTCTAGACCTTCCACCGAGGTTATAGTACCACCAAAAACTAAGTTATACCCTGGACCTTTTATTGTGGGTATTGATATAGTCTAATAATTATTTTGAATTAATAGTATTCAATATAGTTTTATTCGTGAATTTCACTTTTATATCAAATTATTATACTCTAATTTCTTTGAACAGGTGATAAAAAAGGTTTTATGAAAAGCAATGGAATTCCATTTTGGTTGATTGTTATAATCAACATGAACGTTATGATTGGCGTTGGTGTGTTTATTAATCCTGTGCCGTTGGTTACCTTGGCAGGATCATTAAGTGGTTTTAGTTATTTGTTAACTGGAATTATTATAGCACCATTAGTTTTTGTTATTGCTGAATTAGCACGTATTAATCCTGCTGTGGAAGGTGGTCTTTTTTCATATAGTAGAGAAGCAATCGGTCCAAAAGCAGGCATTGTCAGTGCATTAAGTTATTTTTTAGCAAAGACTATTTCTGAAGGAATTATTCTAAGGGTTGCTGTTTTACAGTATTTTAAAACTATTTTTCCTATATTGAGTCAAGTTTCAGATTTTATTTTAGTATTGGTAATAGTAGTTATTTTTGGATTTTTGAATTCTCTGGGAATGAAGTTTGGAAGTAAACTTCAGTTATTGTTTGTGATTTTTAAGATGATTCCTATTTTATCAGTATTAATTTTTGTAAGATATATTTTTAATCCAAGTTATTTTTCATATAGCTATTTACCTACTATTAAAAACTTTGCTTTTTCTACACCAATAGCCTTGTATGCGATGATGGGTTTTGAAACATGTTGTTCTATAGGACATACTGTTAGAGGTGGTTCTAAGTATCTTTATAGAAGTATTATTACATCTTTTATATTGGTAGTAGTTTTATTGTCAACATTTCAATTTTCATTATATGCAGGAGTAGGTTTAAATCTTTTATCATCTGTAACGCCATTAGGCTTATTTTTTGAGATGGCAAGTAACAAGGTTGTATTATTAGAAATGGTAGGTAAATCTGTTTTAAATAGTTTTATTTTAACTTCTATGCTTGGTGCGTTTTATGGGATGATGCAGGCAAATAATTGGAACATGTTTGTTGTTGCAAGAGAAATTAAATGGTTATCACCACTTACTAAGATTAATAAGTATGGTATGCCGCTATGGTGTATCTTGTTGCAGTCTGTTATCTCTTTATGTGTAGCCTTAAGTATGTTCCGTATACCTGATATTCAAAGATTGGTGGTTTTGGGAATAGTTATATGTTATTTTTTGAGTGTTGTTGCACTCTTTAAGTTTTATTCCATTAAGGGTAAGGTTGTTAGTTTATCTAAGTTTATAACGTCCCTAAGTCTTATTTCTTGTATTTTTATAGCATATCAGTGCGTTAAAGGTCTTTTTTAAGGTTTTGCATCTTTTAAAAAGAGTAAAAACCTGGTACAACTAGATTAGAATGAGAAGTCGTCTAGTGGTAGGACACTGGATTCTGGCTCCAGTAACAGAGGTTCGAATCCTCTCTTCTCAGCCAGGTTTGGTAAGGTTTTGTATAGATTGATCTTGAATTTTAATAAGGTTTTTTCTAATAAGAAAAAGCAAGTTGGCTCTGTGAAGCAGGAACCGGCTTCTAATGTTAGTATTGGGATGCACGATAATTTATTACCGTGAGGATGTCACGATCTTAAGCATGCTTCCATCAAAAAATATCTATCGATACCACTTGGTTAAATCTCCATTTATCGATGAGTTTGCAAGAGATTTATTTGATGGCACAGATGATGCAATCAAACCAGAGAATCTTCTGAAAAACTTGGATGTGCTATTCAACAGTATCTTTGAAAATTTTGAATCGCAAGAATTTTGTGATGCGGTGAAACTATTGAGCAAATAACATAATTCAATCAGGAACGACAAAATATACAATATTAATAGGCAATAAGCTTATCCAGCTAAAAGTTCGTAGTTTGCCGGCTATCCCCAGCCAAGGTTTTACATTAGCGGTATTTTTCTTTTATAGTATTTAGATCTACTTATTAGTTAATTCTATACTTTAGTTAATATTTTACTATTCTTCTTGGACAAATTCGATATGCAATGTAGAATATGTCTATTAGTTTAAGTTTTATAGAGAGTGGAGTTTTGTAATGATAAAGCGTAATAATCATTAAGGATGTGGTCGATAGTGCACGATATTTCCCGGTTATTGGTATTTTAGGACCACGACAATCAGGTAAAACAACGCTAGCAAAGGAGTTGTTTGAGAATCATGTTTATCTTTGGTTTTTTAAAAAATCTGTTATAAATGTAATAAAAAAAAGAATTATGTTAAAAAAAGCGGTATTAAAAACGTTATTAATTGTAGGGATATTTATTGTAAATTCCATAAATGCCATTGGTTCCGAATTGTCTGTTCCTGGTACAGCGATAGAGATTGATGAATTTAATTTATTAGTTCCATCAGCACTAGGAAATATTTCCTTGATACATAACGAAGATGGATTTTCTATCGTTGAAAAAGATGGGTCTTATAAGAGCATTCAGAATTGTTTTATAGATAGAGAAATAAGAAATCGTTCTACAGAGCAACTGCAAAGATTGTTGGGAAACATTAGAGATATTGAGGTTGATGGTCAAAGAATAGTCATGCATAGAGTTTCTGCTGAGCAGGTTGATCAACTTATTCAAGATAACGCAGGCAGTTTAACTGTAATAGACTCTTCTCGACTTATCCAATACCCATCGTTCAGTTCTTATATTCAAGTTATCCAAATGAGTGACGGTGAATATGCACTACACTTAAAGACAAGATTGCTTGGTGGCGGCTACGGTGGTTGGGTTGTTGGTGCCTGGGCTGGTAAGTTTTTAGCATCGGCGTTATGTCACGGTGGGATTTTTATAGTAGCCGCTGGGGCAACTGCAGTAGGTGGACCAGCTGCTGGATACATAGTAGCCACTTCATTAGAATCAACACTTGCAGTACCAATAGAAACATTTACCACTGCAGCAGCTGTAGCTGCTGGCATTGCCGGAGGTGTTGCTATAGGTTCAGTTTAATTTGAAAGGAATAAACATGTGGTACTGGTATGAGGGTTTTTTCCTTGGAGCAGTTTGGTGTGTATTACTAACGGTTTTTTATGGATATTTGGCAGATAAATGGTTATAAACACATGGTATCATTGTGGACAGATAATAATAGCTGTGCTCGCAATAGGAGTAATTTCTACTGCTATTACATACGTAGTTGAAAGATATTATGGTCAGTAATATTAGTAAATATTTGATAGGGAAAAGATGACAGAACTTTCACATATGCTTATAGGCTTGGTTCTTACATCAGCTTTCTGTCAGATTTTCACAAAAATCTTTTGGGCTAAGTATAAAAGAGATAAAAAAAATCGTAGTTGAATTTTAAATTATTATTTATTACAAAACCATCGTTCAGCTTCTATATTGAAGTTAGCCAAATGAGTTATAGTAAATATTACTGTGTGTTTAAATATTATAAGAAATAAGATTAGGATTTATTTGTAGGCTGTTCCAAACTTAATGAAAAAGTTAAAAAAATAGCATATGAAGCTAATAAAGAATATCAATTAGCTCATCAGACTGATTTATATGATATACAAAAGAGTGAGCGTTATTCTTTTCTTGCACATATTTCTTTAGGTCATCTACGAATAAATTATATTAAATATTTAATTAAAAATGATCTTAAGGCAGATGAAGTTATTGCACGTATAAAACAAAGTATTTTAAGCGAAGTATCGCGAGCTTTATTAGGTTTGTCTGTTGAAGATCGTATTTTATCTTTTAATAAATTAAGTATTTATGATTTGCAAAAGCGTATATATATTAAGGAATATATGCTAAACAAATAATAGATTTATATGTTATGATTTATTTGATTATATGGCACTATTATAAATAGAAATGTTTATTTTGTAGATATTTTTCGTTCTTGAGCACTTGTTGATTCTTCTGGATGTATTACAATACTGTGCAATATATGAAATCTAGCAAAGACTTTGTCACCCTTAATATCTTGATCTATACCTATACCTGAAACTATTATATTTTTAGGAACTAATAAATTTTTAACCATAGTACCATCTGTTCTTTCTTGGTCTACAAGAACGAACTTATTATCTTTGCTAAATCCGGTACGTTCTAATTTTTTTGTTGTTTCTAGGTTTATCTCTATGGATGTAAGTTCACCTTATATTTTGTATTAATAGGCACAATGTTTTTAGGTACATTGTTTGCTGGCAAAGGGCATAAAGGTTCCTATGATTCATTAAAGTTCCAGATAGACCTAGGTATGGAGTTGATAGAGAACTTTTACGAGCCAAAAAAGAAGCTCGTGCTTTAGAAGTTTCTCGTTCTTCAAGAATTCAAAGAAATTCAATTGATACTTTACAATTAGCCAGAGTATTTTCTGAATTTAAGAGCTTTAGAGAAGGCTCTAAAAAGAGATCTGCTTATAGAAGTACTAGTTTTACCACTCGCGGTATTTTAGTAGCTGCAGCATTAATTCTCCTTGCTAATCCAGCTGCTGCAGAACTAAGGTGTCAAATGCCAGATAAATCAGTTTTCGCTGAGTATTTTTCTCAGTATGGCATGGATGATTTTCTCGAAAAAAGTAATGTACTTCATATGTTGGCAAATCAGGAAAAGGATCCAGCTGGAATAGATATGGCTTTTTTATTATCTTTATATGATTATGACGATAAGCTAGAAGGTATGCCAGAAGAATTAAGAAGAATTTTATATATTCAAGCAAAAATGGCTTCTGAAAAAATTATAGAAAAATTAAAAGAAAAATATTGCCATGATAAAGATGAATTATAGAATTGGTAGATTTTGAATATTACTCCAATCAAAAGTTCGTAGTGTGCCGGCTATCTTCAGCCAAGACTAATTTATATTTGGCTTCTTTTTAATTAAGATTCTTCAAAAATATTGCCAATTCTTGCTCTAAGCATTAATATGAGTTTACATATAGATGCTCTATGTGTAAATAGTGGCTTACACATAGAAGGCTTAAGATAAGGAGAGAATATGCTTATAAATCGGTATTTTTGGCAAAAAGTAATACAGGATTCATGGTTAGAGCGAAATATTATTTGGCTTATGGGGGTAAGAAGGGTTGGTAAGACAAGTCTTTGTAAAAGTATTGAGAACATTGAATACTTTGATTGTGAGAGCCCAAGAGTACGACAATTATTTGTTGATCCTGAAGATTTTTTAGAAAGTCAGAAAAATAAACAGATTGTGCTTGATGAAATTCATCGGCTTGATAATCCATCCGAATTGTTGAAATTAGCTGCCGATCATTATCCAAGTGTAAAGATCATTGCTACAGGATCTTCAACATTAGGGGCTAGTGCAAAATTTAAGGATACGTTAACAGGTCGAAAAATTGAGATATGGCTTCCGCCTATGCTGTTTCAAGATATGAAATTATTTGGAGGTTCAGATATTCGCCATAGATTTTTGTTTGGTGGGTTGCCATCATTTTTCTTAGCTACACAAGTTCCTGAAAAGTTTTTTCAGGAATGGGTTGATGCTTTTTGGGCAAAGGATATACAAGATATTTTTAGCGTTGGTAAACGATTTGCATTTCAAAAATTCACAGAATTGCTTTTAGCTAATAGTGGTGGATTATTTGAAGCGACTCGATATGCCGCGCCTTGTGAAGTAAGTAGACAAACAATAGCTAATTATTTAAATGTTTTAGAAGAAACATTTATCGTACACGTTATTAGGCCTTTTTCTACACATAAGCCAACTGAAATTGTTATGGCGCCAAAGATTTATGGCTTTGATACAGGATTTGTATGTCATGCAAAAGGTATTACAGAATTAAGAGCATCAGATTTAGGATTTATGTGGGAGCATTGTATATTGAATGAAATGAATGGTTGCTTGCAAACACGTTCAATAAATTATTGGCGTGATAAGAGCGGTCATGAAATTGATTTTGTTATTAGGGACAAGAAAAATAATTCTGTTATTGCTATAGAATGTAAATTTTTAATTAAACAAGATGATTCGACCTTAAATTCTCTAGGCAAAAATTTTGAGGCATTTCGCAGAAATTATCCAAATGGTACAAATTTTATTGTGGCAAATAATATTGATATTCCATTTAGAAAACGTTATTCGGATTTTTCTATTTTTTTTACAAATCCAACAGAACTTATTAAAGAACTTATGATCATGCGATGATATTATAGCATTGGTTTTATTAATTGTATGATTTACGTATTTTTGTAGTATATGAGTAAGTATATATTGGAGGGAGATCTTATGAAATTTAAATTATTAGTTGTAGCTATGTTATTTTTATTTCCTGCTTGCTTGATAGAGTCGGTAGCTAATGGTGACCAAAAGCATACTTATTTTATTCAGGTACCATTAGATATGGAATCGATTACAAATATGCAAAAGATATTGGAGCCTATAATTAATGATATTATTGCAAAAGAGCTTGGTGATATAGAACTAGATAAAAATATTCCCATTTTCTTTTTTAAAAAACGTCAGGCAATTACTGTTTATTATGCTAATGATATGTATGAGAATGGTGTAGGTGCGTTATTGTCTATTCTAGATTCTTTAAGATTCAAGGTAGATTTACACAATATAGTTATAAATCCTAAGATAGATTTCTTTGGAGATTTAAAGGATGATCGTATGGCTATGATTGATCTAGTTGCGCATATTGATGATCCTAATAAAGCATTATCAATACTTAATGAAGAAGTTAAAAAAATAGCGTATGAAGCTAATAAAGAATATAAATTAGCTCATCAGACTGATTTATATGATATACAAAAGAGTGAGCGTTATTCTTTTCTTGCACATATTTCTTTAGGTCATCTACGAATAAATTATATTAAATATTTAATTAAAAATGATCTTAAGGCAGATGAAGTTATTGCACGTATAAAACAAAGTATTTTAAGCGAAGTATCGCGAGCTTTATTAGGTTTATCCGTTGAAGATCGTACTTTATATTTTAATAAATTAAGTATTTATGATCTGTCAAAGCGTATATATATTAAGGAATATATGTTAAACGAATAATAGATTTATATATTATGATTTATTTGATTATACGGCACTATTATAAATAGCAATTTGTTTTTGTGTATTATTCTTTCGCCAGTAGGCTGCATATCTATCACCGAATGAAAAATGCCAAAATTCATAAACATAATTAGTTAAACCTGCACGAGTTGCAGCTATAAGAAAAAGTAGGCGATTAAGAGCTTGTTTTTCTGAAAGTTTTGCATCAAGACTAAATGTTGGTGCGGTATTTCCTCCAACATTAAATCGTCCCATATCACAAAATGTTTGAGCTTTGTTACTCCAAAGATGGATATCAATAGCTGCACCAGTTGAATGTACAGGGACATTATTAATATAGGGAGATACCCATTTACAGGTTTCTTCATATACCTTTTGTTCTGTCATATTTGGATTAGCTTGCATTATTGCATTCATCTTGACATTGAATAATTCTTTTTGTGTAGCAATATCTCGTAATCCTTCAAATAATTTAATTTCAAGATCTCCTGATTCATATCCAAAAAATGGAGCGCAACAATCAACTTCATCAATCATACGAACAAGTCTATTAAAAACACCTTTGCGAACTTGCGAATGTCTCAATGATCGTGGATCTATATCTTCAGGGCAACTATAAGCTAGTAATAAATCGTTGTCTTTCATGACAGTGATTCGTGGTTGATTTATTGTCTCTAAATCAACTAGTTCTTCACCACATTCATTAATAGGAATTTGTTTTATTACGTGATCTGAAATAATAGGTGCTTGTTTTGAAACAAAAGCATTATATTGATTTGTTACTATTTGATATGTTTCTTGGTCCATTACCCTTTTATAATCTTGTAGTAATGATTCCCAATTTATAGCACTGCTTATTAAAGCATTTACTGACAAAAATAAACTTAATATTAATTTTTTCATGGTTTTATAATACCTTGTATAAAACCATTATTGTATAAAATTTTTATTTAATAGCGATGCTTATTTTATAGAAATTTTTCGTTCCTGAGCACTTGTTGATTCTTCTGGATGTATTACAATACTGTGCAGTATATGAAATCTAGCAAAGACTTTGTCACCCTTAATATCTTGATCTATACCTATACCTGAAACTATTATATTTTTAGGAACTAATAAATTTTTAACCATAGTACCATCTGTTCTTTCTTGGTCTACAAGAACGAACTTATTATCTTTGCTAAATCCGGTACGTTCTAATTTTTTTGTTGTTTCTAGGTTTATCTCTATGGATGTAAGTTCACCTTGTTTTTGAATTTTTAGGGTTGTTTTGCCTCCAAAGTTGATTTCTTTGATCTTTTTACCATGACCATTCTCAGAGATGGTAGCAACAAATACTTTTTGGTTTTCTTCTAATTTTATAAAGTATGGATCTGGTACTACGCTAGATTCCTCTTGAGCTCCACCCATGTTAATGCAAACTAATGCTACAAATACTAACGGCACATATTTTAACAAAAAATTTTTCATAGATTTCTCCCTTTTTATTAAAGCTAACACAACTAACTTTGACTAGACAATATTTCAATAACTTCGTTGTCTTCCACTTGTGGGAAATACATATAAAAACTTCCAACGGCATCAAAATCTGGGGATGTTTCAAGACAAACAAATTCATTTACTAAATGTTTGATTTTTTCTGCTGCGTAATCTGCAGAAACAGGAACCGCTGTTATAATTTTTTTGCATTCTTGAGTCTTTAAGGCACTAATAGCAGCTATTATTGTTGCGCCTGTAGCGATACCGTCATCTACTATTATAACAATTTTATTCAAAATGACCTGAATACCCCATGGTTTTTAAACCTGGGGATGAAAGGTCATCAAATGAATGAGCAAAGCAATCGTTGAGATTGCGAAGCGAGACAAAGTCAGACTTCTTTTGTTGCTCAATATACAGGTGTGCCACTACAACTGGCGGGAAAATAACTCCACAGTATACCTTTGTAATATTATTTGAGTTTGTCATAGTTCAAAAGTATAATTTACTTATGAAAGTAATGAAAGCATTTAAATTTCGACTTAAGCCAAGTTATGAGCAACAGAGATTATTGGGAGCGTTTGCTGGCTGTACACACTTTCTTTGGAACAAAGCCTTAAATCTCAATTTGTCACGCTTAAAACAAAAAAAGCTCATATTGCGTTATCATGAATTAGATTTTTGGAGTAAGTTATGGAAAAAGTCTGAAGAATACGGTTTTTTAAGCCAGTGTCCAGCACATATACTGCAACAAAAACTTCGAGATTTAGATCGCGCGTTTAAAGATGCTTTTAATAAAGAGCAGCCGAATAAACGTTTGCCAAGACATAAAAAGCGTGGGGTAAATGATAGTTTCCGCTTTCCAGAACCGAAGCAGGTTAAACTGGAGCATCAACATGTTATACTTCCCAAGTTAGGACGTATGCGCTTCTATAGAAGCCAGGATGTTGTGGGTGATATCAAAAATTACTCTATTAGTAGACAAGGTGAGCATTGGTATATCTCTATTGTAGTTGAATTAGAAATAAGTGTAGTTAAAAGTCATTCAGAAGCTATAGGCCTGGACTTAGGGATAAAACATTTTGTTACAACATCTAAGGGTGAACATAAGGCTCCCCTGAACAGCTTTAAAACTTTGGAAAAAAAGCTTGCTATTAAACAACGTAGATTAAGCAAGAAGAAAAAATTATCTTCTAATTGGAAAAAGTGTAAACGCAAGGTTACCAAAATATATCAAAAGATTAGTTATAAAAGACATGATTTTCAACATAAACTCTCAACACAGTTGTGCAACAACCACGCAGTAATTGTTGTTGAGAGGTTGAAAGTCAAGAATATGACAGCCTCGGCGAAAGGCACGGTTGAAGAACCAGGAGTTAATGTAGGAGCTAAATCGGGCTTAAATAAATCCATACTAGACCAGGGATGGTATGAATTTAAAAGGCAGCTTAATTATAAACTACATTGGCGTAATGGTATGCTTATTGAGATTAACCCTCAATATACGAGTCAGCGTTGTTCTAACTGCCAGTATGTTGATGCTAAAAACAGGCAAACACAGGAAAAGTTTGTTTGTTTACAGTGTTGCTATTCCATTAATGCTGATGTGAACGCGGCAAGAAATATTTTAGCGGCAGGGCATGCCGTGATGGCTTGTGGAGCAAGCGCATAGGCGCGGCTATGAAGCAAGAACCTACTGTGATTAAATCATGGGGAATCCTCGTCCTTTAGGACGTGGAGGATGTCAAACCCGCTTCAGTACGATTTTTAAATAACATTTAGTTCCAATCACTAGACATAGTTTTTATTAATGTTTTATTTTTGATTAAATAATTTTTAACAAAAAAGTGATTATGAAAAAAACATTAATAACTATTTTGAGAGATAAGAATACATCTAGAGCCATTTTTAGAGCAACAACTGATAAGCTTGCATCAATTTTGGCTGAAGAAGTATCTCAGTTTCTTGAAAAAGAGAAGTGTGAAATAACAACTTCATTTCAAAAAACTGAGGGTATAAAATTAAAAAATAAAATAATGTTTGTTCCCATTTTACGGTCCGGAATCGCTCTAGTAACAACCTTTTTAAGATATTATGAGGATGCTGCTGTTGGATGTATTGGATTAAGAAGAGATGAGGTGACTGCCAAGCCTGCTCTTTATTATCAAAATATTCCCAAATTTACAATGGAGTATGATATTATTTTATTGGATCCCATGATAGCTACGGGTGGAAGCGGAGAAGCGGCTTTAAATATTTTACTTAACTTAGGTATTAGAGAAGAAAAAATTATATATGTTTCTGTTATTGCTGCAGAATTTGGGATTAATTTTTTAAAGAATAAATTTAATAAGGTTAAATTTATTTTAACTCAGGTGGATCCAGAGCTTAATGATAAAAAGTTTATTATGCCTGGATTAGGTGATTTTGGTGATCGATTTTTTGGTACAGAGTAGGTATAGATGAAAATAACTTTTTTAGGTGCGGTAGAAGAGGTCACGGGATCCAAATATCTTCTCGAGCAGGGTGATACTAAGGTTTTAGTTGATTGTGGTCTTTTTCAAGGTGGTAAAGAGCTTAAGTCACGTAATTGGGATAAGTTTTCAGTAGAGCCTAGTAGTATTGATGCGCTTGTACTTACACATGCTCATATAGATCATAGTGGTTATATACCCTTATTAGTTAAAAATGGTTTTAGGGGTAAAATATATTGTTCTGCAGGAACTTTTGAATTATGTTCTATCTTGTTAAAGGATAGTGGGTTTCTACAAGAAGAGGATGCAAAGAATGCTAATAAGTATGGTTATTCTGAGCATCATCTCGCATCGCCATTGTATACAGTGCTTGATGCTGAATATTCGTTAAAATTTTTTCAAATAGAGCCATTTAATAAAATTTTTAAAATAGGGCCATTCGAAGTTACATTAATAATGTCAGGCCATATTTTGGGTTCATCATTCATTACGATTTTTGATGGTAAAAATACAATAACTTTTTCTGGTGACCTTGGTCGTCCAAGTCAGCTTATAATGAAAGTTCCTGCTCATCTTACAAAAACAGATTTTTTACTTATTGAGTCAACATATGGTAATAAACTTCATGGTAAGGAAGATCCCCTAGAAGAGATAGGTAAGATAGTTAATGAAACTGTAGCTAAACGAGGCTCTATTGTGATTCCAGCTTTTGCTGTAGGTCGTACACAAACTATTCTTTATTGTCTGTATTTATTGAAGCAAAAGAATATAATACCAAACATTCCTGTATTTTTGGATAGTCCTATGGCTATTAGTGTTACTGATTTACTGTGTAAGTTTAAGGATGAGCATAAACTTTCACCAGAGTTATGTATGGATATCTGTGGTATTGCTACATATACACGTACAGTGGAAGAATCTAAGAGAATTAATAGTATTAGAGGGTCATCAATAATTATTGCTGCTAGTGGTATGGCAAGTGGTGGTCGAGTACTCCATCATCTTAGACATTTTATATCTGATAAAAAAAATACAGTACTTTTTGTAGGTTTTCAAGGTGAAGGAACCGGCGGTCGTTCATTGGTTGATGGAGCTAAAGTGATTAAGATACATGGGAAAATGTATCCTGTGCTTGCAGATATCAAATCTATTGACTCACTTTCTGCTCATGCCGATTATAATGAAACATTGGAATGGCTTTCATATTTCAAGAAAGCACCTAAAAAAGTATTTGTTACACACGGTGAGATCGAAGCTGCTCAATCATTAAAAGAGAAAATAGAAGAACGTTTTCATTGGCCGGTTGTTATTCCAATGTATGAACAGTCTTTTGAATTGGATTAAACTATTTTTTAAAGAAAATATTTACTAATACTGTTAAGATTATGCTTATTACAATCATTGTTGTTATAGGAAAATAGAGGGTAAAATTTTCTTTTTTGAGGATTATGTCACCTGGTAGTGGAGCAAAAGCTAAGTTAGGCATAATTTTTATTGCACCACCAATTATTATTAATACTATTCCAAGTCTAATGAATGAGCTGGCTATATTATGTAGCATCATTATAATTTCCTTTAATTTAGATTAATTTTTATTGGTTCTTTTGGGTACCTATTAGTAATTATATCTGGAAGGTATTGTTCTAGTCCAATAGGATAAATTATTCTTTTGCTATTTTTGATTTGTTCAAGCGAAAACCATTCTAATTTTTCAACAACATCTTTTTCATAAGAGGTTAGATGTTTTAATGAAACATTTTTGTTTATAGTTTTTGCTACTATAAATTTTTGTTTGATATGAGTAGGCATGCCTGCTAGGATTAAATCAAATTCTCCATACCATACAATAGGTCCTAGAGTTATTTCGTTTTGTTTAAGTCCTGTTTCTTCAAAGATTTCTCTAATTATTGTTTCCTCAATGGTTTCTTCAGACTCCATTGACCCACCAATTAGTGTATAAAAATTTCCTTTATATTTGCCATCCATTGATGTTGTTTTAGGGTCATTAATATACATTAATAGAAGTTCATTTTTATTGTTTAAAAGAATGGCTTTGATTGAGTTTCGGGTTTCCATAATGACCTTAGTGGAGGAGAGAGTGGGATTCGAACCCACGATCTCGGTCTCCCGAGATAACGGTTTTCAAGACCGCCGCATTCGACCGCTCTGCCATCTCTCCGAATTTTATGGTGGAGAGAGAGGGATTCGAACCCTCGATACAGGTTCCCCCGTATACTCGCTTAGCAGGCGAGTGCTTTCGACCGCTCAGCCATCTCTCCACGTAATTTCAATGGTGCGCCCAAGAGGAGTCGAACCTCTAACCCCCAGATTCGTAGTCTGGTACTCTATCCAATTGAGCTATGGGCGCATTTATGATAGTATACTAGAAACGAAAATTCACTCAATAGTAGATAATGGACTTATGGCTTTAATAGTAGAAATTAAGGTAGAACCATCCTCTGGACGACAAAAATTCATTCTAGATAAATCTGGAACCATTAAATGTTTTCTCAAAAGTGCCCCAGAACGTGGCAGGGCTAATGACGAATTAATCAGTATTTTATCTAAATTTTTGAAAGTACCTGTGCAAGATATTACTATAGTTGTAGGTGCGGCCTCTAGGCGTAAGCGTATTAAGATAAATACAGAGATTACTTATAGTGACTTTCTCAAAAAAATTGGAATTGAGTCTCAAATGAGCATTGGATGACTAGACAGTTTGTTTGGAAGGGGATTGATGAGCAAGGGAAAACTTATAGTGGCTCATCTTATGCCGTCTCCGAAGAAGAATTAAAGAAAATTCTTTTCTCTAAAGGTATAGCTTTGTTAGGTTTTACTACTAAAACACAACAAAAGCAGCTTTTTAAAAAAAATTATAATTCCGATTTAATTTATTTTTTTTCAAGTTTGGCTATTTTTTTGGAAAGTGGAGTGACTCTTATCTACTCTTTAAAAAGTCTTCAACCATCTATTAAGAATCTTCCTTTAGATATTATTATTAAAGATATCGAGAATGGTAAGCAATTTCATGAAGCATTAAATAAGCATCCTATGTTTAATGAGATGTTTTGCAAAATTATTAGGATAGGAGAGTTGGGTGGACATTTGGAGTCTGTTTGTAAAAATATTTCTGATTATTTATATAAGCAACAGATTTTTAAGAATAAGGTTAAACAAGCATTAATATTACCTGTTATAACACTAATATTGGCAATGATGTTGATATTCGTGATTTTTATTTTTGTGATTCCACATTTTGAATTTATTCTTATTTCTTTAGGCAAGCCCTTACCAAGAATTACGCAGTTTATATTTTTGATAAGTAGGTATTTTGTTTCTCTTAATTTATTTTTTTTTATGGGCTTTGGTTTATTCATTTTATTGTACAAAATTATAATCAGGAAACTTAAATATCGAGAACTTAGAGATCAAT
Source organism: uncultured Pseudomonadota bacterium (assembly GCA_964491895.1). Lineage (GTDB taxonomy): Bacteria > Babelota > Babeliae > Babelales > UBA12411 > CAZBHK01. The sequence goes on along the minus strand of CAZBHK010000005.1, from coordinate 35,705 downwards.
TTGTTCTAGTTATTCCGGTTGTGGGTAATGTAACACATTTGTATGACTTGATTATGTTTACTCGGTATTTATCTATCCTCTTGTCTTGTGGAATGCCATTATTGGTGTCGATTAGTTATTCAAAGGATATTATTAAAAATTTATTTTTTAGAAATAAGATTTCTTTATTGATCGAGGATATTAGAAATGGTGTTTCAATGTTCTCTGCCATGGAGAAAGAGAGTTGTTTCCCATATAAACTTATTACATTGGTGTCTGTTGGTGAGGGTTCGGGTAATCTGGCTAGGATGTTAGATAAGGCAGGCTTAGTTTTTGAAGTAGATTTGAATAAAGTTTTAGATGTTATTACTAATATGGTTCAGCCGGCAATGATTATTTTTTTGGGGCTAGTAATCATGTTAATGATTATATCTATCTATATTCCTATTTTTGGTATATCTAGTAGCCTCTAGTTGCATTTATGCTTGGTTTTGGTACTCTGAAATTTGAGCCGAAGTGGCGAAATTGGCAGACGCACGGGACTCAAAATCCCGCGGTGGCAACACCGTGTCGGTTCGACTCCGACCTTCGGCACCAAATTTAAAGGATCTTTCTCAATGCAAAATTGTATTTTTTGTAAAATTATCAATAAAGAAATTTCAGCTAAGGTAATTAGAGAAAATGATGCTATGCTTGTTATACAAGATATAGTACCTAAGGCTCCCATTCATTATTTGATTATTCCTAAAAAACATATAAAAAATATGATGGAAATTTCTGATTCTGATAAGGATATGATGTGGGAAATGGTTAAGGTTGTTAAAAGCTTAGCTGAAGATTTACCAGATTCAAAATCTTTTAATATTTTATCTAATAATGGCAAGGAAGCTGGTCAAGTAATATTCCATATTCATTGGCATTTTCTTTCTGGACGCAATATAATACGGTGAATTTTTTGAAAAAAATAATTTTATTTAGTGCCTTTGTAATTTTTTCTATTATTTTATTAATTTCCTTTATTTCTTTACGTAAGCTTGTTTTTAAATCAGATCCATTTGTTAATGGTGAACGTTTATCAGTAGTTGCTCAGGGACGAAGAAATAAGCTAATGCAAAAATATCAAATAGAAGAAGTTTTTATAAACTCCACTGATAATATTAAGCTTGTTGGATTTTTGATTAGACGAGAAAAACCTAAGGGCAATGTGATCTTATGTCATGGATTTCAGCGTTCAAAAGAGTTTATGGTACCATTTATTGACGTGTTCGAAGATTATAATGTGCTAATGTTTGATTTTAGGGCGCAGGGGCAGAGTAGTGGTAATTTAATTACGTTGGGCATTAATGAAGCATATGATGTTATAGCTGCTACAGCTTTTGTTAAATCTAAGTTAGGTTCATTACCATTGATTATATTAGGTGTATCTATGGGAGCATCAGCTACGATACGCGCCGCTTCAATAAAGCCAGATTTATGTAATGTTATAATCTCAGATTCTGCATTTAGAGATTTGGGTGGCGCAATACGTAAATCATTTACTCAGCATGCAGGCCTTCCAAATTTTCCATTTGTTTTTTTTATAACATTAATGGCAAAATGGTTTTATAATTATGATGTCTCAAAGATGAATCCTATAGAAAATGTAAAAAATTTTAATATTCCTATATTTTTTATTCATTCCTGTATAGATACAATAGTTCCAACAAAACATACACTTGGGCTTTATGCTGAAGTCTATGAGTTAGGAAATAAAACAGACTTATGGATAACACCACCAGCAATTCATGCTGGCAGTGTTAATCGTTATTCAAAATTATATAAAGAAAAGGTTATGACTTTTTTGAGTTATAATTCTTAGGATTCAGCCAAGGTTTAACATTATTTAGAAGTTCTTGAGCTTTTTTTGGAGTAAGAATACCTTGTTTATAACCCATATAGATTCCAGCTGCTACTAGGATACCTATAGTGATTTTTACTGTTGTTCTACTAGGAAGCTTCTTTTTCCATTCAGGTATGCTTTTTTTTACAGGCTTGAAGATATTTTCATTTGGCATGTCTTCAGCTATGTCTTCGAATTGATTGAATAAATATTTGAGAAGTTCATCTTGATTATCAAGTAACTTTAAAATTTTGTTTACATCTTTAGTTTCTATAAAGAGTTCACATAATAGTTTATAAAATTCTTTTTGTTTAAGATGGTTCCATACATGCTCATTAGAAGTTATACAGGCTATTTTCTGAGTACTTACTGTTGCATTCCATATATCTTCAAATTCATTTCTATAGATAGTTTTATCATCTTTACCATAAAAGAATAAAACAGGTATTTTGATTTGTTTTAAGTAGTCAATGACATTAACATCTTTAAAGTTTACATGCCATAAGAGTTCTAAGAATTTTTGTATAGATTTATTAAACCAGCGCTGTCCAAATAACAATTTTAGAGATTTTGGAGCACCGCCTCTTTGTGGATCAATAATGAGAAATGGGTCATTGATTATTTTTTCTTTAAATAGATCTAGTGAGTGCCAGCAACCATCTAGTACTAATTTATCAAATAGAATTTCGCCATTATATTCTTTAATTCCTTGAGCTCTTGCAAATACTAGAGATCCAAAACAGATACCTTGACCTATAATTTCTCTATAATATTTACCGGAAATATTTCTAAGATATTTTATTACAGCGAAAACATCTTTTTCTTCTTCTGCTCCTAGTCTTGTATTTTGATCAATATTTAAGAAATAAACTAAGGGATTAAATGTTTTCTTTTTGTAACCATGGCCACGAAAGTTCATGAGCATTACGTCATAGTTTAGGTAAGTATATGCTAGTGGTGCCATTTTTTCTTTGGCGTTTGTAAATCCTGGACCAACAAGAACAACTTTATCTTTTTTTCTATCTAGGTACGTGCAGGAGAGGCTTATACCGTCTTCGGTGGTTATTATGATTTCTTGAGCACCTTGTTTAATAAGATTATCATGTGTAAGTGTACTGTTACATATATCGGTTGTATCAAAAAATTTAGAACCGTTAAGAGCTATATTTTGAGCTCGAGCTATTTTTTCAATCTCAATCTTTAATGGAAAAGATTTTGAAGCATCATTAGACAATATAAATGTTGGGTAGGAATATTGATTAGCGCTAGGTATAATTTGCTCTGGTGTTATAATTAAATCCTTAAAATCTTCTTCTATTAAGAAATTTTTTGGTATTTCTGCCTGACAGATGTTGTTTAATAATAAAAAATTAAGAATAACTATTTTTTTGTGCATAATGTATCCTGTTTAAATAAATTTATATATTCATTCATCAATAATTTAAGCAGGTTTCTAGGGGGCAATTTATTTGATGAGATCTTTATGATAACATTTTTATTAAATTTGTTTAATCACTGTTAGAGGGAGACTTTTGTGAGTTTATTTATTTCGATAACTGGAATAATTTTTTCTGTTTTATCTTGTATGATCTTGTTGTATGTATCGATTGTTACTGGTATTGGGCCATGGATCGCACCAACCTTAGTATTGGCTACTAGTTTATTATTAAAGACTCGAAAAAATAAGAAGCCACAAATTGTTGAAAACCAAGAGATGGCATTGATACAGACTATAGGCTCTGTTGGCGCACTTGTAGCTGTTGCCATAGGGTTTACATTGCCAACGTTGTATTTTTTGGACGCAAAGATTTTTAATGCTTGGTTAGAGACACCATTGTATTTTTGTACTCTTATGTTTGCGGCTACTTTGTCTGCAGGGATATTGGGAATGTATTTAGCTAAAATTTGGGGCGAAAAATTTGTCTATCAAGAAAAGTTAAAGTTTCCTGTAAGTTTATTAATACATAGAATGATAACTTCTCAATCAGAAGGCAAGCAAGTTAAGCAGATGTTATTGGGTTTTTCATCAACTACATTTTTTTGTTTAATTCGTGATGGAATTTTTGCTATTAAGGGTTTTTTGCCGAAGATTGTTTATTTATTTAGTAGTGTATTTGGAAAAGAGATAGGTTTTTCATTATTTACAGGTCCAACACTTTGGGCTGTTGGGTTTACTGCCGGAACATCTATAGCAATACCTTTATTGGTTGGAATATTTTCTAAGTACTTAGTGCTTTATCCTATTAATTATCATTCTATTTATTTACCATATAAGCTTTTTGATATTCAGTCAGAAGAGTCATTTGTATTGGCCTTTGGTGGCGGATTAGTGTTGGCAGAAGCAATATTAGGGTTAAGCAAATATCCAAAAATAATTTTGAATTCTATTAGGGATAATTTTGATTTAGCGAAGATCAAAGAGACAATCAAGAATATTATTAGTAGAAATATGATGTCGGGAGTCATGCCTACATCGTCTCATACTGAAAATAATAGGGTGATTAAGGTATTGCAGGAACGTTATAAAGAGATTTTTGAGGTTATTGTAGTGCTATGTTCAGCTTTTGCATTTTTTACCTATTTAAACTTTTCGTTATCTGCACAAATATTTATAATAGTTTTGACATTGATTGCTACTTACCAAATAAGTGTTATGGGGGCAAAGGTTGGACTGGTTCCATTTGGTAGATTTGCGACTTTTGTGATGATTCCATCAATGTTGATTTTTAAATTAGATTATATTCAAATAACGCTTCTCTGTGTCTTTGTTAATGTATGTAGCGCTGTTGCATCTGATCTATTATTTGATTATAAGGTTGGTGAGCTTTGTGGTATTAAGTTTCAAAGAGTTCGTAAGTATCAATGGTTAGGTTTAGTTGTTACCGCATTGAGTATAGGTATTCTATTATGGTTAATTCTTACCAATTTTGAAGTAGGCTCACCAGAGCTAGGTGCTTTGAGAGCGAAGAGCAGGGCTTTGCTAATACAGTCTACAGGGTTTAATTATACCGTTTTGTTATTGGGTGGATTATATGGTGTCTTTATATCGAAGTTTAAAATAAGTACTCCTATGGTCTTGGGTGGTATTCTGATGTCTAATAACATTTCTATAGGTATCATTTTAGGTGGTTTTTGTTCAAAATTATTCAAAAAGCCTGAAAATATGTTCCCTTTTTGGTCTGGTGTCTTCGCTAGTGAAGCTATCTGGATTCTAGTGAACATGCTTCTCAAACTGGCTGGAAAATAGAATAAAAACATAAATTATTGACAAATTGAAAATATTTGGTATTGTTAAGATATCGCTGGTTATTCGGTAAAAGAAAAGGAAGATGCATGATAAACTTTAAGCCTGCTAAAAAAGCTTCTCTCCTAGATTTTTTTCATGAAACAGAAATTTATGATGAAACACTTAGCTCAAGTAAGAATATGTCAGAGCGTAGAATTGAACATATCAAGGTATTAGCTAATAAGGTTCAAGAGTCTTTAGTTGAAGGTTTTGATAAAAGTGGTGGTGGTAACGATCAAATAGAGAAGCTCAAAAAAGCTTTTAGTGATCGCATAGCCATACTTAACTACAATAACCTAGAAACAATGAAGGAATCTTTATCCGGAACATTTTTAGGATTAATGATTATTTTAGGGTTATCTCAGAAGGTGCATGGTTCTGATTATTGGGAATCCAAAAAAGGCTGGAGTGACTATAAAAACTGGCTAGACAATATGAATCAAAATATATATGTCTTTGATGAAGAAGTTAAAAAGATTTTGAACACCAACGCTAAAGCATAAAAAATATCTGGACGATACATGATGAGCTCCTTTTAGGGGCTCATTTTTTTTTACATTTTTCTATATAATCACATTCTTTATTATTACATTTATAAGAAACATTACCTTCTTTATCTTTAATTACTAGAAGGTATGGATTTTTACATTTAGGACATGGTTTTTCGATGACTTCCCCGAAGATAGCAAATTTACATTTAGGGTAATTACTACAACCCCAGAAAGATCCACGAGCGGATTTACGTTTAACAATATCGCCACTGCATTCAGGACATTTCATTTCTAATTTTTCTTGATGGATATATTTACATTCTGGATATCCAGGACATGCAAGGAATGCTCCATACTTACCCATTTTTTGCACTAGTTTTTTACCACAGTTAGGACATTTTATGTCCGATACTAAAGGTTTTTCTGGCTTTACTAATTCTATTGAACCATCATTTTTTTCTATAAAATTTGAAGTAAAGTCACAAACTGGATATTCTGTACAACCAATGAATTTTCCGGCTTTACCAAAACGGATGGCTAATGCTTTGTGACATTTTGGACATTTGAGGTCGGTCAGAATAGGCTCTCTACCAGTTTCTGCTCCAGCAAATGTTTTTAAATCTTTTTTAAATTTTTTATAGAAGGTATTTAAGACTTTGTCACGATCTTCTTCTCCATTAGCTATTTTATCAAGATCGCCTTCCATCTTGGCTGTAAATTTTAAATTAATAAGATCCGGAAGATTGGTTGTTAACATCTTGTTTACAGTTTTACCAAGTTCTGTTGGTATAAATCGTTTTTTATCTATGTCTGTATATTCTCGTTTTCTAATTGTTGATAAGATAGTTGCGTATGTACTTGGACGACCAATGGTTTGTTTTTCAAGTTCTTTAACAAGTGAGGCTTCTGTATATCTTGGAGGTGCCTGTGTAAAGTGTTGTTTGGGTTCCAATTTAGCAAGATCTAGATCAACACCTTTAACAATAGATTTTGGTATTTTAACTGTCTTTTCTTCTTCTTCATCTTCTATGAAATAAACTTTTAAAAACCCATCAAACATTAATGTTGAACCGGTTACTCGAAATAGATATTTACCGCCTTCAATATTAACTTGTCTTTGTTCATATTCTGCTGGAGTCATTTGGCTGGCCATGAATCTTTGCCAGATGAGAGAGTAAAGTTTAGCAGATTCTTTAGGTAAAAATTTATTGGCTATGTCTGGTGTTATATCAACATTAATCGGCCTTATAGCTTCATGTGCATCCTGTCCTGTTGATTTTTCATAGAGATTAGCTATTTTAGGAAGATATTTATTTCCAAAATTGGTTTGTATAAAATCTCTACCAGCAGTTATAGCTGTGTCAGAAAGCCTTAAGGAATCTGTACGCATATAGGTGATAAGCGCTTCAGGTTGTGAATCTTCTAAAGGCATACCTTCGTAAAGTTTTTGGGCAAGTTCCATTGTTCTTTTTACTGAAAAACCAAGCTGATTAAATGCTGCTTGTTGTAGGGTACTTGTCATAAATGGAGGAAGCGGGTTTTTAGTACGTTTTTTAACAGTGATATCTTTGACGAGATAGTTTTGTTTTTTTATATCACCAACTATTTTTTCTGTGGCTTCCTTATTTTCAAGCTTAAATGCTTTATCATTAATCTTTGCAAGTTCGGCAATAATACTATCTTTGGAGATCTTGAAGGTGCCATGTATAGACCAGGATTCTTCAGCTTTAAAGTTATTTATTTCTTCTTCTCGATTACATATGAGAAGAAGAGCAGCAGATTGTACACGTCCAGCAGATAAACCTTTTTGAATTTTTCTCCAAAGTATGGGAGATACTTGATAACCTACCCATCTATCCAAAACTCTTCGGGCTTGCTGTGCATTTACTTTTTCCATATCTATGGAGCCTTTTTTCTTTATGGCTTCGGTAACTGCTTTTTTTGTAATTTCATTAAATGTTATACGGAAGATCTTGGATTTATTAACGACCTTCTTGATTTCTTCTCCTATATGCCAGGCAATTATTTCTCCCTCGCGATCAGGATCTGATGCTAGATAAACTTCATCGCACCCCTTGGCTATCTTAACAATATCACTTATAACCTTAGCTTTGTCCTTTAAAGGTACATAATCTAGGTCTATTTTACCTGTTTTTTCATCTGTTTCTATTCCAATAGACTTTGGTGGTAAATCTTTGACATGACCAAATGTAGACATAATGGTAAATTCTGGTCCTAAAAACTTAGAAAGTGTCTTTATTTTTGCAGGAGATTCTACTATTAAAAGTTTTTTCACGACTTCCTTAGGTTTCTTATTTGTCAATTAATATTACTTTTGCTTTGTTTAGCTATATATATTAGAATAAGTAAAAATATTTCTGTATGTCAATCAATTTAAATTTTAAGGAGATTAACATATATTTTTATATAATATGGTTTTTGTAAAGCTTTGCCATTTATTTTCAAAGTACTTAGACTACAAATCAATTTAGTCTTTGAAAAGGTATTTTTCATAAAGTAGAAAAAGTATTATATTATAAACATGATAAATATTTTAAAATGTAGGTATTTTTATGATTTTACATGAAATTATGATGACTTGGAAAGATTCTATAAAACATCTTGCCTGGTCAGAATTAAAAAATTTGTTATTAGTATCTCTTAAATCTTTTATTTCTGGAGGCAAGCTTTTATTAAAATATTTTTGGTGGTTTATTATTTTAGATTTAGGGCTTATTTATCCAATAAAAAATTCTTTGTTTGTAAAACCGTTTTTGCTTACTCCTTATATAATTTTTATATTTTTAGCATATTTTATGTTTAGTTATGTTCTATTTTTTTTGACGTATGCGGTATTAAGGCCTTCTTTAGAACGAAAAGATTTATTGTATTTTAAAACATACTTGAAAAAAATTGTGTCATATGCATTTTTACTTTTTATGCTTTTTATAGCTGTAATGATATTGCTTAGCATAATTATTATATTATTACAGTTTTTTGGTGGTTCTACATTAATAATTGTATTTCAAGAATTTTTCAAGTTGTTAGTTTTTTGGTTAATGGGTTTAATTTTATTATTTTATTTAGATTCTAAGGCAGGAATTAGTAATTTTTGTTTGTCTGTATTACGTACAATAAAAGTAATAATTTATTTTTTCCCATTTTTTTTAATTTTAAGTTTATTTATAGCACCGGTAGAATTATTTTCTCAATCACTATTATTGAGTTTTAATTTATTAACTTTAATTTTATTTGAGATTATTATTTTACCTATACGATTTTTCTTTTCATCTGTATTGGTTAATTACTACGTTAAAATAAAACACACCCAACATAAGCTTTTTTTTAAATGATAAAATATATAAGATCTTTTTTAACATGGAGTATTTGGATCATTTCTGGAATAATAGTTTGTTCGATATGTTCATTATTAACATTTTTACCAGAAAGAATACGATATACTAATCGTGTATATTTTTTTATAACATATTATTGGAATAAACTTCTTTTAAAATCTACATTTGTAAAATATAACATTCTTGGTAAAGAGAACTTATTAAATATTCCATCTATTATTATTGCTAATCATACTTCTTCATTGGATATTCCTATTCTGGAGAATCTAGCTGGTATATATCCACATGTATGGGTATCTAAGGTAACCTATTTGAAAATACCATTGTTCGGTTTTCTTATTAAAAGGATGCATGTTGCAGTTGATAAGAGCTCATTAAATATGGCTGCTCGTTCTATTATTAAGGTATATACTCTTGCTAAATCTCGTGATACACATGTACTAATTTTCCCAGAGGGAGCGCGTTCTGATGGAGAATTATTACCATTCTTACAGGGGTTTATAGTCTTAGCTAAAAAATTTAAGCGACCGGTGATACCTGTAGCTATAAAGGGAGCAAATAAGGTTTTGCCTAAAGGTAGCCTTGTTATAGATACAAACTTTAATATAGATATTGTTATAGGAAAATCATTTTTATATACTGCAGATATGACCGATGAACAATTTACTTCACAATTAGAAGTCTGGTTCAAGACTGTTTTGTAAAAATTTATTCCCTTGTTAAAATAACGGAAAAACGGTTAAGGAAAGATTAATGTTTTTTCGATTTGCGAATCCTAATTTAATTTATATTTTTTTAGTTATTTTTATACTGGCTTTTTTGTATCGTTTAAAATTTTATAAGAGCCCTGTATATAGGTTTCCTCTTACTTCTCATCTTAAAAATTCTGGTTTTATAAAAACTTTTTTTTATAAAAAAGTTTTGTTTATCTTGAGAGTGTTAACTCTTGTTGGATTAGTATTTTTGATAGCTAGGCCACAGTGGGTTGATCCGGAAACTAAGATTAATGTTAATGCAGTTGATATGATCTTGGCTTTAGATATTTCTGGAAGCATGCAATTATTTGATGATCTAAAGGATAGGCGTTCTCGTATAGAGGTAGCAAGAGAAGAAGCTATTCGGTTTATAGAAAAGCGTTCGAATGATCCTATAGGGATCGTGCTTTTTGGTGGAGAAGTTATTTCTAGGTGCCCATTAACATTGGATAAGCATATTTTGAAGGAGATTATTGGAGGCTTAGAGATTGGATTTTTAAATCCTGATGCTACCTTGTTGGGTTCTGGCCTTGCTACGTCTGTTAATAGACTTCGTAATTCTAAAGCCCGTAGTAAAATAATTATTTTACTAACAGATGGTGTACCTTCTCCAGAAAGGATATCTATTGAAGTTGCTATCGCTTTAGCTAAGAGGTTTAGTGTTAAAGTTTATACTATTGGTATAGGTAGTAAGACTGGTGGCTATGGAGTTGGCCCATTTGGGCAGATTGTACGAGCTGATGCTTCTATAGATATGCACTTATTAGAAAAAATAGCTAAGGAAACAGGAGGTCATGCCTTTAGAGCTAATAATCCAAAAGAGATGCGAGAGATTTACAATACTATTGATAAATTAGAGAAAACAGATTTGGAAACTAATATTTTTCATAATTATCATGAAGCATTTGAGTCATTTATATGGATGATACTTTTCTTTTTCGCACTAGAGTTATTTTTGCGATTATTTAAGTGGCAAGGGGTTTTATGATATATTTTGCAAATTTACAAAAGTTATATTTATTACCTATTTTTATTCTTTTAATAATTTTGTTTATAAGAAATTATTACAGATTAAAGAAAACCTATTTACAGTTAGTTTCTATAAAGCATAGTAAAATAGTTTTTCCTAATTTTTCTTTACCAAAACAACGGATAAAGCTTTTTTTAATAATTTTTGCATTAATTACATTATTTATAGCGATATTACGTCCTCAATTTGGTTCAAGAGAGGTTAATGTGACTCAAGAGGGTCGGGATCTTCTTATAGTGTTAGATGTTTCAAGAAGTATGTTGGTAAAGGATATAAAACCTAATAGATTAGAGTTTGCAAAGTTAAAAATACGTAATTTATTAGAAAAGTTATCATTTGAGCGAGTAGGGTTAATAATTTTTTCTGGATCAGCTTTTGTTATCTGTCCACTTACTTCTGATTATTCAGCATTTTTGATGTTTTTGAATCAAGTGGATGTAGAATCTATATCATCAGGAACAACGGCATTTGATAAAGCGCTATTAAAGGTTATAGATACTTATTTTTTGCAGAAGAATCGTAAAAATAAGTTAGTTTTATTTTTAACAGATGGTGAAGATTTTTCTAGTAATTTAAATTCTGTAAAGAAACAATCTGCACAGTTAAATTTAAAAGTTTTTGCACTTGGGCTAGGGACAGAAGGTGGTGGCCCTATACCGATACTTGATGAATATGGAAAACAATTGGGGCATGAAATTGAACAAAATGGGAAGCCAGCTATTTCCAAGCTTAATGAATCGTTGTTAAAAATTATGTGTCAGGAACTTGGTGGTGACTATTTTAGAAGTTCTTATGATGACTCTGATATTGGTTTTATAATAGATAGTGTACAAAAATTTGAAAAAGAGAAATTCGAAGAACGTAAAATAACTCAATTTGAAGATAGGTATCCTTGGTTCCTTGGTGCTGCCTGGATATTAATATTATTAGAGTGGCTTGTATGAATGTTTTTTATAAAATATTATTTTTTTGTTTTTCTTCACTTGTTGCTTCTACCATAGAGATAAATAAGTTACAGATTATTGGGGATTATAAAGCAGCAGAGGCTAGACTTAAACTGCTACAGGTTGAGAAGCCGTTTGATGGTGAAATTAATTATAATTTGGGTGTATTGCAATATAAACAAGGTAAATTTAGTGAAGCCAAAGAAAACTTTATAAGAGCTTTAGAAAACCTTAAGAATAATACAGAGTTATTGTATAAGACTTTATTTAATTTAGCTAATTCTTTTTATAAGAATAGTTTATCAATCTTAGGTGATAATTGGGAGACAAAGGATTTAGATCAAAATGTTTTGATGAGTGCTATTCAGGAAGTAAAGAAATCGATAGAGGAATATAAAAAAGTTATCAATAACGATAAGGCAAAAATTAATAAGAAATATGCAGAAGATTTATTAAAAAAATTAGAACAAAAAAAACAAAATCAGAATAAGCAAGATAAGGAAAAAAAAGAGGATAAGAATAAAGATAAATCTTCAAAGCAGGATCAACAACAAAATCAGGATAAAGATCAGGATAATAAAGAAAAACAGAAGGATGATAATTCTTCTGATCAACAAGAACAGAAGAATAAAGATCAAGAAAAGAATAAAGATAAGCAGGATCAGCATTCAAAACAAGATCAGAAACATAAGCCAGAACAAGATAAGAACCAAGAAAAAACAGAACAATCAGAAACTGGTCAAGAAGCTCAAGTAAAAGCTGAAGATATGGAGCTTAAAGGGATGCGAGCATTGCTTGAAAATTTGCAGTCAGGAGAAGAAAAGTTGCAAAAAGCTTTAATAAATAGAAAGATTGCAGGTAATATTCAACAAAGGTCTGATCAAAAAAATTGGTGAGGGGCATGAAAAGATATTTTATTTTAAGTTGGTTTTTAATATTTACTATGCTTAATGCGGCTTCAATAAAGTTAGAAATAGAGCCACATACATCAGAGGTTGGCTTAGATGAAAGTTTTCAAATTAAGGCTAAATTATTTTCAGATGGTAGAACTGTTTCAGAGATAGATATTCCAGGTATTAACAAGTTTGATATTATTAGTAAAAGTACTTCACGTAATATCTCGATGGTAAATGGAGCCTTTTCCGCAGAAATCATATATACCTACAGAGTTAAAGCTAGAAAAGAGGGAGAGTATACATTAGGACCTGTTGGTTTAGATGGGTTAACTTCTAATAGATTAAAAGTTAAAGTATCTAGAGAGTCAACATTTTCCACAGTAGAAAATACTAAGCAAAAGCCATTTTTAAAGCTTTTTACTAATAAAAAAAGAATAGTTTTAGGTGAGCCAATTTCTTTGAAGGCAAAATTTTATTTCCGTAATGAAATAGCGGGGAATTTATCGTTTTCTACACCGGATTTTTCTGGATTTGTTGTAAAAGAGAGTGGTGATTTTACAAGGGGTCGAGAAATTGTTGATAGTATAGGGTTTAATTATATTGAAAAATCTTTTTTGTTAACACCCGTGACGGCAGGTAAGAAAAAAATTCAACCATTGCAGGCAGTTTATACTGAGTTTATAACAAATCGACAATCAGAAGATTTTTTTAGTGGTTTTTTTGGAAGACATTATGAAAAGCGTTCTATTACTTCTAATGGCTTAGAAATTAACGTTGATGAGGCTCCTAATCATAAGATTGATGCCGTTGGTGATTTTAAAAAATTTATTATTAATGTTGATTCAACAAAGGCTAATGTTAATGAGCCTATTAAATTGACTGTAGAGCTAGAGGGAGTTGGAAATTTTGATTATATAGAAACGCCTAAACTAGTTCTATCAGATAATTTTAAATATTATGAGTCTAAGTCTTTTTTAAATGAAGTTACTGCTGATGGGTTATCTGGTAAAAAAACTTTTGAGTATGTTTTACAGGCTAATAAGTCCGGAAGTTTAGTAATCCCATCACAGAAATTTGTTTATTTTGATGTTAATTCTAAGAATGTTAAGACGCTTACAACAGCACAGGTTGATTTAAATATTTTTGGTGAAGATAAGCCAGCTTCTGTTGAAAAAGAAAAATCTGCAAAGAAGCAATTAGTAAAGAAAGATATTAATTTTATAGAAGAAGAGGGCCGGCTATTTACAGAAGATAGTAAGCTTAATATATGGGTTTTTCTATTTTTAGTTATTTTGCCAATTATTCTTTTTGTAAGTCGTTCTTTAGGATTTATTTGGGTTTTTATACGCAAGAAATTTCAGTTTGTTTTTAATCAGGATAAGGCATTTATTAAGGCTAAAAATAAATTGAAGATTCTTGAACGAGATGGTAAGGTTGAAAAGTTATATTTATTTTTATTAGGATTTTTTGCTGATATGTTTGAGATTTCCGATACTATTATCGGTGAAGATTGGATCCGGAAAACTTTGTTAAAAAGGGATTGGTCATTTGAAAACATAGAAGAGTTCTTGGATTACTTTCATAGAATAGCAGGGATTACCTTTGCTTCTTATCAAGATAAAACTGTGGATAAGAAGCAGTTATTTTCTGATATGAAAAAGTGGATAGAATTAATTAATCTAAAAAGAATACAATGATTAAATACTTACTAATTATATTATTTACCACTAGTTTTTTATCTCCTATTAATTATCAAGAGCGGTTTTTACAGGCAAATGAGCATTATAAGACAGAAGAATTTGAAAAGGCCTGTAAGCTTTATGATAGTATCCCTAATAAAAGTGGAATTATTCATTATAATTTAGGTAATTGTTACTATAAATTAGGATATATGGGTAAGGCGCTTGCTTGTTGGAGAAGAGCGGAACGAGAATGGAGTTTTTGGAATAAAGAAGATTTAATATATAATATTTCTCTTATTGAACAAAGAGCTGGTTTTGAGGGGGATATTAAGAATAAACTTTATTATTTTATTATATCTATTCCAATGTTTATTTTGCAGATAGTCTTTCTTTTGTTTTGGTTTTTACTTTTTTTATATTTACGATATTTATATAAGAAAAAACATAAGGCTTTAATTATTTTTTTATATTTAGTTATTGTTAGTTTAGCAGTTTTACTTTTGATTAAGTATAGTTTGGAAAATAAGCGAATGGGTGTTATAACATCTAAGCAGGCTTCAATATTTTCTGGTCCAGGAAAACAGTTTTCTGTTTTAGACAAGTTGCCAGAGATTGCAGAAGTTATAATAACTAAGGAATCTGGAAATTATTATAAAATTAATTTTGATGATAAAGTTGGTTGGATAAACCGTGAAAGTATAGAAGAAATTTAATCTAACAATATAAAACGTTTCCGAAAAATTATTATTTGATTAAACTAGTCAGTATAAGTTTATTGGTTAGACTTCATGTTACAATATTTTAAGGAGAAACTGATGTTAACAACAAAGAATGTTGCTAGAATAGTTGTATGTACTGTTTTACTTGGCTCATCATTAACAATGATAGGCTGTAAGAAAAAAGAAAAAGGCACAGCAATTGGCGCATTGCTAGGTGCCGGTGTTGGTGCTGGTGTTGGTGCGGCTGTTGGTGATGGTACTGGTGCATTAATAGGTGGTGGTGTTGGTGCAGTTACTGGTGCTGTAATAGGTAATGCCGTTACAGATGAAGATAATAAGTAAAAATCTTGGAGAGTGGTGTCACAGATTGCTTTTAAATTAAGACTAATTGCATTTTTGTGTTTAGCTACTGTAGCAAGTGTGGAGAATGAGTCATCTATACAACAGGATATACTTCCAGATGAGAATGATTTTCTTCCTACCAGTTTGCTGCCATGGAATTTAAATTTACTATCTAAATTAGGTGGGCTGGATTTATCTGTTCAGCCCGATTCCAAAGAAGAACAAGTTGTTCGGAAGAAAATAAAACAAGTTGTTTTTAATGCACATCGATGTAGTTATTGTACAGGTAAACGTAGGCATAAAAAAATAAGAATACATCAAGAACCACAACAATATACTAGATATACACCACATATACCTAGAGTTCCTAAGGGAACTTTTATTTTACCTATAGATCCAGATCAGTTTTGGATAAGTTCTTATTATGGAAGAAGATCTCGTGGTCGTATGCATAAGGGTATAGATTTAGCGGCTATTAGGGGGACTCCTGTGCGAGCATGTGCTTCGGGATCTATAGAGATGGCAGGTACAGCAGGAACATTTGGTAAGATGGTTCTTATTAGACATGCTAATGGCTATAAAACTCGATATGCACATCTTAGAAAAATAGCAATACCAGGTGGTTATGTTTCTCAGGGTCAAGTGATTGGTTATGTTGGTAATACGGGTAGGGTATCAGGGGCTACAGGAGATCATTTACATCTTGAAATATTAGATGGACGACGTCCTGTAAATCCAATACGTTTCTTTTAACTTTTTGATTAAATTATTTTAATCATGTAGATTAAGGTACATGAATAAGCTTTTATCTATTACAAATCTTAATGTTTCTATTGAAGAAAAACTTATTTTAAAAGGAATTACATTAGATATTAATCCTGGTGAGTTGCATGCCATTATGGGACCTAATGGTTCAGGTAAAAGTTCTATGGCATATACTTTAATGGGGCATCCTAAATATAATGTTAGTTCAGGTAAAATATTTTTTCTTAATGATGATTTAGAGTCTTTATCTGTAGATGTTCGTGCCAAAAAAGGGATTTTTTTAGCATTTCAATATCCTCAAGAGATAGAAGGTGTTAAATTATTCGATTTTTTAAGGCAATCATATAATGCTATATATGGTGGGACAGATAAACAGATAGGTTTAAAAGATTTTAAAAAATTGGTTGATACTAAGTTAAAGCTTTTGAATATGAATCCTGATTTTGTAGAACGCTTTGTCAATTATGGTTTTTCCGGTGGAGAGAAGAAGAAAGCAGAAATGTTACAGCTTGCTGTAATACAACCTAAATTAGCCATTTTAGATGAAATAGATTCAGGCTTAGATATTGATGCTTTAAGGGCCGTATGTGATGTTATTAATGTTTTAAAAAAGGAAAGCTCAATATCTTTTCTAGTAATAACTCATTATAAAAGAATCTTAGACTATATAAAACCTGATTTTGTACATATTTTACAAGATGGAGTTATTGTTCAGTCTGGAGATAAGTCATTAGCTACAAAACTTGAATCTTATGGATATGCGTTTATTAATAAGAATGATAGTTTATAAAATAGCTTTATGAATAAGAAAATATAGTAATAATAATATTGGCATAAAATGTTTTTAAAATTGGATATAATATGTCTCTAGGGAAGGGCAGACCAGAAGTTAAGCCTATGGAGAGATTAACTAAGGTTTTTTCTAATACAAAGAAGCAATTTGACTCTATGAAGCAGAGGATGCGCTCTAATTTATTATACGATGGCAAATGCTTAATTATAACCAAAAGTTTGCAGGTCATTCTTGATTCTCATTTTAATACCTTACAAAAAATAATTGTTTAATATCAAATTTTTTACAAAAATTAGCATTTTTTTAAAAAATATCAATTTTTATAGCTAGTCTTATGACAAATGGGAAATAATGAGTTATATTATATTTAATTAATTAATAGTAGTAAAAAATGGGGTTTGTTATGAAGAATAAGGGATTATTAGTATTAGTTATGGCGCTTGTATTAGGAAGTTTTATTGAGGCAGTACCAGGAAGGTTTGCTTTAGTTAAAAGAACTTTTCCTGTGTTAGCAAAGGGTCTAGCAGTACAGATAATTAATCTTCCTAGATCAGTAGCTAGGGTTTCTACAACTGCTTCAGTTGTAAAATTTGTTAATAAAGAAAATAATGGATCTAAAGAAGAGCTTGCTATCTATAAATTTAAAGATCTTGGTGAACTTCAAGCTGTTCAGTTATCTTTGGATACAAATAGACTTGCTGATAACCTTGATTTTATATTATCTACAAATTCTATTAAATTAGATTTAAAGCAAAAAGAGCATCTTTTGCGAGAAATTATGAATTCAATGTTGAATCGTGTTTCTATTTTATTACAGAATCTTGCATTGGATAATACACATAAGAAAATTAATGCTAAGTTGGATGTAATTAACGGTAAAATAGAATTAACTAATATTACATTAGAAGAGATAAAGAAAATTAAAGAGTCTCTTGATAATGAACAGAAACTGCATCTAAAAACATATCAAGAATTTCAAAAAACATTATCAATATTGCGTGAATCAGAAAAAAATCTTATTGTTGGAAAAGATAAATATTTTGATGAAAAATTAAGGCATTATGATACCTTGAAAATCCTTGCAGTAAAAGAATTAAAGTTGATTGAAGCAGAAAAACAGTTAGCGTCTATAAAGTTGCCTAGTTCTGATATTAAGAGGGGTCTTAGTAGGTTATTTGCTTTTGCGGATTATGATAATTTATGTAAGGCCAATAAAGTTAAATTATTAGGACGTATTGGTGGCACATTAGGTTTATCAATTGTTCTTATGTCAACTGGAACAGATGTTGGAGTCGCTTTGAGTTTATTGCCGTTATTAAGTTCTGGTATATCTATGTCTGCACTACGTGATCATAAGAATAAAGAAATTTTATAAATTAGAGAGCCTGTTAATTTTTGATTGCTATGGCTTCACCCATTTTAACTGGAGTTTCAATGCCTTGCAAAGAGGCATCTATAAGTATTTGTGGAATTTTAATAGTATTTTGTTGAAAAAGAAGAACAACTGTAGAGCCACCGAATGTAAAATAACCAGCCTCAGTACTTTTGTTAAAATGGATATTTGGCTTATATGTCTCAACTATGGTACCTACAAAAAGAGCACCAACTGGAATCATGGCAATAGAAGCAAAAGATTCTGTCTCTAATAGTATTAGATGACGCTTGTTTGTAATAAGAGGTTGTTTTCCAGATTTATAAACAATAGGATTAACAGAGTCAAAAATACCTGGGATTATAAGAGCTTCTGATGGTATACAATCTGTTGGAAAATGAAACCAGTGATAATCTCTTGGCGCTAATCTAAAGATAAGCATTGTTCCATTTTCATAATAATTAGCTAATTCTTTATTTTGTAAAAAACTCTCTAATGTAAAACTTTTTGACTTAACAAAAAACGTATCTGCTTGAGAAATATTTGGAATAATAAAAAGAGCTCCATCTACAGGAGAGATTATAATATTTTCTCTGAAATCTATTATTCTAGCTTCAGGGTTAAGTTTACGGATAAAAAATTGATTAAAGGTCTTATACTCTTCTACAGGTAATAAAAATTCTTTTGAATCAACGTTATTCTTTTTGATAAATGGTTTTATAAGTGGTCGACTTAAAATAGAATTTACATAAAATTCAGTAAATTTATTAAGTGTACCTTTGGTAATGATTTTATTAAAAAATTTTCCACTAGGTGTTGTATAAAGAAAGGATAAACTTTTTGGTGTACTCATAGCTTCGCTTTTTAATATAAAAAATAAAAATAACAGTTTTTTCATTTCAGAAATGCTTTAATTAACGTTTTTTTAGCTTCATCCAGATTAATTCCACGACTTTTTAAATAAAATAAATGTTCATTATTGAGCCTGCTAATAGCTGAGCCATGCTGACAAGAAACATCATGAGCTTCGATTTCAAGTTTTGGAATTGAAACAACCTTTGCCATATCTCCAATTAATAAATTTTTATTATGCTCTCTAGCTGAGACTTTTTGTATGCCTTTTTCTATTCGAATCAAATTTTCACAATAAAAACTAGCTTCATCATGAAAAACTCCTCTAATTTCTAAATCACTAAAACTATTAGATGCTTTATGGTGTTGAAGTGTAGTTATTCTAGATTTTTGATTACCTTTACCTTCATAAAAACATTTGATTTTAGCATTTGTACCTTCGCCAATAAATTCAAAATTTAAGGACTTTGTATTATCTTTTTTATTCAAAACATTCAATATATAAATTAACTCACTATTAGAATTTAGGATAACACGAATAGAGGAATACATAGAATCTTTAATCGTAACTTTAATATTTTTTTCTAAATAAATTTCTAAAAAATTTTTCTTATGAGCCAAATCATAGTGGCCTGACTTAGATATAACAAGTTTGTTCATCCTATACTGCTTTCCATTTCAAGTTCAATCAGTCGATTCATTTCTAATGCAAACTCCATAGGAAGTTCTTTCACAAACGGCTCAATAAAGCCATTTACGATCATGGTTTGAGCATCTTGCTTAGGCATCCCTCTACTCATTAGATAAAATAGTTGTTCGTCGCCTATTTTACTTACTCTGGCCTCATGGCCTATATCCACATCTGCCTCTGATATATCAATATATGGATAGGTATCAGATATTGATATATCATCTAAAATAAGAGCATCGCATTGTACGTATGAATTACAATGTGATGCACCTTTAATGACTTTGACAAGACCACGGTAGCTACATCTACCGCCACCCTTGCTTATAGATTTTGAAATAATTCTAGATTTTGTATTAGAAGCCAAGTGTATAACTTTGCCTCCGGAATCTTGTATTTGTCCCTTTGATTTAGCCATTGCTATAGAAAGAATATCAGCTTTAGCACCTGATTCCTTTAAAATAACAGCTGGATATTTCATAGTAATACCACTGCCTAAGTTGCCATCAATCCATTCAACAAGAGAATCTTGAAAAGCAATAGCTCGTTTTGTTACGAGATTATAAACATCTTTAGACCAGTTTTGAATAGTGGAATAACGAACTCTAGAATTTTTACAGGCTATAATCTCAACAACAGCACTATGTAAAGAGTTGCTGTTATACACAGGAGCTGTACAGCCTTCAACATAATGAACAAAGCTACCTTCCTCTGCTATAATTAGAGTTCTTTCAAATTGTCCCATTTGTTTAGCGTTAATTCTAAAATATGTTTGAAGCGGCATTGTTACATGAATACCTTTGGGAATATAAATAAAGCTACCACCACTCCATACTGCACTGTTCAATGCTGCAAACTTATTATCATTTTTAGGTATAACTGTTCCAAAATATTTTTTAAATAGTTCTTCATGCTCTTGTAATGCAGTATCTGTATCTAGGAAAATAACCCCTTTTTTAGACCATTCTTCTTGAAGATTATGATACACAACCTGGGATTCAAACTGAGCACTTAGTCCTGCCAAATGTTTTTTTTCTGATTCAGGAACTCCTAATTTATCAAAAGTATATTTTATTGATGCAGGAACATCATTCCATGATTGTTTTGGTTTATCTATGGGTTTTATATAATAATAAATATCATTAGGATCAAGCTTAGCAAGAGTGGGCCCCCAGTTAGGCATAGGATATTTTTCAAAATAATGCAAAGCTTCCAGTCTAAACTCTAGCATCCATCTAGGTTCATTTTTCTTAGAAGAAATATTTTTAACAATAGCCTCATTAAGACCTTTGTCAGATTTATAGAAATATTCTTCTGGTACAGAAAAACCTTCTGGATAAGTTTGCGGTTTATTTATCATAATATATTTATTCCTGCAGTAAAATATAAGCTTACTATAAATATACAAAAATAGTATAAGGCCACTTATCATGCCTTATACTATTTTTGTATATAAAAGTGATTTATTTTTATGTTAACATAATGCAGATAAGGCTACTCTTAATATTAGCATACTTATACGTCTAGATTGCGTACGAAATGTGCATGTTTTTCAATGTAGCTTCTACGTTCTTCAACGGCATCGCCCATTAGTGAGGTAAACCATTGATCAGCTTCTATAGCATCTTGAATGTTAACTTTTAAAATGGTTCTTACTTCTGGATCCATAGTAGTTTCCCAAAGCTGTTCTGGGTTCATTTCTCCTAGTCCTTTATATCTTTGTATTGTCATCAAAGTCTTACCTGCTTTTATAATGATGTCACAAAGATTTAGGATTCCTGTACCTGTATCTCTAGTTTCTTTAGTTTGTAATCCAAATGACCAAGAACTAGTCTCATTTAAATTTATTGCATTTAAGCTTGTAAGGATTTTAGAAGTTTCTTCCATCTCAAAAAATCTTAGTGGAAGCTCCCAACTTCGTTTAAGGTATTTAAATGTTATATAATTTATTGGTTTTACATCACCTTCTAAATTTATATCAGCATTTAAGTTTTCTTCTAAAAGTGAAGATACTTCATAGTTTGTAAAATGTGCCTTAAGTTTACTAATGATATCAGTTGTTGAGAATTTATTTTTTTCCCATTTGCTTTGTCTTAAGAAAAGAGCGAGTTCATGTCCAAAACGTGTTGTTACTTCTATCATTTGACTGAGCTTAATCAGTTCTCGTTGATAATTCAGGATAGCTTTTAACTGTTTTTCCCAAGCTTCACCAGATAATGTTTGATTTTCTAGTTGAAGTTCTGTACTTTCTGCTGCCCAACCGAATAAGAAATCAAGAAGTTCAGAATCATCTTTCAAGTATTTAGATCTTTTACCAACCTTGACCTTATACAATGGTGGTTGTGCAATATATAAATAACCTTGATTTATTAAAGGAAGCATATGTCTAAAGAAGAAGGTGAGCAATAATATTCGTATGTGTGATCCGTCAACGTCAGCATCGGTCATTATAATAATTTTATGATAACGTGCTTTAGTGAAATCAAATTCTTCATTGCCAACACCAGCACCAATAGCAGTAATAAGATCTTTTATTTCATTATTATTAAGCATTTTATCTAAGCGTGCCTTTTCTACGTTTATAATCTTACCTCTTAAAGGTAGTATTGCCTGGGTAAAGCGATCTCTGGCTTGTTTTGCGCTATTATGCACAAAAATACCGGATGCTAAAGCAAAATTATGAGTATTTTCTACCTCTAAGTCGTAGACATCCATTTTTTCACTTAAATGGATGATCTCTTTGATTTTATGGTTATAAAGGGTGACAGCTTCCTTGAGCTTTTCAGTATCTCCGTTAAAAAATTTAGAATAGAATGTTTCATGTTTTAACAAATTTGGATTTTTAGATTTTTTTCTTTCTATATTCGCAGGGCTATTATCATGTTTATTAAAATTAATATGATGCTTATGTGAGCCATTTTCTTTTTTATATATACCATTTTGTAAGTTGAATCGATCGGCTAATATATGAGTAAATAACCATTTATTTTGATTAGGCTGCCAATGCATTTCATAATCTTTAATAGTAATTCTATTTTTAATTTCTGATTGTTTTCTATATAAAGGCATGATTGAATCTTGAGCAGATAACATTTCAGCCTTTTTATATGAACCATCTCTGAGCATAAATAAATGATCTGGTGTACAAATGATTTCTTCACCATTATCTAAGATGACCTTAATGACATTTGCATTAATTTTGGTTCTTCTGGGATTTTTTATTAGTGCTATATCAATGTTACCATTTTCATTTATTGTGTAACAATAGAGTTTCTTCCCTTCATTATATTCTTTAATTATATTTAAGAAGCTTAAATTTCTTCCATCGACTAAAGCGACTTTGGTTTCAGCTGAAAAACATCCGCCTGCAGAATCTCCCTCAACTATGTAGAGTTCAGTTTTTGATGGATTGTCATCAGAGCAATCTGCAAGCTTACCTGGAAGGACTGAGGATTCTAAAACAGTTTTTCTTCTGGTAAGATCACGTGCTTTTTTAGCGGCATTACGTGCTTGTTGAGCAATAATACCCTTTTGTATAATCTTTTTTGCTATTGTTGGATTTTCTTCAAAGTATGTATTGAAGAAGGCATATAACCAAGAGTCAACTATACCTTTAATTTCCGCATTACCAAGTTTTGTTTTTGTTTGTCCTTCAAACTGAGGTTCTGGAATCTTGATGCTTAGAACAGCAACAAGGCCTTCTCTAACGTCATCGCTAGAAAAATTACCATCTTTAAGTAAATTAAAACTTTGTGCGTATTTGTTACAAGATTTAGTTAAGGCACCTTTAAATCCAGCTTCATGTGTTCCACCTTCTGCTGTTCTTATATTATTTACAAAGCTGAATGTTTGATCACTATAACCATCATTGTATTGGCAAGCAAAATCTATGACATAAAGATCATCTTCTTTATGGTATTCTATAATTTCTTTAAATAAAGGAATTTTTTTAGAGTTTACATGTTCTATAAAGGAAAGAATTCCATCTTTAAAGAAGAAAGAATGTTTTTGATCTGTTCTCTCATCTTCTATATCTATGGTTAGAGCTTTGTTTAAGAAAGACAGTTCTCTAAATCTTGTAGATAAGGTATCAAAGTTGAATTCAGTTATTGCAAAAATTTTTGTATCTGGTTTGAACTTAATAAAGGTTCCTGTTGCTGTGCTTGTACCTATTTCTTTTAATGGTGCGAGTGGTTTACCATACTGATAGAATTGTTGATAAAGTTTATTATTTCTTTTTACTTGGATTTCGAATTCTTCAGATAGTGCATTTACTACGGATACTCCAACTCCATGTAATCCTCCGGAGTACTTATAGGCATCTTTATCGAACTTACC
This sequence comes from uncultured Pseudomonadota bacterium, assembly GCA_964491895.1. GTDB lineage: Bacteria > Babelota > Babeliae > Babelales > UBA12411 > CAZBHK01. Next base: position 11,538 of record CAZBHK010000005.1, on the reverse strand, counting down.
ACCGGCATGAAGTTTTGTTAAAACAACTTCAGCAGCTGAAATTTTTTCTGTTGGGTGCATATCTACTGGAATACCACGTCCATTGTCATCAACTGAACAAGAACCATCTTTGTAGAGAATGATCTTTATCTGGTCGCAATTTCCGGCTAAAGCTTCGTCAACAGAGTTATCTACAACTTCATAAACTAGATGATGTAGTCCACTAATATCGGTTGAACCTATATACATGGAAGGACGTTTTCTAACGGCCTCTAGTCCTTCTAGTACTTTAATTTCTTTGGCACCATATTCTTTTTTTTTCTCAGGTGCAAGACTTAACTTTATTTCTTTTTCTGTATCGATCATAATAAGTGTTCCCCTATTATTGTGATAATTAAATTTTTTGTTAAATAAAAGTATATCAAATATCCCTCATTTTTACTAATGAGTTTTGCCTTAGTAGTAAGGGTTCTTGCCACATTGTGACTTTTCTAGCAAACTACTAAGAGGGATCTTAATTAAGGTATCTTAAAAAAATATGGAAGCTACAGACAACAATAATCATCTATTTTATATGAATTTAGCTCTGAGTCAGGCTGAGCTAGCTTTATCTCAAGAAGAAGTTCCGGTAGGCGCTATTATAGTTAACACTCAAGGTGTGATCATAGGTTTCGGATTTAATAGAACTGAAGCTATTTGTTGTCAAACTGGACATGCTGAAATTTTGGCGATAAAAGAGGCTTGTAAGTCTAAGGGTGATTGGAGACTTGACGATTGTATAATTTATGTCACATTAGAGCCCTGCTTGATGTGTTTTGGGCTTATTATGCTAAGTAGAATAAAAGCGGTATATTATGGTGCTTCTTCACCATTATTTGGATGTGGTATTGACAATAGGGAAACTTTTCCGTTATACAGTGGTAGCCTAATAGTACAGGGTGGAATAAGCTCAGAAAAAAGTGCAAAATTATTAAGAGAGTTTTTTCAATATAGACGAAAAAACAGGGAGGAGTTCATGGAAAATAGGGATGCTTTTTTAAAAAAAATGAAAGAAAGTTTGCTTGCTAAAAAGTTAGAATTAACAGACTCTTTAAAGAGAATAGATAGGCAAGATAAAACAGGAGATCGTCAAATAATGGATAGCGCTGATGAGGCTTCGGCTTTAAATATGGAAAAGTTACAGAGTTCTATAGAGTTGACTGAAATAGCTGAGGTTAAGCTTGTAGATGATGCTTTAGTTAGAATAGCTAAAGGGGAATATGGAGTATGTATAACTTGTGCAAAACCGATTTCTGATAAAAGATTAGAATATTATCCTTATGCTGCACGTTGCATATCATGTCAAGAGTCACATGAGGGTTAATGCCGGTGTAGCTCAGTGGTAGAGCAACTGATTCGTAATCAGTAGGTCGTCGGTTCAACTCCGATCACCGGCTCCACGGGATATTTTGACAAATTTAGGCTTATGAGTTAGTCTCAATGGCAGTATAGCTTTTAAAAGAAAAAAATGAGGAAAAAAGTATTTATGGTAACAGCTAATGCATATCATGGTGTTGGTCGCAGAAAATCTTCAGTAGCTCGTGTTTGGATTAAACCAGGCAAGGGTGAAATTATGGTTAATGGTAAGAAACATGTGGATTATTTTGATACCGAAATGACCCGCTCATTAGTTATGCAACCATTTCATACAGTAGGACTTGTTGGAAAGTTTGATGCCACAATTAATGTTTTAGGTGGTGGTGTTATGTCGCAAGCAGATGCTATTAAATTAGGTTTAGCTAGAGCATTACTTTCAGGTGATGCTAATTTGCGGACTATTCTTAAAAAAGCAAGATTACTTCATTGCGATTCACGTGTTAAAGAGCGTAAGAAATACGGACAACTTGGAGCTCGTCGTAAATTCCAATTCGTAAAACGATAATTTTTGTAATAAAAAAGATATGTGTGGTATCGCTGCTTATGTTGGCAAAAATAAATGTAGAGATTTTGTTCTGGATGGACTTGAGCGTCTGGAATATAGAGGCTATGATTCTGCCGGCTTTGTTTGTATAGATTCCAAACATAAACATCTGAACTTTTTTAAAGTAAAGGGTAGGCTTTCAGGTCTAAAAGAAAAACTTTATAATTCTACACATGATGGCTTTATAGGTATGGGACATACTCGATGGGCTACTCATGGTATTGCTGATGAGCTTAATGCGCATCCTCACTTTGATTGTAAGAAGAGTATAGCTGTTATTCATAATGGAATTATTGAACATTATGGAGAAATACGATCAAAGCTTATTCAAGAAGGTCATGAATTTTATTCAACTACTGATACAGAAACTATAGCGCATCTTTTAGAGTGTATATTCACAACTGAAACTGATCTGAAAACTGCTATAAGTAAACTTGTTTCTCAACTTCAGGGTGCATATTCGTTAGTATTTTTAATTGAAGCATATCCTGATCAATTAGTAGTTGTACGACATAGGTCTCCTGCTGTTATAGGTATAGGTGAACATGAGATGTTTGTTGCATCAGACCCATTAGTTTTTTCTGATAAGACAAAGAAAGTTTTATTTCTTCCTGATAATAGTTTTGCGCTTATTACAAAGGATGATATCGAACTTTATGATTTTTCTGGTAAGTCGCTTAAACAAGAGATACAGATTATAGAATCTAATTATGTTCATACAGGTAAAGACGGCTTTGAACATTATATGCTCAAAGAGATTTATGAGCAAAAACAAGCTATAGATAAAACAATACGTTTTTATAACTCTTTAAGTGATAATAAACGAGAAGATAAGATTTGGGACCAGATTGGAATTAGTATAGATCAAATTAGAGGTTTAAAAAGTATTAATTTAGTATGTGCTGGCACTTCCTGGCATGCTGCTAGAATTTCACAGTTCTTTTTTGAAATTATATGTAGGATCCCTGCCAAGGTATACCTTGCTTCAGAATTTCGGTACATGCCATTTTTTCCAGAAAAGGATAGTCTTTATATAATGGTTTCACAGTCTGGAGAAACAGCTGATACATTAGAGGCGTTACGACTTATTAATTTTAGTGGCGATATTCCTACATTGGCATTAACCAATACTCCTTCTAGTACTATGGTAAGAGAGTCTAGTGGGTTTTTATTAATGCAAGCAGGTCCTGAAATTGCTGTTGCTTCTACAAAAGCCTTTTCTTCTCAATTAGCATCATTATTTTTCTTAGCATATAAGTTCGCTTTAGAACGGGGAGCTGTTACTAAAGAAGAAATGCTTGAAGCACAGGATGATTTATTTGTAGCTGCAGAAATTTTGGAATCTACTATTGAGACATATAAGAATGATATAGTAAAATTTCTTGCACCTAGATATTCATGTTATGATAGGTTTATTTTTCTTGGACGTCATATAAGTTATCCATTTGCATTAGAAGCCGCACTTAAACTTAAAGAAGTTTCTTATATTTTTGCACAATGTTATCCTTCTGGAGAACTAAAACATGGTCCAATTGCCTTAATTGATGATAAAACTCCCATAATATTATTTTCTGTATTAGATGATATCGTATATGAAAAAATTATTGCTAATGCTCAAGAGGTTAAAGCTCGTAATGGACATCTATTAGTTTTTGCCTTTGAAGGACAAAAAGAGCTTATTGAGTTAGCAGATTACGCAATCATCATTCCCAGGGTTAAACCACTTCTTGCTCCGTTAGCCATGACAGGTGTTATGCAATTTCTTGTATATCAAATATCTAAAGAACTTAACCTTCCAATCGATAAACCAAGAAACTTGGCTAAGTCTGTAACGGTTGAATAACTCGTTGATATAATTAAAAATACTGTTAAATTAGTTTAATTATATTAAGTATTAGGATGCACGGTAATTTATTACCGTGAGAATATTATTTTATTAACAGCTATGAAAGGCATTTTATGAAAATAATGATGAAAGTTTTATTATGTTCAGTGTTAATGTTTGCTTCTGTGAAGGCAGAGGAAAATGTTTTAAAAAATTATGAGGAAGATTATTATATATTTACTGATATAATTGAAACGTATGGTAATGATAGTTATCGACTTTGGAGAGTGCGCTTGGACAGAGGACACAAAGTAAATAATGTCAAATTTGAGATCTACGATGAAACAGCATTAATTAGGGATGGATATAGCACAGATATAAACCAAATATACGAAGCAGCGGTTAAATTAGGAAAAATGCCATTAGAAGTTACATGTTATAAGCTTAATTCTCTAGCCAATATAAATTATATAGTTCAATTTTCTGAAAATGATTCTGATCCTATTAAATTTCTTAATGATAGTACCAATCAAAAGGTGACAGATGAAGAAATAACTTCTATAGTTTTTTATTTATTGAAGAGTTCTATTCTTAGTGAAAAACATAAAAAGATGGCTGAAGATTTTTTTATGAATCATTCAAAGATATTTGGCTATGATTCTATAACGAGAATCCAAAAATTTTATCTAAGAAATTAAGGAAGAGGGTCATTGACTCTCTTCTTCTGGAAAGAGATTTAAGAGTTCTAATACATTTCTAAAATGTATAATTTTCATAGTAGAATCTATTTTTTGATTAGCTGAAATGTAAGCTTCTTTAATTCCAAATTTCTCTGCTTCTTTTAAGCAACTATTAACCTGGTAAGTGGGTTTTATTTGTCCAGTTAAGCTTATTTCTGCTAAAGAGATTGTTTTAGGATTGAGTGGTTTTTGAAAGTAACTTGATAAAAGTGCTAAGGCTATTCCGACGTCTATGGAACTGTCCTTGACTGTTAGGCCACCCGAGACCTTAAAAAAAATGTCATTACTACTTAGACGTATTTTTATATATTTTTCTAATATTGCAGCAATTAGTACAACACGTTTAGCATCCACCCCACTTACGACACGTTGTGGTATTCCAAATTTTGAAGGGATACATAATGCTTGTAGTTCTAAGATGATTGGTCGTGATCCTTCTATGTAGCTTATGAGTGCAGATCCTGGCGCATTGTTGGTTTCACTTAAAAATTGTTTATTTATATTTTCTACAGGAACTAGTCCAGTTTCTTTCATTTCGAAGAAACCAATTTCATTAATATTTCCAAATCTATTTTTTACTGAGCGTAGTATTCGTGTTTGCCAGTGTTCTTCACCCTTGAGATAAAAAACTCCATCAACCATATGTTCCAAGAGTTTTGGACCGGCCATGAGTCCATCCTTGGTTATATGCCCGGTTACAAGAACAGCAATTTTATTTTCTTTGGCTAGACGCATTAGTAAAAAGCCTGATTCTCGAAGTTGTGCAGATGTTCCAGGAATAGTTTGTGTTCTTGCGATACTGCAGTTTTGTATTGAATCTAGTATTACAAGATCAGGTTTTTCATATAGTGCTGTGGCAATGATATTTTCAATGCTTGGTTCATCTGAGAATAAAAGTTTTTCATTATTACAGAAAAGTCTTGATGCTCTTCCTTGTACTTGCTGAAGTGATTCTTCAGAAGAAAAATAAATTACTTTATGTTGTTTTGCTATTGAGTTAGCAACTTGTAATAGTAATGTAGATTTACCAATACCGGGATCGCCTGTAAGTATTAGAAAGGATCCTTGTAGAATTCCTCCACCTAAAGTTCTATCCCATTCATTGATTCCAGAGACTAGTCTTTTTTCTTCCTCTTTTTTTATTTCTTGAAGATTATATAATTTCACAGGATGTGATTTTATATTTGGTCTGGCAGAAACATTTGTTTCTGCTTCTATGAACGAATTCCATTCATTGCATCCAGGGCAGTTTCCTGACCATCTTGAAGAAATATGACTACAGTTTGTACAACGAAAGCTACTTTTAAATTTACTTTCTAATGCCATTTTATATTTGTTTAACCACTTGTGTTTGTATGCTTGGTATGTGAGTAGAATCTTTTTTTATAACAAAACAATTTCTACATCTTGCTTCATAGCAATCACTTGCACCAACCAATATAAGTGGATCATTATAGTTAGCAGGAATACCTTTGATAAGTCTTTGTGTGTGATATGCTTCTTTACCACATAGAACACAGATTGCCTTGAGTTTTGTTACATAATCAGCCAATGCCAAAGCAGTAGCAACTTGAGGAAATGGTTCACCACGGAAGCTTAGATCAAGACCTGTTGCTATTACGCGTTTACCCATATCGATTAGGTTAGCGATAACTTCTAAAATATTTTGTGGGAAAAAATGAAGTTCATCTATACCTACAACATCAACATCATCTTGTGCTATTTCTAAAATTTTAGAAATTCTAGCAGCTGTTCCACCTAATGGTAGTGCCTCACGTTTTTGTCCATTATGGGTGACTATGCATGTATAACTAAGTCTATTATCTATGTGGTGTTTTAAGGTTAAAACATTTTGTTTTGCGTACTCTGCTCTTTTTAAGCGGCGCATTAGCTCTTCAGTCTTACCTGAGAACATTGAGCCGCATATTATTTCTAAACTTCCCTTTGCCATAATTTTCCTAGTTATAAATAGATTGAACAAATTTTTTTGCTTGCAATAAGTTTTCAGGTGTATCAATACCAATAACTTCATGTTTTGTATTATGAGTTTTGATCTTTAGTCCATAATACAAAAATCTAAGCTGTTCTAAAAGTTCTGCTTGCTCTAAATAGCAATTTTGTAAATTAGCTATTGTTTCTAATGCTTGTGTTGTAAAGGCATATATACCAACATGTTTAAAATATTTTTGTTTATGAAAATCTTTTTCATCTCTATAAAATGGGATTGGACTGCGTGAAAAATATAGAGCATTATCATTTGCATCGCATATAACTTTTGCGATATTTGGAGAATTAATATCGTTGGGATTGGTAATTTCTTTTTTTAATGTCCATATTCCGACGGTTGTATCATTTATTGATTGAAGAAGGTTACTTATCATTTCGGTATTGATAAATGGTTCATCTCCTTGCCAGTTTACCCAAATATCTCCAGTGATTTGCTTAGTTTGCATAACTTCTACAACTCTGTTTGTTCCAGAAGTGCAGTTTGTAGAGGTCATTATGTATGGAGCATTAAATGTTTTTAATAGAGTTGCAGTCTCTTCTGAGTCTATGGCAAATATAATTTGATGAAACAGTTTTACATTAGATGCAGCTTCAAATACCCATTGCAAAAGAGGTTTATTTAAAAGATAAGAAAGTACTTTTTTAGGAAACCTTGTTGAATGAAGTCTGGCTGGTATAATACATATAATTTTTTTGTTCATAATTATTGTCTTTATAGTTAAAATCAAATAATATTTATTATCTAGTTTAACTTCTTGAGTAGTAAAGTGAAGATATGTCTGAATATTTACTTATAAAAAAATCTGGACCTCTTAAAGGCTTTGCTGATTTATGTGGAGCAAAGAATGCTGTACTTGTTACAATGGCATCGCTTTTGCTTACAAGAGGCAAATCTATTTTATATAATGTTCCTGTATCTACGGATGTCTTTCATATGATATCTCTTTTAGGAGACTTAGGTGCAAAAAGTTTATTTAATACTCTTACTCATACATTAGAAGTTGATACAAGTAAGGTTAATCGTTACGAGGTTAAACCTGAAATCATGAACAAGATGAGAGCTTCTATTTTGGTTATGGGACCACTCTTAGCTATATTTAAAAGAGCTAAGGTTGCAATGCCTGGTGGTTGTTTGATTGGAACTCGACCTATAGATTTACATCTTAAAGGATTTAAAAAACTAGGTATTGTTGTTGAGAAGGATGGCGATTATCTTAATGCTTCTTTCCCACTAGATTTGCAGGCAAATAGAATAATTTTGGAGTATCCATCTGTTGGTGCAACTGAGAATTTAATGATGTTTGCTGTTATTCAAAAAAATGATCTTACTATAGTGAATGCTGCTTTAGAACCAGAAGTATTGGACTTAATATTAGTACTAAAAAAAATGGGAGCACAGATTACTATAGAGCCAGGAGCTATGTTGCATATAACTGGTGTTAATCAACTTAAACCTATAGAACATAATGTAATAGTAGATAGATTAGAGGCGGGTGCACTATTGTTAGCTGCAGCTGTTACAGGTGGAGAGATTACTATTCCGACAGCTAAAGCTTACGACATGGATATATTTTTAGAAAAACTTTCTGAGATGGGACATGTGGTTAATATAGGTAGAAATGGTTTGGGTGTTCAGTTAAAGGCAACTAGTACTCCACAGGCAGTAAGTTTTAAGACAGGTCCTTATCCAGGATTTCCAACAGATTTACAAGCCTTGTTTATGGTTGCTCAGTGTGTTGCTAGGGGTAAAAGCATAGTAGAGGAAACAGTTTTTGATAATAGACTTTTACATGTTTCTCAACTGCAAAAGATGGGAGCTCAAATTACGCTTAAGGATACCAAGGCAACTATACTTGGTGTAGACAAATTGTATGGTACGGATGTTATAGCAACAGATATTAGGGCATCATGCGCATTAGTATTAGCTGGGTTAATAGCAGAGAATGAAACTAAGGTCATAGGTCTTAATCAATGGCGAAGAGCTTATGATAAGTTGGAGGAGAAATTTATCTTGCTTGGGGCTAACATTAATGTGATAGGTGAAGATCCTGCTATTATTAATGCCGAAATGAAAGAGTTAGGTTTTCAGGTTAGAGTTTAGCTTAGTTTTCCAAAGCTTGCTGATAATTCTGCTAGCTCTTTTGTAATAAAAGTTTGTCTAGCCTTGTTATATTTTAAGGTTAAAGTTTCTATAAATTTGTTAGCATTTGTTGTGGCTGTATCCATTGCGAGAAATCGAGCGGTTTGTTCTGCAAGAATAGATTGAAAAAGTATGTATAGTATTGAACTTCTTAAGTAACGTAATGCTAAGAAATTTAAAATCTCATTTGTGTCTTGTTCAAAGAATGGCTCACTTATATCATCTTCATCTTGATTATTTTTCTCTATAGGAGTGAGTTGATGCTTTATTGGTTTTTGTATAAAAAAACTTTTGAAAAAGTTACTGTAAAAAGTTATAGAAGAAAAATTGTTATTAGGATCATTTATTAGATTAATAATTTCATCTGTTATAGAAGTAAAATTATTTGAAGAAAAATTATCAAAGCTTTTCAAAATTGGGAAAAGGCCTTCTTGTTTAGCTAAGGAATGGGATTTATATCCTATAGTTATAAAGGTAGGTTGTTTATGTTCTTCTAAAAAAAAGGTTTGTTTGAAATATTTAATAAGATTTATATTGAATCCACCACATAATCCTTTTGAAGATGTAACAATTATGAAGAGTGGGTTACTGTCCAAGATATCTTTTGGAAAAAGAATATTATTATTCCATTTTTCTGAAAATCTTGAGATTTTTTGAAAAATTTCTGTAATTTCTTGTTTATAATGTGTAAGTGCAGCGTTATTTTTTTCTAGTCTTGAGTATAGGGACATAGAAATCAAACGCATTGCGTAAGTGATTCGTTGAGTAGTTTTTATAGATTTTATTTTTTGTCTAAGTTGTATAAGTTGAGACATGATTTTTTATCCAATAACCCTTTATTAACAACAACTTATTAAGTATCTTATATTGTTATATAGGAAAAAGCTAGAGGACAGCATTTTTCTATGGGATTTATTTATTAACATAAATGATTTTAGGAAATGGATAGCCTGTTATCATTATTGGCAATGTATAAATAGGATAGGCGAACATTATAAAATGTATCGGTGAATTACCTAAAGAGTTATCAAAATTATTAATATAAGAAAACTTTGCCAAAATGCGTATGAAATTTAAGGATAAATAATGATAATTATTATAGATGGGTATAATTTTTTGAAGGCATTATTCCCGAAGATTAAGGATAAGTTAACGCATCAGAGAGAGCAGCTTATTAAAAGTTTAGCTCTTTATCGAGAGAAAAAAGAACATGAGATAGTAGTAGTCTTTGATGGTGGCTTTTCTGATAAGGCATCAAGAGAGGTTCATAGGGGTGTGGTTGTTGTATTTGCTGGTCAAAAAAGAAGTGCTGATGATTGGATTGTTGATTATGTTAAGCGTAACTTTGGTAAAGAGATGATGTTAATATCTGGAGATAGGGGACTTGCCGGTCGTTGTAGACGTTTTAATATAGATGTTTTAGAGGTTCATGATTTTGCTAAGCTTTTGGAAAGTGTTTTATTGGAAAGCATAGAAACTAGCTTAAGTAAGAAGGATGATGATATTAGTGAAATAGATAGTGAAGCATTGGATGTGTTAATGGAGCAGTCTGGTGTTAATAGTTATGAAAAAGATGATAATTATGAGGACCGAGCAAAAAAGGGGAAGTCATATACAAGGTCTAAGGAAGAAAAGCGGATTTGGAATAAAATAAAAAAAATGTAGTTATGAATAAAATTAAATTTAAGATAGATGGCTTGGATGATTTGATAAAAAAACTGATTTTACCTAAAGTTGATCAGTACTCAATTTTTGCCTTTAGAGGGCCGTTGGGGGTTGGTAAAACTACGATTATCAAAAGATTATTGAAAATGTGTGGGATTGAAGAGATAGTGACGAGTCCTACTTTTGCTTATGTTAATACTTATAAGAATGTTAAGAGTAAAATTTTTAATCACTTTGATCTTTATAGGCTAGATACTCAGAATGATTTTTTAGAGACAGGCTTCCAAGAATACTTTTATGAGAATGGAGTCTTGAACCTTATTGAATGGCCTGAGGTTATAGAGGGGTTATTATTTAGTAAAGATTTAAAGAAACAGGTATTTAATATAGAGCTTGAATATAATCCTTTGAATGAAGAAGAACGCTTTTTTATTCAGTCTTAATGTTGATTTTGTTTAAAATTGTAAAAAATAGTTAACTTTTTATTAAAAAAGGTTGCAATCTTTAACAAAACAACTATCATAAAATTCTGTATTAGTAGCTTTGAAATGGGTACAATATTGTTAAAAATTAATAAAAACTAATTATGGAGGGGGAGATTCCCGAGCGGTCAAAGGGGACGGACTGTAAATCCGTTGGCTCTGCCTTCACAGGTTCGAATCCTGTTCTCCCCACCATTGGATAGAACAGGACAGGTGCGGGAATAGCTCAATTGGCTAGAGCGACAGCCTTCCAAGCTGTAGGTTGCGGGTTCGAGACCCGTTTCCCGCTCCAAGATAGGTTTGCTGGCGTAGCTCAGTTGGTAGAGCAGCTGATTTGTAATCAGCAGGTCGCGGGTTCGAGTCCCATCGCCAGCTTCAATAAAATCAATATCTTATATAGTAAAATAATTTCGAAGCACTATTCATGTAGAAGCTATGTAGAAGTTATAAGGTTATTGACCCCTCTTGGAAACCTATTTAAGTCAGTTTTAAGTTATAATAAGAGATGCCATCCCTTATAAGGGGTATCTCATGATTAAGGTCTTAATTGTTGATGATCAAGAACTTATTCGCCTAGCTATCAAAGGCTTGTTAGTAGGCGCTAAGGATATTGAAGTAGCAGGGGTAGCAAGTTCAGGCGAAGAATCGATCGAAATCGCTAAAGAACTTAAACCTGATGTAATTTTAATGGATATTGCTATGCCTGGAATCGGAGGTATCGGTGCCATTCCTAGAATATT
>CAZBHK010000004.1:0-117328 GCA_964491895.1 uncultured Pseudomonadota bacterium | reverse complement strand
TTGCATGTGTTAAGCACGCCGCCAGCGTTCATTCTGAGCCAGGATCAAACTCTCCGTATCAAAATTATTGATCTAAGGAATCTTCAAAGATTCAGGCAAATTTTTTGCCTTTTATATATTAACAATCCCTATGAATTTCAAAGACAATTTTTTTTAACCACATCTCATTTTTTAAGATTTCTAAATCTTATAGTCTTTTTTTAAAACTATCAAGCAAAATTTTCAATTTTTTAAAACTTTTTTTCAAATCTGGGAAATTATAAGAATCACAAATTATACGGCTTCAACCTTTTGAAACTCTTATAACATAACGAATATTCCCATTCCGATTAGAGTATTATAACAGAAAATTTTCTATTTGAAAGCCCCAATTTATTGATTCTTAAAATAAAGTTAGTATAGACTATATAATAGGTATAATAATGGAGAAGAAAAACATGGAAAATAAAAGCTTTTTTGGGTGTACACACTGTAAACAATGTGGGCGACCAAATTGTGATAATAATTGTAAAAAAACCACCCCAGAACCAAATCATAAGATAAATAAACGCGACATAAGTAAAGATAAAACACCTTGTAGAATTTGGCCTACTGACCAAGAAAAAAACAAAGGTCCTAAATACTAAGGATTCTTTTTTCTTGCCAAATATTCACGAACTTTAGTCTGTATCTTAATCGCGGCATCATTTTCTTCTTTTTGTTTAACTAGAGTAAGTATCCTTATATAAGAATCAGGAAATTGCTCTCTATATTCCCTAGCTTGTTTTTGACGATTTGTTAAAACAGGATTAGAAGGTACCTTCTGTAGCTCTTCGACTTTTAAAGTAGGTTTTATAGGTTCAGACTTAGACCTAGGAAGACCAGAAGGTTTAACTCCTTCTTCATTAACATACTCATATTGAGACGCTCTTGGAGTTATACTATTCTGAAAATATGTATCCAAAGCCTCTTTAAGTAAATATTTATCCTTCCAAAGAGGTTCAAGTTCCTGAGGAGCTTGTGTAACTACAGTATGTAAAGAATAAAACATTTTTAGACACTGTAATTTTTGTGTAGTAGTTAAACCACAAAAAACAGATACTAAATGTGATACTTCTTTATTATTTGGAGCTACATACAAATAGGACATAAACATATAATATATTAAAACTCGTTTCATAATAACCTCCAAAATTAACCTTTTCTTATAAAAACAATAAACTATAAGATTGCAACTGGTCAACAATAAAAATAGAAAGTTATTATTTGTACTATTTTTCAGGTTCTTGTCCTTATTATATTAGTGCCTTATACTAAGTATTATGTTAAAAGAAGAATTAAATGAACAACTTAAACTTGTAGAACCAGATATTAAGGCTATTGAGGCCTATTGGGATACTGCGAATCTTGAAAAAAAATATCAAGATTTAAATAGTATGGCTAATAAAGAAGAATTCTGGAAAGATCCTAATCAGATAGAAATTCTTAAAGAACTACAAAGTCTTAAACTTCTACATGAAGAATTTTTATTCATAACTACTTCATATAAAGATAGCCTTGAATTACTAGAAATGTTTGGCGATGAAGAAGATCAATTAAAAGCTATCAAAAAAGACATAGAAAAACTTTGTAAAAAAATAAGTAAATTTAAAATTCAACTTCTATTAAATAAGCCTGAGGACAAAAAAAACTGTTTCTTAACTATCAATGCAGGTGCTGGCGGCACAGAGTCTCAGGACTGGTCCGAAATGCTTTTACGTATGTATATGCGCTTTGCTGAACGTGAAAATTTTAAAGCTGATATTTTGGACTATCAAGCAGGTGAAGAAGCAGGTATTAAATCAGCCACTTTATTTATAAGAGGGGAAAACGCCTATGGCTTCCTAAAAGGCGAACTAGGAATTCACAGGCTTGTACGTATTTCACCATTTGATGCTAACAAGAAAAGACATACCTCTTTTTGTGCTGTTGATGTAACACCAGAAGTTGAAGAAACAAAAATTAACATTAATCCTGATGACCTACGTATTGACACATATCGTGCGGGAGGTAAAGGTGGCCAGCATGTTAACAAAACAGATTCTGCAATACGTATAACACATATACCTACAAACATTGTTGTTCAATGCCAAAATGAACGCTCACAATTACAGAATAAACAAACTGCCATGAAAATGCTTATGGCAAAACTTGTTGAAAAACAACACTTAGAGAAAGAAGCTAAGGCAGCTGCCAGAGAAAAAAAGAAAATCGAATGGGGCTCTCAAATAAGATCTTATGTACTTCATCCATATAAAATGGTTAAAGATCATCGTACTAACTACGAATCTCCTCAACCTGAACTAGTCTTAGATGGCGATATAATGCCATTCATAGAAAATTATCTAGTAGACTCAGCTAAAGAATAGTAAGCACTTGTTCTATTAATTGACTTCCCTATAATAGAAATAGGGACTAAATATGAATTTAAATAAAATCAAAATCAAAATTTTAAACTATTTTCCAAAAAAGATTGTTCTAGGACTTTCTGGCGGCCCGGATTCTGTATTTTTATTCCATATTCTAAAAAAACTGCATGTAGCCAATAAACTTGAACTAGTTTGCGTACACCTTAACCATGGCTGGAGAGAAGAAGCGATTAAGGACGAACTATTCTGTAAAACACTCTGTGAAAAATATAATATAAAGCTTATCACTGAGCACGCTAAAAACTTACCAAATATTAAACACAATGGTTCCAAAGAAGAGGTTGGAAGAAAACTTCGTCGTAACTTCTTTGAATTTATTCTAAAACAGGAAAATGCTAATCTCATTGCTCTTGCACATCATGCCGATGATCAACAAGAAACCTTCTTCATACGCTTACTTCGTGGAACCACTCTAAATGGATTAACATGCATGAAAGAAATAGATGGTCATTATATTAGACCTCTATTAGATACCAAGAAACAGAATATTTTGGATTATTTACATTATAACAACTTAAATTATGTAATAGATGAAAGTAATAACTCTGAAAAATTTCTACGTAATAGAATTAGGAAAAATATTCTACCTACAATCAAAGCTTCAGATAATCGCTTTGACAAAAAATTTTCTGATACACTTAAACATTTACAAGAAGAAGAATTATTTTTAGTAAAACTTACAGAACAGTATTTTGACACAATCTTTTCTGATAATAAAGGTAATATCAAAACATTTAATTCACTAGATCCTATTATACAAAGGCGTGTTTTAATTAAATGGCTTTGTAATGAAGGAGTAAGTTTTATTCCTAGTAGCTCATATTTAGAAGAACTTATTAGGTTTATTAGTTCAGAACGTGGTGGATCTCACATTATTCATACTGATTGGAAAATATCTAAAAAGCAAAATTGGTTTTGGCTTTCTAATCCTTAAATTTGGCATTCTTGGCTTTTAATAAAGAAATTTATTATAGTTATTGCAAAGAATATGTATTTAGGAGATAAGAATGTCATCATCTCTTGTAGTATCAAAGAAAAAAAAATCTATTTTTATAATAATTTCTTTTATCTTACATTTGCTTCTATTATATTTTTTTATCCTATTTGCCTTCCCTAAAAAGGGACTCCTTGTTTTATCACCAAAAAAGAAACTTTTTGAAATGGCAGCTAGTCTCAAACCAAGAAAGGGAAGCTTACACAATAACGTTTTTTTTGATTTTTCAAAACCTACACCAAATACACCTAGTGAAGTAATGAAAAAAGTACTTGAAGCCAGTACAACATTACCTGCACAAAAATCTATAGATACCAAGAAACAAGAAAATCCTAGCAATGAATCTAAACAAAAATCTACTGAAGAAAAAACCATATCGACACAAGGCACTATCCCTATTAAAACAGAGTCTCCAAATAAATCAGAAGTCAAAATAGAAAAAACAGAAGAATCATCCGAAAAATTATCACTTGAAGACCTCAAAATGTTGGCCTTAAAGAACCTACTTAAGAAAATGCCAGAAGGAACAGATCAACAATCAAATAAAACGCTAACTATGAGTGAATTAGTAACAGCAAGGTTTGATAAGCCTATACATACAGTTAGAACACTTGTTCCTATTGGTGTTCCAGGCATTGCAACAAGTAAAGGTTTTGATTTAGCAGAACGTAAAGGTGATGATAATAAGAAGCCAACATTTGAAGATTTGAAATATGTATGTTATCTAAGAAAAATAGCAAGAAGCCTATCTGAACAAATAACCAATGTTGTTCAAAACTTTAATATTATAGGAGCTGGAAAAATAGAAATACTTTTTGAGATCGCCCAGTCTGGAAATTTATCTG
Source organism: uncultured Pseudomonadota bacterium (assembly GCA_964491895.1). Lineage (GTDB taxonomy): Bacteria > Babelota > Babeliae > Babelales > UBA12411 > CAZBHK01. The sequence goes on along the minus strand of CAZBHK010000004.1, from coordinate 113,042 downwards.
GTGTTGAAGTAATGGCTTCATCACAACGATATGTAGAAGCGCTCTTAGTTCACGCGGTCAAAAGCTCTGCTCCATACCCTCCTATCCCTAAATATTTCAAGAAAGAATTTTTCTTTTGCAAGATAGAACTCATATATAATCAAACTTCAAATTCTAGGCTTATAGAAGCAACGTTATACGCTCTTATTTGATTGTTTGCTTTACCTATCCCCTCTTTGTTAAATTTTATATATAGGGAGAGGGACAATGGGAACAAAAAAATACTTTTTAATACTATTACTGTCGTTAAGTAGTTATATATTAGCAGATGACTTTTCATTAAATATAACTAGTACTTGGTATAATTTTGGAAAATATAAAAATCCATTAGAATCCAATACTTTAACAGAATTTATTATAGTTAAAACACCAAAGGTTTTATATTTTAAAAATATAAAATTCAAGTGGATAGGTAAACCAATAAAAAAACTTGCGGCATCACTTTATAAAAAAAAACGTGAACATGATATATTAGCACCTATTACAGATAATATAGTAAGTGATGGGGTCTGGAATACAAAAAAACAGGAATTATCATTCATGCTAGAACACGAAAAAATGATCTCTGTTAATAATTATTATCTAATACTAAGTTATCCTATAAATATCGAAAAAAAAATAAAAAATGGTAAATTTTTACCTTCACAAACTTGTCTATTAAAATAATGGGCCTAGACTTTCTCAGCTCAATTTTTTAATCTAATAATGTTTTTATATAAAACTTGACCTGAGGGTAGTAATGGCAAAAGTTTTAATATTAGGCGCAGGTTTAACTGGATTATCAAGTGCTTATCACTTAGAAAAAAGCAATATTTTCGATTACAAAATATTTGAGCGTGATGATACTCCAGGGGGCCTATGCAAAAGCGTTAAGCATAATGGATTCACATTTGATTATACTGGACACCTTTTACACATTAATAATGATTACTTCAAAGAATTTCTAGAAACTGTATTAGATCTAACACAATTAAATCTAATCACTAGAAAATCATATATTTATTCTAATGATCAATTTACCAATTATCCATTTCAAACAAATCTTTATGGCCTTCCTATCAATGTTATTACTGAATGCATTGAAGGTTTTATTAATAAGAAGAGTTATATACACAAACCTAAAAACTTTTATGAATGGGTATTAAAACATTTTGGTGCTGGTATAGGAAAACATTTTTTGTTTACATTCCAATCCAAGCTATTTTCATACGATATCAAAAAAATCTCTCCGAACTGGACAGGGCGCTTTGTACCATCAACAAGTTTAAAGCAAATAATTGAGGGTGCTCTTGAAAATAAAACTGAAAAAATTGGCTATAATAGCAGCTTTTATTACCCAAAAACTGGTGGCATCCAAACACTTACAGACAATATTACAAAAAAACTCACAAATAAAGTTTTGACTAATCACGAGATAGTATCTATAGACCTTAAAAATAAAATTGTTTATTTTTCAAATGGGAATGCTGAACCATATAAGCAACTTATTTCTACATTACCACTTAATTCTTTGCTTAAACTTATAAAAGAACCTTCTAATAAAAGCTTAGGTAGAGCAAGTGATAAACTTTTATGTAATTCTTTAGTAAATTTTAACTTAGGTATCGATATTCCTAACCTTACAAATAAGCACTGGATTTATTTTCCTGAAAAAAAATATGCATTTTACAGGGTTGGATTTTGGCATAATTTTTCTCAAAATATGGTTAAAAAAGATCATAGCTCGCTTTATGGAGAATTTTCATACCTACCTAAAACTAAAAATTCAAAACAACTTAATAAAATCAAAATAGAATCTATAAGTAAACTTACAAAGATCTTAGGAATCAGTAAGCAAAATATAGTTGAAGAAAAAACTTTAATTTTAAAACATGCATATGTACTTTATGATGAATGGAGAGAAAAAAATTTAGAAAAACTTCAAAAAAGTTTAACTGAAGAGTCCATATACTCTACAGGTAGATTTGGGGCTTGGAAATATTCAAGTATGCAAGAAGCAGTTTTAGATGGTAAAGATGTAATAAACACTATTAAAAAAAACAACTTTAGAAGTGCCACAAAAACTAACTTGAATAATATAATATCACAAAAAAGAGAGAGAGAGATAACTGGGTGAATAAAGTAATATCCTATAGTAATAAAAAAGTGTTAGTTACTGGAGGAGCAGGCTTTATTGGATCACATCTTGCAGAACAACTGGCATTTCAAGGAGCGCATGTTGTAGTTCTTGATAATCTACTATCAGGAAAACTAACAAACTTAAAGTTTATTTTACCGTCAATAGAATTTATTAAAGGAGATGTAAGATCTTATGATAACTGTCTAAGAGCTGTATCAGGAGTGGATACAATTTTCCATTTAGCCGCTCACATCTCTGTTCCTGAATCCACAAAAAACCCTGAACTTTGTTTTGATATCAACATACATGGTACAGAGAACATTCTTGAAGCCGCCGCTAATAGTGGTGTTAAAAACTTTGTCTTTTCCTCATCTGCTGCTGTATATGGTGATAGAAATGATTTTTGCAAAGAGCAAGACGAACTAAATCCACAATCACCTTATGCAGACAGCAAAGTAGAAGGAGAAAGATTATGCAGGGATTATGCAAAGGTATATGGCATGAGCACAGTATCTTTACGTTACTTTAATGTTTATGGAGAGAGACAAAATCCTGATAGCGAATACTCTGCTGTCATAGCAAAATTTACTCATATGTTAAAGAGAAATCAACCTATTACAATTTTTGGAACTGGACGTCAAACACGTGACTTCATTGAAGTTGCAAGAATAGTTGAAGCTAATATTTTGATGGGTATTCAACCAGAAATGAATGGTGATGTCTTTAATATTGCTACAGGAACAAGCATCAATATCTTGGACTTAGTAGATAAAATTAAAAATCAACTTAAAATACAACCTATTAGTATTAATTTTATGCCAGCAAGGTCTGGAGATATAATGAACTCACGAGCAGACTGTAGTAAATACAAAAAGTTCACTTCAGAAATTTCCACTTTTGGGCTAGAATCAAATAATAAAACAACTCAGATCTCTAACTAGCCGAAGTGGTGAAATTGGTAGACACGCTAGATTCAGAGTCTAGTCCCTTATGGGGTTAGGGGTTCAAGTCCCCTCTTCGGCACCAAAAACCCCTTGTTTAAGGCAGATTTAGGTATTATACTATAAGCAAGATTAATTCTTAACAAAATGGTAAATTGCTATGATACAAAGAGATTATTACGAGATTCTAGGTGTCGCTAAAAACGCCTCTGCTGATGAGATTAAAAAATCTTATCGTAAGCTAGCGCTTAAGCACCATCCTGATCGCAATCCTAACAATAAAGAAGCCGAAGAAAAATTCAAAGAGGCAGCTCAAGCTTATGAAATTCTTTCAAATTCTGACAAACGGGCAAAATATGATCAATTTGGCCATTCAGGTGTTAACCAAAATACAGGACATGCAGGAGCTGGTTATTCTGATATAAATGATATTTTTGAAAATTTTGGTGATATTTTTGGCGATTTATTCGGCAATAAGAAACAACAACGTAAAAAATCTGGTCTTTCACCAAAAAGAGGACATGACCTTTCTAAAAATGTAGAAATCTCTTTAAAAGATGCATATACAGGAACTACTCTTGACCTGGGTATTTACCGTTATGAAGAATGTACAAGCTGCAGAGGCACTGGTTGTAAATTAGGAGCATCTACTTCTATGTGCTCATCATGTCATGGACAAGGTGAAGTGAGTTACAGACAAGGGTTTTTTGCATTCTCCCAAGCATGTTCAGCCTGTGCAGGCGAAGGCTATATCATTGAAGCACCATGTAGTACATGTAGAGGCCAATCACGAGTTCAAAAATTTGAAAAAATAAGTGACCGGAATATTCCAGCTGGAATATTCGATGGCGCTGAAGTACGTATAACTGGTAAAGGTGATGCCGGAATATACGGAGGAGAAACAGGCGATTTATACGTTAAAATCTCCATAAAATCCGATAAGCTTTTTGTAAGAAGAGATAATGATCTTGTTACAAAACTTGTACTTACTTATCCACAACTCGTATTTGGATGCCAAGTAGAAATCGAAAATATTGATGGTAAAAAAGGTACAATTAAAATACCAAAGGGTACCCAAGTAGGACAAGAAATAATTGTTGCAGGTAAAGGCTTCTTTGATCTAAAAAATAAAATTTATGGGAACTGGGTAATAGTATCTCAATGCCACATACCTAAAACACTAAATACTAATGCCAAAGAGATACTTAAAAAATATTCTGATGAGATTGGACAAGACTGCAACGACTCAAATAGTGTATCCGGCTTCTTTAAGCGATTTCTCGGCTAAAAAAAGTAATATCTAACATTTTTTATATAATATCCTTATCCTTATATAAAATGGAGCAGGTATTATGAAAAAACTTTTTATTATAACTATATTTCTTTTCACTATCCCACTATATGCCGTTACACATATTCCTAATGTAAAAAGGGGTAAATATCAACGACCAAATAGCTTAAAGAATAGACATAAAAGTAAGTCTTTTTATAAAGACCAACGTAATGACCATAAAAAAAATCTTAATTCACAACCAAAAACTCATCCAAAGAAATAGTGCCTTTTTTTAATTGTAATAAGGCATGTGCTCTAAGATCTAACATTCCATTATTTATTGCAGTCTTTCTTATCTCTGTAAGAGAAGCACCCTTTATAATAAGATTTGATATTGAATCATTAGATAACAATAGTTCTCCTATAGAAGTTCTTCCCTTATAACCAAGACCCAAACAAAAATTACAACCCTTGGGCATAAATAAAGTTTCTATACCACAACCATCTAATAATTTTTTTTCATTTTCAGTCAAACTCCGTTCATACTTACATTGTGAACACAGTTTTCTAACCAAACGTTGTGCAAGAACACCTGTAAGAGTAGCATTGATAAGAAATGGCTCTATAGACATATCTATGAGTCTTGTAATACAACTTGCTGCATCATGTGTATGTAAAGTACTTAATACTAAGTGACCTGTAAGTGCGGCTTCTATTGCTATTTGAGCTGTTTCCTTATCTCTAATCTCTCCAATCATAATTATATCTGGATCTTGTCGTAAAAGTGCTCGTAAGCCATTAGAAAATAAAAATCCAGCCTTTGGATTAACTTGACTTTGAGTGATACCATCCAATGTGTACTCAACGGGATCTTCCATTGTAACTATGTTATTTTTCAAAGTATTAAGTTTAGATAAGATGGCATATAAGCTAGTTGTCTTACCTGAACCTGTTGGTCCTGTAACTAAGAAAAATCCAGGCTTTTTAATTAACTCTATAATTTGATTAACAATATCTATAGTAAAACCTAATTCCTCTAAAACTATTTTATTTTTAATCCTATCCAATATACGAATAACCATTTTTTCTCCGTATATTGAAGGGAAAGTTGCTATTCTAAGATCAATAATATTTCCCGACAATGTTTTGATTCTAACTTTCCCATCTTGAGGTATCCGTTTTTTAGATATATCTAAGGAAGATAAAATCTTTAATCGTGATAAGACTAAGGATTGCTTATAAGAATCAATTTCTTCTTGATCATACAAGACACCATCTATTCTAAAGCGTATACGTAAATTATTCTGTGTTGGTTGTAGATGTATATCAGATGCACTAGAGAAAATAGCTCTACATAAAAGATCGTCTACTAATTCTACTGTTAAATCTTCGTAAAGTTCTTTACGAATTTTTTCTTCTTTAGTATAGAGATTATAGATAGGCGTTTCTTGAATAACGCCCACATTTTTATTATCCGAGTTTATATCCAACAATTAAGCCCAAAACACCTGCTATGAATGCATAAATTTCTTTTTTAACCCATGATGAGACTATTAACCATAAATTATTAAGATCTGTTGTAGCAGGATCTATACCAACTAAAGATTTAACAATAGGCCAATCTATCTTCAAAGCACCTTGAGATTCAAGATAAATAGACAAAGTAAGTATAACAATAGTACAGCCTATTAGAAACTTAAAATATCTTTTGAATGCAAAACCAATAAAAAAAGCTCCACCAAAAAAATATAACATTTGGAGAACCTCAGCTGAAGTAACACCTAATGTTCTAAACCATTTTTCTAAATTTAAACGCTCAACAAGATTTGAGAACCAACCTGGAACATTGTCAGTTTTTTGAATTGCTGCGCCATTATATGCAGCTGCATATAAACTAAACATATACTATCCCCCATTGTTATAAAGATACGCTACACTTAAGTTAACAAATTTCTGAAAAAAATTACTAGATTTAAGGAAAAAAAACAATCTAACAAAATACCTAAAAAGAAGAAAGGGAACGTTTTCACGTCCCCTTTCAAATCCAAGATTATTGCTTAATTAGCAAACTAAATCTTTTAGACGTTTTCCAGGTCTGAATTTTGGAACATTCTTTGCTGGAATAGTCATTTTGACGCCTGTCGAAGGGTTAATACCTATACGAGCTCTACGTTTCATAACGCCAAAGGTTCCGAAACCTGTTAAAACAATAGTTTGTTTTTTCTTTAATGTTTTTTCAATTGTTCTTATAAAAGATTCCAAACAATCTTTACATGCAGTTTTTGGAAGCTTTGTGTCATTTGACATTTGCTCGATCAATGAGGCTTTATTCATAAAAATACACCTTTATGATAATAAAGTTATTTATTTACAATTACACACCCAACAGCAGGAAAACAAACACACAAATAGTAAATAGCTAGCAAGAGCATTATCTATTCATATCATTTTGTCAAGTAATTGAATTCATTCAACATATCAATAAAATAAATTGTTTAAATTCAAACACTTCGATTTAATAATTCAATCAATTTATTATTATAGATATAAGCAAAACTATTATTGAGTTTCAATTAATATACAAATACCAAAAAATATTTACCTACATATTAATCAGTTAAAAAAAATTTATAAAAATAAATACCATAATAAAATTTATGGTTAAAAAGAATAAAAAATTATTTATAAAGTAACTGGTGCCGAGGGCCGGACTCGAACCGGCACAGATCTTACGATCCGAGGGATTTTAAGTCCCTTGCGTCTACCAATTCCGCCACCCCGGCATACCTATCATTGGAGGCGGCACCCGGATTTGAACCGGGGGTCGCGGTTTTGCAGACCGCTGCCTTACCACTTGGCTATGCCGCCAATGAAATTTTTATATCAAAGATCCTTCTAAATTTACTGGACCCGCTTTTTCAATTTGAACGTTAACGAATTTTCCTATAATGTTATCACCACCATCAAAAACTATCCGTGTGTTTCCTGCCGTTCTAGCTAGTAGTTTACCATCTGTTAAACGTTTTTCAACTAAAGATCGCTTAATTAACCCAATATTTTCTAAATTTCTCGCCAAAGATAGCTCCTGACCACACTTTTGCAAAATTGAAAGGCGTCTTTGTTTCTCCTTATAATCTGTTGTATCCTCCATATTATAAGCTTTGGTATACTTACGAGGAGAATAAATAAACGAATAAATTAAACTGTATCTTACATTATTAACAACAGACATTGTTCCTTGAAAATCCTCTTCTGTCTCGGAAGGAAAACCTACAATAATATCTGTTGTTATTGAAGCATTAGGTAAAAATTCATTAATCCAAGCTATGGTTTCCATATAGCGATCCACAGTATATGTTCTATTCATAGCGTCCAAAACTTTATCAGAACCAGCTTGAAGCGGCATATGTATCCAATCACATAGCTTATCTTTGTATTCTGCCATTACAGCCAAGACATCTCTAGTCATATCTTTAGGATGTGGACTAATGTAACGTATCCAAAAATCTCCATCTACATTAGCTATAGCTCTTAAAAGATCTGTAAATTTTTGATTAGTTTCTGGATCATGATATGAGTTAACATTTTGCCCTATTAATGTTATCTCTTTAGCGCCACTTTGAATTTCTCTCTGAACTCTGCTTACTATAGAATTTAAGCTATAACTTTTTTCACGACCTCGAGTAAAAGGTACTATGCAATAAGTACAATAATTATTGCATCCAGTCATGATATTTACATAAGCTTTCTTCACTTCTTGATATTGAACAATATCTTTTTTAAAAGGAATAATATTTGGAACTATTATTTTTTTATCTTCAACTATTTTCTTTATATCTCTATCTTGTCCAGAAGAAATAGCTCTTAGTGGATCCTCTAAATATAATTGCTTAGCTGTTTCTAGTGAGGTAATTGTATCTAATAAATAAGCATGAAATGTTTTTATATCTTCTCTAGCACCAAAAACAAAACTTATATGATCATATCTAGAATAAACATCCTCTTTTTTATATGAAGCAACGCAGCCGATCATACCTATACGAATATAAGGTTTTATTCTTTTGTATTGAACAAGATCACCTAAATAAGAAAACATTTTTTGTTCAGCCTTAGCACGTACTGCACAAGTATTAACAAAAATAATATCTGAATCTACTTCAGAATTAGCTAACTCACAACCAAGATCCCGTAAATAGGACATTAACCCTTCAGAATCGGCAACATTAGCCTGACAACCATATGTTTTAAAGAAAAATTTTATCATGTCTTATACTCTAGTTAAACTACCCCCATAACAAGAGTATAAAGAAAGATAAAAAAGGCTCAAGCTCTTAATATACTCGTAAGATCCAGTCCGGTAAAAATCGTAAAGCCCAAACAACTAACCGATAAGTATGACTACGTTGTTTACGTATGGCTGTATATATCTGTGATGCTGCTATATGCGCAGAAGAAATCCAAAAAGCCTCTTTCATCCCTACTATAAGTTGAGTATCAACAAATCCAGACTGTATCGTAGTCCCTACTATGAGAAGCCTAAAGCAGGAACCCCACGCACATTTATGGCAATAATTGTATCTTCTTTATCCCAATCCAAAGAAGAATCCTCAAAACGAACCCCTGCATTCAATATAATCAGATATACTCCATCCATCTTGAGTATTAAACTCTTTAATCCCTGCATTTCTTGTTCTGGCTTTGCAAGATCCATAGTCTGAAAAAAGTGATTCCCTACAAATTCTTTGGATAATGACTCAAAACTTTTAATATCCGTTATGCCTAGTATATATCCATTATCGGACAAAATCTTAGCCAATTCTCAACCGATACCTGAAGCAGCTCCTACAATAATTGCTTTTAACGAGTCTTTTCTGCCCATATATACAATCCGATCGTTATAACTAAATTGATTAGTATTGCAAACATATTAAAACTTTTAGTGATTGTGAATCCAAAAAATGTTATGGGTAATACACCATTAAATGATATTAAAAGGTGACTCAAGGTATGAAAAGCCTCAAAGCCTATAAAAAAAATAATCCATTCTCTTTTTGAATACATAAGACCTCCTTTATGAAAAAACGTCTATAATGCCTATATATACTCCTCTCAACGCCACAAAGTAAACATTACATAAAACCTCTTCTATAAACACTATCCAAATCATTTTTTTTAATAATTGCTATTTGAAATTAATTATTGATAAAATAAAAATATAAAAGCTAGGGCATGAGCGAGTCATTCAAAGCAATATCCTTAAAAAGGAGAATCTTACTAAGTATGATTAGACCTCTTGCCCACTTTTTTAAAGATAAAAATGAAAAACTATTATTTTTATTAATCAAACACTGTTAGTTCTTTACCAAGAAAAAATTATAATAAAAACAGCTACTATTACTAAATCATCCAACAAGCTAAGCCAAGAACTCAACTCTAAATCAAAGACAAAGAGAAGGTTCTAGAAGAATAATAGCTTTGGTCTTGGCATAACCTTAAAAACTCTTTAAAATAAAAGGAAAATTATTATAAGGGGTATAAATGGCAATTAAAGCTGGGCTCGTAGGCCTTCCTAACGTTGGGAAATCAACATTATTCAATGCTCTTACAAAATCTAGTATACCGGCAGAAAATTATCCTTTTTGCACGGTTGACCCACATATCGCCATAACAGAAGTTCCAGATGAACGTCTTGAGAAACTTGCAAAAATATTTGGCTCAGAAAAAAATATTTATGGAACAGTACAATTTGTTGATATCGCAGGTTTGGTTAAAGGCGCAGCTAAAGGTGAAGGTTTAGGCAATCAATTTTTAAGTAATATAATGGGAGTAGATTTAATTCTTCATATTTTACGTTGCTTTGAAGACTCTAATATTACACACGTGCATAACAAGGTTGATCCTATCAGTGATTTTGAAATCATAGTTGCAGAACTCATGTTAAAAGATCTAGAGTCAATAGAAAAAAGAGAACTGAAAATCGAACATCTACTAAAAGCAAGTAAGCTCAAGTCTACAGCAGAGACTAAAGAATTAGAAAAAGAAAAAGAATTAGTTATCAAATTAAAGTCAGCCTTAAATGAAGGCTCTGCTAATAAAGTACAAGCACTTCTTCATGAAGCATCCAATCAAACAATAGAAACAATACCATTATTATCTGGAAAGAATTTTCTTGTAATAGCCAATGTCTCTGAAGATGATTTTACTGAACAAAAATATCTTCAAAATAATCACTATAAAACTCTTATAGAAAAATTTGGTAAAGACAAAGTTATTCCTGTATCAGCTAAAATTGAATCTGAGTTATCACAATTACCTGAAGAAGAAGCCCAAGAAATGATGCTATCTTTAGGTATTCATGAAAAAGGCTTAACTAATATTATTAAGCAAAGTTATAAATTTTTGGATCTTATTACATTTTTTACATGTGGCCCAAAAGAAGCACATGCTTGGAGTATAAAGAAAGGTACCCCTGTAGATAAAGCAGCAGGAGAAATACATTCAGACTTACAAAAAGGTTTTATTAGAGCAGAAGTATATAACTGTAAAGATATAATAGAACTAGGAAGTGAAGCTAAAGTTAAAACATCAGGAAGACTCCGCGTAGAAGGCAAGGATTACATTGTAGAAGACGGAGACCTCCTGAATATACGGTTTAATGTATAATCATCCCCAAGTTGCAAATATTGCAGCTATTGTTGTGAAGGTGGCAAGATAACATCCAACTTCTATATAAAAAATCTCAATTGCTTTATGAGCCCAAAGTACTCCAGAAAAATGTGTTGGTAATATAAAACCAAACCATACATAAAGACCAACAACTAGACCATCTGCAAAAGTTCTAGCTCCAAGATGATCAACAATACCAGACATTACAGCTGTAATAATAGCTGAAGCAAGTATGGCGCCTAACCATGTAGTTGCTCCATATTTCGTGGATGCATCTTTAAACTTCATAAGACGCATCCACATCTTTCCAAAAAGCAAATTTGAATGCCACAATGTACCTATAACCATATAGATAACAATAGCAAACAACCATGTAGTATAATTTGAGGGTATAATATGCATAACAATCTCCTTTAATTGGTTAATAAATAAAGAGAGTATATTTTGTAGAATTTTGCTAGGTCAACATATAAAAATTTTATAGAAGAAATTTTTCACTTTGAGCTAATATTTTTTCTAGATGTTTTTGTACTTGATTTTTATCTAATTTTTCAACAGATCCAATACTATAAAATCCATTTTTAAAAATACCTATCCACTTACAAAATTCTTTCACCTGTCTATTAGCTATATTACCCGTCATAAATCTTCTCCACCATACTGGAGCTGTAGAACTATTTACTGTAAAAGTTCTTTGTATTTTATGAATAGGTTTCGCATATGGACCACCTCTATATGACCAAGCGAAATTTGTAATAAGATCCTGCCAGGTTTTCAAAATACCTGGAACAGAATACCAATAAACTGGATATATAAACAAAAGTCTATCAGCTGCCATAAAACGTTCTTTATTCTCTTGATAAAAACTATTTTGTTCTAATTTTGCTCTATCATGTAAATAAAATGGTATCTCTTGTGCTCTTGAATATAAGTCAAGTATATCTACTTCAATACCATTATTTTTAAGATGCAAAACAATAGAATTAAATAAAAATGCATTTAATGAATCTTTATTATCATGTGCAAGTACTGCATATACACGTATCATATTAATTTACACTCCCCCTTTTCGTTTCTATTTATAATTTTTTTTAATGCTGTAATAAATAATTTTTTCTTAATTAAGTTTAATATTATTAATTACTAATACAACTTTGAATAAAACCTTTTCCCTTAAACCCATCTACTAGACTTTTCAAAAACTTTAGATAAAAATACTAATCAATTACATACCAAATATAACCATAAAGATGTTATTGCTAAAACAAGACTACCCAGGTATGTTAAATATAAATACAGTATAAATACTTTTTTTAACTTCACTATGCTCATTCAAAATTTCATCTAAAATCCATTAGACAGCATACTAATAAAAGAGCCAGAAAACGTCTCAGCATAATGATTCTTTCTATTGTGGAGAATGAAAAATATGTTTAAAATCCATATAATAATCAAAATATAGTACACTACATATAAAATATTAATTAGACCAGAGTAAAATTATGGATATTAAGTACGATCATTTAGAATCACAAAAGGTTTCTGAGATTTGGGAAAAAGAAAACCTTTACAAATTTGATCCCAACTCTAAAAAACCTGTATTTAGTATAGATACCCCTCCTCCAACTGTATCGGGATCTCTACACATAGGTCATATCTTCTCATATACACATACTGATATTATCGCTAGATACAAAAGAATGTCTGGATACAATATTTTTTACCCTATGGGATTTGACGATAATGGCTTAGCAACAGAGCGATTTGTCGAGAAGAAACATCAAACTAAGGCACACCTAATGAAGCGTGCTGAATTTATAAAATTATGTCTAGAAGAATCAGGTATTGTTGAAAAAGAATTTGAAAACCTATGGAAACAAATGGGGCTATCCATAGACTGGAGCAAGACATATTCAACAATCTCTAAGAAGGCAAGAAGGATATCTCAATACTCATTCATTGATCTTTATAACAAAGGCCTTATAACAAGAAAAGAAGAACCTTCTTTATATTGTACAACATGTAGAACATCAGTAGCACAAGCAGAATTAGACTCATCAGAAATATCTACCACATTTAACGATATCGAATTCAGTACAGAGAATAGCGAAAAATTGGTAATCGCAACTACTAGACCAGAATTACTACCTGCATGTGTTGCTGTTTTCTTTAACCCAACTGACTCTAGATATAAACATCTTGAAAATAAATTTGCTATAACACCTATCTTTAATAAAAAAGTAAAAATTATTGCTGATGAATTAGTAGATAAAGAAAAAGGTTCTGGACTTGTTATGTGTTGTACCTTTGGTGATCAAACAGATATACTTTGGTACAAAAAATATAAATTACCATTTATACAAACTGTAGATTTTGAAGGTAAATGGATACAAGAACCACTTACTGGATTACGACTACATGAAGCACGTAAAAAGATTTTAGAACTACTAGACTCAAAACTCTTATCACAAAAAAAAATTACTCATGCTGTTAATGTACATGAACGTTGTAAACAAGAAATAGAATACTTAATTTTAAAACAATGGTTTATAAAAATCTTAGAACACAAAGAAGCATTTTTGAAGCGAGCTGATGAGATTGAATGGAAACCAGAGTTCATGAAAGCACGCTATAAAGATTGGGTAGAAAACTTAAATTGGGATTGGTGTATATCAAGACAACGATATTCTGGCATTCCATTCCCTGTATGGCACTGCCAAAGCTGTAAAGAAGTAATTATTGCAGATAAAAAAGACCTTCCAATTGATCCTCAAGAATCATCTTCTCCTAAATGTAGATGTGGTAGTAACAATGTTGTTCCTGATACCGATGTAATGGATACGTGGGCAACGTCCTCCTTAACGCCACAGATTAACATAAACTGGCCAGATAATAATGATTTACCAATGAGTATGAGACCGCAATCACATGATATTATTCGTACATGGGCATTTTATACAATCGTTAAAGCACATTACCATAACAACACTATCCCTTGGAAAAATATTATTATCTCTGGACACGTTATGTCAGGTAAAGAAAAAATTTCTAAATCACAAGGTGGAGCTACCTTAACTCCAGAGCTACTGATAAAACAATATCCAATTGATGTAATAAGATATTGGACAGCACAAATACGATTGGGTACAGATACAGTTTATAGTGAAAACCAGTTCAAGATTGGTCAACGACTTTTAACAAAATTATGGAATGCAATCCGTTTCTGTAATGAACATATAAAGCAATATGAAAAAAAATCTGAACCTAAACTTGATGACTTATCAAAATGGTTATTACATGAGTTTTCTCAAACAATAATCTCTTATAGACAACTATTTGAAAAGTATGAATATACTCATGCTTTAGAAAACGTAGAAAAATTTTTCTGGAATAATTTTTGTGACAATTATTTAGAATTAATTAAAGACCAAATATTTAATCCAGATAAATACTCTGAAGAAATTCGTGAGGCTACATTATTTACAATGTACGAAGTTTGTTTTGGATTACTACAATTATTTGCACCATTCATACCTTACATAACCGAAACACTATATTTAAAATTATTTAAAGATAAAGAACACTGTAACTCAATACATGCTACAATATTAGATGAAAAAAGATTTTTACATTCAGATCAAGAAAGTGCCAATTTAATAAATAATGTTATAGAAATTATCTCAAAAGTAAGAAAACTAAAAACCGAAAATCAGCTCTCATTAAAAACAGAACTTTCTATACTAAGATTATACTCAAGTGATAATAAAAAACTTAAAAATATTAAGTCTCAGGAAAAAATTATTTCCGGAATAACACATACACAAAAAATAGAATACATTGCCGAGAAATTCCTAAAATGTGAAATAAAATCTGAAAATGAAACCTGGTGTGCGAATATAATAATATGATTTTTATTAAAAATACCCAACGTAAAATCAAAATAAATAGTAATGAAATAAAAGCCAATGTTTTAAAAATGCTTTCTGTTCTCAATCTTGAAGATTTTGAAATAACTATATGGTTTACTACTGATGCCTCTATCCAAAAATACAATAAACAATATAGGAAAATAGACAAAACCACAGATATACTATCCTTTCCATTCCATGATCTAATACCTGGTCAAAGACCACCAGAGGATGATGAGAAAATGCTTGGAGACATTATCATCTCCTTAGAAACAGCTCAAAGAAATACCCTAAAGCAAAACCAGCCATTGAAGAATCACCTTAACATGCTCCTTGCCCATGGTATAACCCACCTTTTAGGCTATAACCATATCACCGACCAGCAATTCTTAACAATGAACAAAATTGAAAAAAAACTCCTAAAATCCATCCAACCTGCATAGTATACCCCTTAATCTTATAGTCATATATTTACAAATAGAATTTTATTAATAGATATCAAAAAATCCTTGATTCCGGGCCAAAACGGAGTATCTTAACTATATGGATTTAAAAATTTAAACAGATCTTAAGGGATAAAATGCCAGGTTTAGGGGTTAAAATATATGCTATCGATGGGGGATATTATCCAGCATATGACATCAATTATGACCGTGACGTAAGTATAATAGATGAAGAATACGAGATAGAGGACACCGATACAGAGGAAGAAGAAGAAAAAGAGTCTGACTTCGTTCCTGAAATATGGTTTCCAGGCATATCCGAAATAGGGGAAGCCTAATTATTTCTTGCCACCGCCCATTTCAGTCAAAGGAATACTTGGCAATACATACTTCAAGTCCTTATCTCCAAATTTAAAGCCTGCTCCAAAAAATGGTGATGCAGAACCCTTACTAAAGAAATCATCCACTCCAAATATTGTATACATATTTCTCAAGAAAAATACTCTATTTAACCACTTAATATGAGGACGAGTATCTCTTAATCTATTAATTCCTTTAAAATCAAAGGCTTCAAAACTTGTTATCCAATACATTTTGTCTGTATTAAGTGGTACATAGTAATCAGCACCTGCACCAAAAGTTCCTTCAAATAATCCCAGCCTTAATGCTAAGCGGTCAAAACGTTTACCAAATTGAAAACCAAATAATGCCTTCCACTTAGTCTGTCTTTCGATTTCCAGCCTTTCTGGATGATAATCATTCTGGGCAGTAAGTTGATTACCAACAGCATCAAAACGTTTCTTATATTGTATTTCTCTATCAATACTTCCATTCTCATCAACAGCTATCTGAACATTATAGAAATAATCCTGAGCTGGACGTAATTTAATTTCAAAATACCCCTTACTATTCCAATCCCGAAGCATACTTTCACTATGCATATCTACAAGTACATCTAATGTTTGCACCTTAGATGTTTGATCTTTAAAATTTCTAATGGTTGTTCTCAAATCTGAATAGGTCTCATCCTCATTAATAAGTTTCCCTATAAGTCCTTTTCCTGAGTTAATCTTCTCCATAACCTGCTCAGCTTCTCTGAACCCTTCTCTAGCATGTATTGCAGCATCATCTATGCTATCCATAGCTTTACCAGTTTTATTAGAAAAGTTTTTAAAGTCACTTGTAAATTGCGGTAATGTATTATCTGCAAGCTTAGTTGTCAAACTATCAAAATTAGGGAAAACAGATTTATGCAAGTCTGAAGTAAATTGGTGAACATCATCAGTAACAGATGGAATACCTTTTTTCAAGCTACCAGTAATATCCTTTAAATTATCCAAAGAAGCATTAACACTTTCTTCATTTTTGGTCAGTGCTCTTTCCAAAACCCCTGAAAAATTAGCTATACTTTCTGATGCTTTAGCAAAACCCTGTATAGCCTGCTTAAGATTATCTTCACCTTCTTTAGAAGCTACAACTCTTTTTAATGCTACAGCTACGTCATTAATACTCTCAGCTATAGATCCAAACTTATTAAAAAGATCACCTAACGTAGGTGGAGCTTGAGATGGACCTCCTAATGCACTACCAGGCAATAAAATACCAGTAGAAGAATCACCTGTCGCTACTTCCAAATATTTATTACCTAGCATGGTTTCTTGACGGACAACAGCGTAAGCATTTCTTGCAAGTTGATTTTCTTTACGAATGTAGAAATGCACCAATGCCTTTCCACTAGGATCTAAAGATACTCGTTCTACCCATCCTACATCAACGCCGGCTATTTTAACTCTATCCTTGATCTCTATACCAGCAGTATCATCAAAATAGGCTTTATAAGATTCATATCTATCTTTATCCAAACGAAAAGATCCTATAGAAATACTCATATAAAAAAATATTCCTATAGCCGCTACAATAAAAATACCAACAATTGTTTCTGTTTTCACAAATGGTCCTTATAACCAATAAATTTTTACAATTTTGTAAAGATTACTAAATCTTTTTCCTTTTATTTCTTCAGTTTGCTTATTTATTTCAATAATTTTAAATACTACTAAAATGCATTCTTCCACATCTTGTACTTTTCCACAAGATATCACACTGAAAACTTGCGGTGCAAATTGTTGAGATAATATACCAGAAACGAGGTTAAATTGAGGAAGCCTCTTATCATAAATTGGCATTAACATATTCCAATTAGCAGTCCAATCTTTCCCCAAATCACTTTTATAATTTTTTATAACTCGCTCAAAAATTGCATCTCTCTTAATAGCATCATCTTTTTCTGGCCTACGTAAATTCCAAGCAAAACAAACAGCATCAGATAAAAGCCATGGATCTACTTTGTCATTATTTGTCCATAAAGTAAAATAATCTGATAATGCTACTGGCCGTTTCTGTGCCTGTTCCTTCTCTTTAAAATTCTGTGGTGGCTCATAAAATAATCGTATTTTCTCAAAACCTTCTATTTCCATAAGCTCCGAAAGATCTAGCAAGGGAGTTTTTCTATTCTTAAAAAACCTTTGAATATTTGCTTTTAACTCATCTTTGGAAATTTTCAGTCCCCCTATCTTAGCAATAAGTTCCAATTCCTCCACTATTTCCTGTTTAAACTCATTCTTTTGTTCATCAAAAAATCGTTTATTTAAATTAATTTTTCCATTCTCGCTAACAACTGCAATTTTTAACTCTCCATTAATACCATCCACACCTTTTTGTAATTCAAATGTCTGCCATTTATTAAGATATGGTAAAAAGTTAGACAACATTTTTTTAGCTTTATAATCTGGATCAGTTTTAATTTTTTCTTTAAGATTATCTTCTTGCAAATGCTGAGTCAATTGCGCTATCGCTAAATTAACACCACCAAAACAAAGCATTTTAGCCTGTTCTTTCAAAACAATAGTTGAAGCAAAATATGAATGTACCCTTGTATTTCGTAATAACTGAAAGCTTAACGTAGAAATAATCGTTATTGAAAGCAATGTAAAAATCAAAATTGCAGCTTTATTTTTTTTGTACATTTTGAGCTTTCTTTTCTGGTTTATCTTGTAAAGAATAGATTGGAATAAGAGCATCAAATAAAAACTCCATAGTCATCTTACTATTCCACAAAATTAAATGTATTTTAATTGCTTTAGGCAACTCTTTCTTATCCCATATATAAAAATATTTTTTCTTCTCTTTAACTGGATTATCCTGAGATATCTCCTTACCGTATTCAACATACAAACCCTTAATATTGTTAGCTACTAGGTGCTTAAATATTTTAGGACTCTTTTTAATACCTTCCTCAGATTCCTTGAACTTCACATTCTCTAGCTCTGAAGTCTCATATCTATAAAGGTCATAGCTATTTTGTTCTGCCTTAGTCTTTTCTTTATTAAGAATAAGCTCATATTTGACCCTAGCAAAACGTTTTTTAGTTTGTCCGTATACTTGAATAGGATTAGTAGTAATAAAGTTAAGAGACTGAAAAAGCTCACGCTTTTTGCCTGCTATTTTTGCTGATGCATCCTCACGAAACTTACCTACAAAAAAATCATCTAAAAGTTTATAATGTTCGTCAAACTCTTTATCCGTCTTTTTTCCTTTATCTCGATAAATATAAGGCATATATACAGAACTTATATCTTTATCCATCTGATTAAAAAGAATACCTACAGTTCTATCTACAATACTAAAGTCTCGGCCCCTATTAATGATCAAAGTAGACTGATTCAAAAGCCTTGTAACTGCTATTATAATAAAACTCGAGATTACTAGAGCTATCAAAAGCTCTAGTAATGTAAAACCTTTATTTCTTTTCATCTTGTGTCTCCACAGGAGCAACAACAAATGTTATTAATGTCATATCTCTATCATTCCATCGTCCTGTAGCCTCTACAATATTAACATTTTTTGAAAACCACTTGAGTGATGACTTATTTGAAATAGCCTTTATTTCTGAGGTTATCTTTACATAAGGCTTAGTATAATCTTTATGTATAGGTCTATTTTTCTTACTCAAATCAAATGAATGTTTAATAAGTCTCTTTTTTATTAAAAACACCCTATCTATTTCTTCTCTAAATTTACCAAAACGAACAATAGACATAATTTGTACGCGTGAAAAAATAGATATACATATTCCAATAAGAATTATTGCAACAAGAGCTTCCATTAATGAAAAAGCTTTTTTATTCATGATGTTACAAAACCCGCAGTAAAGTGAAACGTGCCTATAAAAGGATTTAATATAAATGTTCCCTTATCTTCTACATCTTTACGTTTACGCACTACATGAACAAGAGTATCTTGAACTAAACCATCAGTGTTAATATATACTGATAAATCTTCAGATTTTTTACCATTAACATAAATATCTTGAATTTTAACAGATTCTGAGAGTTGATGAGGAAGTTTTAAATATAGCGATCTAACTTCCTCATACTTCTTCTTACCCTCATGATCAGGATCATTTTCTTCACGCCAAAGTATAAGACTATCTCTACCATACTGATTCTTAGAAAAAATTATCTTATGTACCTTGCGTGCTATAAGTGCATCCTGCTTAGCTAAAGCAATAAAATCATTAAACTCCGAAGTGATATTTAACCAAGTATCTGTTCTAGACTTAAAAAACCTTATAAATATTGGTGCTATAACCGCTGCAATGATTAGTACTGCTAAAAGCTCGATAATAGTATATGCCCTATGAGCATTCACTTATTCTCCGTCAAATATATCGTCTACACTTTCTTCTTTATCTGGACCATAAGAGATAATTTCAAAATTCTTGAATTTATCTTTATGTTTAACTGGTGGAGCATTATATTCAAAATCACTTCCCCAGCCATCAATAAGTTGGCTTTCTTCTATACCTGTACCAACAAGCGCTCTCAATCCTTCACCTGTTGTTGGGTACTTACCTTTATCTTGTTTATAAAAAGCTACTGCTGTTTTAATACTTTCAATCTTGGCCTTCGTTTCTGTAACTTTTGCCTGAGCCTGACCTCTACGTACTCTTACAGCAACAATAGCTACTAGTGTTCCTATTATTAAAAGAACACCCATTAACTCAATCATTGTAAACGCTTTTTTTCTAATAATCATAATAAATCCTCTTTTTATGTTCCAAAACCTTCCATTGCATCCATGATATCAAACATAGGTAAAAACATTGCTATCATTATAAAAAAAATGATACCACCTACAACTCCCATAAGTACAGGATTAATTTTTGCAACAAGACCATCCGTCTTTTCACCAAGTTGAATATCATAATCTTTACCAACATTAAGTAACATACTAGCAAGTTCACCCGATTTTTCTCCAGTACCTATCATATAACTAGCAATTGCTGGAAAAATTCCTGTTTCTTCAAGATAATGTGTTATTTTACCTTCTTTTATAATTTTGTCTCGTGCTGATTTCAAGCTTCTTGTTAACACAGTATTGTCTATTATATTTGTTACAATATCGAGGGCTTCTGCTAAATTAACACCGCTATCTAATAAGAGACCTAATGTTTTACAAAACTGGACAACAGCTTTTGTTTTAGAAAAATAAGAAATAATAGGTATCCGTAAATTTGTTTTATCAAATAAATAACGCCCCCTTGCTGTACTTTTCCAATATAAAAAACCTATGATAAAAGTAATTATACTTCCAAATAAAATATAAAAATTACTTATAAAAAAGTTTGAAACAGTCATAAGAAATTCTGTTGGCCAAGGCAAGGACTTGCCTGGTTGTACTACCGCCTGTGTAACATTAGGAATAACATAAACAACCATAACAGCTATAACTATAAATGAAAAAGCTATCATAAATAAAGGATAACTCATTGCACTTTTTATTTTTTTCCTTGTTTCTTCAGCTTTTTCTAAATATTCAACCAATCGCTCCAAAATATTTTCTAACTTTCCAGTAGCTTCACCAGCCTTAACAAGCTGTACATAAACTTTAGAAAAAACTTTAGGATAAAGACTTAAACACTCTGTTAAAGACTTACCTTCTTTCAAACCATCCTTAATATTGATCAAGTTTCTACGAAATTTTCCCTCAAATTGATTAATCAATAACTCTACAGCTTGTAAAAGAGGAATGCCTGACTTCAAAAGTACTGCTAACTGCTTAGTAAATAAAATTTTACTCTTACTATCTACAGATTTTTCAAATATAGACGCAATAGAAAAGCTACCAACCTGAGATTCAATAGAAATTACACTTATTGGCATAAGCTCTTTTGCCCGTACACGCTCTCTTGCAGATTGAACAGACACAGCTTCGAGTGTCCCTGACACTTTTTTGCCTTTACGATCGAATGCTTCATACTTATAAAGGGGCATTTTAGAAAACTCCTTGAAATTTTTTCCAATAAAATGTTATTTTATCAGTAATCTTAAAAGCAATGTAACAAAAAAGGGACATTCTATGAAAATAAAAAATAAAGCTTTATTATTTAGCATATTAATTTCTAATTATTTCTACACTGAAACACCATCAGAACTAAGTGCTCAAATAATACAAGAAACAATGCACCCTACTACAACTCAGCCATCAGATTTGATTAACTTTAATAATGCTTTTGAATCTTATATTCAAGAACAATATAATCATCCTAACTATTCCGAGTATATTTCTCAAAATGGAACCGATTTTTTAACATTATTAGAAACCATTAAAGATTATGATCTTGGAGATGAAAAAATTTTTAAAACCTATACAATATTCAAGCTTTTTAAAGATAAAATGAACAATTGTTCATTAATTGATGATGTAATAATCTCTCAAATCATATCTAAAACACCATCACTTATTGACCAATATTTTAAAAAAGATCTACTTCCTTCTCTTGAAGAAACAAAAACTTTTATAGAATATCAATTACAATTAAAGCTTTTAGAACACTTTGAACAATTTGCAGCAGATCCAACAAGATGTGTTACCACTGTGTCAGAACAATTGGCTAAACAAATTGTAGAAAAACATAAGTCATTAGTAGAACAAATAGACAGAACAAATAAGCTTAGAAGTATGATAATACGCTTTTTTGAAACCATGATTAGTAAAACAATATGGGATATACGACATCCTGAAAATCTATGGCTTTCAATCTCTGCTATAGCTAATGGAACAACAAACCTATTAAATACAGGCATTCTTGATGATGAAGATGATGTAGATAGTATTATTTGGATATTAGTACATAGATTCTGCTTCTTCTTAGATTTAAGAGGATCATTTTTACCATTAAATTTTTATGATGAGATAGAAGAAGCTCTTAACAATGGCAGTGTCAAATTTCTAGAAGAAGAACAAGATGACTTTATAACAACTAAGAAGGAAGTCTTAATCGAAGCCTTAACAAAGGCAAAAATAAAAGCCATTGCTTTTTACCAAGGCGGTATTATTTCTGATGAAATAACACAATAGTTTTATTAAGGGGGAATTATGAAAAAAATATTATTAACAATAATAATGTTGGGAATAGGATCAATTAATGCAACAACTATCAGCTTTGCAAATCCAACAGAAAAAACACGTAAAATAACAATATACAATGAGGATATGCTAGGCAAAACAAGCAAATTAGAAAACCTTATTGTCTTTAGGAACTGTAAAAGCCATCCAGTATTCAGTAAAACAGGAAGAATACCTTACATCGAATATGATAAAACAAGAATTAACGTCCAAAACGGTAAATGGTTAAAAGATACGCAGTTTGTTGGAACAATAGACATCACTACAGGTAAACCCATTTCTCCAAAAAACAGTAAAAAAATCTGTGGTCATTTAATTAAAAATTAAAGGCTAGTTGACCACCAAAGGTATCCACTTGTATAGTACGTCTCCCTGCAAATGCAAGCTTATAAAAAAGTGAAAGCTGTGGCTTAATTACGCTATCTTTAGAATCTTTTAAAAAGTCATAATTAAGCTGCAGTATCAAATTGTGATAGGACCAATCTTTTAAAGATTGCATACTATTAATAATTTGAGTATCAAATGCATTATTTTTGGAAAAAAGCTTATCATTACCGTGCTTAGCATTTTGAAAGACACTCATTATTGAAAATCCCTTATAAAAGTGTCGTGCCTGCAAATATAAGTTAAACTTCCATGTAGGGCTGAAAGATTTTCTTACATTTGCCTTATTAAGTAACAAGAAATCAGTTTGATTATTATCTGTTTTTACACGTCTAACTTTTGTATTATCCAACAATGTCAAAAACTCTAACTCAATACCAAACTTAATTCCTTTTTTAAAATATAAATCCATAGCACCACTACATGGGATACCAAATGCTCCGTCATTACCTAATGGTAAACTAAATACTTTATCTTCATTTTTTTTTGAGCCAGTTGGTAATGTAATACCAACTTTACCTGTTAACCTAACATTATCAAGATTACGCTTAGCCTCCTGAGGAAAATCATTAGCCCAAGCAACTGTAAAAACAAGATCTGAGACTCCAGCTTCAGACCAATTTCCTAAATCTAAATTACCTAAGCGTGAAGCTATACCAAAAATATCATCCGTTAGCTTGTCTTTAACACTCAAATCCGCATTAGTAACATTCTTTGTTTGATCTACCCAGCAAACATTACTAATTCGCATATCCCTAAGAGGTAAATACCCAGTTAAATAAAATTTTCCAGTAATCGATTCAAACTCATATAATCGTTGTAAATACACTGTAGCAGAAAACTCCTTATATCTAGCTCCCTCTAATTTAAAATGACCTCTAATGCCATCATCAGTAGCAGGTGAAATATCTTGTGCTAACTTTTCAATGTCAGAACCAATAACAGGATTAAGAAGCATTGCTATACTAGACTGACTATCTTGATACATATCTAGTAAATTAACCTTTTCACTATCCCAATTACGAGAATCATCAGTTGATCCATATTCAATATTAGTTCCCATTTTATATTTAAACTTTTTTCCCAAATATCTATCTTCCATACGCCAATTTATATCATAAGGCCGATACAAATTCATTGGAGCATATCCATATACAAAAGCTGATTGTAATAAAATTAAAATATATAAAACTTTTTTATTCATTGACTCGTATTCCCCAATCTCCAGGCACCATCCATGCTCCACTACCAGAATTACGTGCTATAAATGCAGTGTTATAAGAGCCTGCTATATCCAAAGCAATAGCAGACCCTCTCATTCCAGAAGCTGTTAAATTTGGTAAGAGCATAGACATTCTTATAAAATCTGCATCTCCAAAATATTTAGAATTCTGTGTAAAGATTACAACTCCATCAGTTTTAACAAAGGTTCTAAATGTTCCTAATGCAAAATAATGCATATTTCCTTGAGACTCCGTAATTTTTTTAACCGTACTATCACCTATAGCAGCAACACTAGTATCAGCAACATTAAACCTATATACCGTAGAAAGATTAACAGGTAAATTTGCAGCCATTACATAAAGATTACCGCCTATTTCAAAGCCACCTCTTCTTGGTGAAAGTAAATCTAACTGAACAATAGGTCCAAGAGAATAATTTCTTATTCCATCCGATACAGTAACATCAGTAAAACCAACAGGAAGAGCTCCTGCTATATTACCACCATTAGCTACTCTAAATAATCCAGAGCTTGTTGCTAAAAAACCTAATTTTGAAGAAACAATAAAATCATAGAAAACACCCCTCGTATCGCCAGTAACCTCAGCTGCTGTAGTAATAATTGCAAGACCAGGTAATGCCAAAGAACCAGCTGTTGAAAAATTTGCAGCAGCTAGAGTTATACGATACAACGTTGATGATGTTAATACATACAAATAAGTGCCATCGCTTACTATTTTACGAACATCAGATATAGTTCCAAGCTTTTTAAATGTCATTGTATTTGTAATGCCAATAAATCCTCTTTGTAAGCCTACATTTTGAGATGTATCCCAACCATCTCCATTGCTTTCACTTAATACAGCAACGCCATTCTTACCAGAGACAAATAACCAGCCGTTATTTGTTACACCTGCAAGTACAGTCCTTGAGATATCACAACTAGAGATAGGACCTAAATCATCTAAGGCACCACCAGATATAACCAATACTCGTTGACCAGCACCAACCGTAGGAGCACCGCCATCTGTATCTACTACAGTACTGCTTGTAAAATCTCCTTTATTGGGAGTAAAATCAGCTGTAGCATTCTTACCACCAGTTTCAATCAATGCAATTTTTTTATATCCAGTTGCTACCATAAAGGAAAGTGATTCACTTTCACCTGCTGGATGCAAAGAAGAACTTGTTTGCGCAAAATCAAACAATCCCTGAACTCCACCAAAAGTATCTGGAAAATGTGATGCTATTAAAGTAACCAGGTCCCCTAATAAACCATCATCTTTACCCTTACCCCATAATGTTGATTTAATTACATTCGTTGTAGTAGAACTATTGTCAGTAAGATACATAAGTGTTCCAGCATAAATGTTAAACCCTGCCGTAAATACTCGATCATCATTACCCATGACACGCTGCCATTCAGACCATTTTCTGATTTTACCATCATCACTAAATAATGCTGTACTTTGAAAAATACCAGATTTTTCAGAGCCATCACCTATCCCAGTAACGAAAACAGCATCACGCTCTACAAAAATATCTTGTACATCAAAAGGAAGATCTCCTCCTCCAACAGTCGCCTTATCCGCATCAGATTGAATACTTAAATCAATAAGATCTGCCGCTGTAGTAGCTGGCGTAGTAAAATCATTCTTCTTAGAAAGCTTACCAACATTAGCAACAGTATCACTTGTAGCAACTATGGGTAATGCATATACCTTATTCTTAGCACTAGTAGAGGTAACACCACCATTAACCACCAGGTAACTATTTCCAGTAATAGTTTGCATAGTGCGAACTTTATCTAATGAAGTAGATGTAACAAAATCATTCACTTGATCATAACCAATAACATAATTTTTATTATTAGCAGTAAAGTTAATAGTTAATGGAACAACTGGTTCTAAAACCAATTTATATGGCTTGGTTGAATCTGAGTTATCAATCCTGCCAACCAACAATGATACACAACCACCTGTAACAGGAGTAGCTTTAACTTTTAAAGCAATAAATAGTCTTCCTATATCATAAAACATATCTATTGTTTCACCCAAAATTGCAGTATTTGTAATAGCAACTTTATTATCAGCCACAACAGCTGGATCAAAACCTATCCTTACTGCTTTATTACCAGGAACTTCACCAGTAGTCGCATCAACAGGCTCTAAAACATTACGTGTTGTATTTGTTATTACTACAGAAATACTAGTTCCTGTTGCACCAAATGGCCGGCCAGTTGGTGGCAATAGTGCTGCAAAAATTTCAGAATCAGATGAAGCAAGACCACCTATACTTGCCGTAGATAAAAGATCTGTTGTCCATAACCGTTCTGTAGTAGTAATAAGATGTTCAGCATCAGTTACAAAACAAATTTTATTAGTTGATGTTAAAGTTGCATCCTCTCTTAATACAATAACTGGCTTTGCGTTTCTAACAGAAAGAAAGGCTATACGATTATTATAAACTGGGTTAGTAACTTTTAAATTTTCTATTTCTGCTTGAGTAAGCTGTTGAGTAGAATAAAAATTAACATAAGCAGTGGGTGCCGCATATGATTCAAAAATAATAGAACCATTTAATGGATACGAATCTACTAATGCAAATGTTCCCGTATTAGTTGCATCCATAAAATTTTGTGTATTAGCACCTAAATAAAAACTGGGATTAGCTCCAAATAAATGAAATACCGCCGGCCCAAAACCAAAAGCTGTTTGCGCCGTAGAACCTACAGCAGCAAATAAATTTCCAAAAATAATAACATACATTGATATAAATATTTTTAATCGCTTCATAACCTACCCTCTCTAATGCAATACAAGTCATTATTGTGTAAACAACTCCCCAGTGACATCCTCACGGTAATGAATTACCGTGCATCCTAATACTTACATTAGAAACCGGTTCCTGCTTCATGGAGCCAACTTGCTTCTTCTTGTTAGAAAAAACCTTGGTTGATCTCTCCACAGGCTTAACTTCGGGTCTGCCCTTCTCTAGGGACATATTCTGTCCAATTTTTAAAACATTTATTGCAGCATTTATGTCTCTGTCATGAATAACACCACATAAATTACATTGCCAAGTTCTATGCTGCAATTTTAGTTCTTTGTTTATAGTTTCACAGGCACTACACATTTTAGAAGACGGTTCAAATCTTTCTATTTGAGAAAACTTTCTACCTCTCCAATCTGCCTTATATTTAAGCTGCCTTATCAACTCTCCTATAGCTGTATCTGCTATTGCCCTTGCTAAGCAATGATTTTTCATCATTCCTTGCACATGCAAGTTTTCTGCATAGACCACTTGGTTTTCGTTTATCAATGCAAAACTTGTTTCATGAACAAACGCATTTCTCTTATTAGCTATTTTTTCATGAGTCTTAGCCAACTTTAACTTTGCCTTCTTTCTATTATTACTTCCCTTTTTTTTCCTAGCTAGCAATTTACTAGCTCTAGCTACTTTCTTTGATGAAGTTTTCATAAATCTTGGATATAAAATTTTTTCGCCATTATTTATTGTAACGAAGTTTGTTATCCCTAGATCTATCCCAATTTCTCCTCTTGCTATTTTTAAGGTCTTTGACTTTAGAATATCTTCTTTTTTAGCATCACATGTAATACTTGCAAAATATTTTCCTGTATATGTTTTTGTTATTACTGTACGCTTCAATTTACCTACTAGTTCTCTTTTTATTTTAATTTTTATACCAGATTTTAATTTGGGAATGTATAAAAACTGATTATCTCGCTTAGATTTTTTAATAGAGAAGTGCTGTGGTATTGTACATGCTTGTTTAGAGTCCTTTTTCTTAAATCTAAGCCTACCACTTTTATTTTTTAAAAAACAATCTCGAGATTTACCTAAGTTTAGGACTGCTTCTTGAAGACTTTGTGAGTTAATCTCATTTAGCCAACTTTTATTAGATTTTAATAGAACTATTTCTTTCTTTAGATCATTTATATATATAGTTCTCTTTTCTTTTTCATATACTTCATTACTTCTTGATAAAAGATGATTGTAAATAAATCTTACCCCTCCAAACTGTTTCGCTAAGAACATTTCTTGTTCTTTTGTCGGATATATTCGAGATTTACTACTCCACATTACAATCTTACCTTTTAGGAGAAAACTTTACTTTGTCTTTTGAGACTGACCATACTATGTAATATTCAATATTATAAATAACCATTCTATCATGTACGAATAGTATAAAAATTACTAATATATGTTACAAGATAAACTTTGTTTAACTTATAACATATAGTCGCTTACATCACGAATTTAAAAAACCGTGGATTTCGCTCCATTTCCTAATATCGCTTTCCTCCCGCAACTGAAGGCAAATTTCCCGACACTCGGGAAAACCTATGAAATTTTGAAAATTAGAAAAGTATTACTTACCGAGAAAATATAATTCTATGTTAAATAGTTTTCTTGTTAAGAACAATAAATAGCCTGTAGATAAGCCCAATGGAACAACAATAATCCAGTAACCCCAGTTAAAATAAAAAAAATAATACCAATCAGTTAATTTTAAATAACTAAAAAAAATATTATGCAAAAATACAAAAATAGAACTTACTATTATTATCTGCAATGAATAACGTACAAGAAATCCAAAGAAATTTGCTGCATAAAAATGATACTTAAATTTTTTATGTAACTGATAAAAAGAGATCACTGTTTGAAAAATACCAAACAAAACAGTCGATCCTGCTATACCATAAATAGCATTCTTACCAAGAAACTGTAAACTGACCAAATTACCTACAAGATTAATAATCGTAGCAATGCCACCAGAAACTGCTGGTGAATAAGTATCACCTCTAGAATAAAAAATACTTGTAAGAACTTTGTTAATTGCAAAAAATAATAATCCACTTGCCATTATAATTAAAATAAAACTAGCCTGAGTCACTTTTGCTACTGATACATTCTTTGCCATGATCGCTGTAGAAAAAAGTTTTTCTGCAGTAAATATTAAAAAAAGAGATGCTGGCAATGTTGCCCAAACAACAAATTTAGATGCCTCTAATAAATAAATGTTTAATCTGCGCGGTGCATATAAAACAACTCGTGATAAATGAGAAAGTAATACTGTAGAAAATGAAATCGCTATAACCCCTAAAGGTATTTGCATGAATCTAGTGCCATAATACAACAATGTTATAGAACCATCAGCTAAGTATGAGCCTATATTACCATCTATTATCAAATTTAATTCCATAACGCCAACACCTAATAGACAATGCATAAATTTAATCAAGATAGATTTAAATTGTTTCCTTGAATCAGAATCTGGCATAGAAAAACCAAATTGATACTTAAAATAAAAAAATATGGCCATTAAAAATTGCAAAAGACCACTAAATAAAATTCCATAACATAAAAATTTAATAGAAAAACCATAATACAAACATCCAATCAATGCAGCTATATATATTATATTTAACAAAACTGGTGAGAATGCTATAGTAAAAAAATGATTAACAGCTTGTAATGCTGCAGCAAGCAATGCGCTACTAGACAAGAAAAAAATAAATGGAAATAATATTCGTAAAAAAATTATTGCAGGTTCAAGTTGTTCTTGTGAAAAACCAGAAGCAATCATTTTGATTACAACTTCAGGAAACGCCCAAACAAGTATTGTAAGCAAAAGAAGAATACCTTCAAAAAATATAAACCCCAAGCTCATTAATTTATTTGCTGATTTAACACCATCAGACTTAGCAAGCTTTACAAATGAAGGTACAAATGTAGCAGAAAGAGCCCCTTCTGCAAAAACTTTACGTAATGAATTTGGAATACGAAATGCAATAAGAAATGCATCTGATAAAGCGCTAACACCTAATAACCGAACTTGTAACATTTCTCTTACAAGTCCAAGAATACGACTTATAAAAGTGAACAAGGAAAATTGAAAAGTTTTTTTTTGTAAAGAACGTCTATGAAGTTGGAGACTCATACATTTAGACTCCAACTTCACAATTTTTGAAGTTTAATTTCATGATGAAAATTAGAATCATATTAAGCAATATTATCAACAATACCTTCTTGTTCTACTAAAGCCTTTTTTTCTTCAACTTGAGCTACTACTTCTTTAGTTAATTCATCTGTAACTTCTTGAATAACTCTAAGAATCTCTACTGCTTCTTCAGTATTTTTAGCAAGTTTGGTTTGTTCTTCTATTCCAACTGCTTTATCCATTTCTAAATCTTGAGTTTCATCTGCTACTACATAGCCACTGAAACTAGCAACTGCCATTACTACTACAAGCATGCACTTCTTCATATTACAAGCCTTTCATTTTAATTAAATCAATAAATATATCTTAGTAGTTTTACAAGGTTTTGCAAGTATACAACATTCCATCTTTCAAAATAAAATTTGTCTTCATTTGTTCACATATTTTTTTATCATGTGAACAAATAATCACTCCAGAACCCCATTCATCCTGACTTTTAAAAAACAACTTAAGAACCATATCTGTATTCATACTATCAAGATTTCCCGTTGGTTCATCTGCAATTATAAAATCTGGTTTATTAAAAAGTGCCCTTGCAATAGAAACACGCTGCTGCTCACCACCAGAAAGTTGATATGGATAATAAGTAACACGCTTATTCAAACCCAAAAAATTTAATAAGTACATAGACCATTGCTTATTATCTTCTTCATTCATCGCACCTATCCTACCCATAAGCATAATATTTTCTAAAACTGAAAGTTCATTGATCAAATAGTGAAACTGAAAAACAAATCCTATTTTTTTATTCAATATTTTATTTTTCTCAACACTATTAATCCTATATAAATCATGCTCGTTAAGCATAACCTTACCTTCAGATGGCTCATCAAGACCGCCCACAACATGTAAAAGAGTAGATTTACCACTACCAGAAATACCAGTAATAGCATAAGTCTCGCCCTGATTAAAGGTTACATCAATGCCATCTAAAACTTGACTAGTTACTGAATAAGATTTTTTAAGATTTTGTGCAATTAAACTAGATGCCATTTAATACCAATTACCTCTTAAAGCGATATTTTTCACGTAATCCTTACCCTTATGCATAATAGAACAAATTTCAGATTTTTGCATAGGAGTATAAGTATCAATATTAGGAACTAAGTTATAACTATTCTGTATATAATAATTATTTGAGCCTTTTATAAGGCCATAAATATCTAAAAAGTCTTGTTCAGTAAAAAACTTTCTCCAAACGGTTGTTCTAAACTCATGATCTATACCAGAGTTCTTAATTAAATCTATAGATCGCAAAATCCTTGTCTGATCTATAGGCACCCCTGTCACTTCTGAATATTTATGTAAAGGTGCCTTAATATCCATGGCTATGTAATCAATAATTCTTGCATTGATAATTTCCTCTAAAGCATCTGGATTATACCCATTAGAATCTAATTTAATTTTAAGCCCCAAGTTCTTCAACTTAACAATGAACTGCTTAAGACCTGGCTGAACTGTAGGCTCTCCACCTGTAATAACAATGCCCTCAATTATTTTTTTTCTCTTATCCAAAAATGTCAACACTTCTTGTTCA
The DNA here is from genome assembly GCA_964491895.1 of uncultured Pseudomonadota bacterium. Lineage (GTDB taxonomy): Bacteria > Babelota > Babeliae > Babelales > UBA12411 > CAZBHK01. The sequence continues at coordinate 81,016 of CAZBHK010000004.1, read as the reverse complement.
TCCAAATTCGGTATTGTATGAGGCGCATTAACAAGAGCCTTGTTATAACAATAATCACAACGAAAATTACAACCACCAAGAAAAATTACTGATGCTATAAGTCCAGGGTAATCAATTAGGGTTGTTTTTTGAATCGACTTTATTTGCATCTTTCTCCTTCCCTAATTCCGGCCCACACACAACATAAGTCTTTCTTTCACGGAATTCTTCCTTCTTACCAATATTCCAAGATGAAACAGGTGTATAAAAACCTACAACTCGTGAATATATATTAGTTGGATCTCCACAAAAACCAACCACTCGTGAAGAGATTACTATCTCACTATCACAGTTTTCGCCCTTATCAACAACTACAGGACAGACAGTATGCTCTCCAATAATGTACCCATGCTTAGAACAAGTACTGAATGTGGGAGTTAAAGTAAAATATGGTAAATGAAAATTTTCAGCTATCTTCCTTACAACTTTTTTTGCTACATGAAAATCATCTATGCGCTCACCAATAAATCCATGAAGTACTGTTCCGCCAGTATAAAGAGTTTGTAAATTATCTTGATGATCTAATGCTTCAAAAACATCTTCTGTATATCCCACTGGCAAATGTGTTGAATTAGTATAATAAGGCTCGTGATCACCAGCAGTAATAATATCTGGGAATTTAGCTTTATCTAATTTAGCAAAACGATAAGTAGTCCCTTCACCAGGTGTAGCTTCTAAATTATAAAGATTACTATCCTCTTGAAAGACAACTAGATGCTCCCTAATAAAATTTAAGGTATCTAGTGCAAGTTGTTTGCCTTCTTCAGATGCTATAGACTTACCAATAAGATTCAAACATGCTTCATTCATGCCCAATATACCTATAGTATTAAAATGATTTGCCCAATAACTACCCTGACTTTGCTTAATCTTTGCAAGATAATGCTTGGCATATGGATACATACCATGATCAGTAAATTTTTCTATTACAGATCTTTTAATAACAAGGCTCTTACGTGCAATATTTAACAAATGAAGAAGATGTTCAAAAAACTTATCTTTAGTTTTGGAAATGTATGCAGCTCTTGGTAAATTAATTGTTACGACCCCTATACTTCCAGTTAAAGGAGCAGATGCAAACAACCCTCCTCCACGACGTCTAAGTTCTCTATTATCTAACCTTAACCTACAACACATGGACCGAGCATCATCTGGATTAAGATCTGAGTTAATAAAGTTAGAAAAATAAGGTGTACCATATTTAGCAGTCATTTCCCATAAAAGATCAAGCTTCTCATCATCCCAATTAAAATCCTTAGTAAGATTATATGTAGGTATAGGAAACGTAAAAATACGACCTTTATAGTCACCAGCAATCATAGCCTCACAAAAAGCTTTATTGATCATATCCATTTCTTTTTGAAACTCTTTATAAGTTTCTTTTTGTGGAATACCACCAATAATTACGGGAGTATCTGCCAAAATTGAAGGAGGACATAAATCCATAGTTAAATTTGTAAATGGTGTTTGAAACCCAACACGTGTTGGAATATTCATATTAAAAATAAATTCTTGAAGCTGTTGTTTAACTTCTTTATATGTAAGCTGATCATATCTAACGAATGGAGCTAATAATGTATCAAAGTTAGAAAAGGCCTGAGCGCCTGCTGCTTCCCCTTGTAAGGTATAAAAAAAATTAACCATTTGACCTAAAGCTGTCCCTAGATGTTTAGGAGGACCACTCTCAGTTTTTCCAAAAACACCTCCAAAACCCTGAGATAATAAATCATAAAGATCCCAACCACAACAATAAGTACTTAAAGAACTCAAGTCATGTATATGAAGAGCACCTGTTTCATGTGCCTGCCTTATCTCTTCATCATAAATTTTAGTCAACCAATATGATGTTGTTACATTAGATACTATGTAATTATTAAGCCCCTGAAGGGAATAACTCATAGCGCTATTTTCTTTAATCTTCCAGTCAGCTTTATTCAAATAATTTTCTACAATATCTGAAGTTTGATTAAATGTCTTCGAAAGCTGTTCTTGATTTTGTTTATGATTAACATACGCCTTAGCAGCAGCGACAAACCCTTTTTTTATAAGATATTGTTCTACACACTTTCTAACATCTGATACAGTAGGCTCAACAAACTGATTAAGTTCTATTACAGTCTGATTCACAACCTCTTTAGCTTGTCGAACATCTTGTTCCGACTCTATTAATGCCTTTCTCACACTCTTGAAGATCTTCTTTTCATCAAATGGCATAAGCGAAAAATCTTTTTTGCGTATAAATTCTATCACGGCAACCTCCTAACTTATATAAATCATTATCTTTAATAATAGCGTTACTAAATCTTTAGAGACAAGCTTAGACATTGTTTATTTTATGAAAAACAATTATTGCCGTTTTAAGCCTCCTTATATGATTATTATTTGTAATAGAAATATTTACAATATATTTTTTTTACAATTTGAACACAAAAATATAAATTAATGAACCCTATTTTTTCCAAACTGAGTTTATTAATTGTTTTTTATAATTTTTTTTAAAAATTTTCTATTTATTGATGAATTTATTAATAGAATTTTTTTAAGAAACTAATTTTGTAAATTTAGAGTCATAAAAAGAAAATTCTATACAAAGAGAGTTAAATTACAACTTTTTAAAACCAAAAACCTTTATTATACGATTATTAATTTAGGAAACCTTTAATATTCACTAAATATTAAAAAGAACAAAAAAGGGTCGATTAGCAGGCCTTTTAGGAAAGTCAAGATTTCAAAATCATTCGATTTGAAAAGACTGTACTTTCCTCATCGATACAAAGCTCTTTTTATGGATCTTGTTTTTTAGATGAAAAATCACATATCATTATGTTAGAAGCGCTCATGCAATGCGCAAAATAGACCTTGTTAGTACGTTAAAGCACGATTACATATCTTTATATTAAGGGGGGGACATGAAAGAGATAAAGCTTAACGACAATATAGGAGAGGTACCGTCTCAATTGGCGGTTATACCTACCATGGATGTGGTTGTCTTTCCACATATGGTAGTGCCACTCTTAGTTTTGGACGAACAAATCATTAAAGGAATAGAAAATGCACTAGAAGGCTCCAAAAAAGTACTTCTACTTGCAACAAAGGAACAACCAGAAGGAGCTGTTGGACCTATAGGCATAGAAGACCTATATAATGTAGGTACTGTTGGTAGTATCATGAGAGTCATGAGGTTACCAGAAGGCGGTATTAAGCTTCTTGTACAGGGTATAGTAAGGGCTTTAGTAGAAGATATTTCATCAGAAAATAACATTTTAACAGTTTCCTTAAAACCAATGCCTTTTGAATCCGAAGAAAGTGAAAAAATAGAAAGTAAAATTAAACAACTTAATCAGTTGATAGATACTATGAGCTCATCAGGAAAAATCTTTGGACCTGACTCTCAAGTAATCTTATCACAAATAAAAGATCCAGAAAAAATAGCTGATTTTATCTTGTCCCATTTAAGTTTGACCGTATCTCAAGCACAAGGTTTATTAGAAAAAAAATTAATATCTGATCTTTTGGATGGTATATATAAGGAACTAGATACAGAAATAGAAATTTCTAAGGTCCAAGAAACAGTTATATCTTCCGCTCGTGACTCAATAAATAAATCTCAAAGGGAATACTACCTAAGAGAACAGCTTAAAGCTATTAGAAAAGAGCTTGGTGAAGATAATGACAGTGAAGTGGACGATTTACAAAAAAAATTAGAAATAGCAAAACTTTCACCCGAAGCTGAATTAGAGGCAAAAAAACAATTAAAACGCTTAGAAAAAATACCTTCTGACTCAATGGAAAATACAGTTATAAGAAATTACTTAGACTGGGTGCTCAACCTTCCATGGGGTGTTTATACAGATGATAATCTAGATATAGCAAACGCTAAACAAACTTTGGATAACGATCATTTTGGACTACAAGATGTTAAGGAACGTATCCTAGATTATTTATCCGTTAGATCATTGAAAAATGATTGCCATACTCCAATATTATGCTTTACTGGCCCTCCAGGTGTTGGAAAAACATCCCTTGGTCAGTCCATAGCAAAAAGTATGGGACGTAAATTTTTTAGAATATCTTTAGGTGGTGTACACGACGAGTCTGAAATTCGTGGCCATAGACGAACATATGTAGGTGCTATGCCAGGTAGATTCATACAAGCAATACGTAAAGCAGGTACCAATAACCCTCTCATCATGATAGATGAGATCGACAAGATAGGTCGTGATCAACGCGGCGATCCTGCAGCAGCACTCTTAGAGGTACTTGATACAGAACAAAATAAAAATTTCTATGATAACTACTTAGGAATAGGTTTCGACTTATCAAAAGTATTATTTATCGCCACAGCTAATAACTTAAATACTATTCCAGAGCCATTAAGAGATAGAATGGAAATTATAAATATCTCTGGATATACACATGACGAAAAATTAGAAATTGCTAAAAAACACCTTGTTAACAAGTCTCTTAAAAATTTTGGTCTAGATGCAAAAAAGGTAAAAATACCTGCCAAAGTTTTGGATATAGTTGTAAATAAATATACAAGAGAAGCTGGTGTGCGACAACTAGAAAGACTAATACAAAAATTATGTGCTAAATATGCTCGCTCATTAGTAGAAGAGAAAAAAGAAGTCTCTTTTACACCAGAAAATATTACTAATTACCTAGGTACATTCCCTGTACCATCTTATGCCAACTTCCATAAGGATAGAATTGGGGTAACCAATGGTCTTGCATGGACTCCTTATGGTGGCGAAGTTCTACAGGTAGAAGCAATGTTAATGCCTGGAACAGGAAAATTAATCCTAACAGGTCAACTTGGTGATGTTATGAAGGAATCTGCTCAAGCTGCGCTATCGTATGCCAGAGCAAACTCAAATAAATTTGATATACCTAAAGAACTATTTACTAACTTTGATTTACATATACATTTACCAGCTGGGGCAATACCAAAGGATGGTCCCTCTGCAGGCATCACTCTCCTATCTTCAATACTGTCCGCCTTAACTAAGCGTCCAGTAAACTGTCAATTTGCAATGACAGGAGAACTTAATCTACAAGGAGAAGTGCTTCCAATAGGTGGCTTAAAAGAAAAAATTCTTGCAGCTAAGCAAGAAGGCCTCGCCAATATAATCGTTCCAAGACTTAATGAACAAGATTTAGAGAGTATTGGTGATATCAAAAAAGGTATTAATATATTTTTGGTTGATAATGTTTCCGAAGTTATGGATAAAGTTCTTAAAATCAAATAAAAAAAAAGGGGCTACTTTAATGGTAGCCCCTAAATCTTAATTATTTATATTTAGCCTATAACCATTCCCCTTTTTCAATGTCCCGCTGAAATTGCTGAGATAAAAAATCTCTTTTTTTTGATTTAATATCCCTTAACATATTAACAAAGCGAATGTTATCTAACTTTGCCTGATCATAATTTTTGAACTTTATAGATTCATTTATTCTACAAACCAATATTTCATACAATAAATTAAAAAGTGGTATAAACATTTGAATATCATTACCACTTATTAAAAAAAGACTACTAGCCTTTTCAAATAACTCATGTATTTCTGGAATATAAAGATCAAAATCAATTAAACTTTTTCTTTGCTTCTCAATAAATCTTAATCCAGCAGATGTCACTTCACTAGCATCTTCAATTTCAACCCTAGCTTTAACTTTATCAACAACCCGTAGTTGATCAACTATTTCTTCTTCAACAATAGTACATAATTTTTTATCTAATGGTTTTAATTTATATTGAGAAACAACAACGCCACAAGCCCCATTAATAGTTGCAAATCTACGTAAAAAGCCTGACGCAGAAACTCTTCTTCTTACATTAGGAGCTGATATACTTCTACACATTTGAGGTTCCTTAACCCTTGTTTTAGAATGTACTAATACACAAAATGGCTCATTATATAACAAATCATTATTGTGTTTATAAATCCAATCCTGTCTTTCCCTACCTAAACTAATTTCCTCAATTATAAAAGAAATACCTTCTACAGAAGGAGGCGCATAAATCACAGATCCTACCAATGTAAAAATAAATAATAATATTTTCGAATTTTTCATAATAAACATCCTATAAACCCCTGAACCCAACAATATAATTTTGTATAAAACATCCCCAAAACTCCTCAATAAATACTATAAAGAAAAAACTTATATTCTTATTTAAATTTTTCAAAATTTTATTTAACAAAATCATCTTTGTACAAATAGTTAGAAGAATCCTTTTTCATAAACTTCATACTTATAAAAATAGTTTTTAATTATTACGTACCATTAAGATAATAACATAAAAAGCCTTAAGGATTAAAGCTTTTTAAAGAATCAAATATTGCTTTTCATAATATCTTTTCCTTATTATTGTCTAATTATAAAATTAGGAGAGCTATGAAAATACTGACCTTAGGGGGAGCAACACAAGATATTTTTATATGTTGTCATCCAAAAGATTCAAAAAATATTACGGTAATGCATGATGGAGAAAAATACATAATTTTTCGAGAAGGAGAAAAAATTAATGTTTCTGAGTTAAAATTTTTAACCGGTGGCGGCTCAACCAACTCAGCAACTTCCTTCAAATACTTAGGTTTTGACGTTGAATGTTTCTGTAAAATTGGAAATGATGAAGCTGGTATCAATATCCTTAAACAACTAAAAGAACAAAATATTGATACAAAGCACATTAAAATATCTTCTCAGGCACATAGTGGTTTATCCTTTATTATAGGGTCTAATACTGGTGAACAAACTGTTTTTGCCTATAGAGGGATCAATGGACTTCTTGAGAAAGAAGATCTTCCTTCCTTTCAAAATTATAATTTATTATATATAACCTCACTGAGTAATAAATCTGGAATACTGCTGCCTACCATTGTAAAGAAAGCTAAAGAAAATAATCTTAAAATAGCTATTAACCCAGGTGCTAGTCAACTAAGTGAAGGCATTAAATATCTAATTGAATCTCTTTCATATGTAGATACATTTATATTGAATAAACATGAAGCAGAACTTTTTTTAACATCGATAGACAAAAAAATATCATTCTCAATAGAAGCCTTTGTAAAAAAAATCTCTAATATGGGACCCAATATAGTAGTAGTCACTGATGGAGCACATGGGGTATGGGTATTTACAAATAACCAGCTACTATTTCATCCAGCAATGAAAATCAAAGTAATCGGCTCAGTTGGAGCAGGAGATGCGTTTGGATCTACATTTGTTGGGATATTAACTAAAACAAACAATGTAGAAACTGCCTTACGTGCTGGAATTATCAACAGTGCCTCTGTGATTAGTAAAATAGGAGCAAAAAATGGCTTGCTTACATTTCAGCAAATAGAGACAGGATTAGAGACCTTAGATAAAAATTTACTTCAAAAAAAGCTGTTATAGGATAACTTACCTATATGAATGAAAACTCAAACAAAATTTATTTAGAGTTACATAATACCTACCTTTTATTAATTGTCATGACAAAACAAAAAGTAGAATTTATTATAAACTCTGAAACTACTCAAATTATTCCTCTAAATAACTTAGAATTTGATGATGGAATAGTTAACAATCCTACTACAATATCCCGATTTATTAAGAACTATGTAGAATCACAAAATCTTAAAAATCCAGAGGCTGTTATTTGTTTACGTAATGCCGAAAATATAAGTGATGCTAGACAAAAATTCATGACCCTACAGTTAGCATTACTTATTGCCAAAGCTGGACTTATAATATCTGAAATAGTTCATGGACCAGTCATGCCATGGAATAATACCAACATGTTAAATGGGAAAATTTTAAAAAAAGATTTATCTAAAAAAAAGAATCTCTTTAAGCTATTAACACCACCAAGTTATACTAATCCACAATCATGGATGATTATTTCAACATTTTCACTCATACTTTGCATAAGCTTTGTAGTAAGTAACTATATAGGCAAAAGAAAAGAGATAGCTATATTACAAGTAACACTAGATACCCTTCAAGAACAAACTAATGTCCTTGAGAAAAAAACACATCAAATTAAAGAGTTAAAGGCATCACATGAAGAGGTTAAAAATGAGCATATATTCTCATATAGTACATTGTTAAAATTGTTTTCTCGAAACATTCCCCAAAACTCCTGGCTCAAGCGTCTTAAAAAAGAAGAACATGGTGAAATAACCATTGTAGGTAATACACTTAAAAATGAAGATATTTCTGTCTTTTTAAATAACTTGTCACAAGATAAGCTTATAAAAAATCCTACACTAGTAAGCCTAGAAATGGTTAAAAACAGTTCTCCTACACTCTACTCCTTTACGATACAAGGACAGATACCTAGCTAAGAGCCTTGGCATTTGCTGAAATTGCTTTTTTTTGTTAGATTTAACAGATTATCAATGCTGCAATCAATATAAAAAAAGTTGCGTTATTGCAAATAGGACCGGGACAGTCCGAATATAAGCCTGTAGACCATGCTATAGCGGAGACTATTCTTAGTAGTAGTCTAGTTATCCATGGAATGTAGCAGGAAGCCGCCACCAGAGCGCAAGCTTGTTGGTCGTAGTTCACACTATCTTATCAAGCTTATGAGCTGATAAGGTATATATAAGTAAGTTTAACAATTTAAACCGGGCACGTTCCCAATTAGGAATGCTGTATATGCTTAAAGAGCAGAACATTCAATCTAGCATAGATATGTTAGAAGATATTCAATTAAATCCAGAACAAAAAGCAGAGTTAGATTCATTATACAAAGATATAGACGACCAGTTTCAGGTCGGAAAGATAATCCAAGGTAAAATTTCTTCTGTAGATAATGATGGAGTATTAGTAGACATAGATTATAAGTCTAATGGCCTAATATCTACTCATGAATTTACAGATATGGAATTTAAACGCCTAATCAAAGGCAACGCTATTGAAGTGGTTATAGATCGTCTTGAAGATGAATATGGCAATGTTGTATTATCATATCAAAAGGCAAAATCACTCAAGGCTTGGGAAAGAATTTCTGACTTAGCTAAGACAGATGAACCGGTGCGTGGAATTGTTTTACACAAAGTCAAAGGTGGTCTAAGTGTGGACATTGGAATCCCTGCATTCCTACCAGGTTCACAAGTAGACATACAACGTGTTACAGATTTTGATAGATTTGTAGGTAAAGAAGTAATCTGTAAAATAATAAAAATTAATAAAAAACGTGGCAACGTAATCATATCTAGAAGGAAATATCTAGAAGAACAACGTTCTGATGAGAGAAAAGGTGCTTTAGAAACAATACAAGAAGGACAAGTTGTCGAAGGTATTGTTAAAAATATCACTAACTATGGAGTATTCGTAGATATAGGTGGTATAGACGGCTTACTACATATAACAGATATGTCTTGGGGCAGAATTGCTCATCCTAGTGAGTTAGTAAAAATAGGCGATACTATCTCTGTAAAAATACTTTCTTTTGATAAAGATAAAGAAAAAATATCCTTGGGCATGAAACAACTTACAGAAAATCCTTGGGATACTATCGAAGATAAGTACACAATACAAAGTAAAATTAAAGGCCGCATATCAAGTATTACAGATTATGGTCTATTTGTAGAAGTTGAAAAAGGCATTGAAGGCCTTGTTCACATCTCAGAGATTTCATGGACAGACAGGATTGCAAACCTATCTAAACACTTCAAAATTGGTGAAGAAGTCGAAGCTATCATTGTTGCTTTGGATAGAGACAACAGAAGAATGTCCCTAAGTATAAAACAGCTTAAGGGAGATCCATGGAAGACAATAGCCCAACAATACAAAGTTGGCGACAGAATTTCCGGACGTATCAGCAACGTAACAGACTTTGGTCTTTTTGTTCAAATCGGTGAGGGTATAGACGGACTCGTACACGTATCTGATCTTTCATGGACAGAACATATTACTCATCCAGGTGAACGCTTTAAAAAAGGCGACATGGTTGATGCTATGATTCTTGCAGTCGATCCAGACAATAGAAAAATTTCCTTAGGTATTAAACAAGTAGATGGCAACCCTTGGGATGACATTGAAAAAGAATATCCTCTAGGAAAAACAGTTGAAGGCACAGTATCCAAGATCACTAATTTTGGAGCTTTTGTTAAGCTTCCATCAGGCATAGAAGGTCTTGTACATGTATCTGAATTAGCTAACAAGGGTGTTAAACGAGTTGAAGACGTATTAGAAGTTGGACAAAAAACTCAATTCAAAGTTATTAAGGTTAACAAGGATGAACAAAAACTTGGCCTAAGTCTTAAAGCTTTGGAAACTCAACCGAATGTAACTCCTCAACAATCTTCTCCTTCACCTAAGAAGGCATCAACAAAGAAAAGCTCAGGTAATTTAAATAATTCCCTCAAAGAAGCTTTAGATGCAGCTATGATGAAAGAAGAGAAGAAAACTGATGATGAAGAGTAACACTATGGAAAAAACATTAGCAATTATTAAACCCGATGCTGTTAAAGCAGGTAATATCGGTAAAATAATACAACGCATAGAAGAAAAAGGTTTCAAGATTGTTGGCATAAAAATGCTACAACTTACAATGGATAAAGCAAAAGCATTTTATCTTGTCCATAAAGATAAACCTTTTTTTAATGGCTTAGTAGAATTTATAAGCTCTGGACCCGTTGTAGTACTAGCGCTAGTAAAAGATAATGCCATTAAAGAATGGCGTGATCTTATGGGTGCTACTAATCCTACAAATGCAGAGCCTAATACTTTACGTAAATTATATGGTGCTTCCATAGATAATAACGCTGTACACGGTTCTGATTCTGTAGAAAACGGAAAAATAGAAGTAGCTTTCTTCTTTCCAGAACTGCAATAATAGCTTATAAATCAAGTTAGAGAGCAGGTTTTAAAAAACCTGCTCTTTTTTTTTGCTAAATATTGACAACAGTACCTCATAGAATTGTAACTTCACTCCAAATAAATTTGGATCTTATCTAAAAAGGATAAATCATGAAGTTTCTTGCTTTGATAGTATCTGTACTAATATTTTCGTCTCAATGCAACCCCATAATAATCCTTGTACATGGAACATTTGCTGCTGGTGAAGACTGGTGTAAACCTCGTGGTGAATTTTATAAACAACTTGAAAGACAAGCAAGAAAATTAAGACATAATGTAATCCCATTTACATGGACTGGCGGCCTAAGTGATAAAGACCGAATCCAAGCAGCAGAATCATTAGCTAAAGTAATTTTAAGTTATCCAGATACTGAAAAAAAAATTATTATAGGACATAGCCATGGCGGCAATGTAATCAATATTACAAGCCAATTTTTAAGAGCTGCTTACGAACCAATATTAAAACCTTTAAATAACAAAAAAAAAGATAACCTATCACTAAGTGAAAAAATTTTTAATGCTCTATTTAGAGAAAAGAGATCTGGACCGAATAAAGAAGATCTAGCTCTTAAAATTTTAATTAATAAAACTATATCGTCCATTAGTGAAACTAAATTATATTCTACATATCCTGGCGATAGAAGAGATTATTTAATTGAAGCTGTATATCTACTAGCCACTCCAATAGATCAAAAAAGTTATAGTCCTGATATGAGTATTATTAAAAACCTATACAATTTTTATTCTATAGGTGATCACGTACAACAAGTGCTAGGAATATATAGCCGTTTACTTCATAATTTGGAAAGAACAGTCAATTTTAGAATATCAATAGAAAAAACAGGTGGAATATTCGATGATGACCCTTCACATTCAGAGATTCATAATCAAATTGTAGCAAAATGGATATTAGATATTCCAGAAGCTCTGCGCCTAAAAAAATTTAATGGTTTTGAAAATTTTATACCAAATAAAAATGGTAAAATTTATTTTAATAGTAATGGGGAGCCTTACTACAAAATAGATAAGAAATCATCTGAAGAACGAGAGAATAAAGAAAGAAAACGCTCAGAAGATATTCTACCCAAAGAAGTCACTAAAACTTTAAAACGTATACCAAAAATGATACTTGAAGGTTTACAGTTCCCTCCAATCCCCAAAAAACCATTTCATTTTTTTTAAAAAACTTCTGGTTGCTTCCTACTCTTAATCCAATCATCAAGCTCAATTAAGTATTTTAGAAAATCTTCTAACTGCGAAAGACGGATAGAATTAGGACCATCACACAAAGCCTTTTCTGGCTCTTCATGAACTTCCATAAAGATTCCAGCTATGCCATTAGATACTGCCGACACAGCTAAACTGGACACCATCTTTCTATCACCACCAGTACAAGCTCCTAAGCCCGAGGGTTTTTGTACTGAATGTGTAGCATCAAAGACTACAGGATATCCAAAAGCTTTCATCAGTGGAAAATTTCTAAAATCAACAATAAGATCTTCATATCCAAATGCATAACCACGCTCACATAGCCAGATTTTTTCATTACCTCTAATGGAAGCAACTTTTTCAGCAGATTTCTGAACAACATGAGGTGCTACAAACTGACCCTTTTTAATATTAATAATTTTATCTGTCTCTCCAACAGATAATAATAGATCTGTTTGTCTACATAGAAAAGCTGGTATTTGCAAAATATCTGCAAACGCCGCCACCTCTTGTGCTTGCCAAGACTCATGAACATCTGTACAAATAGGAAGATCTAATTCTTCTTTAATTTTACGAAGAATACGAGAGCCTTCCTTTAAACCAACACTTCTATAGCCATTTACAGAAGTGCGATTAGCCTTATCAAAAGAACTTTTAAAAATTAATTTAAAATTAAGCTTCTCAGAAAGCTTTTTTAGATATTCTGCAACCTTTAAAGAATGTAACTCATTCTCTATTGCACAAGGACCTAAAATGAAAAATAATGATGAATTATTATCAGAAATTTTATTTAGGTGATCAAGCGTTATTTGTAGACTCATTCTCTCTCTTCTTAACTAACTCATCCAAAATACCGTTAATAAACTTATATGCATCTTTTTCTGCAAATGACTTTGCTAACTCTATAGCTTCGTTAATTATTACACTAGGAATAGCATCTGGTTGAATAAGTTCCCAGAGAGCCATACGTAAAATTAATCTTGTACATAAACCTAGACGCTCTAACTTCCAGTTCTGTAGAAAAGGTTTAATTTCATCATCTAACTGCTCTCGCATATTAATGGTATGCTCTGCTACTGTAATAGCGTAAGAATCCCTTGGAATCTCTAAATGAAAACCCTTTTCAAACTCTTCTACTATAGTATTTAAGTCAACCTCATAATTAAACTGCTCTGCAGCATAGATAAAATGAAATGCGAGAGACCTTATATCTCTCATCGAAATTGCTTTAATTGGATCTTCTCCAGGTAATAATAACTTGGATTGATCGAGATCTTTGTTGTCGCTCATAAAAATTATGCCCGTTCTATGTAAACGCCTTCTCGTGTATCTACTCTGATTTTATCACCCTCATTGATAAATAAAGGGACCTTAATAGTTACGCCACTCTCAAGCTTGGCAGGTTTTGAAGCACCACCCTGAGCTGTATCACCACGAACACCAGGCACAGTTTCTACAACCTTCAAAATCATAAATATTGGAGCTTCAACAGACATAGGCTTACCTTCAAAGAAAACTATGTCATATACTTCATTTTCTTTTAAATATAGCTTTACTGATTCTATTTGATCTTCATTAAACTCGAACTGCTCATAGTCTGAATCATCCATAAAATAATAAATACCATTCTCTTTATAAAGGTATTGCATCTTTTTATATTCAAGGTCAGGCTGTGCTAACTTTTCTTCAGAACGAAAAGTTTCCTCTAAAATTCTACCTGTTTTAAGATTTTTCATCTTTGTACGAACAAAAGCTCCACCCTTACCCGGCTTAACATGATGAAATTCAACAACAAGCCAGGGTTCATTATTCCAAAGTATTTTGGTACTACCACGCTTAAATTCTGTAGGTAAAATCACAGGCCCCTCAATAATTTAAAAGATTGAACAAAACTATCCTTCTATAATAGAAAAATACCATAAAAAGGCAATCACTTTGATCCCTATAAGATGTTGCTTAACGCAAAAAAAACACAGATTAATATTAATTCACCAGAATAATTAGACTAGCTCAATATTACTACAACAAGAAAAAACCAAAGGCTTAATTCATAAAAAGATATACTTATAAACAAAAAGAGACACCTAAAAAGATGCCCCTTTTTGTTTATAAATATTGTAAATTATTGTTTTCTAACTTTAGATTCTAGACTACGTATCTTGCTTTCATACTGCTCAGCCTGCTTATTCATCCTCTTTTCATAGTCCTTCTTAATATTGTTAATTTCATCTTCCTTATCAAGTAGACGTTTTTCATAGTTATCAGCTTGAGCCTTGAATCTCCTATCATAATTTTTCTCTAATGTACGCATCTCATCGGCATGAGAATCACGTATTCTTCGCATCTCTTCCTCATACTGAGACCTTACCCTTCGTACTTCATCATAATCTGCGCCAGTACGCTGCTCAACTATAACCTTTCTAGATGGTCTTGTGACATCCCTTCGAACGTCAGTTATAACGTCACCCAAAACATGTGCTCCCAAATAGTCTCCAAACCTTCCAGCAAATAAGCCAGAGGTAGATATTAAACCTATCACACCTATGATATAAATTCTTTTCATAACCCTCTCCAAATATTTACTATATCCTAAAAATCACTTAGTTTTACTTAACAACCTGACAATCGTTAAAACTCATAACCTACTATGAAAATGACAGATTTAAATTCAAATAGTCAACAATTTAATAAAACTTGTTGATCAAAGAACAGGAGAAACGTAATGAAAAGCCATATTTTAGAGCTTATAGAAAAAGAGAAGGACCGTCAGGAAACTACCATTAATTTAATTGCGTCTGAAAACTATATTAGTGAGAACGTACTGGCAGCTACCGGATCTATACTAACCAATAAATATGCAGAAGGATATCCTGGAAAGCGTTACTACTCAGGCTGTGAAGTAATAGACCAGATAGAGAACTATGCAATAGAATTAGGAAGAAAGCTTTTTGAAACCGATCATATCAATGTACAACCACATTCAGGCTCACAAGCCAATATGGCGGTATACTTCAGCCAGCTCAATACAGGAGACACTATTTTGGGCATGGGTTTAGGCTCAGGTGGCCACTTAACTCATGGGCATAAAATAAACTTTTCAGGGAAAATCTTTAATTTCATACCATACAACGTCAGCCCAGAAACAGAACTTATCGATTACACAGAAATAGAAGTCCTAGCTAATCAGTATAAACCCAAGATGATCGTATGTGGTGCCTCTTCCTATTCAAGAATTATCGATTTTGCCAAGATAGCCAAGATCGCTCAAGATAACCAAACACTTATGCTTGCCGACATCGCTCATATTGCAGGACTAGTCATAGCAGGACTACACCCTTCTCCAATACCAGTGGCTGACTTCGTAAGCTCTACCACCCATAAAACTCTCCGTGGACCTCGTGGTGGTATAATATGCTGTAAGGCAGATTTTGCTTCAGCCCTAGATAAAAGTGTAATGCCTGGCATGCAAGGTGGACCACTAATGCACACCATAGCAGCTAAAGCTGTAGCCTTTGAAGAAGCCTTAACTCCAGAATTTAAAAAGTATCAGGAACAAGTTATTAAAAACTCAAACATAATGTGTAAAGAATTCCAACAACTTGGATATCACATAGTCTCAGGTGGCACAGATAACCATTTATTTCTAATCAACCTAAAAAAAACCTGTGAATCTAGTAACAATGAACTATCAGGTCAAATCATCACCGGTGATATTGTAGAAAAAGCCTTAGAAAAAACTGGGATAACTGTGAACAGAAACGCCATACCTTTTGATACAGAACGTCCATTTGTCACCAGCGGCATCAGAATAGGAACTCCAGCTATAACAACAAGAGGCTTTGTAGAAAACGATGTTAAACAGGTTGTACACTGGATACACGAGGTCATAAAAAAACGTAATGATGAAGCATTTTTAAAAGGGCTACGAGAAATAGTAAAAAGATATTGTACAAAATTTCCTCTTTATGAAAAATAGACGAAATTGAAAAAATTTTGCATCCTGACAATACAATTAACCTTTTAAAAACAAATAAAAAGATGACATCACTAAGAAGAATTTTAAGTTATACACAACGTTATCAAAAGAGATTAATTATTTCAGGACTAGCAGCTATGTTCTACGGCCTGCTCTCCGCAGCACCTGCACTCGTTGTAAGATACATGATAGATAATGTATTTGTTGCAAGGCACACCTATCTACTAATACCATTCATCTTAGTATTCATCTCACTTTTTGTATTCAAGGGAGTGTTCATGTATGTATCTAACTATTACATGAATTGGGTTGGTACACACGTTGTAAATGACATACGTCACGACCTATTTAGTAAAATAATTCATTTCCCAGTTTCCTTTTATCAAAAAAAAACCAGTGGAGAACTTCTTTCATATTTTTTAAACGATATCGGAGCAGTACAAAATGCTTCTTCTAACGCTATTCGAAACGGAGTTAGAACATTTTTTGAAACAGTATTCCTAATCTCAGTAGCCTGTAAACAAAACCCTCAAATTACTATCTTACTCTTAACCGTTGGCCCTATAGTGGCGCTTACTATAAGCAAGATGGGTAAACGTATGCAAATAACCGCACGTAAAAGCCAAGAAGCCATGGGAAGCATCAGCTCTTTATTACAAGAGATGTTTATCGGTATACGAGAAATAAAATCTTTTAACACAGAAACAACTGAAGTAAACAGATTTTCAAGCTACTTAAACCACTTTTTTTCTTCGATAATGCGTAACGTACGAGTTGTTTCAATAACTCCAGCATTCATAGAGACTATGACAATGACCGGCTGTGGAATTATTTTCTACATCGCCTCTAGGCAGGTTATAAGTGGTACTATGACTCCCGGTCAACTAGCATCATTTGCAGCGGCCACTATTTTAGCTTATCAACCAATTAAAAGAATGATTAGTGTATACTCCGATGTACAAACCGGCATAGCATCTGCAGGAAGAGTCTTTGAGATAATGGATCTTACTCATATAGCTAATGAAAATCGTACATTAAACTTAGAAAGCTTTAATAAAAAAATTGAGTTTAAAAACTTTGCTTTCAGTTATGATGATTCCCATACAATTTTCCAAAACATAGACCTTACTATTTCCAAAGGCGAGTCTGTTGGAATCATAGGAGTATCAGGCACTGGTAAAAGTACATTTGCAGATTTAATACTGGGATTTGTACAAGGACAACCAAATACTCTCTTCATAGATGGAAAAGATATTACACAAATCTCATTCGATAGTCTTAGAAGACGTATAGGCTATGTAGGGCAACGAACATTTTTGTTTAATGACACTATTCTTGCAAACATTCTCTATTCATCACCAGATGCAATAGAAGAGGAGATTATTGAAGCATGTAAGACTGCACACGCACATGAATTCATAGTCAACCTACCAAATGGTTATAACACAGTTGTTGGAGAAAATGGATGTTTACTATCTGGAGGTCAAAAACAAAGACTTACTATAGCAAGAGCATTATTAAAAAAACCAGAAATTTTAATATTCGACGAAGCTACATCCGCCCTAGATCAAAAATCTGAAGAAATTATTTGTGAAGCCCTAGAAGACATAACTAAGAATAAAACAGTAATAATGATTTCTCACAGAATGTCGCTTATAAAAAAGATGAACAGGGTTCTAACTATACAAAACAAGCAATTAATTGAACTACCAAATGGTCAATACAAAGAAACTGAGCTTAGATAAGCTCTTGTTTTTGCAAATCTAAAGTCATAAACCAGCCAATTTTATTCCAACCTAATAAACCAGCCAATACTTTGGCACAAAATTGTATCGACTTAGATTTATAATACAAAAGATCATGGTTAGTTGTTGTAGCCTTTAAATTACATAAAATTATAGGCATACCTTTCAACATTTTTTTGACTTCTTTGAAAGTATAAGCCTTTGTTCCTGGACTTTCCTGATATTCAAATAAAATAGTTTTTAAACTTTTTAAAAATTTACCTTTTAGCAAACCGTAAATTATCCACTGATAAAATGCAAATAGTGATCTTCTATTATAAATCATAATTTTTATAACACCGCCGGGCCTAGTCACACGTATAATTTCTTTTAAGCATTTAATGGTATCTGGAGAATGATGGATAACGCCCCATGAATAAACACAATCAAAATAATTATCCGGATAAGGAATATTTTCTGCATCGGCTACTTTTAAATCAACTGCCTTTAAACCATATAACTGCAATCTCTCTTTCGTATTAATAATGGCTTCCTTAGTAAGATCTATACCATAAGCCTCAGCTCCACTACGCACCCATTGCAAAAAATCAGTACCTGCTCCAACTCCTACCTCCAAAACCTTTTTATTATGAAATCTTGTAAACTGAGCAAATGAAAATATTTCAGGTTCTATTGAATATCTAAAATTTTCAATATCTTCAAAATAATCTTTAGAATATCTTGTTTGATCTGTTATCTCTGTACCGCAACTTGATTTATTCCAATAATTAAAAACTTTATTTTTTAAAAGATCCATACTAATTATCACCTATAAGTTCAGAATAATATTGAGAAACAGCTTGAATTTGACTAGTTATTGTAAATTTTGAATAACAATATTGAAATGCCTTTTCACTCATTTTAAATCTTAAATCATTATTTAAAAGCAACTTTTCTAATTTATCTACCCATTGATCAACATCCGTATGTTCTATTAAAAAACCTGTTTGACCATCAATAACAAGCTCATCCAACGGCGCTAATTTAGATGCAACAACAACTTTTTTCATAAATCCTGCTTCTATAACAGGTCTAGCAAAATGACCAACAGTTGCAGGAAACACTACTACATCACTTGCTAACATAACAGAAGGCACATCTTTAATAGGCCCCAAAAAAACTACATTCTGCGCTATTTCTTCTAAAAACTTAAAAACTTCTCGTTTGTAACGCTCAGTTGGGAAATAATATTGTAATAAAGTTCTTGGTTTTAAAGTTCTCTCAAAATAACCTGCAACTAGAAGTTTTGCATCTGGTATTTTCCCCAAAAGCTTTTTAAATACTTCAAAAATTAACAGTGTCCCCTTCTCCTTGGATAAGCCACCTAAAAAAAGAATCTTTGGACCTTCTGCAATCACTCTTGGCTTTACTGTCAAAATATTAAATAAATTAAGATCCACAGCATTATATAAAACATGTGTCTTGCTTTCTTTTGCCCACGGCTTTGCATCATTTATACATATAGGCAAAATCAAATTCGAACACTTTTTCACAACCATCTTAACAAACCATCTTCTTATCCCTAAATACCCTTCAGATAACGGCTCTCTTATATGCCATACAACAGGAATTTTAAATTTTTTAGCAGCGATTCCAAAGGCTAATAATGAACTTGTATTCAAATGCACAATATCCGGATTAATTTTTTTTAACCAGTAAGGCCCTACTGCAAAAACTGTTCTAAAAAAATCAATTATAGATCTAATCAAATGATGAGGATGATACCATCTATACCACCAGATTTTAGTATGTGCAAAATCTGAGATATTTAACGGTCCAAAAACTTCTATACCTCGAGATTTATATAAATCAATAACTTCAGAATTTTTTAAAAATAAAACAACAGGCTTATAAAGATTTTTGTTTAAACCTTCAATTAAATAAAGAAGGCTTAGAGGCGCTCCGCCTATCCCCTGTCCATGATGTATGTATAAAATCTTCTTCATCAAGACCTTCAATATCGTAAAGTTCTACCCACTTACAAAGAACCAACAATGTCCAAAGTTTCAAATAATTCCTTGGATCCTTATCAAAATCCTCTAACAATTTTAACACGTAATGCTTATTAAGCCATGATACTTCAGCCAAAGCCTGCAATTCTGATCTAAAAAACTTCTTTAACCAAAATCCAAGAGGCATCTCAAATCCCTGCTTGGGTATTTTTATCAATTCCTCAGGTATCAAATCCTTAAACGCTGAAACTAACAATGGCTTATTACTCTTTTGATCATGAGAAACCTTGTATTTACTTGGGATAGATAATAATAACTCTACTAATGGAACATCTAAAAAAGGAACACGTACTTCTAATGTGTGCACCATAGATGTAACATCGGTATCCCGCAATAGCATTCCCGGTGTATACCAAGATAACTCTAACTTCGATAGTTTATTTAGAACATCATCTTCCATATTAAACCCATTTAAAAACAAACCAGCTTCTTTTTTAAAAACACTTTTATGCTTAAGTAGTAGATTTATATCATCCTGAGAAAAAAGCGTCCTCATTTTGAAATATGAATCTATTTCAGAACTAGGCCAATATTTTAAAAAATCTAACTTGTTCTTCCATGCAAAAGCTCTAAAAAATCTGCTATATTTATATAAATTAGATAAACTAGGTAGCATTTTTCTAAAAACAAAACTCTTTTGTAAGTGCAGCAGCTTAGAAAAATCTTGAAAGTATCGATAACCTAAAAATATTTCATCACCACCCAATCCAGACATTGCAACAGTAACTTTTGCACCCGCAACCTGTGACACAAGAAAAGAATTAATTCCATCACCACTGGGCTGATCAATAGCTAATACAAACTTTTCAAAATTTTTCATAAAAAGTTCACCCGTAACAACAACACTTGTATGGTCGCAACCAAACCGTCTTGCAACCAGCTCTGCTAATTGAAGCTCATTTCTACATCCACCCTGCTCTTCAAAGCCTATACTAAATGTATTTATTGGCTTGCTTGTCAATGATGACATTATCCCAACAATAACTGTAGAGTCCAACCCTCCACTCAAAAAAGCACCAACTTGGACATCTGCTCTCATATGCAATTTTACAGACTCTTCAAGCATATCCCTAACCTGAATTCGTAAATCCTGAGAATTATAAGAGTTATTAGTAGTAATTGAGCATAAATTCCAATAAGCATGCATAATAAGATTATCTTCAGAAAATTCCAAATAATGTCCAGGCCGTAACGCATAAAGACCTTCTAACATTGTATCCGGAGGATTAATACTATAAAACTGAAGATATTGAGATAACGCTTCTTTATTAACACGACGTTGAAAAAAAGAGGTCTTTAGAAAGGCTTTTATTTCTGATGCAAATACAAAACATTTCTGACCTAAAACATCTCCTAAAAACCAATAAAATGGCTTTATTCCCAGATGATCTCTTGCTGCAAACAATTTTTTTTCTGCAAGATCCCAAATAGCAAAAGCAAACATGCCTCTAAATTTTTTTAAACAATCCTTATCCCAAGTTATATAACTGTATAAAACAACCTCTGTATCACTTTTGCCAGTAATAGGTAAACCAATCTCCAAAAGCTCTTTAGCTAACTCTAAATAGTTATAAATCTCGCCATTAAATACACATACATAACGGCCACATTTACTTACAATAGGCTGTAAAGAGACCTCAGTTAAATCAATAATAGAAAGCCGTTTATGTCCAAAAAGACACTGCTCTTCTTCAAAGAATCGTGAATCACTATTACCTCTATGCGCAATAGCTGCAGTCATCTTTGCAAGCTCTTGTCTAAAAAAATCTTTTTTATTTAAAGGTTTAGTAGAAATTAAACCAACAATTCCACACATTAAGCACTCTTTACATCAGCTTTTTTAGAACCATGACTCAAAACAACAAAATCAGATTTATAATTCGTATTACGGCCTACACAAAAATATTTTATATTATTAGATATTAATAACTCAGCATTTAAACAGTTACGACCATCGAAAACAACTTTATCTTTCAACACTAACCATTCATCAATAGAAAGATTTTTAAACTGCTCCCACTCTGTAAGAACTACTGCAAAATCCGCATTTAAAAGAGCTTTATTTGCTAAAGAGGTATATGTAATTTTGGAGCCAAAAATCTTCTTAACATTATCTATAGCAACCAAATCACAAGCTGTTACAATTACTCCCTTACTAATAAACTGAGAAATAAGATCTATAGATGGTGCATATCTAATATCATCCGTACCTGGTTTAAATGCTAAACCCAATACAGCAACCTTTTTACCCTGTAAAGATTTACCATAATACTTACAAATAGCATCAATGAACCACTGACGCTGCCTGTTATTAACATTTTCAACTTCTTTAATAATAGTCATAGGTTGTTTATGTACATTACCCATACTTATAAGTGCTCTAACGTCCTTAGGAAAACAACTACCACCATAACCTATGCCAGCATTGAGAAATTCAGCTCCAATTCGCTTATCATAACTCATACCAAGCTTAACTTTAGAAATGTCAGCACCAACCTTATCAGCAAACAATGCAAGCTGATTCATAAAGCTAATACGTGTAGCAAGCATAGCATTAGAAGCGTACTTAGTAAGTTCAGAGGACTCACAACTCATAACCAAAAACTGGTCTTCTTTAGTCAAAAACGGTTTATAAAGTTCAAACAAGATCTGTTCTGCTTTTTTCGATTCAACACCTACAACAACACGATCTGGATATAAGCTATCGTTGACAGCTGTACCTTCTTTCAAAAATTCAGGATTAGATGCTACATCAAATTTTATCTTAATATTACGCTTATCAAGCTCGGCTTGAATTATCTTACAAACCTCTTTAGTGCAACCAACCGGTACAGTAGATTTATTCACTACCAAGGAATAACTTTTTAAAGATTTACCTATCTCTGTAGCAACATTTTGCACATATGAGAGATCCACTGAACCATCATCCAAAGAAGGAGTACCTACACAAGAAAAAATAATTTCAGGATTATCAGCAAGAGCCTCAAAAATAGAAGAACTAAACTGTAATCGACCCATTAAAAAAACTTCTTTTATTAAGGCCTCTAAGTTCGGTTCATAAAAATATGGTTTCCCTGTTAGTAAAAGCTTAAGTTTATTAGGATCATTTTCAACAACTAAAACACTATGTCCTTTTTTGGCAAAGCATGTTGCACTGACAAGTCCAACATAACCTGCTCCAATAATTACTATTTTTTTCACAACTTCCCCTTTTAAAAAGAGATAAATTTTTTCAAAATTTTAAAATATCATATTTTAGAAAATCCAACACCCAACTTTTCCCAAAAATTATAAGTCTCTCTAGCTATAGCTTCATGTGAATATTTATTTTTAACTCTTTCATAAGCCAAGGCTGTCAATTTGATTCTTAATTCTGGATCCTGAATAAGCTTGCGTAAACAAACTTCTAAATCTTTTGAATCTCTTTGTTTAAATACTAAACCTGCTTCTCCTATAACATTTGGAATTTCTCCAGCATCAGAACCAATAACTGGAATTTTTGTTGCCATTGCTTCAATTAAGACATGTCCAAATTGCTCCTTCCAATCTTCCATATCAAAGGAAGGTAAAACTAAAATATCAACTTTTTGAAGAATATCTCTAATCTGTTCATGAGAAGCTGAAATTATAAAGAAAATTCTATCTTTGCAACCTAATTGTTCAACATAATTTTTCAAGTTATTTAATTCTAAACCACCACCAACAAAAATTAGCTCTAACTTTTCATATTCATTAGTAAGCTTGGAAAAAGCATCAACTAATAAATAAATCCCTTTTTCTTTTACAAAACGACCTATAAATATAATTTTTTTACAATCATTTCTTCTCGTAGGTGTAAAAAAATTCAAATCAACACCAATTAAAGGAAGCACTTTAGCCGGCTTAAAAAAATTTTTACTTAACAAAATATCTTTTGCTGCTTGATTACCCAAAAAGGCACCTGTTGTATACTTCAAATTTAACCTTTCAATCCAGCCCCATAAAAGACGATATTTTAATGATCTTTTAACCCTCCAATTAATCCAAGTAAAAAAAGAATATTTAGCTTTAGAACAAAATATCTTACCTAAGACTATAGCTTGAAAATAACTAAATGCGTTATCCCCCTGCTCTACATGCACAATATCTGGTTTAAAATTATAAAAAATTTTAATTAAATCTTGTGGGTAATACCCGTATAAAACTTCATTACCTGCTTTAAAAGTATTTAAAGCCACAAACTTACAATTTGGTAAATTTTCTTTCGCAACATTATCACATCTATGAGTAAATAATACATCAGGCCAAATTTTAGGCATTATTACTGTAAGATTAACATTAGGATATAATTTTGAAAGAACCTTCCATTTAACTCTATTTATAGCGGCACAAGCAGTATGACTAATAATTAAGACATTCACATTTTTACTTTTTTTTATATGAATTAAAATTAGACTCAATTATTTCTTCAAACTCTATTCTATTAGGCTCAACTTTTTTAAACATATACTGACCTGATAAATCTGACCAATAAGAAATATCTTCAAGTTTTTCAAAATTAGCACCAAAATAATAATTAAATATTAATCTAAAAATATTAACTGGTGTTATAGTTGGATACAAAATAGAAGAACCCCCTTCTGGTAAATAAAAAAGACTTAAATTAGAAAGTCGTTCTTTAATCGCTTGCATCGACACCTTTTTCTTGCCTGCTAGACATAAAGAATCATTATAATTTGGGCCATGATCTGATTGAATAATTATAATAACATTCCCATTAAAATGCTCCAAAATATCATCAACAACCTTTATGATTTTATTATTTAAAAATGATATTTGTTTTAGATATGTTGCTTTAGTTGGTTTTGCACTTATTAAAGGACTACTATCTTTTTCAAATAAATGTGGCTCATGTGGTGTGACCATATGACAAAATAAAAAAAATGGCTCAAGGTCCCACTTCTTAGATAAGGATTCAAAAGCATCTAATATTCCTATACGTAACCTTCTTTCCTGCAACAATTTAATTCCATAGTTATGTATAGGCGCCAATAAAGTTGTATGTAAAAATTCATATATAAAATTACATGAAAACAACCTAAACACCTCAAGATCGACTATATAATTTCTATCAGTAAATCCCCACCCTGAAGCTATATTTATAGTTTTATAGCCTTGTTGTTTGATAAAAGCTAATACTTTCGACTCTTTCATCATTTTAAATGGCGAAAACCAATCTTGCTCACTATTTAAATACTCCATATTCATTGAAGATGGAATAGAAAGATGAGTCATAGTGTAATTACTACAAGATTGATCAGCTATAAAAAATCCTCTTTTTTTCAATGCTTTAATAAAATTCTCATTATTATAATTATAAATATTTTTAAGCACATCAGCTCGTGCATAGGCATCAAAGATTATATAGTATATATTCGGTTTATGCTTTAAATTGACTCTCTTCACCTTATAAAAACTTGGTGTATAATTAAAAAAAAATTTAGTTTGGATCATAATTAATGATGATATTGGAAATAATACAAGAATAAATACATTCAATTTAACAATTTTTTCTAACTGCCTAAAATTTCTTTTAGATTTATGAAACGCCCAGACAATAATCATAAATAAAATGATCCAAAATGATAACGTATATAAATATCTACCTATACTTTGATTAAATATTTGAATACTCCTTAAAAAAGATAAGTATCCATCAACATTAAACAGATGACCATAAGTAAAAAACATTATCAAAAAAATAACTGTAATTAAATTAGTTTTAACTTTATCTTCAAAAAAATAATTAAAAATTTTTTTTACTAAAAAAGCTAAACTTAAACATCCAAAGAAAATTATTGAAACTTCCCCAATATAAGCTTCTTCAAAATTATGGAACCAAAAAAACAAAATTGAATACACAGAAAAAAAATATATATAAATATCTGATAAAAAATAGCTACTTAATCTCATAATACCCTTGTTTTACTCTCAAATACTACGAATAAAATAATCGCACAATTCTGGATAAGTATATATAAGCCCCTTTTTAAAAATAGAATAAATTTTATCATAAGAACATTGCTGCCTAATAAATTCGCAAGCACCATAAGATAAATCTTTTGCTAGTTCTTCATTAGTCAAAATTTTTACAGCCTTATAAACCATTTCTTCTACAGCATTATCATCAACTAAATATCCATTTTTGCCATCAAGAATATAATCTCTAGGGCCACCACAATTAGTTGATATAACAGGTATAGCATAAGACTGAGCCTCTAAACCTATAATACCCAATCCTTCTTGTTTAGATGTTATTAACATTAGATGAGCTTTTTTATATAAATTATCCAATTCTTTCGAAGAAACTAGCCCTGTAAAAACAATCCCTTGAAAACCTTTTAAATGTACAAATGGTTGTAATCTTTCAGTCGATGGCTTAGGACCAACTACATATAAATTAACATTAGAAACTTGAGAATAAATTTTATCAAAAACACTCAATAGCATTGAAATGTTTTTTCTGGGATCATCAAACCTACCAACAGCTATAATGCTTTTCTTTTTTGAATTCAAATTATAGTTAATATTATCTTTAACATCCATAGGATAACCACATATTGTCATATTATTTGGAAGTGTACCTAAAAGATTTTCAAAATTATCCTGAGTATATTTACTTAAAGCCCAAGTAAATGTAGCCCTTTTAAGTATCTTTTTTTCAATTTTTCTAACAAAAATCGCGCCCAATCTATCTAAAATAAACCTAAACCTAGAAAGCTCATTAATTCTGTGCTTTTTATCTTCTTCATAAGATGATGCTACCCACATAGGAAATTTTTTATTAAGTAAAACCAATGGATGAGCAGAGATACATGTACCTGCTGTTACAAAAAAATACTTAAAACTATCTAACTGTTGTGTCCAATCTTTAAGTGTATATCTATAATGACCTGGTTCCCAAAAAGCAAAGCGTGAACCTATCTCAACACAATTCATCCCAAAATAATCTTTCTTCAGAACCTTTGAGGAAAATTGAAATGATTTTAAATTCGCAGAAATCTCTCTATCAAAGCCCAAAAAAAATACTGTTGGTTCAAAATATTTTTCACAAAATTGATATACTATTTTTAGTGATGATAAAATACCACCATAATTATAAGGATGTAACGTCAAAATCGCTATTTTTTCTTTTTTCATTAACATTATTTGAAATCTTATCAATAAAATCTTTTAACCATATATCAAGAGCATACATCTTTGCTCGTTCACTTGCATTTTCAATAATACGTTTTCTTTCATGTTCAAAGATTAAATAAAATTTAATCTTTGAACAAAGTTCTTCTAAAGAGCTAAAACATTCTATAGAAATGCCTTCTTGAAACAATTCTACTGCTTGTTCTTTAGTTCTTTCAGTTAATAAAAATCCATTAGAAGCAGGAACTTCAAAGGTCCTCATATTATGCGAAAACATGTTTTGTTGCCTAATAAAATTCAATACAACCTTTGAAAACCTAAATGCCTTAATCATTTTTTCTTTATATATCGCAGGTCCTTTTATTTTATTGAATAAAACAGAATTTTTAGAAAGATGTTCTTTCCACATATTACCCCAAATAGAAAGAGATATATCTGGCATATTCTTACAAAGAGCCTCTAACCATAATTCTCTATCAGGCTCCCATGTACCAATAAAGCATACATCACTCTTGTAAAGTTTTTCATCTTCTAAGCTAATATTTATATCTTTAACAAATAAATTAGAATCATATGCAAAAGGAAAATAATCAACATTTTTACAACCTGCAGATTTTAAAACTGGAATAAGATCCTTAGACCATATTAAAAAATGATCATAAATAGGTAATGATTTTAAAAGATTAGCATTAGAATTACTATTCCAAAAAACAAAAGGGTTATCTGGATAAAAATTAACTAAAATAGCATTAGTATATTGCTTAATAAAAGTTAATGTTGCTGGGTAAATATTTTCAGATTTGATAAAAAAAACTAAATCTGGCCTATATTTTATTACAAAATTTTTTAATGCTTTATTACATAAATAATTATTGAAAAAGTGTAATTTAGAATTTAATTGATAAATTGTGCCTTTTGA
Source organism: uncultured Pseudomonadota bacterium (assembly GCA_964491895.1). Classification (GTDB taxonomy): domain Bacteria; phylum Babelota; class Babeliae; order Babelales; family UBA12411; genus CAZBHK01. Next base: position 53,041 of record CAZBHK010000004.1, on the reverse strand, counting down.
TAATAAATAATTCTTTTTATTATTAAAAAAGGTTACTTCAAATTCTAATTTTTGAAAAATATCAAAAAATGACTTTGCGTAAGTATAAACATCTATATTAAGACTACTTTCTCCAACAACTAATATTTTATTCATAGCTTATTATAAACAGCAAAAATATTTACATTACCCAAAATATCAGCTTTATTAAGGTCGATAAGATAATTAGATTCTACTAAATATAATTTATAACCTAAAGCCTCGAAGAAACTAATTATCATTTTATAACCCTGTTTATCCATATCCCTATACAAATTATATTCAAAGACAATAGAAGGTCTAAATCTTTTCAAAGTCTCTATACCTCCCAATAAAACATCCATCTCTGAGCCTTCTACATCTATTTTTAAAAAATCTAGGCGCGCTAAGTTTTTTTCTCTAGAAAAATCATCTAAAGATAATATTTTTATTTCAAATTTTTGTCCCTGGAATCCAAATTGATTTAAAATTGAAGATGTTCCTTGATTACTATCTGAACCATCAAAACTATGTAATATAGCTGTGCCACTTTCTTTTGCTAAACCAATATTTACAGGCTCAACCCAAAACATATTGTTTAAACTTAGATTTTCAATAAGTTTTTTCAAAATATCTCTATGTGGTTCGAAAGAGTATACCCTTCCAGTAGCCCCAACTGCTCTTGCCATAGACAAAGAATGAATACCAATATTAGCTCCCACATCAAGCGCTATGCCGCCAGTGGACAAGGTCGCTTTAATTAAATTAGAAACCATAGGCTCATAAGAACCATAAAAAAATATATACCATTCTAAATAAGATCTAGTATCGATATGAATTAAATTATTATCTTCTAATAAAATAATACGATCAATACAATCATTCTTTCTTTTTTCAGGATCATATAATTTAGTAATTAACCAATTCAACTTAAATAATTTTTTTCTTCTAGAAATGGAAGCTAATTTACAAATAAATCGATTTTTTAATATCACTATTAAAAACCTTTTTCTAATTTTTCTAATAATCTATAACTCCAAAACTTAATCTTTTTTAGACTGTATTTTGGCAATATAACTTTACCATCAAATTTACCTTCATAAACAGCCGTTGGAACATATTTTTTATAGAAAAAACCTTGTGTTTCTAACCAATAACCATATTTTATTGCCCCTAGCGTGCTTTTTGGCTCTAACTTTTTATATATCATTGCAACAACTTCTTCATGATTTTTAGGAATGTAAACACAATCCAATGATTCATAATAGGCATGCCCTAATAAAATTGATGGTTTTCCCCAAAAACAAGCCTCAACTCCCATAGTAGATAAAAAGGTCAACACCTTATCACAGTTATCCAACAAGGTATAACTATCAACAGCATCTTCTGGCCAAATTATCTTTAAATTCTTATATGCTTTACGATCTAAGTATTTCAAATCTTTAATTTGTGTATTATCCAGATTTTTTAAATTTGGATGAACCCTTAAATAAAAATCAATTTTGTCATTATTTTTAAATGAGTCTACTAACTTAATTAAAGCCTCTAATTCGCTATTATAGATAGGATTTTCCCATCCACAAATAGCCTCAAATTCATCAAATGATGTATTAAAAATTGCAATATTAATTTTTGTATTATCAAAATTATTAGGCAGTAAAGTTCTAAAATTCTTATTAATATAACTAAGCCCATTAAAAGCTTGACCATTACGATGATCTACAAACCATTTACTTCCTATTTCTATTTTATTTTTATCACTATCTAACCAACTTTTTTCAACACTTTCCAAAACAGGAGCAATATCATGTGGAAATGAATTTTTAAAAAGAGAATATTTGTCAATACGTCCAGCTGCTTCGTGTGTATAAAATGTAATATTCAATTTTTCAGCAAGCCGAACCACTGGCCTAACATCAAAATATCTACCATTAAAAATATATATTAATTCCGGATTAAGTTTAGCCAATAAATTTGACATGTATTCATATATTAATACAGATGAAACTAACATTTTATTAATAATTTTTTGATGTAATATTGTATCCGGTCGATGATCACGTAATAATGATATTAATTCTGAAGCTACTCCCAATCCAAAATCTATATTGAACAAAATAAAGGATTTTAATGCTTCAATATTATCAAATTTTTCAGGTAAATCTTGATAAAGAAGCGTTCCTCCAATATGAAAAATATTCTCCCTAGAAATATTTAAATGTTTTAGTCCCTCAGAAAATCTCAACTTACAATATACACAGCGAGGTTTAATATGATTGGGATTAGAATAACAAGACTCAAGTATACCATCACAACCAACAACATAAATATCATCACCCTTTTCAATATGCTGAGACATAAGATCTAGTTCTCGTTCAAAACTAGGATTTAAAGAACTATTAATAGCATAAAAAAGAATTCTCATATTTTATCAATAATTCTATTTTGTTGATATTTCAATTCAGCAATCTTCCAATCTTCCTCTGTATCAATATCATGCACCTTTAACTCTGACAAAACAATAGGAACACTTTTTTCCATAATAATAGCTCGATATTTATAATAACTTTCTACATTTATCCAATAAAATTGGCCACTATCATGATAAGCCGGCTCTAAATCCTGAGATCTAGAATCCGAATATTCTGATGAAAACCAATGTAACTTATTTTCGCTAATTTTTAATGCACGTTGTATTGGATAGCTAAATCTACAAACTGGAAACACTGAATCTGCACAATCTTTTTGTAAAATATGAAATCCATGTATCAACAATTCTGAAGATATAAATGGTGCCGTAGGTAAAATACAACAAATATATTTAAAATTATCACCAATTTTTTTATATTCTAAAAGAACCTCATCTATAACATACTCTAGACTCGCCATATCATTTGAAGCTCTATCGGAACGAAAAAATGGAACTTTTACACCAAAAGAAATAGCAGTTTTAGCTATTTCTTTATCATCTGTAGAAACCATAACCTCGTCAAAACATTTTGATAATAGTGCCGCATCAATAGAATATTTTATTATAGGAAAACCTAAAAAATTTTTAATGTTTTTTCTTGGAATTCTCTTACTACCACCGCGAGCTGTAATTATAGCCAAAGACTTTTTTTGCATATAATCATCTTTATTATTATAAAATTTTTGAACTCTATTATTTCCCAATATAGCTAAGTTTATAAAAAAGTAGATCTAAAATTTCCATTGCTTATAAAACAATTTATTCTATGCATCTACCTAAAATAAATGCCTCTGCTGCATTTTTACCTATAGTTGCACCGCGCCATCTAGCTAAACATTCCAAAGCTTTTAATGATCTAGAATGTGGAAATTCTCGCATCTCATCCTTATATATTTCCAGAGCCTTCAACTTAATCTCCAATGTATCAGTTATATCTACAAACCAATTTGGAGTAAAACTCGAAAAAGAACCTCCCCACTCTGTACTTGAAGCAACTTCAAAAAATAAAATTCTTTTAATAAAAATACCAGGCACAGGTCTACATGCGATTAAAACAGCCTCATGAACACGTCTATGATCAACATTTAAATCACCATAATGATGAGTATAAACAATATCCGGATTAATTTTTTCAATAAAAGACTCAACCATTTTTACTATATCTAATCTATCCAAAGAATCCATACGATTATCTGATAAATTATACAAAGTAAAAAATGTTCCTAAAAATTTATGTACTTCATGAGCTGCAATATTAAGCTTCTGTAATTTCGCTACCTGATCCTTATCAAAAGCACGTGAAGTTATACCATTAGAAAGCACCAAAACATAAACTTGATCACCTAGCCAAATATGCTTTGCTATTGTACCACCGCATCCCAAAATTTCATCATCTGGGTGAGCAGCTATAACTGCAATTTTATTCACAAATTTATCTTTCTAAAAACATTATTTTTTATTGGCAATTATATTCCATGAAGCAAAAACATGATCCGTTATAAAATCATCTTTAATTATTTTATGAGTTAAATTTTGAATCTCAAAATTCTTAAATAAATCAATTATATGATTTTTATCAGAAAAATGCACTTTACCTATACCCTTAAATTGACCTTCCTTGAAATCAACCACTGTATAAAGGTCCTCTTTGCTCTCTCTTTTTTTGTAATCAGAATGTTCAGTTGAAAACCAATCAAATCCCATAAATTTGCCATTTTTAGTTAATTTTTTATTGATTAGCTCCAAACATAATTCAATTGAATCTGTATTATTATGAGTTATAGAAGCCCGATCAATAATCAAATCAAACGTATCAATAAATGGAAGCTCTTTTGTAAAATCTCCAACAATAATAGAATTACTATATTGGGGGAATTTTTCCTTTAATTTTTTAACAATAACTTCACTACCCTCTATTGCAAAATATTGAATATTTAAATTTTGAAAAAGTGGAATATTAGCTCCAGCCCCACAACCTAATTCTAAAACCTTCATATCTGATCCTAATAATCTAACGTATCTCATAACATAGCTCACTACATCAGACCATGGATAAACAGACATATGTGTATTATTTTTATATGCATCATTCCATTCTTTAGAAAAACTCATACTAATATCCTATCATTTTATTAATATCTGATCGTTTAATGTTATTGGACATTAAAATCTTCAAAGATTTTGGACCATTATTAAAAATTAAATCAAGCACACTTAAATGTGAAACAAAATCACCATAACATTGATTATAAATGGGATGTTGATAATTTTGAAAAACTAGTATCACCCCATTTTTCTGAAATTTTTCTATATCAATATAATCGGTACCTAATTCTCCAGAAATATAAATTTTAGCAGCATTTTGTAAGCATATATCCAAAATCAAATCTGATTTTTTACCCTTAAAATTACACTCTTGTGCCCTTTTAACAATAGTCTTTATTCCCAAAATAAATAAAATAGCTTGTAATAATTGAAAATTTAAATCAGCTAAATATTCCCATTTTTGATTGTAAATTGCCTCAAAAATAGGGAAATATTCTTTAAAATATAAAGATTTTTGATAATTAAACAAAAGTGTTTTAGTATGTTTTTTAGCCCATGGTATATTATTTTTAATTTTAATATCTGCAATAGTACTATTAAGTCTATTTTTAGAAAAAACAGGTACTGTTAAAAAAATTGAATCCTTAAATGTTTTAATTCTATTACGACTAATCCAATCTTGCTCTACATACTGAACAGTATCCAAATATATATAGATATCTGACAATGCTATCTTATGAAAAAGTCCTAACCAAGAAAGATATGTGGGCTGATGAACAGTTAAAATCATATAGAATTTAAAATATTAATCACTACTTTTACAGCATCATCGGACAAAGAAGGATAAATAGGCAAAGATACCGTCTCTTGTGTTAACTGAAATGCTTTGGGAAACAATAACTTATCTCCTAAAAGCTCAGAATCTTTAATAGGTATAATAGAACCAATATTATTATTTTTTAATAAGTTCATAACCTTACTAACCTTTTGTGTTTTTAAAATTGCCCGATACCGCACAGGTATTAAGCCTATTTTTTGGCCAACATCTAAAAATTCTAAACCTGTTTGCTTATATTTACAAAAAATTTCTTCTCTTCTTTTTATAAATCCATTCAATTTCTTCAATTGAACACTACCAATAGCGGCCTGCAAATTTGTCATTTGAAAATTAAATCTCATTTTATTATCATTACGCTGATCAAACTCTCTATAATCTCTAATAGCATCTATAAGTTTTTTTTCTTTAGATACAACCATACCACCCTGACCACCTGTTGTTATTAATTTAGTTGCATAAAAGGAAAAAATCCCAAGTCTACCATGAAGCCCAACGTATTTATTATTAATACGCGCACCAAGAGCCTGTGCACAATCTTCTACAATATCAACATTTGAAACATCAGAAATATCTACAGGAATTCCAAACATATGTGGTACTATAACAATTTCTACATCAGAATTTACGACTTTTGATAAATCAATATTTGGAGATGTTAACTCAATATCAACCAAAAATTCTTGCCCTCCAATTAAGGCAATAGCATTACGTAATGATGAACAAGTATAAACAGGAAGCGCTATAATTTTCTTTTTTGCCTTAAGTGCCCACAAGGCTAAGTATAAGGCAGCAGTACCACTGGAAACAGCAACAGCACTATGACTAGGAAGACCTAAAAAACAACACATTTCTTCCTCAAATTGTTCAACTTCTTTGCCCTGTGCTATAAATCCTGAGTTAATAGTCCCAGTTACCGCCAAAATCTCTTCTTCATCCAACGTCGGTCTATTGTGTAGTATCAAGTTTGAAAAATTTTGCATAATACCCTTCTTTAATAATCATTGGATTACCAATGACAAGCGAATATGGTGGTATTTTAACACAATCGACAATTGTACCTGCAGCTACAACAGAATGGTGCCCTATATGAACTCCGCCCTTAACAAAGGAGTGCGAACCAATAAAAACATTATGTTCTATAATAATATTTTTTTTATCAATTTCTTGACTTAAATTAATACACAATCTATGAGAATCTGCGCAATTAATAGAAACAAAAGAAGCAATATCACAATTATCGCCTATAGAAACTAATGCCCCCTTAGAATAAACCTCAGAAAATGGCCCTATATATACGTTCTTACCAATTTTAGGTTCACCATAAATCATAACTAATGGGTGATGCTTATTTTTTGCAAACTCCATTAAGGAATAAAACTGTTCTTCAAAGTTTTTTATATCCAATTTATAAATACCCTTTTATAATCAAAAATGTTTTTTAATTTTAAAAATTAATTATGTCCCCAGGATTATAGTTCTTTTTAGCTTCTTTACCAACAATAAAATCAAAAAAAAATGATGGAATACCACCAATTTCATTGGTTCTCTTCATCCCTAAAGAGTTTTCATCAATTATAGCGCCACATTTAATAGATTTTACCGCTACTATAACCCGTCTAAATTCTTTTTTATTATCCTCTTCCTGCTTGGTTGCCCTAACAATTCTAGAACCTAACATTGCATAAGCTGTTTTAATAGCTGTATTCCAATTTTTTAACCCTATAGGATCCTCTGAAAACCAATGATCTGGCCCTGCTAAATTTTTATCCAAAGTAAAATGTTTTTCAAAAACTATGGCGCCAAATGCCACGGCTACAGAAGATGCCAAGCTACCTTCTGTATGATCTGAAAACCCTAATATTAAATCAGGAAATGCTGCTTTTAATGCCATAAATTTATTTAAATTAACATCTTCTGGAGAGGTCGGATACTGAGAAGTACATAACATTAATATTGTGGGATACCCATCTAATGCTTTAATCTCTGAAAGCGATAAATATATTTCTGATAAGTTTGACATACCACAAGAAAGAATCATAGGCAAACCAGTTTTTGAATAATTCCTTAATAAAGGCAAATTGGTAAAATCATCAGAACCAACCTTAATAGCGGAAATACCTAACTCAAGTAATAACTCAAGGTCACTTTTATTCTGTGGTGTAGACAAAAAAATAATTTTTTCTTCTTCACATTTTTTCTTAATCAAAAACCATTCTTCTCTAGTAAATTCACACCTTTTAAAAAGATTAAATATTGGCTCTGTAATAAGTTGCCCCTGAGATTTATAAATATACTCTAAAGAAGTATCCTTAATAAATTCTTCAGCCTTAAATGTTTGAAATTTGATAGCATTTACCTCTGCCTGTACAGCAACTTCAATCATTTTATAGGCATTCTCTAAAATACCATTATGATTAATCCCTGCCTCGGCTATAGTAAATGGAATCCTATTATTTTCTATAGTAAATTTGCCAATTTGAATCATAATAAAATACCCAACAAAAATTAATCTAAAATATTTTTGAACTCTGTCACATCTTGTATAAAATCATCCAAATTATCTTTACTATCCTTATCTGTTTCCAAAGTTATAATAGCATCCTTAGGCAGAAGCCTCAAAATTCTGTCTATAGGAAAAGACCCCCTTCTCAAATGTAAATGCTCATCATAAATACCTGTATAATTTCCATCAGTTAAATGATACATTTTAGGATTAAGAGTCAAAAATGCCTTTATGTATTGCAACTGATCAACAGACTTTGCATTAGCAGCACAAATAGCATGTCCAAAATCTAAACAAAAACCAATACCACATTCCTTTTGTAAAAAATAAATTTCTTCTAAAGAATAACCCCTACAAACGAAATCTTCTGGCGGAGCATAGTATGGCTTATTTTCAATAAGAATCCTAACGTCCTGAATCTGATTAAGCTGACGAGCTGTTTCTTCTATTGTTCCAGAAATACCAGGATGAAAAATAATTTTTTCTGCCTTTAAAGCATCCGCATATTTTAAAGTTTCTGCCACTAATTTCATATTCTGATTATAATTTTCTTTTTTAGCAAAATTTAATCCTACATTAAAATGCGGACCATGAATGATATAAGGAATATTTAAATCTTTCCAATACTCAATACATCTTAAAAAAGAATCTGGAACAGAAAAAAGCTCAATATAATCATAAATATTTTGATTATATAACTTAAGAGCAGGCTGAATATAATTTTCATTAGTAGACCAAAGTTTCAAACCTATTTTATACATACCTTACCTAATAATCCTTTTCAAAATAGAAACGATTTGTTTTGTATAGCTATCTTTTAATCCACTCTATTATTTAAAGAAGTATTATTTTCTCTAATAACTCTTCCTACAATATTATCTATTGTTAACGGTTTCTCTTAAATTAATTTTCTTTCCTTATAAAACAATTTATATAAACTATAAATAAAAAAAAGTTATAAGAACAATATTTTAAATGGTGCAAAACTTGCAGAAAAGCTCATTATACTAAGCAACTCAACAATATTATCACAAAATCTTAGTTTAAAAATGACCATAATTCTAATAGAAAATGATCCAAAAGCTAAGCTCTATATCAAATATAAAAAAGCAATATGTAAATTCATCTAAAGTATTTAATAAAAAAAACCTTTTTCACAAATACTAAATCTCTCTTATCATAGAAACTATCTTTGCAACATCTCTATTACTCAAACTACTATATAAAGGCAAAGAAATAGTTTTTTTATAATAATCTTCTGAATTAGAAAAATCACCTAAATTAAACCCTAAATTTCTATAATATGGCTGAAGATGTACAGGAATATAATGAACTTGTAGCTTTAATCCTTTCTGCTCCAATTTTGCAAATATCTCTTTTTTAGTAAGTCGAACCTCATCAAAATTAATTAAAAGAGGAAATAAATGATAAGCGGCTTTAGAATATTCTTTTTCCACAAGAAAATTAAACCTATTGTCCCCTAAAAATGCCTGTTTATATATTTCTACAATTTCTCGTCTTCGTTTTATAAATTTATCTAGTCTTTTAAGCTGAGATATTCCTAATGCTGCTTGAATATCTGTAAGTCTATAGTTAAAGCCTAAATCAAGCATTTCATAATACCAAGGACCATCATTGTTAATTAAATAAGCTTCTTTTCTTGTAATGCCATGTGACCTAAGACGAAGTAATTTTTCATATAATACTTGATCATTAGTAGTAATTGCGCCACCTTCCGCCGTAGTAATCGTTTTAACAGGATGAAATGAAAAAATAGTCATATTAGAATATTTACACGAACCTACTTTTGTATACTTATAATAAGAACCTATGGCATGAGCAGCATCTTCTATGATAAAAAGACTATTATCTTGAGCAATTTTATAAATACGCTCCATATCACAAGACTGCCCGGCAAAATGAACTGGAATTATAGCTTTAGTCTTGTTTGATATAGCTTTTTCTATATTAACTGGATCTATACAAGCAGTTTTTTCATCAATATCTGCAAACTTAACTATACCACCTGCGTATAAAATACAATTGGCTGTGGCAACAAATGTCATAGGCGTTGTAATAACCTCATCTCCTTTGCCTATGCCCAAAGCTAAAACAGACAGGTGTAAGGCCGCCGCGCCACTAGAAACAGCAACTGCATATTTAGCCCCTGTGTAATCACATAAAGCCCGCTCAAACTCTTCAACTTTTGGTCCCTGTGTAAGAAAAGGAGAACGAAGTGTTTTAACAACTTCCCAAATATCAGACCATGAAATATGTTGTTTACCATAACTATATTTAATCTTATAGCTCATTGATCATAGCCCGCATTTCTGATTGACTTATCCATCGATCATTTGTTTCGCTGCTATATTCAAACTCATTATTTAAAAAATGCTTTTTATTATTAAATACAACATATGGCAGCTTGTAACTGGGATAAATAGTAAAATAATCACCGGAATCTACTGTATGCAAAGCATCCTCACCTGAAATTAACAACTCATGAAGTTTTTCACCAGGACGTATACCAATCTCTTTAAGTTTTTTATCAGGTGCTATTACACTAGCCAAATCAATAATTTTCATAGAGGGAACTTTTTTAACAAAAATTTCACCACCTTGCATAATATCCAAAGCCTTAAGAACCATTTCTACAGCCTCTTCAAGTTTTAACCAAAATCTAGTCATCCTATAATCAGTTATAGGAAGCTCTTGAGCTCCAACCTGAAGCAATTCTTTAAAAAATGGAATGACAGAACCACGACTACCAATAACATTACCATATCTAACAACAGAAAACCTTGTATTGGAAGAGCCTGCGTATACATTACCAGCAACAAATAATTTATCTGAACATAATTTTGTTGCACCATATAAATTTATTGGAGAACATGCCTTGTCCGTACTTAATGCGATGACTCTTTTAACATTTCTATCTATAGCAGCATCTATAACATTTTGCGCACCTAAAACATTAGTTTTAATGGCTTCAAATGGATTATATTCACAAGATGGCACCTGTTTTAATGCCGCAGCATGTATAACAACATCAACACCATTAAATGCACGGTATAATCTATCTCTATCACGGACATCACCTATAAAGAATCTTAATCTACTGTCATTTTTAAACGGTTCTGTATTTGCCATTTGAAATTGTTTATACTCATCTCTAGAAAAAACTATAATTTTCTCTATATGGGAATAATTTTCAAGTATAGTCTCTATAAACTTCTTTCCAAAGGAACCAGTTCCCCCTGTTATCAAAATTGATTTATAATTAAACATTAGTAAGTGCCCCTTTATAATTCAATGTATTATGGGGAAGTAAAAATAAACTACCACCTTCAATTTTGTATATTTTATTACACTTTATAATAGTATTAATCCTATGGGTAATAATAATTAATGTCCTATCAAAACTATTATCATATATTTCTTTCATAATTTTAGCCTCTGTATCTAAATCCAAAGCAGATGTCGCTTCATCTAACACCAAAACTTCTGGTTTGGAATATAAAGCTCTAGCAATAGAAATTCTTTGTTTTTGTCCGCCACTTAATTGAATACCGCCTTCTCCTACTTTGGTATTAATGCCATCTTTTGTAAGTAAAAATTCATAAATATTGGCTTGCTTTAATACATTAATCAATTGATCTTTATCAAAAACTCTTCCAAAAACAACATTTTCTTCAACTGTCCCATCAAACAAATAAGTATCTTGCGGTATATAACCAACCTTACTCCACCAAGCAGTTCTTGTCATAACATTTAATTCAATACCATCAACTAAAATTTTACCGATATAGGGTAGATATATCCCAGTTAAAAGATCAACCAAAGTACTTTTACCAACACCACTTTCACCTATTATGCCAATCTTTTCCCCCTTAATAATTTCTAAGTTAACATTATTAAAAAGAATTTTTTCTAAAGAGTATCCAAATGTTAAATTAGACAATTGTATATTTTGTTTAAAAATAATCGGTAAAAAGACTGTATTTAATCGTTCTTGAGAAAAACTTTCATAATTATCTATAGCACTTTTACAAAAAATTATTTGATTATAATTAGTTAAAATTTTATTCACAGAAGGAAGTATTCTATAAAATGAAACTGCATATAAAGAAATAATCGGCATGACAAGTGATACATCTTTAAAAGTATATAAACCATATGATATAGAACCCATTAATAAAAAAAAACCAATCAACTCTAATAGTAACCTAGGTAAATATTGAAAAGTAACGTTATAAGTACTAGCTTTTGCTAAACCCAAACTAAAACTTTCAAATCTATCCAAAATATATTTTTCATTAGATATAAACTTTATAAGTTTAAAATTACCAAAGGTTTCAGTAAATAACCTATAAAGACTAGTCATAAAATAACCACCTTTTTCCCCTTGCTCAGCAATTTTAGAAAAAAATGGTTTAACCACAATAACTACACTAGATAGCAATAATAAGGTGAAACATATTGTCATTTTCCAATTAAACCAAATCAACATAAAATAGATTAAACTAACAGTAAAAATTTCAGATAAGATCATTAATATAGATGATAGTATCTGATTAATATGACCTGAATCAGTAATAATTTTTTTATACATTATAGCAGAATTTTTAGCTGTAAAATCTTTATACTCCAATCCTAAATAATTTTGAAAAAGACTAAATGCAATATCATGATATTTCTCTTGAGAAAAACGTGTAAGAACGTATATAAAGATGACATTTAATATAGTTCTAAAAAAATAAAATCCTGATAATAAAACACTTAAAATCATAATAAACGATACTGCGGAAGAACAGTGTAAAAAATCATAAATTAATTTTAAGTATCCACTATGAATTAATTCAAAATTAGTAGCTAAAGAAATAAATGGCATAACAATAGAAATACTTGCCATTTCTATAACGGCTATAAATACTGAAAACAACAATAAACTAACTAATGTTATTTTATCTTTTTTATTAAGAAAAATACTAAACAAATAAGTTAATTTCATAATTTATTCAAAATACATTTGCCTTATTATATAAATCATGTGGCATGCCTAATGCATGCTCTAATTGTATTTCTCTAAAATAGGTTATTGTACTTTGTAAGCCTTGATCCAATGAAATATTTGGCTCCCATTCTAAAAATTTTTTAGCCAAACCAATATCAGGTTTACGCCTAAGAGGATCATCCTCAGGTAGCTGCGTGTAAATTATTTTAATATTATTAAATAGATTCACTATCTTATCTGCTAATTCCTTAATAGTAAACTCCTCTGGATTACCAAGATTAATGGGCCCAGTTCCTGAATATTCCATCATTTTAATTAAACCATCAACCATATCATCTACATAACAAAAAGAACGTGTTTGAGAACCATTTCCATAAACTTCTAAATCATTTCCCTTAAGCGCATTAATAATAAAATTACTTACAACTCTACCATCTAAAGGATCCATATAAGGACCATATGTATTAAAAATACGAACAATCTTTATATTAACACCACACTGTCTTTTATAATCAAAACATAAGGTTTCAGCACAACGTTTTCCTTCATCATAACAAGCTCGAATACCAATTGGATTAACATTTCCACGATATGATTCTATTTGTGGATGTATATTAGGATCACCATACACTTCACTAGTAGAGGCCTGCAAAAAAGAAGCCTTGTTTAATTTAGCTAATTCAAGCATATTCAAACATCCCAAAACACAGGTCTTCATTGTCTGAATTGGATCCATTTGATATCTAGGTGGTGATGCTGGACAAGCAAGGTTAAAAATTTGATCTACATCTAAATTTATTGGATTAATAATATCATGTTTAATAAATTCAAAAGTAGAATAACCTTCTAAGTCCTTTATATTTGAATAACTTCCAGTACTTAAATTATCTAAAACTACAACATGATAACCTAATTTTAATAATCTACGAACCAGGTTGCTCCCTAAAAAACCAGCTCCACCAGTTACCAATACTTTTTTAGACATGTTTACGTCTCATTAAATATAAAACCCTTAAAGAATCCTTAATGTTAGAATTAATTTTTATATCAAAATATTGTTTAAATATTTCTTCAAAATATTCTGTAGTATAGTTATAGAAAACATCTTTTCTACTAGAAAGCAATTTTTGAACCTTTTTATCATCTTTAGGGACAAACTCAATAATAAGCCATTCACCCAAATCCCTAAAATATCTAGCTATATGCAACAATGGAATATTATTAGATATTGCTAAGTGATGTATTAATGCCAAAGCCATAACTAAATCTACTGGTCCTCTTTGTTTGATAGAAAAACGTTCAATATTATCCCAACCAATCCCAGGGCTAGGATTTACAAGGTCAAGTATCAACGGTAAAACCAACATTTCTTTAGTAACCTTAATATTGTTATAGTTATTATCGACACAAGCAGCATCTATATCAAAAGATATTGTTTCAATACCCTTACTAGATGCCAATCGGCTAAACGCCCCATCATTTGCCCCTAAATCCCATAAAGTTTGAGGAGCAACTATGTCCAAATAACTAGACACAATCTGTTTTTTTTCTAAAAAGCCATCCGTTGTATAACTATCACCTTCATAATAATCAACCCATTCAGTACCATTAGCCCTCCAAGTAAATTTTTTTATACCTGACTCTAAACTATCTATAATACCTAACAAAGAATTTAAACTCATTATAGTTTTTTTTGTAGCACCTACATTTCCATAATGTTTCTGACTTTTACCATGTAAATGAATATGTAATAAAATAGAAATATTAAAATATGTTTTAAATGATAATAATGAAGAAGCCAAATCTAATGGGATTCCATCTATATAAACACGTAGTAACTGACCTAATCGATAATCTTTTTTACAAAGTAGAGCAAGTGGTGCAAAAAAATGTTGACAAAACTGCTTATATGCAACCCAAGGTTGTCCTTCATATCTCTCAAAAGACAATGTGTCTATAAAAATTGGTTTTCCATTTTTAAATTGCACATTGTAGGCGGAACAATCCTTCAACGTCATACCATATTTCAAAGCAATTTGCTGAATTTTAAGGGTTAATAATGCAGCATCCTTAAGTTGACTAAATGACCACTCGTATGGATAAGAAATCAAGGGAATAAAATCAGGTTTTATAATCTTATAACAACCTGTATTCTTTACAAAACTATCAATTTCTTCATGCGATATAAGTAAAAATTCTTTAGTTAATTCATTATATAAACCAGATGACATTAATAAATCATAATCACTACGATAAATCTCATTAATTTGTCTATATAAATTAGAATCTTTCCAAAAAAGAAACCCACTAGGATCCCTAAATGAAGCCTCTACTCTAGAAATATTCATAAACTACTTCTTAACGAAAAAAGTTTTAATTTGTTTCCAAAAAACCTTAACTGCATATAAAGATCCAGCCAAACCAGCTATTAACAACTGAAAAATCAAACTTCCTGAACCTGGATCTATATAACCATAAAGATTAGGTATAAATAAAACACATACCAGCAATATTTTAAACAATTGTTTGATCATTAATCTCTCCTTATAAAATAGATTTATAGGCCTCTATTACCTTATCTCCAAAACATTCCCAAGTAAATTCCTGTACCCGTTGCTGTGCCAATAGGCCCATTTCAAAACATTCATCTTGGTTGTTATAACACCATAACAATTTTTCAGCTATTGCTTTTGAATCTCTTATAGGCAAAATAAATCCTTCCTTGTTATTTTCAATTAACTCACTACATCCAGTATTAGTTGTACCAATAATTGGTAATCCGGCAGCCATAGCTTCTGCCTGAACCAAGGCAAGGCCCTCTTCTATAGAAGGTAAAATAAATACAGATGAATTACAATATAAATCTATAAGCCTTTCTTGTTGAATTCCACCATAAAAAATTACATTATTTAATTTTTTTCTTTTTCTTAGAAAATCAACAAAGTTTTTTTCAATAACACCAACAATAAGCAATTCAGCCTTAGAACTCGGAAGATCTAATTGCTCCCATGCATCTAATAAATATTGAATACCTTTACGCAAACCAACCAAACCAACAAAAATAACTCGAAACTTATTTACTTTTTTTCTAATTTTACCATGAAATAAACTTAAATTAACACCGCAACCTGTTGGTATTCTAAGAAGTTTATCTTTGCTAATACCTTGGGAAACAAAGCTTTCGTAAACAAATTTAGATGGAACAATAATATGTTCAGCTTCTTCATATTCTTGAAGCATCTTATCAGAATTTTTTTTAGAAACAGGCTCAAAATTTACACCAAATCTTGTATATTCCTCTTGCAAAAGATTAGCTTTATATAAAATATGAGAAGAAGCCGATTCTACAATAACTTTCGAACCAATTTTTTTAGCAATAGGTATAGTTTTTAAACAATAGTTAGACCAACCAACAAAGATATCTGGCGGCTCTATTATTTCCAATCTTTTTTTCACCCATTCATCAAATAAATTATCTTTAAAGACATACCATGGCGAAGACGGTATAAAATATGATAAACGCAACTTATCATATAATGTATCAAGTAACCTTAATGACCGATTATTATAAACAAAATTTTTTGATATATATGCTTCATCTTTTTGATGATATGAAGCTGTAAATAATGCATGCAAATAGTTACGTTTTTGCAAATGATGAGCAAGATGCAAAGCATAAAATCTACCGCCTACAGAGATAGCTACTTTCACTTATCATCCTTAATAAGTAAATGCTTTTTATCAAGTTCTATAAACTTCCAATTAACCATATCCCAAGATAAGAAAACAGTGTTTTTCAAAAAATTTTGATCTCTCCATTGTTGATCAAAAATAAACGATACATCAGTCGATTGCCAACAACTATATTTCTTATTAGGAATTATGCTACCCATTGAAAACTCAATTTTTTTACCTTCTTTCCATAAATGTGGACTCATTATAAAAAGATTATCAGAGTCTGAAGATACAAATCGATACCCACCATTTACAGGTATAATATCAAACATTTTCTCCGTATCATATTTACTATAGAATTTTGACTCTATGACATGATAAACAAGCATATTGGAATTATTGAAAAAAAAGCGCGTTGCCTGAGTCATTCCAGATTGCATTAAGAAAATTTCATCATTATAAGCATGAAGCACCCCCAAATATACAATATTATTATTAGAAGAATATTTTTTTGTTAATTCTTGAAAAGCTAAATCTCGCCTATGCGTATAATTTTCTCGTCTTAATAAACAATAAACCGACCTATATCCACTCCAAAAAATAACCATTAATAAACTAATAAAAACAAACTTTTTTCTATAGCCTTTTTTTATAAATGTTGATAAAAACACAAATAAATCAAATAAAATTAAACAAAAAAATGGAATAGCTGTATAAAAATACCTTCCTATAGGATAACATAGTGACACCGGCCATGATGCCAATAAAAAGGCACTAATATAAAAAAATATTTTTTTCCTATTAGCAGGCTGAAAAATAAATTGAAACACTAAAAGAGAACCAAATAATAAGACAACCAAAACAACTAATATGTTATTAGACTGAGTCAGACCCAAAAACGGCTTTACAGCTTGATACCAATTAAATAATACTCCCTTTACAATAGAAAAAAGAGTAACTTGAGCAAAAGGGTTTATATCATGCCCTATCAAAGCTGACCTAATAAAATAATATACGAGTGTTAAAACAATAAAAAGCCATGATTGTCGAACAACATTTTTAATATTAAATAATAAGAAATAAACTATTATTATAGCCGGTAAGGCTATAGGTAATTCATACGCAAACAATGATAAAAAATAAAATAGGCCTGATAAAAAATAATATTTAACATTCCCATAAAAAAAATAATAAAAATATAAGAAAACCGAAACTGACAAAAGAAGATAAACTGGGAGTATAGCACAAGTCAGACCTATAAAAGAAGGAACCATGACTGGATGCATTGCAAAAATTAAAGCAAGCAATATAGCCCATAAGTTTGTTAAAAAAAATGAAAAAATCAAATATACCAAAGAAGCAACAACTGTATGCAAAAGAATACTTATTAAAAAATAAGCATATGGATTAAAACCAAACGCCTTATAACATAAAAAATGTGCTAAAAATAGAATAGGCCTATAATATTGATTAATATAAACAGTATTTTCATATTTTTTTTGCTCATTAAGAGGCTCATAGGATAATTGTATTCTCAATGGCCTAAATAAAGAGTGTATAAATTCTTC
The DNA here is from genome assembly GCA_964491895.1 of uncultured Pseudomonadota bacterium. Lineage (GTDB taxonomy): Bacteria > Babelota > Babeliae > Babelales > UBA12411 > CAZBHK01. The sequence continues at coordinate 34,930 of CAZBHK010000004.1, read as the reverse complement.
TTTAGTATCAATCTTAGAACAATAATCCATTAACCCAAATGTATCTGAATCAAATCCTATTTTTGGATAAGGTATAAAAAAAATAAATACAAATATAGCCAATAAACTAGCAATCATAGCTTTATTCATTATTAATCTCCTAATATAAGTGCCGGCTATTTAGTTCTATAAATTGTTGTTTTACCATATCCCAACTTAAAAAAATAATTTCTTTCGATTGTGCCAAATTTAACCACTTTTGATCAAAGACAAATGAGATATCACTCGCTTGCCAAACACTAAATTTTTTATTTATATACATAATTCCCATAAAAAACTCCTTAGTATCTCCTTCCTTTAATGAATGAGAACATATAAAATTATAAAGCTCAGGGTTTGGAGAAATAAATCTATAACCATTCTTAATAGGCTTTATATAAAAATTATCTTTAGGTTGATTTTTACTATAAAAATTAGCCTCTAAAACATGATATGCTAGTAAATTTGGGTCTTTTAAGAAAAATCTTGCGGCCTGAGTCATTCCAGAACCCAATGGAAATATCATATAATCAGAATATACCAAATTTCCTAAAAATATTATTTTTTTTCCTTTATAATAGGGTGCCTTATCAGCCAAGTGAATAAAAGCTAAATCTCTTGCATGTGTATATGATTCAAGCTTTCTTAAGCTAAGAGAAGCATATATAACACTACATAGAAGCAAAATAAATAAAATACCACCTTTGAATAATGACTTTGACTTAACTGGAATATATTTAACTACAAAAGTTACCAATTCATACAAAATTAAAACAAAAAATGGTATCCCCATATATAAATATCTAGTTTGGCAACCATACCCTAAAACAACCGCCCATGAAGCAATAATAAAAGAACCTATATAAAACAACATAATCTTTCTTTGATCTGATTGATATATTAAAAACAAACATACTAATACAACTAAAAATAAAGTTATCAATGCCGTAATAAAATTAGGCATAGCTACCATACCTAAAAATGATTTTAAGGTTAATTTCCAAAGTATTAGAGTACTTTTAAAATTTGAAAGTATAGGTAAAAGATCAAGAGTTTTTCCACCAGAAGGTAATCCCAAAAGCAAAATTCTAACAACCCCGTAAAATAAATTAACAAAAAATAATAACCAAGTTTTTTTGATTAAATTAGACCTATCAAATAATAAAAAATATAAAAAAGGAATACCAGGCAAAGCAAATGGAATTTCATAAAAAAATAATGCCAATAAATAAAAAAATGATGATAATAAATAAAATTTATTATTGTTAGTTCGTATATATTTTATATATAAAATTATTGCTATAAAAACTAATACATAAATCTGCGTTAGCATACATGTACTGCCCAGCATAGTTTCGGTCAATGCCGGATGAAAGGCAAATAATAATGCCAATAAAAAAGCCCATATATAATCTAAAAATAATAAAAATATATAAAAGACCATGCCTGCAACTATCGCATGAAATAAACTCGCTAATAAAAAATATGGATATGGATTTGTTCCAAAAAATTTAACTAAAAAATAATAAAAGGGGTGTAATAATGGTCTATAGTATGAAAGAGCATTAATTTTACCTAATTCAACATTTAATGAAGCATGTGCTGCCTCAAGCTTTCCCGACATAGAATTCATTAACCCAGAAAGACTTTTAAGTTGGGAAAAATGGTAAATAAATCCTAATGTGTCAGAATCAAAACTTATATTTTTATATGGTATCACTAAAAAACAAAATGTTATAAAAATGACCAGCAATACGCCAATACTTGTTTTTAATTTTTCCATCAATCCTCCTATTTTTCAACTACTATACTAAAAACTGATGCTATATTTTTTGAAAAAGGAATTCTATTTAAAAAAAAGTCTAAAAACTTTATAGGAAATAATATTAACGTAAAAAATAAAAACCAAAAATTATATAGGAATGATAATCCAAGACTCATTGTAATAGCTAAAAATTCTGTTAAAATCCAAAGAAAGCCACTTGCAGCACCACCTACTATACTTATATTTTTAACTTTAAATCCACATTCCTTAAATAATCTTTCTAAGGCATTTGGAGTAAATCTATAAAAATCATCTGGACTGGAATGATACCCTTGAATAAAGGGTATAAGAAAATATGCTTCTCCACCATTTTTTAAAATTCTATATGTTTCTAAAACAACCTTTTTATAATCATATATATGCTCTAAACTTGCTTCATTTATAACAAAATCAACAGAATCATTTTTAAGACATAAATTTGTAGCATCTGTAACAATATCAGTAGTAGGATAATTCAAAAAATCAATATTGATAATTTCTTCATTTATTATTAAATTTCCGGAAGCAACATTTATAATAATAGCATTCTTATTTAAATATTTTTTTAGAATATATGATCGTTTAGTATTAAAAAGATAAACTGGACTAATAATTTTTATAAGTAGCACATATAATTTTGAATATTTCTTTAAAAATTCTTTAAGTTGAGTAATAAAATCAGACTTAGAGGAATAAATAATAAAATTAAGAGGTATTTTTTTATCAATAATTTTATTCTTATCCTTATAGCAATAATCAAAATCAACTATATTATTACATTTTTCTTGTTTATTCATAATTAGTTGAAAAAACTCACTACTATTTCAATTATCCTATGAATTTCACCTAATGTTAACGAAGGATATAATGGTAGTGAAATTGTCGAGTCTCCTAAATTTTCTGCTACAGGAAAATCACCTAATTTATAGCCATATTTTCTTTTATAAAAATCCATCAAATGAATAGGTTTATAATTAACTGCCACGCCTACACCAAAATCTTGAAAATATGATAATAATTCACTACGTTTTTTAGCATCAACCCAAATAGTATAAAGATGCCAAGCATGCTTTGTATTACTAAGCAATGTAGGTCGCTTTAGATTTATTAATGAATTAAAATTTGTATTATAAATCATAGTCAATTTTTTACGATCTTGCCATAATGAATCTAAATTATCCAATTGATTAATAAGTAATGCTGCTTGTATATTACTCATATTGCATTTCATACCTAAAAAAGTCATATCATAAAATTCAAATTTCTTAGTATAACGTTGAGCTGCATTTTTTGTTATACCATGTCCCCTACCCATAAAAAGCCATTCATACATATCTAAATCATTACAAACAATGGCCCCACCCTCTCCACAAGTTAAATTCTTTGTTGCATAAAAACTAAAACATGCAGCGTCACCTAACTGCCCTGGTTTAATACCATCACGCTCGCCTTCAACACAATGAGCTGCATCTTCAATAATTCTCAAATTATATTTATCAGCTATGGTTCTCATGGCACGCATATCACACATATGACCATATAAATGTACAGGTATTATAGCCTTTGTTTTATTAGTAATAGCAGATTCTATAAAATTGATATCAATATTACCTGTAGACTTTTCAACATCCACAAAAACTGGCTTAGCCCCTACATATTCTATTACATTAGCTGTTGCAACAAAAGACATAGGTGTAGTTATAACCTCATCACCTGGACCTATATTAAAATATCTTAAAACAAGCTCCAAAGCATTCGTACAAGAAGTCACACCTACTGCATATTTACTATTCAAATAATTGGCAAATTTAGATTCAAAATTATTAACAATCTCACCAGTAGTAAGAAATATAGAATCTAAAACCTTCAATAATTCTTCTTTGTCCTTATTTGAAATATTATGTCTATAAAACTCTATTTTTTGATCTAGTGCATCTCTATGACATTGTTTTTTGTATAAACTGGAACTTCTCTCATCCATTCAATACCTTTCCACCAATCAACATTATTTTTATACCAATCAATAACTAGAGGTATTCCTTTTTTCAATGTTATATCAGATTGCCACCCTAAAAGCTTAAATGCCTTATCTGTAGAAGAAATATGACAATCAACCTGACCAGGTCTATCACCAATAAATTTAAGATAGCTATGTGGCAATGAAAATTCATTTAAAACTAATTTAGCTATATCTAAAACAGAAGTTGCTTCACCTGTTCCAATATTAATAACTTGATTTTTAATTTTATTAAAATCTTCAACATGTAATACTAAATCAAGTGCTTGGCAATGGTCATCTACATGTATCCAGTCTCTTTTTGCTAAACCCTTGCCATGAATAGTCAAATATTCTTTTTTTATAGCACTAGTTACAAAACGAGGGACCATTTTTTCTAAATGCTGATTTGCCCCATAATTATTAAATGGCCTTATAATAACAGCTGGAATATCATAGGTAGACCAATACGAATAAACAAGTCGATCAGCACCAGCTTTAGCTCCTGCATATGGAGACCTAGGATTAAGAGAATGCTCTTCTGTCATAGGCTCAGTTTCTGCTGTACCATAAACTTCTGATGTTGAAATATGAATAAATCGCTCTATTTGGGAATTTCTAAGTAAAGCATTCATCATTACTTGAGTCCCAATAACATCTGTTTCAAAAAAACGGCTATTATCAAAAATACTTCTTGCTACATGACTTTCAGCAGCAAAATGTACAACTAAATTAGATCTACTCATTAAAGACTGAATAATATCAGAATTTGTAACAGAACCATACCAAAATTCAAAGCGATTCGAATTTTTTATATAATCTGGAATATTTTTAGGGTTGCCTGCATAAGTAAGACTATCTAACACCAAAAAATGGTAATTTTTATATTTATTAAACATGTATTTTAAAAAATTACTACCTATAAAGCCTGCAGCCCCGGTTAAAAAAACAATTTTATGCATAACAAAAACCTCTCCTTCTAAAAAATCTTCCCTTTTCTGAGTCTATAATTTATAAAAAAATTAACAATAAATATACCTTTATCAATCAGCAAATAATTGTTTATGATAAATAAAATTAAAACTATTAATAATAAAGCCCATTTTTTGATACAAGCGATTTGCTGGTAAATTTTCACCTGAAAATCTAACAAATAATGGTTTTGAACAATTTTGAGCGTATTCTATGGCCCTAGTTAATAATAAAGTTCCAAAGCGATTTTTAAAATAATGCGAATGAATACCTAAAAGGTCTATAAATAAACCTGCCTGCCTACTTTTTAATGATAATAACCCTACAATTTTTTTATTTTTTAATATTACAAAAACCTCTTCTGCATACCCATTAAATGTATTCCACAACCATTTTTCATACAAAGCTCTACCAACTTTATGTGAAATATCTAAATTTTTATAATAACTACTCGTAGAAAGCATTACATCAATAATATTATTTATATTTTCATCGGCTAAATTTAAAGAATATTCTAACCCCGAAACTATTTCAAACTCATTGGATATGTTCACATTTACTAATTGATTTTGCTCAAATTTATATGTAAGCCTTGTACCTGCAAATCTATAACCTTCATTTTCTAAAAACCTTATATTAACACTATTAAATTCAACTGAACAAAAAATAAACTTTGCCTTTTCTATTGATAAAAATTCAGAATAATCAATATAATTATTTTCTAAAGAAAGTATACTTGGTATGTACATTTTACATACTGGAAACCCAAAAATATTTGAGTCAAATGGATCTATCCATAATTCATCTTTGTTCATCTAAAATCTTTTCTATTATATAAAGAGGCCTATCTTTAGTCTCTAAAAAAATTTTACCAATATACTCCCCTAAAATACCTAAAAAACTAATTTGTATACCACCAATAAACATGATAGTTATAATAAGAGAAGTCCATCCAACCATAGGAATACCATAAAAAAACTTTTTTATTAGTAAAAACAACATAGAAAAACAAGCTAAAAGTACAATAAAAAAGCCTGTTTTAATAATAAACTTTAAAGGAAAATCTGAATAAGAAAAAATAGCATTAAATGCCAGCTGTAATTGCCGTCTAAAATTGTACTTGGTCTTACCTTTTACACGTTTACCATGAATAACAGGTACACTTGCATGTTTAAAGCCAACCCATCCTATTATCCCGATAATATAACGATTATGTTCTTTCAATTTTTTTACTGCTTCCACGACAGATCTATTCATTATACGGAAAATTGTACTATTAATTACTATTTTTTCTTTAATAAAACGCCTAATAATAAATACAAATAAATTAGATAATATTCTTTTTAAAAATGGAAACTGTTTATTAATCCGTTCACCATATACAACATCATAACCCTCTTGAAGCCTTACGTATAATTTTACTATTTCTTCAGGCTGATCTTGTAAATCACCATCCATCATAACTATATAATCACCTACAGCAAAATCTAACCCTGCAGTAATAGCAATATGATGTCCAAAATTACGGCTAAATTTAATAACTCTTACTTTTGAATCATTAGAATGCAATTCTTGCAATAATTCAAAAGAATCATCATTACTACCATCATCAACAAATAATAACTCATAATCAAAAGTAGGAAAATTTTGTCTAAAGGCACTTATTAATCGCTTATAAAGCTCACCAATATTACCTTCCTCATTCAAAATTGAAATAACAACAGAAATTTTCTTTAGATTTTCTTGAGATTTCAACATTTTAACAACTATCCTTTAAACCATTTATCAACATTAATATTTGGTCCGCCATCTACTATTGGCTCGATAAAAGAATGATCTTCTAATAAGCCAAATTTACTATTAAAATAATGATCAAAAATCAATCTAAAATTATTTACCGGTGAAATAGATGAATAAATCAACTTTTTAGTCTCAACTGGCAAATAATACGCACTAAAAAAACTAAATGCCACCTTAAATTTCTCTTTTAGCTCATTTGGGCTCTCTGTAAACATTTTTTGATGATTTCCGGCCAAACCCATACCATGATCAGATTGTAAAATAATAATTGGTGCACTATTAGATTTTTTTAAAATATATTCCACAACACTTTGGATTTTCTTATTAATAAATTTAATCTGACCAGCTCTTAAATTATCATCATATCCCATAGAGATATGATTACCATTCTCATCAAACAAATATGGAGGATGAGGACAAACAATATGAGCAAAAATAAAATTTTTCCCTTTTAGATGTACTGAGTTCTTTAATTGAGATAACTGACTCAAAATCACATTTCTAAATGCAGGCTCAGATATAAATCGTTGAAAAAATGGACCTATTAAGGTACCAGTTAAATAACCCCCTATAAAATACGAAATTTTCCAACCTTGTTTTAGAAAATTAACAATGGAAACCTTACCAATTTTAGCTGTATACGGAGGTTCGGACGTAAAAGGCCAAGAAGATGCCACATGAACCCAATTATAGCCATATATTCTTAAAAATTTTGCTAGATTGTTATTTCTAATCATATAATCAGAAAGTGCATAAAAATATCTATTTGATTTAACATGTTCTCCTAAATTGTGATATGTCATATTTAAAGAACTAGAAATAGAATAAAGTGTATTATAATAATTACTAAATGTCCTTTCAGGCAAAATGAAGCCTTTTTTCTTTAACCAATCCAGAAATTCAATATTGTCATATTTGACATATTTAATTAAAGTTTCTCTGGATGGATAACAATCCAAAATAATAAAATAAATATTTGGAAAATCCTCTATATTATCAACACTAATAGTATGAAAATTTTGCTTTAAAAAAAGGTCATTTTGATCTTTGTATTGAGCAATAAGAATATTACATTCATTGATACCCTCATAAATTTTGTAAATTTGGTAAAAATTTAACAATAAAAAAGGTAAAATAAAATAATTTAACCATTCAAATCTTTCTTTTTTAGTTTGATACAGTCTTATAAAGAAAAAAACTATAAAGATTATTAACAATGGCATAATAAAACGCCATCTAAAAATCCTTATCTCAAACGGTTCTAATAAAACTAGATAATCAATAAAAAAACCGGAATAAAAAAAGATTAAATTAAAAAAAAATGCAAATAAACAGGCCTTAGCAGCATTCTTAAAAATCAAGTTGCTTAAATAAAACACAATTAATGTTATAAAAACATTAATAAAAAATATAAAAAATAAATCCTGATTATAGCTAATTCCTATATTGTTTTTATACAAAAATAACATAGGATAAATTGCAATCAAAAAAGGCAATAATAAATGTTTTATCTTATCAAAAATTTGATTAATCATCTCAAATTATAATTTTTTATATACAAGTAAAATAGAGCATCCTATAGGAAAAATTCTTTTTTTTAAAAGATATTTTTCAAATATAAATAACTTTTTTAAAAAAAAGTTTAAAGGTCGATTGGGAGGAATTAATTGCTTATGGGGTGCTACATTTAATAATTTCCTTGATATAAAAATAGCAGGTAACATAAAAAAATTAAAATAACTAAATTCTAAAATTTCGATTCCTTTATTTGACATAGAAGATAATAATGTATTCTTAGTATATCTTCTATAATGCATTGCCTGCTCATCATATTGACTCCATAGATAATTACCGGCAGGAACAGTAATTAAAGCATATCCACCTTTTTTTAAAATTCTAAAAATTTCTGCAATAGCAATTTTATCATCTTTAATATGTTCTAAAACATCTAAAGCAACAACAACATCATATTGCTCATTTTTTATTGAATTTTTAGTTATATCCCCCTTAATTGCATTAAACCCTGCATTCAATGCATTATTCACACAAAAATCAGATATATCTATTCCCAAAACTCTTCCAAAATGTGAAAGTTCCTCTAATTCAGCAACAGATCCGCAACCTATACTAAAAATATCACTTTTTTTGTTTAAGTTATATTTATCCCAAAAAACATGTCGTAATATTGCACGTCTTCCCTGAAACCACCAATGAAACTTTTCAGCATTAAAGACATCTAAATATAATTCTTTTTGCACAACTCACCATTCTCAACGGTTAAATTATCAATTAATTCATAAGAGATTACTTTTTTAACAATATATAAAGGCCTTTTTTTTGTTTCCATGTAAGTACGTCCAAGATATTCACCAATAATTCCAAGCAATATTATGTGAAGACCACCAACAAAAAATATCGCTAATATCAATGAAGTCCAGCCAGCAACCTGTACACCATAAAAAATTCTTTCAAAAATAAAGTAAATACAAACCATAATACTCAATAAAACAACACCAAACCCTATGCGCATAATAAATCTTAATGGATAATCTGAAAAAGCAAAAATTGCATCAAGAGCCAGCCTAACAAGCTTAAAAAATGTATATTTAGTTTTGCCTCTTTTACGACCAACATGTTCAACAGCAATACTTGTATGTTTAAAACCAATCCAACCAATTAATCCTAAAATATATCTACTGGTCTCTCTACACATTTTAACTTCATCAACAACTTGTCTAGACATCATACGGAATACATTAGAATTTATGACAATATTTTCATTTACTAATAACCGTATAACAAAAAATAAACATTTAGAACCAACCCGTCTCCACAAAGAAAATTTTTTACTTAAACGATCAACAAAAACTACGTCGTAACCTTGTTGAAATTTTTCATATAATTTTACTAAATCTTCAGGTTTATCTTGTAAATCTCCATCCATTGTAACAATAATATTACCATCTGCATAATCCAAACCTCCTGTAATAGCCATATCTTGCCCAAAATTCCTACTGAATTGAACAACCTTTATAGTATGATCTTTCAAACTTAAGGCTTTAAGTAGACTATATGTATTATCAATACTACCATCGTCCACAAAAACAAGTTGATGAATAAAGGAAGAAAAATTTATCTGTAATACATTTTTAAGTCGAAAATATAACTCATGTACATTTTCTTCTTCATTACACATAGGAATTACAATAGATAGTTGCTTTCTATTCATAAACAAAAAACTTTCAAATTCTTTCATTTTAATTGTTGTAATTATTATAAAAAAGAATTATTACTCATAAAAGCTAATTCTAGGTATTATTTTAAATGAATTATACTTAGAATCCCATGATAAAAAAACAGTATCCTTAAAAATAAACGTTCTTTTATTTTTAAATATTATACTTATATCCGTAGCTTTATATTTTCCATTTTTTTTATTTGTAAAAAAATGGAAATCTCCTAAATCAACACCTCCTTCGCAAACATTTGCTGGACTATACCAATATGCAATATCTGAATTTCGAGTTATAAGTCTATAGCCATCATCTAAGACCATAATATCAATATTATAACTACCATCACGCCACAAAAAATTACAACATTGAAGAATAACCTTAATATCTTTATGCTTTGTAAACATTTTAATAGCAGTTTCTACACCTGAACTATAAATATCTGGCAATCCTATAAAAACCAATTTTTTAGAATTAACGTCATCAAGAAGAGCTCCCAATTGCTTAATAGCCATAACACTAATATGTGAAGTTTTTTCCATATAACGAGAATTTCTTATAAAAGAAATAATATTTATCATCAAAAACAATAAAAAAAAGGTTCCGAATAATACTTTAAATCTAGAAAACAAAAGCAAATCTGTATATTTTATACCCCAAAAAACAAACAATATAACTAATGGTATTCCAACATAGATATATCGTGCATCATGATATAATAATAAAGACGGCCAACACATTATCAGGGTAGATATAATGATAAATAATAAAACCTTTTTAGTTTTACAATAGTAAAAAATATATAATAACCCTAATAATACTGGTAAAATAAAAATTATTCTAATTCTAGGATTATGTGTATTTATAAAAGCGAGCCCAAAAATATCATTAAGCATATCAATCAAAGACCACAATCTATCCTTAATAGATATATCCCAAATATTACGAAATAATCGTGTCTTAGATAATGTATTATTATACCCTATATTAATCCCAAATATTGCAATATTTGTAATCACAAAAATCAATACTGAAATAATTAGTAAATAAAATTTCTTAATTAAAAATAAAATAAAAGACCAATTTAATTGAAATTTGGTTATACAAAATAAAATTAAGTACAAAAAGATACATATAGGTAATACAATTATTACTTCTCTTGTAAATATTCCTAATAAAAGCCAAAATGCCGCTAAAAGTTGCCACTTATAAGAATTTTTCACCAAAAAATTCTTATAACTAATTATAACTAATAAACTAAACATTAAATATAACCAATCTTGAATAGCACACGCCATATATAAATATTTACTAACCGAGCACTGAAAAAGAAAAAAAAGAGCAGCTAAAAAAGCATACTGAGGAGAAAACATCCAAGAAAAAATACGAAATATTAATACAGCATTGAAACTATGAATGAATACATTAAACAAATAATACCCATAAGTACTAGTACCCCAGAAATGATATTGCAATCCCAAAACTACCATCAATAACGGTCTATAACGTACATTTAAAATAGAAGCAGCTAAAATCTTAGAATGGGAAGTTTCTACCCAGCTTGTCACATCGCTCGTAAATATATGAATTAAATCTTTCAAGGAATTCATCTTACCAGAATAAACAAGAACCAAATCATCCCCTTTAAGACCCATATTAGAAAAAGGTAATCCTAAAACAATAATTCCTAATATCATTAACAAGCAACTATAAAGACTCATATAATAAGTTTGAAATATTCGAGTTACTATACTTTTTAATATAATTATTCGTTCTACTTTTTGCATATATACTTAACAAAACTGTTCCTGATCATTTGCCTTAAGAATCTTTACAACCGACTTAACTTCTTCAATGTACTGCTTTGCAACTATCACCAAAACATCATTTTGATCAACAATACAAAGATCATCTAAGCCTATTAGGACAACTAACTTATCTTTTACATCAACTAAATTATTTTTAGCATTAAACTCTATTAAGGAGCTATCCTGAGTTTTTTTATTAATATCCAAGAAAATGTCTAAGCTTCCTATATCATTCCAAGAAAATTCTACAGGAACCATCATAATATTCTTGCTATGCTCTACAACTGCATAATCTATAGAAATACTCTTCACATTGTTATAGTTAAAGACATCCTTATTTTCAAAATAAAATCGAACATCTTTATAAATATCTGGAGCATTCTGTTCAAATTCCTTTATAAATGTTGTAACCCTTCCTATAAATACCCCCAAATTCCAAAATTTATTTGGATCTGTTACATATTCATTGGCTGTCTTTAAATCAGGTTTTTCATGAAATTTCTTAACAATAAATTTATCACCGATTCGCACAGTTTCTATATAACCATAATTAATAGCAGGCCTACTTGCTTTAATGCCTAAAAGACATATTTTGTCTAAGCCAGCTACTTCTATAGCCTCTATTATTTTGTTTGCAAAGGCCTTACCATCCGGAATAAAATGATCGGCTGGCAATAAAACAACTATTGCCTCAGGATTTTGTGAATAAATCTCTAAACAACTCAATAAACTTGCTGCTGCAGTATTTTTACTACAGGGTTCTAATAAAATTTTATCTATAGAGTCAATTGGTATTGTATTCAAGAGCTTATGCTGCTCAGAAACTATCCAAATTTTATTTGAAAAAAGCTTAGCTCTATTAATTGTCTGTTCAATCAGAGTTGTGTTACCAAGAAATGGGATAAAAGGCTTAGGTCTAGCTAGCCTACTATAAGGCCATAACCTCTCTCCCTTACCACCACAAAGAACTACACTATAAACATTTTTTAAACTTTTTTTCAAAACCACTTCTCCCTAGATAGCAATACATGCTAAACTATTTTTATCAGATACGTTAACAATGTCCATAGTCAAAGGTTTTTAGTTGTTAGAAAAAATAACAAATAAACTTATCCAAGTAGGTCTTTCAAAGCTCACATCTTTCTTTTACCAAAAAGTAACTCGTAAATACTTTTTCTGGAAACATCAGAATCGCTACCTACAATTTTTGGTAAAACACCAAACTACTCAAAAAACCTTTGCTCATAACACAAACTTTTCACTAGAAGTACTTATAAATCAATTAGATATCCCTAAAAACATCATCCTTCAAAAAGCTAATGAAGCCTTGGAAAATTGCTTTAAAATTTTTGGTACAAAACAGCACTTTTCTGAAATAAAATGGAAAGAATATAGTGATGACATTAAATATCCATGGGAACTTTCACGATTACAACACTTAATTTACTTAGGTAAAGCCTATGAGATAACTAAAGACGAAAAATATTCATTAAAATTTGTTGAGCATGTTGAAGATTGGCTAAAGCAAAATCAATTTTTAGAAGGAGTTAACTGGACTTGCCCTATGGAAGTTGCCATACGCTCAGTAAATCTTCTTTGGGCATTTCACTTCTTTAAAAATTCTATCTCTATACCTAAAGCATTTTGGCAAATTTTTATTCAACATCTACATAACAATGCATATTATCTGGAAAATAATTGGGAAATCTTTTTCAAAAATAATAACCATTATCTTGCAGACCTGCTTGGCTACTTCTACCTATGCTTATTCTTTAAAGAGAATAAATACTTTAAAAAAAGGTTACGGTGGTGCCATAAAAAACTTTTGAAAGAATTTTTTCATCAAGTACACCCTGATGGCAGTTCTTATGAAGGTTCCACTAACTACCATAGACTTGTTACTGAAATGTTCTTACAGTTCAAATTACTCTCAGAAGCCAATAATCTTCAGCTACCCAAGGCTTTAAAATTAAGATTTAATAAAATGCTAAAATTTCTTAACAATTGTACAGATCAGGCTAGCAATTTGGTACAAATAGGTGACAACGATGGTGGTAAAATCACAACTGGAATAGTTGCTACATTTAACAAAAATAACTTCGTATCACATTATTCCAACTTTGGTCTAACAATATTGAAAGACAAAAACTGGCATATAACATTTCGTCACCCAACCTATAGAAATAATCAACCTACAGGGCACTTTCATAACGATGAACTTTCAATAACTGTTTCAATCAATGGTATCCCTATAATTGTTGACCCAGGAACATATCTTTACACAGGAAATCCTACACTACGTAACCTTATGCGTTCAGAAGAAAGCCATAACAGCTTTTATATAGAAGATCTACCAAAGCATACTGATTTATTTACACTTCCCAAAGTAGTTCAAGAAGATACTGCTATAATTAAAAACAATTTTAACAACACCATGGTTATAAATTATCATAAAAAGTATCAAAACCTTGGTATTATACCTTATAGATCCTTAATCTTTAACAACGAAGAACAATCTTTAGAAATAACCGATTGTTTTGAAATAAATAAACAAAATAGTTTTAAAACAGCCTGGACACTTAACTTTCATCCCAAAATCGAGCTTAAACAAATAGATCAGTTTACTTGGGAGATCATTCACAATAAAAAAACGATAGCCTATTTAAAAACAACTTTGCATTTTTCTAAAGAAGAAGCTTTTTATTCAGAATCCTATGGTTTAAGAGAAAAAACTATTAAGTTAAAGGCTATGAAAACACTGGATTCCAAACAGGAAAAAATAATAATTACTTCAAAAAGCTAATAAGATTCTGTATACACCAAAGCTGTGGTGATACATCCGTATTCTCATGCCTTTGAAGTAACTTGTTCATAGTAGATTGCTTCAGATATCTAGAACTATTTACTGAATCTATATAATACTTTTTGAAATAGTTACCTGATTGAAACCATTTTTTTACAGGCGCAGCAAATCCAACCTTTTTTCTATAGATAATATCATTAGATAAAATCCCTTCAGCTGCCTTCTTCAAGATATACTTGGTAATACCATTCCTATATTTCAAGTTCATTGGTATTTGTAAAGCGAACTCAACAAGTTTATGATCAAGAAAAGGAACTCTTCCTTCTATAGAAGCGGCCATAGACATTTTATCCAAACGCATCAATAAAAGCTCTGGTAATCGTTGTTTTAATTCTAGATAAACCATGCTTCTTAAAAAATCTCCATCTGGAGAAAGTTTTTTGAAAACTCCAAGATGATAATCTACTATAGAATAGCTATCATACTGCTGTTTTAACCCTGCATAAATCTTAGAAACAATAGGATCATTGTGTAAGGAAAATTGCGAATGCATAATTTGAGTTTTAAAATTTTCTTTAAAAGCTACTGCTCCAGACCAAAATAGATTTCTATCATTAGCCCAGTTCTTAACATGATCCAAATACCAATTATTTTGATCAGAAACCTTCTTGAACAAATTATAAACACCTCGTCTAACTACACTTGGAAGCTTACTGGAGACTTTCCAGTACTTATTATAAATGTCAATATAGTGTGCATAGGCATCATAACCGCAAAAAAGTTCATCTGCTCCTTCACCGCATTGTACAACAGTTACCCCAGAATCTTTTGCAAGCTTGGACACAAAGTATAATGGAATACAAACCCAATCAGCCAAAGGCTCATCCTGATGAAAAATCATTTTTTCATAAAACTCAAAAGCCTCTTTTTCTGAGATCACGATCTCTTGATGGTCAGTTCCAAATTTATCCGAGACCTTACGTGCCCATTTACGCTCATCAAACTCTAACCCATCAGCAAACACCACATTAAAAGTCTTTACCTTAGTGGTAAATTCAGACATTAATGCAACATTTAAGCTAGAATCCACGCCTCCGGATAAAAAAACGCCAAAAGGAACATCCGACATCATCCTTTTTTTTATAGAGTCCCTAAGCAATAACCTAATCTGCTCAACACAATACTGTTCATCATTAATTAGGCTATCATCTATTTTAGATACATTAAGAGGGCTATACCATTCCTTAAAAGTTATATCCCGCTCTCTACTAATCTTTGCATAAAACCCAGCTGGTAACTTATAAACATTCTTGTACAAAGTCATAGGAGCTGGTGTAACCAAATATGTAAGATAATGATACATAGCAAGTTCGTTAATTTCTTTAGAAATTGGCAACTCCCAAAGGGCCTTAATCTCTGAAGCAAAACCTATTACATTACTATTTACTGAAAAATATAAAGGCTTAACACCTATTCTATCTCTAATTAAATAAACCTCATTAGCGCTAACATCTACCAAGGATATGGCAAACATACCCTCAAGTTCATAAACGAAGTTTATACCCCACTCCTTGTACGCATAAATGATAGTTTCTGTATCCGTGTTAGAAAAATATTTATATCCAAGAGCTTCCAATCTTTTACGTATTAAAAGATGATTATAAATTTCACCGTTAAAGCTAACTATTACTGTACCCTCAATATCCTGCATTGGTTGCTTACCAGCTGAAGAGGTGTCTATAATACTCAAACGCCTATGGGACAAACCTATACCTAACACGTCTGATTTCCAGATTCCAAAATCATCAGGCCCCCTATGTTCTTGAACAGCCTGCATCTTATGCAAAACTTTTTCATCTATAGAGTTTTTAGAAAGATTTATATAACCAGATAATCCACACATAATTTTTTTACAAATATTTCATTTTATAATGTGACTTGAGAATTTGCATATTTTTCCTAAAAACCAAGGAGGACAACAATATAAATCCTAAAGCTGATATAATAATTAATGGTGCTTCAAAGTTGAGCCGAAAACGACCACAGCCATCATGGCCAGTAATCAGTGCAAAATAGCCTATATAAGAACCAAAAAAAATTAGGCTAAAATATTTTTTTCTAATCATTAAAAATATAAAGCCCAAAATCACGGCAATATACCGTAACACTGACCAGAAAGATTCTATAATACCAAGTAAAATTAGAAATTTAGAATCTGTACCAAAAGTCCAATAATTACAAGCTCTTTCCCAAATAGATCCTGTAAACTTGAAAAAAGAACACTGACCAAAATAATAATCACCATACAATAAAACTTTTAAATGATTAGTATAAAGACCTAAAAGGGTTTTAAAAACATTTCCAAACCATACCTTGAGAGCTATAAATGGATGTTTTTTTACCTGCTCTATAAAAAACTTATTAACATCTTCCCAGCCTTCACCAGAAGCGAGCTCTTTAGCATGATAATAAGGACTTATTTCCTTCTTAGCTTCTTGATATGTAATATTTTTATAGTCCATCAAAATTCTTGGTAGATAATAATGATATAAATTGATTCTATCGATAGATTTTAAGTAATAGTAGCCATACAAATTCTTATTACGAATTATATATGCTCCAACTGGCAATGAAAACGCCACAGCAAACAAAAATACCTTTTTAAAACTCTTAATTTTAATCAAAAGTAATACTGTTAGCCAGACTAAAAAATACAATGCTGCAGCCTTAACAACGATAGAACAACCGATTAATAATCCTGAGACAATTAAACTCATTAATTTACCTGTCACTAGATAATTAACAAACCGTTCCATACCTGCCAATATCAAAAAACATAATAATGTTTCCGTTAAAATAAACTGGGGATATAAAATAAATCCTAGATTAATAGCTGTAAAAAATGCGGATAATAAGGCTACATTTCTTGAAAAGAAATAACCGGCAAGCTTAAAAATTAAGAAAATCATACCTAGAATTAATAACATCTGTGCAATAACAACACAGGTATAATTCTGCCCAAAAACTGCTCTAATAAAAAGCATAAATATTGGATAGCCTATTGAGTATGGATTATAACATTCAGTTGTCCCAGGTAAATAAAAACTTCCATATTTTTCAAAGTTCTCTGTCTGATCTGAGTATGAAGATGAATCTACCTCAAACCTATATCGAGTTTCCTTGATACTAAAAAATAACCAAGATGATAACCCTATATAAATCAAACAAAAAATAACAAGCCACTGTGAATCGCTATATTTTTTGCGCAACATTGACATTCACAACCTTATCTACAAAAGACTCTGTTCTTATAATCTCATCGACTGCCTTCATTGCAGAAAGCATTGCTAAGTCCATATTATTGTATCTATGTAAGCCATTTCTACCCATGAGATACAAATTAGAAAATGTTCCAAGATAATCCAAGACAGTCTTCAAATGTTCTTTATAATTTTCATCATAAACCGGGTAAGCTTCGGATGATTTTACTACCATGCCATCAAGCACTTCTTGCTTTTTGGCAATCCCCAAAATTTCTAGCTCTTCTCTACCGAGCTTAAGAAGCTCTTCATCTGAAAGCATCCATAAATCCTCGCCTATATAAGTAAAATATTCTATGCTTAGAGAAGAATGATTTTCATTAGCTAACATCTTTGAAGAAAAATTACCCATATTACCAATTCTTCCCATTTTAACACCCTTATCATGAATATAAATCCAATGATCAGGGAAAATATCCTTCTTATCAATAATAACGTTAACTGTAATAAGGCCTCTATACCTCAAAGAATTAGCGGCCTTAATAATATCCTTACTTGGTAATGGATTTAAAGATGAAATAAGAATTTTTAATGGCATTGTAGAAAGAAAATAATCAGCCTCATATCTTTTTAAAGTAGTATCTTCAGAACTATCACCGGCCAATACTGAAATAATTTTCCCATCTTCATGTTCAATGGAGACAACTTCTTGATCTAAGTATAATTTGCCACCTTCAAACTTTTTTAAATTAGCAGCAACCTTATTCCAAAGTTGTCCTGAGCCATAAGGTGGATAATAAAACTCATCACTCAATGTTCTAGGTGCATTTTTCTTAAACCATTTTCCAAAAAAGGCATAAAAAATGGCTTTTGCCATAGAAAAACCTTTAATTCTTTGCGATGCCCAATCAGAAGAAATCTTATCACAACTAATACCCCAAACTTTTTCAGTATATGTCTTGAAAAAAATACTAAATAAACGATATCCAAACTTATTGGTTACCCAATCCTCAAAAGATTGAATATTTTTTATAGGGAAAAGTGTGTATTTTAAATAGCTCAGGACACAAGAAACACATTCTATGAAGCTCAGATTCTTAATAACATTAATCCCATTTAAAGGATAATTAAAGTACCTTTTATTATAATAAATTCTAGTAAATCGGTTATGTTTAATAAAGTCTGGACCCATTAATTCTTTCCACCATTTTTCTATGCTAAGATCTTCAGTAATAAAATGATGTGGTCCTATATCGAATTTATATCCCTTATAATCGTTAGTACGACCAAGCCCGCCTATAATATTATCTCGTTCTAAAACAGTTACTCGAAATTTTTTAGTCTTAAGAAGTTCTATACCCGCTGTAAGCCCAGCAGGACCAGCGCCAATTACTACAGCCTTTTTAATATTCATTACCATTTATTCCTTAATCTTCATAAAACAATAAACTTCAACATATCAAATTTTTCTTTATACTCAATCTATGTTTTTTAAAAAGGAGACTTAATGAATAAAAAAATAATAAAATTATCAACTGTTTTATTTAAAAGCTTATTTATTATAGGAACACCAATCCTATTAATAGTAGCGCTGATTATACCAATATTACTTCCAATAAGTGCTATAATTAGCATACCTTTTATATCTTTACCTATAATCCTTTTTGGTTTATGGTCTTTAAGAGTAGTATTTAAAGAAAAAAAAGATTTTTTTAAACTACTATTAAGAACAAAAACTAACTTAATAAGTTTTTCAATATTATCTGCGCTGTATATAGGCTTACTTCTTAAAGGAATGTTGGTATTAACATCTAAAGAAACAAGAATAAGCGCAAATATTCATGAAATGGCAATAACGGCTAATGCGCTTAATGGTTCTTTCTTAAAATCAACAGAAGAAGATACAACAGGCTCATTAATGCAGCTAGTTTCAGAAGAAATAAAATTTTTCCTAAAAAAGCTCTTCTCAGAAAAACATTTAGCTCAACATTTTACCGAAAAAATTCTAGATTTTAATGTTAAATTTACATCCTATACAGAATTAAAACTTTTGTATGAGGAAGTATTTGTACATAGAACATATTTTTTTAAATCTCCTATAAAAAATCCATTTATCATAGACTGCGGCAGTAATATAGGTATGACAGTACTATACTTCAAAAAACTATATCCTAATGCAAAAATAGCAGGATTTGAGCCAGAAAAAACATCGTTTGAAATATTACAATCCAATGTTGAAAATAATAAACTATCTAACGTAGAAATATATCATAAAGCACTACATAAAAATGAAGGTACTATCACTGTTAATTTTAGCCCAGGTGCAACAAGCAATAGCATTTTTTCACAAACAGCTTCAAAAGATAATATTCAAAATATAGATTGCGTAAAACTCTCTAGATATATCAACGAACCTGTTCATTTTTTAAAAATGGATACTGAAGGTGCAGAACATTTTATCTTAGAAGATCTTGATGAAACAAATAAACTCAAAATGGTAGAACAAATGATTATAGAATATCATCCAATAAAAACAAAAGGTTACACACTTGCAAAGGTTCTAGGCATTTTAGATAGAAATGGATTTGAATATACACTCAGCACTAATATCCGTCCACCATTCAAACAGGAAGAAGCAACCTTACTAATCTATGCTTACAATAAAACCAATAGTTCAGACTTAAAACAATTACTAAGGGCTCAACAGGAAGCCTAAGCCTAGCAAAACCACATACACAAGAAAGTACTAAAAACACCCCAATTATAGCTAAAAACTTGATTGGGGTGTTTAAATTAAACTCAATAGTACTTTTTAAAAGTCCTAATAAAAAACCAACAACTATAAATAGATATAACAGTATCTCTAAATAAATAATTATTCTAAATTTCTCAGGGAATAAGAAGCGCTTAAATTTATCCCAAAACGCTCGCTTATCATAAGACGGTAACTGACCACCTGAATCTATAAACATTAGATCTGAAGAATAAAGAGAAAATGTTGTTTTAAACATATTCTCCAAAAAAAGCTTAGTTGATATAAAAGGATTCTGTTTAAAATAATAAACAGAAATTAACTCCCCATACTTACAGGCCTCTATCTCAAATAATTCACGTCCTTTTTTCAAGCCTTCCTTCTTACATAAAACACCATACTCTTTCCCAAGTGCTCCAGAAGCTTCCGAATAAGAAATCTGTTCCTTTTCCATGACAACCCTTGCGGCTCCATGCTTAAGAAAATGTAGGCCCGGCAAAGTATGAAAAAATATATAACCAGTAATCAAAAAATTCCTTAACAACCACCACAAAACAACCGTTAACCACCCAAACACTAAAACAAAGCCTAGTTTAACACGTATCTTAAGTATAAAGTTGGAACACAGTATCAGCAAAATACTTACAAATAAAAGATAATGACCTACCGGCCTAATAAGCGAGGCTATCCCTAAAAAAATACCCGATAAAAAGTAGTTTTTATAAGAAATAGAACAGGTTTCTTTTGTAAAAAAAAGATTAAAAGCTGGTAAAAAATAAATAAGAAATAATAGAAAAAAAATACAAAATAAACTCTCGGTCATAAATAACCCAGCAAATAAAACAAAACCTAAATGAAAAACTGTCCATAATGCAGCAATCTTTGCCACCAAGACTGTTGAAAAAAGACTAGCTAACCAAAAAACTAATAGTGGGATCAAACTAGATAAAAAAACCTGTAACCAAAGAGCCTTAACTTTATCTGGCCCAAAAACCTTGTAAATGCCTGCTAAAAAAAAAGAATACCCAGGGACACGCAAAAAATGAGGAGAGGCATCATTATTCAAAAATCCATTACCCTCAGATACCTGAATGGCAACACTGTGATATGGTGGAGAATCATAATTCCAAAATCTATTCTCTTTACTGAGATAAAAACCAAACACCAATCCGCGAACCAATAGTGACAAAATAAATAAAAAAATTAGAAAAAATTTATGCTCTCTTAGAATAGCCATATAATTCAAATAAATAAATCCAATAACTTAATGAAAAAATTATCAAAAATGGCTCTATAGGAAGCCGCATACGTGCATAACCACCAGCAAGCGAAATAATTAAAAATAATATCATAAATCCTAAAGATCGCATCCACGCACATGCAATAACCCTTACAATATCACTCTTTTTGCTACGTATAAAATTTACAAAAAACATTATAAAACCAATGAAAAAACCTATAAGAATAAATAGATACGTAATAATTTCATAATAGATCACAGCCTTTAATAAAACATTTTCAGTAGCAGGAAATAAATAACGTTCAAACATCGACCATATAGACCGTCCCTTACGAAAATAATCTACCTCTTTTCTTCCGGAGTCCAGATATAAAAGCTCTGCAGAATATAATGATAAAAATGTTCTACAAATATCTGTTGCCCAGGTCTTTAAAGTTAAGAACGGATTTTGTACAAAATACTTAACCGCAAGGTGTTCACCCTCTATACAATGCTCAATTGCATTAAGCCTTCTTCCCTTTTCAACCTCTAAACTTTGAACTCTATGATCCCACTCATTCTTTAAATTCTCACGAGCCTCCCAATAGGAACACTGTTGTTCATGCATGGCTACCCTGGCAGCAGACAAATATAAAAAATGAATTCCTGGTAATGTATGAAAGAAAAATGCACCTAATAAAGCATAGTTTCTTAAAAGCCATGGCGCTATAGGAAAAATAAAACCTCCCATAAGAGCAAGTATCTTAAAAAATTTATTTCTCAATGTTGCATTGGAAAATAAAATCATTAAACAAGACAAAGCAAATAGATAATGGCCAACAGGTCTCACTATGCCTACTAAGCCCAAAAATAAACCAGCTACAAATAATGAATTTATACTCAATGGTGCAGTAGATTTGTAAGACATTGTAGGTACATGCTCTTTATTACCAAAAAACAGTTCAATGAATGGCAATGACTCACAACCAGGCTCTATACAAAAACCATAAGAGTACACCTTATTAAATGAATCATACTCATATAAAGGTACCTTAACATTAGAAAAAAACTCCTTTAATGGACAAAAAAATAGATGTACGGAATTCAAAAATAAAACCACAAAAAGCAAGAAAAATATTAAGAAAAGAGACTCTGCCATAAAAAAGCCAGAATAAAGCACTAAGCCTAGATGTAATGCCGCCCATAAAGAAGCAATTTTCGCTAACAAAATACTATTCAAAAGCGTTAATGATAACCAAAAGATTAATAGTGGAATAAAACTGGCTAAAATAATCTGCATCCACAACGCTAGAAAAACTCCCTTTTGTTTAGGATATTGATCTCCTTGATAATCGGCTCCAGCGATTTTATAAAACAATGATAAAAAAATAGAATACCCTGGAACCCTATAAAAGCTTGGATGTCCAAAACTATCAACAATACCCTTACCTTTAGAGATACTAACAGCCAACTCATGATAAGCTCCTGAATCGATCTGCCAATAGTTACCATTCTTACTTAAATAAAACTGAAAAACTGCGGCTCGTATTAACAATGAAATAAAAAACAAAACTATTAAAAAATTTTTCTCTTTTTTGAAAATAGTCACAATTATTCCTTATCAATAAATGCAAAGCCTCCACCTTGAAGAGCTAATTTATCAACAATTAAACTTATTTTACTTACAAGCAAAATTCTTTCAAAAGGGATTACTATATCACCTAGTCCCAATGCTGATTCTACAAATTTTTCTAATAATTTCTTATGACCTTTATCCTGTGATGAAGATTTTTGATTCAAAGAACATCCAAAGCCAGTAAGCTCCTTATAATCATCCATAACTATAGACTTGCCATCATAAAAAATTTCCATGCGTTCCTTGCTCAAATAATTACTACCAATAGCTGTATATAACAAAGAACAAATAGAACCATCATTAAAGTTAATGTGTACAGAAACATTATCTGTTGATAAAAGACCATCAGTTCTCGGATGCATAGCTCCAACTGTAATACTTATAGGTCTTGCACCAGTTAAGAAACAAAACAGATCAAAAATATGACAAGCTTCACCTATTATTCGTCCACCATTCTTTCTTGATTGAACCCAGTGCTCCAAAGAAATATAACCAGCATTCATTCTGTATGTAATCACTAATGGTGAGGTACGCTTCTGAATTTCAGCTTTTATAGCAAGATTAAATGGTGCAAACGAGCGATTAAAATCCACCACAAATTTTTGATTCTCATCTTTGAGCACTTGACTCAAAGATTGTAAATCATCCTCGCTAACCGCTGCAGGTTTTTCTAAGAAAACAGCCTTGCCTGCTCGCAAAAAAGAAATCGCTTGTTCTGTATGTAAATGATGCGGTGTTGCAATAACAACCATATCACACCAGTCATTAAATAAAATATCCTTGTAATCACTAGAACTATTTATGCCTTTGTACTGAGCTACAACATTGATAGCATTAGCTGAGTTACTATCCACTACTGCCGTGATATCAACATCATTAATGCTATTCAAAACAGGAAGAAGTTTAATCTTTGCAAAGCCACCAGCACCTACGACTCCCACCCTCAATTTTCCAACCGGATACTTGTAAGATTTTATAACCGGATTGACTTGTGTAGAAACAATTTGATTTGGGTTATATTTTATCACAACACCCAAAGATTTTCTTAAAGAGTTATATGCCTGTTGAGCATCATTGAGAGCAAATTGTTCTGTAATAATCGGATCAATATTAATTTTTTTATCTTCTATCAAGTTAACAAAAAGTTGCATATTCCTATTCTCTGTCCAACGAACATAAGAGTACGGATAATCAACACCATCTTTCTCATAAACGTTATCATAGCGTCCAGGACCATAAGAGCATGAGATTAAAAAATCTATCTCTTTAGAATAAAAAAACTCACGTTGAAAATCCAACTTCACATCACCAACCAGAACAACCTTACCTTTCCTGCGAGTAATCGCCATCGCCTGATCAATGATAACTCCACTACCAGCTGCAGTAATAATAGTAGCATCTACTCCATAATGCTCAGTAAAAAACGCAATTTCTTGTAAAACATTACTTTGAACATTAACGACCTTATCACAGCCTAACTTTTCTGCTAATGCAAGACGTTCATCCAAAATATCTACACCTATAACAGAACAACCTGCAAGCTTAGCCAACTGCAAAGCAAGCTGACCAATAAGTCCCATGCCAATTACACAAACCTTTTCACCTAACTGCAAATTTGCTCGCCTAATACCCTGCATAGCTATAGCACCTATAGCCGTCAAGCTAGCTTGTTTTAAAAACAATTCATCTTTAACTATTACGGCTAAATTTTCTGGTATAGCAACAAACTCTGCATGGTTAGCAACACCTGAACCTGCACAAGCAACATAATCACCTACCTTGATCTTACTTACTAAAGAACCGATTTTAATAACTCTGCCAGAACAGGAGTAGCCTAACTCCAACAGCTGATGTTGTTTACCCTTAATAAGAGAAATAGTGCCCTGTAATCCATTTTCTTTGATGGAATCACTAATTTTCTTCCCATACTTGGGAACATCATTCAAAAATCGCTTTAATAAAGAACCAGAAGCTGTAATCGTAGCGTTTTCCGTACCTGAGCTTATAAATGAATAATGAACAGCAACAAGAATATCTTTTTCACCTATCTCAGGTATAGCAACGTCATGTAAGATTATTTTACCTTGATCTAAAAAAATCTGTTTCATAGATTCTCCTGAGCGCCGGAAACTTGCGACTCCAGTCGCGGAAGAAATGCGCTATTAGGTCTTTAAATATACTATAAATTTGAGGGTAACAAAAATATTGGAATAAACACATTAAAATGTTATCATAAAAGTGAACGTATTATCAGGAGTCGATAAGTGCGTCGCACTGTTTCCATAAAATTAGATATAACGTCAGAGCAGCATGTAGTATTGTCGCTGCTGCAGAAAGCATTCAATAAATCATGTAATTTCGTTGCTTCAATAGCACGAGAAAATCGTTGCTGGAATCGCGTTGCTTTACATCACCTGTCCTATTATCAAATCAGATTTAATCAAACAAATGAGCAATCAGCGCTTGGTTCGCAAATGGCATGTAATGTGATCAAAAACGTTTGTGATGCTTACAAGGTTTTAAAAATTAAGAAGACAGAAACTGTTCCAAGGATTGTATTTAAACAAGGAAGTATCCATTTTGATAAAAGAACCTATTCGTTAAAAGATGATACAATTTCTCTTTACACACTTTCTGGGCGTATTTTAGTTCGAATGCATGTGGGAGCTTTTCAACAATCATATCTTCAACGGAGTTATGCCAAAGAAGCAGAATTGATATACAAGCGGGGGCAATGGTTTTTTAATCTAGTTCTTGATATTCAAGATAGTGAGCTACAGATACCCAAGGGCAATGTATTGGGGGTCGATCTTGGTGAAAATAATCTTGCAGCAACGTCATCAGGAAAACTTTTTGGAGGTAGAGAATTGCGACATAAACAAGATTGTGCTCTTGCTTTGCGTAAACGGCTTCAGTCCAACGGTTCCAAGAGCGCCAGGCAGCGCTTGCAGAAAATCTCTGGCAAAGAAGCCCGACACGTAAAACATATCAATCACGTTATAAGCAAAGCGATTATTAATGAAGCACAAACTACTGGGTGCGACACGATTGCAATGGAATCGCTTACTAATATTCGTCGTAGGATTAGAGCAGGTAAACGTATGCGATCACGCTTACATCGCTGGGCTTGGGCGCAGCTACAATCGTTTGTGAAATACAAAGCACAAGCAGTTGGGTTGAATATTGTATTTGTTGATCCGGCATATACAAGCCAAATATGTGCTGTCTGTGGACAGCTTGGCGTTCGCCAAAAACATCGCTTGATATGTAAATTTTGTGGAATTCAACGGCACAGTGACTTGAATGCAAGTCAAAACATCCGTAGAATTGCAATGTCTGCCGATATTGCAACGGGCACAGTAAATTGCTCGAATGTAGCAACCAGTTAAAAATGGTTGACTATAAAGCTTCCCACTTTAGTGAGGAGTTGTTTACGTTGTTAATAAGATATCACTTAGCATATTTGTATCAGTAGGAAGATCATCCTTAGTCAACTGTGCACCTCTAAATAATCCAGGCTTAACCTTATAAAGTAACCCACAAGCATCTAGTACTAACTTATTTTGTAATAAAAGCTGACTTTTAAGTACGCCAAACTTTCTATGGCCAACAAGGATTACAATTATATCTGCCTGTTCAAGTCCAACTTCAAAGGTTACCACTTCACTAAATCCAAGCTTCTTTATTTGACTAAGCTCAACATGCGGCTCACAAACATAAAGATTTAACTTATTATTTGCCTCCAAAACCTGTGCTATTTCAACTGCTGGAGAATTTCTAATATCATCTACGTCAGCTTTAAATGTTAAACCCAAAACAAGAACCTTAGGTTTCCGTTTATTCTTTTTAACAAAAGTCTCTACTAAAAAATCAATTTTGGAGAGAATATCACTTGGTCGAGCATCATTAATCTTTCTAGCAATCTTAAGAAGAGAACTATTTTTAGGAAACGTTTCAACCAAGAACCATGGATCAACAGCTATACAATGTCCACCAACTCCACAACCTGGATTCAAAATATTTACTCTAGGATGCTTATTTGCAATATCGATAACTTCAAATGGATTAATCCCCTGTTCTTCACACATTGCAGCTACTTGATTGGCAAATGCTATTTGAACATCTCGACTACTATTCTCAACAAGCTTGATCATCTCTGCTGTCTTTGCATCAGTTTTATGAAGTCTACCCTTAACAAATAACTTGTAAAACTCTAACGCCTTTTCTGATGCCTCTTCAGTTAGACCACCAACAACACGATCATTATTAATAAGCTCATTAAAAATTTTACCTGGAAGAACACGCTCAGGACAATAAGCTATAAAAAAATCCTTAAACCCACATTTTGATACAATTAAATCATATAATTTACTTGTTGTTCCTATTGGAACAGTTGATTCCAATATAATTGTATTACCTGGTTCTATCACACTAGCAACTTCCTTAGCAGCAGAATTTACATAAGACAGATCTGCCTTCTTAGCATTCTTAAATGGCGTAGGAACAGCTATCATAAAGAAATCAGCTTTTTGAATTTTAGTGGAAGCAAAAAATTTCTTAGTTGTAAGAACTGCTTCTAATCTTGAAGCTATCTCAGGCTCAAAAATAACAGGGTTACCTTCTTGTATCTTCTTTACTTTATTCTTATCAATATCATAACCAATAACGTCATAACCCTTCTCTGCTGCAACAATAGCAGTAGGTAACCCTATATAACCAAGACCCACTACAACAACCTTTTTCATCCAATCTCCTTCAAAAAAAACTGTTTTCTCTCCATGCCATTTAGTATTAGTTTATCCCGCAAAATTGCAATAATTCGCTTACATGCTTTCCCATCACCATAAATAGAAGAAGCCTCAACAGGTAACCTTATATTATAAAAAAAATTCATAGCATCTAGTATACGTTTCTCATCCGTACCAGTTAATATTTCTATACCTTCCCATACAGCTTCATGGCGCTCTGTAACATCTCGTAAACAAATAACTCTACGCCCCAAGCTTACAGCCTCTTCTTGTATACCACCAGAATCTGTAGCAACCCAGTCTGAAGACATCAATAGATATATCATATTTTTATATGATAGTGGTGGTATAACCATAATATTTTTTACATTTTTTATACCAGACGCTTCAATCGCTTGTATAACATTGGGATTAGGATGATATGGATAAATAATAAAAACATCTTTGTGTGACTCTACAAAATCTTTCATAGCCTTAAAAATACGTAGTAAACCACCACTAAAAGATTCTCGTCTATGTGCAGTTAAAATAACAATCTTTTGTTTTTTTCTACGACATTCATCAACCTGCATTTGCAATGTACTATCAACAGTTATTTCATTAGCCAAGATCTTATTTTTAATCCAATGCAAAGAATCTACTACTGTATTGCCCGTACAAAAAAGATTTTCTCTTTTTACGCCTTCAGCGATCATGTTTGCCGTTGCCATTGCAGTAGGCGTAAAATGATATGTAGCAATCTGTCCAACAATCTTTCTGTTCATCTCTTCAGGAAATGGATTATTTATATCACCTGTACGTAACCCTGCCTCAACATGTGCAATCGGTATTTTTAAATAAAATGCTGATAATGCTGCTGCCATAGTTGTAGTGGTATCACCATGAACCATCACTAAAGAAGGTTTAGTTTTTAAATAGATCTCTTTTGTTTTTTGTAGAACAGCTTCAGTGACATAAAAAAGATCTTGATCTTGCTTCATTATTCCAAGGTTAAAATCTGGAACAACCACAAAAACGTCTAAAACCTGCTGTAGCATCTCTAAATGTTGAAATGTAGCACACAACAGGACATTAGCACCTGTCTCTTTAATAGCTATATATACGGGAATAAGCTTTATAGCTTCAGCTCGCGTACCAACGACTACTACAATAGGCTTCATTATACCCCTTCACTAATAGTTGAAAGATAGCAAAGAAGCTCAAGAAAGCAAAGAAATCCATCTATACAAAAAGAAGACCCGACTTCCATCGGGCCATATTATTAAGAAGCTTTAAGGGCATTGTTTATCCATACTAATGCCAATATATCACGCAATAATTGCGTTTCTTCAGCCTGTACAGGAAATGGCTCCTGCCTTAATGCAAATTTTGTCTGAACTGATTCCAACAAAAGCTTAGTACCTAAAGCATATTCTACTGTCATACCAAAACACTGCGTAGCAAGGAATTCTCGCCACTGTTTTGCGACCTTCTTTCCCATTTCGCCTTCAGGATCATTATCAAGATTCTTTTTTATCTCTTGATAAAGTTGTCCCCAAAAACGTAAACGGCTAGCGTGTATAGCCTTTGCATTCCACATAGCCCCTTCAGGTGTAAATGGAATTCCTTCTGAGATACATTTATTAATATATTTCGTTAGATCCGAGGCATCTTGCTCTGTCATTTTTTTATGTTTTATTGATGAGCCATATTTGAAAGCGGCATCTCTACACTTAAGGAATATCTTCATTATACGTTCACCCTCAGGTCCTTCAGGATCCCCAAGCTTACCGACATTCATAGCTTCAACGGCTTCTTCCCAGGCCTTAACTTCTTTAGGATATTTTTGTCTAAAGGATAGATACCAGTCCTTTTGTTTACCTTCCAATTTTGAAGCCCATGTATTTTTAATTTCTTCTGCCATGCGATACCTTTCAATTAAGTCTATCAAGTGTTTCCAATCAAGGGATTCTGATGTCTTGTATTTTTCAAGTACAACACCGAGGGCATCAAGTGCCAAACGTAAGGACTCAACTTGATCTTGAAGCATCTGTTGCTGATCATGCAAGCTTTCCTTAATGCTAAAACTTTGATGCATTATTGTTTTAATTTGATATAAACTAAAACCAAAAAACTTAAGTGCTACAATCCGCTGCAGTAGAACAAGATCTTGTTCTGAGTACCAACGATAGCCATTATAGGCTCGCATAGAAGGCTTAAGTAATCCAACCTTATCGTAATGACGAAGCATACGCATCGATATACCAGTTAGATCACTTATCTCTTTTATTCGCCATTGCGCCATCGTTTTACCTTTCGTTTTATCCCCTTAAAAACCATGATAAGGTATGACATCATGTTAAGGTCAAGCGATTTTTTTTAATCAACAAATGGATTAAAGGCTGGTTCCGGTGTTTCTGGATAGATTTTCTTAACTTTTTGTTTCTCAGATTGCTCATTATTAACAAGTTTTTGTAATGAAGACTTTTCTTCTACAGAGGTAGCTTGTGGTACTGGTGGTACCTGTGGCTGAATTACCACCACAGGAGTAGTATAATTATTTACAACAACACTCGATTGTTTTTGTCCAGTAACAGCTCTTAACCATCTATCATCTCTTTCTTGTTGTATACGATGCTCTTCATTTAAACGTCTTTGCCTTGCTACTTCTAGCGCTACCTTTGTACAATGATCATTGTACAGGACCAACTGAGATTGATAGCTACTGTGATTCAAAATAAGAGACTTAAGCCTAGAGACATTTCGCAAGATAGTTTCCAATTCTCCTTTTAAATATTTTTTCCTATCAGTAAATTTTGGAGAATCTTTTACAGATGCAACCAATTTCAAGCCTTTTAAAACTGTACATGATATAGACTCAAAATCATTATAACCCTCAACTAAAAACCAATTATGATAGTAGGCTACGTGGGTATGGGTATTATGTGTTGTGTATGAATTATAAGAACCCCCATATCTTAAATTTAAAAAATCATAAATTTCATAGCTATTATTGAAAGTACGATTAGATAAAGACTTGCTTTTAACTTCTGCAAGGATATCACCAGCTCTTCTCAATTTGGCTTCTGAACTAAAAAATTTAGTATAGAGCCAAGCACCACCACCAAGTATAGCTGCTGAACCTACACCGATCTTAATTAAATCTGAAGTAGTATAATTATAACACACAGGGTGCGCTTCCTGCCCAATAAATGATACAAATGTTACCAATAGTAATGATCTTGTAAAAATATTCATGAATAACCCTATCTATGCCCAAAAATCCAATATATGAATATAAGTCTATAACAACTTGAAAAAGTAGCAAACGGGAGAACTGGCGATCTGGATAGCTATCTAATAATCACCACTGATGAGTTTTGCCTATGTATGGCCTCAAGCATTAACCTATTTCTTTGGCCTTCTTCCCTAATCTCACGCTCTAACCTTCTTTGTCTTTCCTCTGCAGCTAAATAATCGTTATACATAATAAGTTGTTGTTTATACTCACTATTATTCAAAATTAAATCCTTAAGCCTATCAATTTCTTTATTCATAATTTGAAACTCAACCTGTAAAATCCTTTTTCTATCCATAAAGTTCAAATCTTGTATTGATTGCATTAGATTTAATGAACGATCAACATGATAAGCCATAAGATTTTGCAACTCACGATAACCATCAACCAAAAACCAGCTTGAGGAATGGCCATATCTAAAATATAAAAATTTATACATAGAGTTAGCATCAGGAAAATTAGATTGTATGAATATATTATTTTTTAGAGTATCTAAAGATATTTCTGATCTTTTCAAATTCACTTCATTTAATATTATTCTAAATTCTTTTTTTAAAAAACTCTTCTTACTTGCAAACTTAGGCTTATTTATAAATTCAAGCACATTTAATGCATCACCTATCTTATAATCCATAGCATCTAAATTATCATTCTTGTCACTAAAATTAGATTGAACAAAGGCAGTATACCCAAGCTCATTAAAGGTTTTTTGAAGTTTTTTCATTTTCGCTTCTTCACTAAAGAATTTATAATGAATCAATTTACCAAATACATAGACTGAAACTATGCCTAATCCTAACTTCAAAACAGATCCTCTATCAGCACGAGTTTCCTGACTAATTAAAGATATAAGGATGATAAATAATAATAATTGAGAAAATCTATTCATAAAAATCTCCATATAAGCTGTATAATTCTATGGTTATAGCCTATAACAACTTATAAAAGAAGCAAATGGGAAACTATTTATGTGACATCCTCACGGTAATGAATTACCGTGCATCCTAATACTTACATTAGAAACCGGTTCCTGCTTCATGGAGCCAACTTGCTTCTTCTTGTTAGAAAAAACCTTGGTTGATCTCTCCACAGGCTTAACTTCGGGTCTGCCCTTCTCTAGGGACATATTCTGTCCAATTTTTAAAACATTTATTGCAGCATTTATGTCTCTGTCATGAATAACACATATAAGTATTTTGCATAG
This sequence comes from uncultured Pseudomonadota bacterium, assembly GCA_964491895.1. Taxonomy (GTDB): domain Bacteria; phylum Babelota; class Babeliae; order Babelales; family UBA12411; genus CAZBHK01. The sequence continues at coordinate 2,400 of CAZBHK010000004.1, read as the reverse complement.
ATCACTTGGTTTTCGTTTATCAATGCAAAACTTATTTCATGAACATAAAGCATTTTTATCTTATGCAAATAGTATAAAAATTATTAATATATATTACAAGATCAACTTTGTTTAACTTATAATATATAGTCGCTTACATCACGGATTTAAAAAATCGTGGATTTCGCTCCATTTCCTAAATGGACGACTGTAGCCTTAGATTTAAGCTCTTGTTTATACTCATCTTCAAACTTGTCTAATTTCTTAGCTCTAAGCCTTTTTTCAATATCAACGTAAGCCTCTTGAAGAGTTTTTTTACGTCTTAACTCTTTATCAACTACCTGAACAAGTTGATAACCGTATTGAGTCTTGATTGGTTTTGATATTTCATCTTTTTTGAGAGAAAAGATTACAGACATATTATCTGCAATATTATCCTTTGTTTCTGGATAGACTTTCTTAATTTTTTGTTTCTTAGATACAGATGTAGCTTACCGTACTGGTTGTACCTGTGAATGAATTACCACAGGAGTAGTATAATTATTAACAACAACAGTTGACTGTTGTTGTCCAGTAACAACTCTTACTTTACTACAAGATCCAGATATAAGATTGTCTACAACGCTCTTCTTCAGTTAGTTCAGTGAAGATACGCAGAAAAAAACCCTTTCTATAATGATTATTGTACAAGTCCAACTGAAATTTATAACTATCATTATTTATGATAAGGAATTGAAGAGTAGAGACCTTTAGCAAAATATTCTCAAATTCTTGCATTAATAATCGCTTTCTATCTCTAAACTCTGGAGAATCCTTTACAGAAGCAACCAACTCATAACCTTTTTTTACACTAAACTTTATGTTGTCTAAATTATTATAACCATCAATCAAAAACCAGTTAAAAGCATAGTCTTCTCTAAAATATAAAAATTTATAAATCTCATTGTTGTTATAAAAATTAGAAATCAATAGTGGATTATTTTTAACTTTTTTAAGAATAAACTCAGCTCGTTTCAATTTGGCTTCTGAGTTAATAAATTTATTATATACCCAAACCCCACCACCAACTATAGAAGCAGCAACACCTAGGGTAAGCGCTGACCTAGCTGAATTAGTGAACTCTGGACGCACTTCCTGTCCAGCAAAGGATAAAAATGTTACTAATAGTAATGATCTTGTAAAAATATTCATGAATAACCCTATCTATGCCCAAAAATCCAATATATGAATATAAGTCTATAACAACTTATAAAAGAAGCAAATGGGAAACTATTTATCTAGATGGACTACTGTAGCCTTAGATTTGAGCTCTTGTTTATATTCATCTTCAAACTTATCCAGCTTCTTTGCCCTAAGCCTTTTTTCAACATCAATGTAAGCTTCTTGAAGAGTCTTTTTACGTCTTAACTCTTTATCTATCACCTGGACAAGTTGATAACCGTACTGAGTTTTGATTGGTTTTGATATCTCATTTTTTTTGAGAGAAAAAATTACAGACATATTCTCTGCAATATTATCCTTATAAATCCAGTCATCCTGACTTACCCAGTCAATCTTCTTAATTTTAAGGACATCCTGTTCTGTAGGCGCATCTTGAAAAGATATTAGCGCAGTCTTAAGTTTATAACGTTCATCTATCCACTCAGGATTTTTTTTATAATAATCTTCTACTTCCTGGGCAGTAATAAAGACTCTGTTTTTAACTTCTATCTGCATAAGATTACTAACAGCCACATACCTGGCATACTCACTTTTAAATTCGGGTATAGAAAAACCTTCTTTTTCTTGAAGATGCTTTGCAAACTCTTCATCTGAAAGATCTTTAAGCTGATTACCGCTTCTGTATAAGGCTATATACTTTTCTACTTCCAAATTACTAGGAACAAGCTTCTGTCTAGTAGCCTCTTGAAAATACAATTCCTGAGTAATAGCACTTTCTAATGAATATGGAGAAGAATTAATACGCGGTCTTTCCAAGTCTGTTTTCAAAATATTAACACCATTAACACGTGCAATAATTTTATTAACAACACGAGCTTCTAATAGACCAAAAAGCATTAAGGAAAGTATAAGTTTTTTCATTAGTAATCTTTTTTTTGAAAAGGGGTAAGTGTTACCTTACCCCTCAATTAAATTAAACAGTAGCAGATTTAGGTTCTTCCTGTGGAGCTATTTCAGCAACAACAGGTTTTTCTGCTAATAATGACTCTTCTATATTAACAGGATAACGTTTTCTCAAAGATTCCATTTCCTTACCTAGAATAGCTTGGAATTTTTGACTACGTATCATAGCTTCAACTTGGCTCTTGATTTCATTGAAATCATAGTATTCTGTATCTTTTTTATCTGATACATGTAATACCCAAGTTGCTTTATCATCTTTAACAGAGATAACAGCAGGCAATGATTTAACCTTAGCTA
>CAZBHK010000003.1:0-119314 GCA_964491895.1 uncultured Pseudomonadota bacterium | reverse complement strand
GTTGCTTTATCATCTTTAACAGAGATAACAGCAGGCAATGATTTAACCTTAGCTACAGCAACCTTAAGAGACTCTGAAAGCATAGGTATTTTAGAATCGCCATCAACTCTACCAAAATTCTTAAATTGACCAGCAGTTTCCTTAACAGCAAGAGAAGAGAATTTTGGAGAATCTACATTCCTTGATTTGGCTAAGAATGTATTAGAATCGGCATTATTTTCAAACTTAACACCAGCAACTAACGCTCCACCTTGTTCTTTAATATACTTAGTTTTATTGTTATTATATTCGGCTTTCAAATCACCTTCTGAAATTTGAATACCATTCATAAGACGTTTTTCAAATTCTTGCATAAGCAAATGATCTTTTAGAAGCTTTGTAGATTCTTCTAAAGCCTTTTTAAACTCTGGACCATTTTCATATTTATTTGCAAGAGCCTCACGAATAATCAATTTTTGTTCAATAATTTTATTCAAAAAATTCTTTTTGAAAGCTACTGGTAACTTATCAACATCAGCAGCGCTACCAAGTTGTGGATACATCTTCATTATTTGAACTAAATATTTATTAAACTCTGATACAGTTAAAACTGGTTCTTTATCTTTACCTAAAAAGACTAACGGCTTAGCATCCTCTTGTCCTAGCATTACTTCAGCAATTGAAGAAGTTGATAGATTAGAATCAGAACCTTTTTTCCAACAACCTGTAAAGGTCGCCAACATAGAAAGCATCAATAGAATAGTAATTGATGAGAAATTTTTAGTCATATAAATAACCTTCTCTATAACATTATTAACACACATATTCCTCTGGAGAATCTAGAATATATAAATTATAAAATTGAAGCAAGTGCAGCCATACTTACAATAAAGAGCAGCTTCTGTTAAATTAATTATATATAATTCAGTACTAAGAAAGAGAAAAATCATGCAAGAAGCTAAAGTTTCTGTATTTACTGCAACGTTACTCAATATTAATTTAATGGTTGGTGCCGGAATTTATATTACACCCAAACTAATGGCTCAAAAAGCTGGCTCAATAAGCTACCTTGGATGGGTAGGAAGTGCCTTAATTCTACTACCAATAGTTCTATGTATTGTAGAAATGGCAAAATACTTTCCAGGTGAAGGTAGTTTTTATAATTATACAAAGAAAGGACTTGGGAAAACTATTGGTTTTCTATCAGGCTGGATTTACTTCTTAGGCTATGTAGCAATACAAGCCATGCAAATGTTATCAATGCGAGAAATCCTCATCCAATCCCTAGGCTTAAACTGGATTAACTCTCATTACCTGATATTTAACACCCTGTTTTTTGCAGGAATATGCTCAATATCTCTACTTAGCTTAGGATTAGTAGGTAAAATCCAAAACATTTTAACTTTTCTAAAGCTGTTACCTGTCTTATTTGTAATAGGTATTATTCTTATCTATTCATTTCCTGCGGATATCCCCTCAGTAAATAGTTCTTTTTTTAACCTACATTATACTATCCCATTAGCAGTTTTCGGTTATTGGGGTTTTGAAGGAGCTGCAAGCATAAGTCATCGAATTAAGGGAAATCCCAAGAATGCTTCCAGATCCATATTAATAGCCTTTTTCATAACAATGTTAATTTTTACAGTATTTAATTTTGGTGTCTTGAGAATAATGGGAGCAAAAAATTTAGCTCTTTTAGGAGCACCATCATTTGTCTCATTCCTCCCTTTTCAAGTTACATGGCTTATAAAAATTATCCCTATAATAATAGCCATTGCCATAACTAACTCGATTTATGCAGAGTTAACATCGTTTAGCTTTTTACTCCAAGCAATGGCTAATGAAAAACTTTTATTTTTTTCATCAGTAATAAGCAAGGTCAATAAAAACAATCAACCTATAGTAGCTATCTTTTTGCAGGCTGGCTTAGGATATTTATTTGTAACACTTATTAATAATATAAATATTTTATTGGCCATCAGTAATCTAGGACTCTTAGTAACATTTGTGCTAACACTTATTTCTTTATTTATTATTCAAAAAAGACAACGGAATAGCCTAGGCTTATTAAAGACCATACTGGGATTCATTTCATGCGGTGTACTTGGTTATTACAGCTACAATGAAATTGATAAAGCTATATACATTTTAGCATTTGTAGCTGTTATTATTATTGGTCTTGTTTTGTATAAAATTAATGAAAAGAACATAGGTTATGAAAAATAAAATATCACTTTTTTTAGCAATATTAATAAATGTTAATATTGTTGTTGGTGGCGGCTTCTTTATAAGCGCTAATGTCCTCTCCCAAAAAAGCGGTCCTTATGCTGCTCTTTCCTGGTTAGTAGTAGGCTTATTCTTACTACCCTTAGTACTTCTACTAGCAGAATTTTCTACATTATACCCCGTATCCGGAGGTCTTTATGTATACAGTGATAAAACGCTAGGAACATTTTGGGGCATTATAAGCGGTTGGGGATACTATGTTGGCACAGCGGCAGGAAACGCTGTTATCCTACATGAATTTAGAAAATTAGCAGAGCTCCTTGGGCTACTACAACCAGTATTAAAATTTTTACATATATCCGATACTGGTACAGATATTTTTTTCATAATACTATTCGCTATCATTAACCTATTTAATATAGAGATCTTAGAAACAATACAAGCTCTTTTCACCTTCTTAAAAACTATTCCATTCTTACTGGTTATAATAGCTTCCTTTTTCCTATTTAAAGTACAAAATCTTGTGCCTCAACCAGGCATTGATATTACACATGTCTTCAAAAGTATACCCATAGTATTATTTGCATATATTGGGATAGAAGCATGTTGTGCCATAGCCCATATAATTAAAAATGGGAAAAAGAACACTTCTAAGGCTATATTAATCTCATTGTTTACTATTATTGGACTTTATACACTGATACAGTTCTTAATTGTTGCTATACATGGCCCTATTGTTAATAACCCATTTACTGACATAATCCCAAAACTTACTAATAACCCCTTTATAATCAAATGGGGAACTATTATTGTGCAGTTATCAATACTGTCATCATTTTTAGGTGGTTCTTACAGTATGTTTTATGCTAATAATTGGAACCTATTTTCTATAGCAAAAGAAAAAAATCTTCCATTTTCGAAATCTATTACAATGCTAAACAAATATCAAAGTCCATGGGTATGCATAATAATTCAAGCATTTTTAGTAATCGGATTTTTAACACTTACAAAGAATATTGAAAGCCTTATAACAATGAGTGATTTTGGTGTAGTTATAGCTTACCTGTTGAGCACAGTAGCTTTCTTTATTATCAATAAAAACAATGCTTATAAAATAATATTAGGCATTCTTTCATTTGCAAGCTGTGGTTACCTAATGTACTCATCATTTAATAATTTATTTGAAGCAGGACTGATATACTTACTACCCTATCTTGCATTATTAACTATGGGGATTATAGGTTATAAGTTTAGAAATAATTATTAAATTTCTTTTTCTTCAAATATTAGAACTTGTTGAACGCGTCTAGAAGTTGCTCTCTGTATCTGAAAACAGTATCCCTTATAAAGCACACGTTCACCTTTTTTGGGAAGATGTTGTAAACACTCAGCGAGAAACCCTCCAAGTGTTACAGATTCCTCTGATTCAAATTTAAGCTTAAGTATCGGTTCTAATTTTTCTAAGTCGATTCTTGCATCAACAAGCCAACCTCCATCTTCCAATGGAACAACTTCATGATGAACTTTCTCATGTTCATCAACAATCTCTCCAACAATCTCTTCTATTATATCTTCTAGGGTAATAAGACCGATAACCTCACCATGCTCACTAACAACCATGGCCATATGTAAACGTTTTTTCAAAAACTCTCTTAATAGCTGATTAATCTTATTAGTTTCAGGAACAAATAATACGGGTATTACCAACTCCCTAAGAGACTTCTTCTCTTTATGATATAAAAGATCCAAGACATCTTTCTGATGTATAATACCAATAATATTATCATCCTTATCTTCGTATACAGGCAACCTAGTAAACTTATACTTAATGAATAAGGCCATAGCTTTTTCTAAAGTCTCATCAACATTAATAGCTACTATATCTGGAGTTGGAATCATAATCTCTTTAGCTAACGTTTCGCCTAACGAGAAAACATTTTGTAACATTACAGATTTTTCAGATTCTATAACACCTTTTTCATCACCATAGCCAATTAAGAACTCTATCTCTTTTTCAGTTATAACATCAGCCTTTTCAACATCAATTAACACCTTACCGCCAAACCTACGAGTCAAAAAGTCTGTACCCATCATTAAAACGGTTACCATTGGATAAAAAATATAAAATAATGTATTAATTAACCATAATGAAGAACTAAAAAATGCATCTGGATGCGCCTTAGCAAAGCTCTTAGGTAAAATTTCACCAAATACTAAAATTAAAGCCGTTGCTACAAAGACTCCAATAGCTAATGATAAACCTGTATCACCTAACATGCCTTGCACTATATCAGTTATTAAAACAGAAGTAAGTACATCTGCTAGATTAGAAGCTATTAATATTGTGATAAGAATCCGCCTAGGATTATTCTCCCATGCATCAAAAAGCCATTTAAACCTAGATGCCTGCTTAGATAACTCTTTAACCTTGAATAACCTCAACGCAGTAAATGACGTTTCTAAAAATGCAAACAAAGCTGCAAATAACATAGCAAAGAAAAACAACATAATCTTTAAATGTATTAACGACATATTATTTATAATTTCCTTCTAAAATCTTTTTATCTACCTTGCCGGTAGCATTCATTGGCAAATCATCTAAACATATAAATTTACGTGGAACCTTATATGTTGCAAGTCGCTCCATACAAAATGCTCGTAATTTCAATTCAAGATCCCCTGAATCTTCCCTTATAGCTACATAAGCTATAGGAACCTGACCTACACTGACATCGGCCTGACCAATAACAGCCGCTTTGAAAACTGCAGGATAAGTTAACAAAACATTTTCAACTTCTTGAGGATAAATATTAAAACCTTTATGTATAATTAAATCCTTAGATCGACCAACTATAGCAAGATGTCCATGTTCATCGAAACAAGCTAGATCACCAGTATTAAGCCATCCATCTTGTAAAACGCGACTAGTCTCTTCTTCCGATTTATAATAACCTAACATTACATTATCACCATGTATCCATAATGTTCCACGTTGTCCAAACTCTAAAATCTTATTGTTTTCATCTCTAATTTGACATTCTATACCCATCAAAGGACTTCCAACAACATTATTTTTACATTCATTATTATCTATATTTACGGCAGTAACCGGAGAAGCCTCTGTTAGGCCATATCCACCACAAATCTTACGACCATAAATCATAGAAAATGCAGAACGAATTTTATCAGGTAGCGCATCGGCTCCTGAAACAAAAAATTTTATTGAATCTAATGGAGCAGTCTTTAATAAACATAACAAACCATAAAGTGCAGGAACTCCAAAAAAAATTGTTGGTTTTTTACTAAGACCTTCCAAAATATCTTTTCTCTCAATCTTAGGAACCATAATAATAGAACTGCCAATCAAGAATGGAAACCACATACAGCTATTTTGTGCAAATACATGAAATAATGGCAAAGCTGCAAAAAAACGTTCATCTGCTTCAAAAAACCCTGTTTTAGAATCTGCTCTCATAGTAAGACTCATAACAGAACCAAGTCTTGCCGTACATTGAACAACATTCGTAATAATATTTTTTGATGAAAGCATAACTCCCTTAGGAACCCCTGTTGTCCCAGAAGTATAAAGAAGTAAACACATTTCATTTTGCTCAAGCTTTATAGACTGAAACTCACTATGAGATACAGGTGTATCATAATCTATGTCATCAGATGTTAAGACTGTAATTAAAGCTTTATTAAATTTGAGAGCCAAAGCATTAGATGCTATAACAAAAGAAACCTCTGCATCATTAATGATATAGCCCAGCTCTTTTTCATGTAAAAAAATATTTAATGGCACACAAACTGCTCCTGTTTGCAAAATACCAAAATAAGCTATAGCAAAATCTATAGAGTTCTCAAAACACATTAAAACCTTATCTTTTGGCTTAACACCTAAAGATATAAGTTTTTGTGATAATAAAATAGACCTAAAATGAAGTTCTTTATAAGAGATAATCTTATCTTTAAAAATAATAGCTGTTTTATTTGAAAAAAGAGTTGCTGCTCTTTTTAATAGATCACCTATATAAAGTTGCTGATCATCAACAACCAAGGTTTCCTTTATCTGATTAAATAAATCTAACTCTTTATATCTCTTTGAAACAAAAGCCTCTCTTAGCAAGCTTATTACACCCATTGAACGTCTCCTGTTACCTGGTTGTTGAATACTGCTAGTATCATTCTTCATATTTAATTACTCTCACCGGACAGATCTCTATCGCCTTCTTTATCCTTTGTTCATGATCCTTTACATCCACATCATCTTTTATAATAGAAATCCCTGCTACCTTAAAGACTTCTGGACATACCGACTCACATGCTCCACAGGTTATACATCCTGGAGCTATATAAAGTTTTTTTTCTGTCATAACAAAGTTATCACTTTTATTAATCGCTTGCAAAAAGCCTTATAAACCCAGTTAATCATCACATTTACAAGAATCACCGCAATCGCCATCCTTACCGCAATCACCTTTACCACAACACTTCTTATCCTTGTGAGTAGCTGAAGCCTCTCCACAACAATCAGAATCTTCATCTTCACAACAATCTTCTGATTCATCATCTTCTTCAGAATCAAAGTTTATTTCAAACTCTTCTTCTTCCTCTTCAGACTCATTTTCATTTAAATCTTGAAGGTATACTAAAAGTTCATCAAGGCCACCTTCTTGTAATACAGCCTTAAGATCATTTAGTATAGAAACAAAGCTTTCTTTAGAAGTATATGCCTCTGCTTCAACCTCTTCTTTGAACTTTTTCGTATCTGGAACTTCTTCCCCATTCATTAGAATCTTAAGCAATTTAGCTGCAGCTACTGGATCCTTATTAGCTTTAATTTCTTGGATAGCTCCAAGCTGCTCTTCTAAAAATGTAATATCTTCATTAATTTCTTTATCAAACTTTAAAAGCTGTTCACGAACGATAACCGCTATAGCCTTAAGTTTTTCAACCTTATCCTTCTCCATAACAGGATCTAGTGAACTAATCTCTTCTTCAACTAGATCAAGAAATTCCTCAAACTGCTCACTACAATACTTTTTTGAGTCTCTTTGTTTTTCCAATAAAAAGGCTGTCTGATCTATCAACTTGGTTATATCTATATTCACTTGTGATTCCACAAAAACCCTTTCTTCCTTAAGCCATTAATTCATGACAATAAACATTTGTTTTGCCATAAGTTTAAACTTTTTTACACATATAGCAAAAACACTGCATTTTTCTAAATAAAGTAACCATTTTTAGAAAAATAAACATATATAATAAATTTCAGACGATATACATAAAACAATCCGTACAAGTTAAATCAGGATCCCCAATTCTGCAAGAAAAAATTTCATATAAAAATAATAGAAACAAGCTTAAAACTTGTAAAATAAAAATCTATCCTTTTCTATACTCAGCAGCCATAATTATAGACTTAAAAACTACTGGCAGAAAAACCTATTGATCTTTATGGATTCTTAGGTATAGCCCGAGCAGCTAACTCTTCCAATAATTTAGGTTTATGTAATATGTTAAGTATATATCCATTCATTTTTCGTCTAACCATCTCAAAACCTGTTTCTAAGCTTAGGATTAGCACCATATCTCAACAAAATAGATCAACTGTCTGAATATCTTGATTAGCACAAGTCATATATAAAGGTATACGTCTTTGATTATCCAATGGATCCGGATTAATTCTAGCTTTTAATGCTACAAAAATCTTTAAATAATCGTGATTTTTAACAATTTCATGTAAAGATACAGCAAATATAATATTAAAAATAAAAAACTCTAAGTGAAAATATTATATAATATTTAAATGATTAGCCCTATTAATTCAAAATTATATCATAATAATATATCACAATAGCGACTTAATAATAAATATAAGTTATTTTGCATTATAAACCTTTTTTTTATAGATTTTGCTTAACAAAATTTAGTTAACATTTATTCTAAAAAGATCACTTTTAAAAAAACATATAAAGGGCAATCAATGGAAAACAAAATTCCATTTTTTTCATTACAACGTCAATGGGAAACAAACAAATCAAAAATTAACAATGCGTTAAATGAAATTTTAGAGTCTCAACAATTTGTAGGGGGCGAATTTATACAAAAATTTGAATCCAAACTTGCATCGTATCTTAATGTTAAGTACGTCAAAACCTGTAACTCTGGTACAGACGCTCTTTGGTTAGCTCTCAAAGCTATTAATCTTAAAAAAAATGACATAGTCCTAACAACACCTTTTTCCTTTATAGCATCAAGCTCTGAGATAAGTGCACATGATGGTCATCCAGTATTTATAGATATAGAAGAAGATACTTTCAATATCTCGCCAATCGCCATAAAGAAATGGTTAGAGACCTATGCTAAAATGCAAAACAATGTCGCCATACATACAGAAACTGGATATCCAGTTAAAGGTATCTTGGTAGTCAATATCTTTGGGCAGCTTGCTAACTATGACGCAATACAAGCAATAGCCAAAGCATGGAATCTCTGGATTATTGAAGATGCATGTCAATCAATAGGCTCAGAACTCAATGGGAAAATGGCAGGTAATTTTGGTGATATTGCAACCTTCTCATTCTATCCAACAAAAAATTTAGGCGCCTTTGGTGACGCTGGCTGCCTAACTACCAATAATGATGAACTCGCTAGCCGTATACAAATGCTACGTAACCATGGACGATATGAAAAATATGATTATGTAGAGTATGGTATTAATAGTCGTATGGATACCATGCAAGCTGCAATTTTAGGAGTTAAACTAGATTCTATAGATCAATTAAATGAACAACGTAGATCCATAGCTCAACAATATAGAAAACAACTCAGTAACCTATCTTTTTTAAAACTACCAATAGAAAAAGTTGGTAAGCATACTTATCATCAGTTCAGCGTACAAATAATATCATCAACAACAATCAATAGAGATATGCTTATTGAGTACCTAAATAAAAATAATATTGGATATAATATTTTTTATCCAATGGCATTGAATCAAATAAAGTTTTTACAAACAGATTCTAGACTTATATCTGCTTGTCCGGTAGCAGAAAATGCTACTCAAAATATACTCGCTTTACCTATCTGGCCTGAATTAACTGAAGAAGAAGTAAACTATATTTGCACTACTCTGCAAATTTTTGGTACTAATACATTAAATAAAAATATAACCATATCTAGACCAATTTAAAATATGAAAAAATATCCAGGCTTCTTAATCACTATTGAAGGTATAGACGGCTCAGGAAAGAGCACTCTTTTAGACAACATCAATACAATGTTTTTAAAAGAAGGCAAAAATATTATTCTTACTAAAGAGCCTGGACAAACCAATCTTGGTAAAAAAATACGTAATATTTTACAACAAGAAAAAAATCTTGTTTGTGACAAGGCTGAATTTTTATTATTTGCTGCTGATCGAGCTCAACATTTTGAAGAAGTTGTTATCCCTGCTTTAATAAAAGGTAGCATTATAATCTCAGATCGAATGGCAGACTCGTCATTAGCATATCAAGGCTATGGACGCAATCTGGATATAAATCTTATAAAAGTAATTAATCGTTGGTGTATGCAAGATATACAACCAGACCTTACTATATATATCAACCTTGATGAAAAAACAGCCTTGGAACGTATTTTTAGAAGGAAACTTCTTTTAACATCTTTTGAAAAAGAAAGTATTAAATTCTGGCAACGTGTAAAAAGTGGATTTGAAGATATCTTTAAAAATAAAGATAATGTTGTATGGGTTGAAGGGTCACTACCCACAGAAAAGGTAGCTGAAGCTTCATATAACGCTATAAAAAAAATATTAATATAATGCAAACACAACTTTGGATAACTCAACAAGAAAAACTTTTACAAGAAATAGAGATTTTCTTAAAAAAAATATTTTGTCCTACAAAAAATGATAACTGTTCTTGCCCAGATTGTAAAAAACTGACTACCAATCAACATTCACATGTTTTATCCATATCACCACAAAAAAGTTATTATGTACTCGAAGATATAGAAATTATCTTTCAAAAAACTTCTTTCTCTCTAAATAATACAGAAAAATTTTACTTCATAATTCATAAAGCTGAGACCCTTGGTAAAAGTTGTTCAAACACACTTTTAAAGCTCTTAGAAGAGCCACCAATGGGTTACAACTTTATCTTATTAACTAATAATATAAGCGCAATCTTACCAACAATACGCTCACGCTGTATTATTAAATCTTTTGTAAGCACAAATGAAAATAAATTACATCCATTACTTAATTATTTTATTGATAAAAAAAAGTTAGATGACCCAATTACTTTTAGTAGTGAGCTTAAATCAATGAACATATCAGAAAATGAAACATTATTTTTACTAAATGAACTATTCGGATATTTCAGTAAAAAACTTATTATATCTTATAAAAATAATGATGAACGAACATATTTAGAAAAAATGTTAACACACATAAAAAGGGTAATGAAGACACCACCACAACCAGGAGGTAGTCAACTACTTTGGAAATATCTCTACCTATCATGTCCGAGATAAAATACCGTATAAAAAAACATTTTTATGATCATTTATTTGTACAATTATATATTACTCTCATCTCATTACCCATTTTAATTTCTTGGGGACTCCCGCTCTCAGTAATGACATTCTTGGGCAACCTAGTCTTTATACCATTTATTACTATTTTTTTAATTTTAAGTTCTCTGATATTTTTTACTGAATTAATATCAATACCAAATACAATCCTAACTAATTTATTAAACATAACATCTAAACTCTTTATATATTGTCTACATTTTGGCAAGCAAAGCTGGCTAATAGGCTTTGCTACTCCACATCCCCTTCTTATAATAATTATCCCAATCAGCACTCTTTTAGTAATAAAATATGTTAAAAAATATCCAATCATGAAATTATCTTTATTACTTACGGTCTTCATTGGTTTCTTTTATCTTACAAAACCAAGGCCTAAAACACTGTTCATTCCATTTAGCAAAAATAAACTTTTAATTAAATATGATCAAAACGAAGAGGTCTTTCTAATAGATCATGGTTTATTTAACAAAAAAGCATCTCCTGAAAACTTTATTATGTATGAATTAAAGCCATATCTAACTAAAAAATTTGGTTCTTTAATAATCAATAAACTTGTAATCAAACCATCTATTAGAAATTTCAAAGCTGCAACAACAATCTGTACAAATTTTAATATTAAAAATATAGAAATAAATTTTACTAATATAAAACTCAATAAATATGGCTGGAAATGTTACTTTGAACTTAAAAGTACTGCTAAAAAAAATAGCATAAAAATTTCAAAAATATATGATAATTTTAAAAAAAAATAATTTTGTTCTACACTTATAAAAAACTAAAAAGGAAAATAATGATATCAAAAAAACTAAATCTCTTAATTCTTAGCTTAATAATCCAAACATCCGTAGCTCCAACAATAGAAGAAATAAAAGTTAAAGTTGGTGGTTTTGTAGATGAGCATTGTGCTGAAGGTCTAGCAAGAAAGTTCTCAACTGTGCCTGGCGTTAAACAAATTAATGTGACAAGAAATGGACATGCACATATCAAACTAGAGGAAAATAACAAATTTAACCTTAATCAATTAAAACCAATCATAGAAAGCAAAACATCATACAAAATTAAATCCATCAAAATTATTGCTACAGGTAAAATAGAGCGTGTTAACAAATATTATACTCTTAACATCAATAACAGTCCTCATAAAATCTTTTTAACAGATGTTCCTAAAATAGATTCTACTAAAAAACGTCCTAAAGAAGGTAAGGGTTTAATCCAAGCAACTGGAAAGTTTTATGATAAAACCATTAACTTCTTTGCAGGTTTCTTTGGGAATACTGAAAAACTCTCTCAACAGGTACGTATGCATTGTAAGCATAATGCAAAAATAAGATTTATTGGTAAAATTCACGGAAAAGCAGATGGTTCTTTATGGTTATCACGCAACTCTGCAAAAATTGCAGAAATTTATGATGATAGCGATCTTATACCAGCTAAATTTAAAATGTCCTAATATTTAATTAATCTTGAGTTTATTGCTACAACAATAGTACTTATCGACATAATTAATGCACCGATAGCAGGATGTAAAATAATTCCTTGATTATACAAAGCGCCTGCTGCTAGTGGTATTGCTACAACGTTATAACCTGTTGCCCAAATAAGATTTTGCACCATTTTTCTTTGAGTAATCTTAGAAAGTTTAATAATATCCACAACGGCAAACGGATCATTTTTAACCAATACTACGTCTGCACTTTCTATAGCAATATCAGTACCTGCTCCTATTGCTATTCCAATATCAGCTTGAACTAGTGCAGGTGCATCATTGATACCATCACCAATCATTGCAACTTTTTTACCTTGTACTTGTAGTTTTTTTATCTCAGAGGCTTTTTTATCAGGTAAAACATCTGATAGTACTATGTCTATATTAAGCTTCTTTGCTACGGCATTGGCTATAAATTTATTATCACCTGTAATCATAGCAACAGAATATCCCATTTGTTTAAGCTGGATACATGCCTTATATGATTGTTCACGAATCTGATCAGATAAACCTATAACACCTAGAAGTTGTTGTTTAGTTGCCACAAAAACTACTGTCTTACCTTTTTCAGAAATTTTAAGGTTCTGATTATAAAGACCAATATCATCAAGTAACTTTTCATTACCTACAAACAACTCAATGTTTTCTACTATCCCAGTTGTCCCTTTTCCAGGAATAGTCTTTCCACTAATAACCTTGGGTATAGAAAATTTTTTATTTTTTGCATATTGAACAATAGAGCTTGCAATACTATGTTTACTATATTCCTCTAATGCAGCAGCATATGTTATAAGTTTTTCCTCAGACCAGTCACCTAAAGAGACAATATCACTAACTTCAAAAATCCCTGTCGTCAATGTTCCTGTTTTATCAAAAACAATCACATTCAAATCCTTAGCCTGTTCAAATGCTACCCTATTCCTTATAACTAAACCCTTAGAAGCAGCTATACTAGTTATACAAGCTATCACTAATGGTATAGCTAAGCCTAAAGCATGCGGACATGTAACAACCATTACAGTTACCATGCGTTCTATACTAAACGCTAGTGGTTTTCCAATGGCATTCCATATTAAAAAAGTACTTAATCCAACACCAATGGCTATTATAGTAAGCCATGCAGCTGTTGTATTGGCTATATCAGCAACCCGTGATTTACTCTTCATGGCTTCCTGAACCATTTTTATAACCTGAGCAATATAGGAGTCCTTTCCAATGTTCTTAACCTGTATAGTTAAAGAACCTGTACCATTAATGGAACCACCAATAACATTAATACCTATAGATTTAAATACTGGTTTAGATTCACCAGTAAGAGCAGCTTCATTAACTTCAGAATCACCAGCTAAAATTACACCATCGACTGGAATTTTTTCTCCTGGTTTTACAACAACCTTATCCTCTTTTTTAAGATCTGTAATAGCTATATCTTTTAACGAGTTATCCTGCATTAATAAATGAGCAATACTAGGCATAAGTGCCGCTAATTTTTCTAAAGCCTTAGATGCGCCCATAACAGAACGCATTTCTATCCAATGCCCTAATAGCATTACATCAATAAGAGTAGCCAACTCCCAAAAAAAAGATTTTCCTTTTAAACCAAAGACGACAGCAACGCTGTATGTATAAGCTATGGTTATAGCTAAAGCGATAAGTGTCATCATCCCAAAACGCAAAGCTTTTAATTCAGTAAAAAATCCCTGCATAAAAGGAAGCCCACCATAAAAATAAATCACCGTAGAAAGCACTACTAAAACAAAAACATCTCCAGAAAATGATAATGAATAATGCAATAAATGTTGAATCTCTACAGATAACAATAAAATTGGAATAGATAAGATAGAGTTTATCCAAAATCTATTTTTAAATTCTTCAACCATATCATGGTGGTTATGATGTTCATGATTCATAATTAATCTCCTATCTTGCAGATACCGCCTGCTTCTTTTAGAACCTCATCAAAACGCTCTTTCCCAAGTCTCAAATCTTTCAAAGACTGTTGATTTTTACAAAGATCACGACATGTAACAATACCTTGTAAAATTAATTTTCTAATTTCTGCCTTTTTTAAACTTGTTACACAAGTTATAGGATGTAAACCCTTCTCATCAATCATCCTAGAAAGTCCATCATTTTTAGGATGATGCCAACCGATAAGCTTAACCCCTCTACACTCAGCAAATGCAATTGCATCACTACTAAACCTTGTATTAGTTACTAAATACCCCTCATCAAAAGGAACTCCCTTAGATTTATTTTTGATCGCATACTCTCTAATATCATCAAATCTAGAATTAACATATAACGAGGTTTTGACTGAGCAATAAAGACCTGGTGCATTATGAAACTTACACTCAATTAATAATGTCTTATTATCTTTTTGTGCAATAATATCTACTTCATGAGTCACACAAAATCCCTGAATAAGCTTACTCACTTCAACTCTATATCCATATTCCTCAAATAAATCTCCAATAAATCTCTCAAATGGATAACCACTAGGACCTAATTCAAAAAGAGCATATTTAAGATGATATCTACCTGCTGAAGATTTTTCCTTCTTTTTTAAAATCTTCATAGCTTCTTTATAAAGCTCTTTAGTTGTTACTTTTGTTTTTATTGTTTGCTGCATCTCTTTAATAACTTCATCTATAATTTCATCAGAAGCCCCAGCTCTAAATAAAGAACTTCTATATTTTTTTTCAGAAAACGGCTCTTCTTGTCCAGAAGACTTAATCACAATTATTTTTTTTGGCATAATCTCACTTAAATAAAAAAAATTATAAAATATTGTCCTCTGATATTTTTTGCAGTACGATTTATCTTATAGGCTAGCAAAAATAATGACGAAAATTGGAGAGAATAATGAAAAAAATTTTTAAAATTATAATAATGAGCTCATTAATTTTGCTTCCTCAGTGCCTATACAAGAAGGAAAAGAATCAGCACACTACTACTCCGATAGTAAATCTAACCGGTCGACGACTTAATGTTTCTATAAAGGCAAAAAATACAGACTTAAAACTATTTCTTAACCCTTATGAAAGTAAAATTCTAGATTTACCACTAACCACGATACTCATTAATATAAACTTACATGAACAAGCAAACTATCTTGTAACTGGAATCCAAAATCAAAAACGTATTTTAAAACCTAATAGGAAAATAGTACTTAGAGGTGATACCCCAAAATACTTTATTGCAAGAATAGAATATAACTAGAGTTCTTGTCTTAAGGGTCTAAGCATAATCTCGTCCAAAATTTCTCGAAAACCATGCCTATTAAAAATAATATTATAAACACCACAACAGATAGGTAGATCCAACTTATGTTTATTAATAATCTTATATATAGATTGAACAGTATTAACACCCTCTGCTGTGATGCCAGAATCTTCAATCTCTTCTATAGGCTGTCCAGAACCTATCATTTTCCCAACTTGTAAATTTCTACCAAGTAAACCTGTACATGTTAAAATTAAATCACCAAACCCTGAAAAACCATCAATAGTCTTTTTATCACCACCAAAAAACTCAACTAGTATACGCATTTCCCAAAAAGACATGGTCAACAAAAATGCTTTTGTATTATCTCCAAAACCTTCACCAATAACTATACCAGCCATTAGAGCAAAAACATTTTTTAATGCTCCACAAACTTGAACACCTATAGGATCATCAGATAAATATGGTCTAAAATAACTATTAGACAAAATCCCCTGTAAACTCTTACATAATTTTGCATCAGTACCAGCTATAGTAACAGCAGTATGTAGCTGTTCTGCTATCTCCTTAGCAAAACTAGGACCTCCTAAAACAAATTTTATTGCTTCATAACCCAATACATCATCCAAAACTTGTGTTGGCAATAAAAGTGTTTCTTGCTCTATACCTTTACTCAAAATAACCCATTTATGATTTTTATTGGCATGTGTACTAGCTAGCTCTAAAATAGATCTTAGATATTTTATTGGTACAGCAATAAAAATCCACTCAATGCCTGATATAGCTTCTCGCAAACTGGCTGTTGCCTCTATTTTATTAGATAAATGAATTTTTGGAAGATATGTGATATTGCGTCTAAATGTTTGTATATCTGTAACAGTATCCTCTTCATGACACCACAAATTTACAATAAACCCATTCTCTACTAATAAAGTAGAAAATGCCGTTCCAAAGGCTCCACCACCAATGACTGCAACTCGCATTTCCATATCTTAATGACCAAAATTTTTCTTTGTTGCCGAATATGTATCAACACATTTCTTCAAATGCATCTCTTCTAGCTCAGGCCAATAACAATCCAAAAATGCCATTTCACTGTATGCAGATTGATAAGTAAAAAAATTACTCAACCTAGAAACACCACCCGTCCTAATAATTAATGAAGGATTCGGAATGCCAGCAGTCCATAATGCATTTTCTATTTCTTCTCTTGTTATATCTTCAATAGACATCGTACCTGATTTAACCCTTGCTGCTATTGCTTGTACAGCTTGAACAATTTCTTGCTGTCCGCCATAACAAAATAAAATGTTTAAATTAAGAGCATTGCAATGAGAAGTCTCTTTTTCTGCACTTTCAATCATTGGTTTAAGATGCTCAGGGAAAAAATTTCTATCCCCAATGAAACGCATCCTTACACCATTTTTAATCATTTCAGGTTGCTCTGCTCTTATAGTATCAGCAAGAAGCCTAAATATAAGAATCTGTTCCGTTTTTGAACGATTAAAATTTTCTAAAGAAAAAGCATACAATGATAAGTATTTAATATTATTTGCTAGACAAAATTCTATAGATCTTTTAATAGATTTTTTAGAGGCATCGTTATAAAGATCTTTAATACCATTTTGTTTTGCCCATCGTCTGTTACCATCCATGATAATAGCAAGATGCTCCATTAAAACCTCTGCTCTTTAAAAAAAACATAAACACAGAGGCGCCTTCAAGCGCCCCAATATTATTTTACTCTAGACCAATTTTTTAAAACAGTGTAGAAAAATTTTATCGAATTACGATTTTTTGAAAAGATTTATTATAAGAAAAAATCTTACTTATAAGAAACTCAATAACAAAATACGTAACAACTATAACACTTGAAAATGCTAATCTTTCCATAGCAACTACAGGTATCAACGCATTCCAGATTACCGGAGTAGTATTCATCACATAAAGATAAACTATGCTTCCTAGAGCATGTGCTACAAATGTGCTAGCTAATGCTGATAAAAAATATTTACTAAATCTAGCATTTAACAAACCATTGATAAAATGTATGACCATCGGAATAAACCAATAAAATGAATACATCACTGCTTCAGATCCAACATTATGCATAGCAAATAAAACCATACATACTATAGGAACAATAACATTGATTAAAAAGCTTAAACTTCTTTTATCCTCTATAGATACTTTTAGCGAGAAGGCCGCTGCCGCCGTAGGCAAACCCAAGGTATAAAAGATACTAAAACCTATGTATCCCTTAGCTATAAAAGTCATTAAAAAAACAAATATGGAACATATGATTATTTCTGGAAAACCACAAATAAAGCCTAACATTGGGCCTACTATACTAATAGCCGAAAATACTAAATGCTTAGAACCAAGCCCAGCCTCAAACCATAATAATTTACTTAAAATTAGGCCTATTATTGCAATAAATGTTAAAAATAGTCTTCTTTTAAACATATATTACTCCCAAATATTTTAAAAAACACTTAAATTAACCCTAATTATTATAACAGCAAGCACTTGCTTAGTGAAACTTATATTTGTATGCTTAATATATGAATAATATAAAAAACAAAATAAAAGCGGTCATTTTTGACCTAGATGGTACCATCTTAAATACTGAGCATATTTGGACGGATGCCACTGAGCAATATCTAACTAGTCTAAACATAAACATTCACGAAGAAGAAACACAGAAGCTTCTTTTATCCTTTTCAGGATGCCACCTTAGAGATACAGCTACACAACTCAAAGAACGATTTTCAATCCCCGATTCTGTAGACCAAATCTTAGAAGCAAAACGTACTATTACAATGCGACTTTTCAAAGAGGCTACAAGCTTATCTTTCATAGAAGGTTTTAAAGAATTTCATCAACAATTAGTTGACCATGGAATACCACACTGTATAGCAACAAATGCAGATGATGTATCACTTAAGGGCCTTATAGCTGGTTCCAATGTTAATCTTCTATTCAAGAATATCTTTAATATTACATGTGTAGGCAACAAAGCTAAGCCAGATCCTGCTTTATTTCTTCATGCAGCTCAACAACTTGGTGTAGATCCTAAGGATTGTGTGATTTTTGAAGACTCATTTCCAGGCTTCACTGCTGCCAAGGCTGCTGGTATAAAATGCATAGCTATCAAAAGCAATATGAATTCAAAACATTTACATTTGGTTGATCAAGCTATTAATAACTATCATGAAGCTCTAGATGCTCTTAAAAAATTAATTTAATTCCAGAATATAATAATGCTTATATTGTACTCTCTACCACTGCACTTACAATTCCTAAATAAAGCAGTTGATACTTATTTTACTGAAGACCTCAATCAACTAAGTAAAAGTTCTACTCCATTACCAGTTAACTCAATTACTTCAGATCAATCAAAACGTTCTATATTCAATAATCATCCAAACTTAAAAACCCAATTACCATATATAAAGCTAGCTAACTTACCAACGCCAATAGAACAATACCCCAGCATTTCAAACTTATACATTAAGCGAGATGATTTAACCAATAAAACTCCATTTTATGGTGGAAATAAAATCCGTAAATTAGAATTTATATTAGCTGATGCTTTGCGCAACCATGCAACCACTGTCATAACTTGTGGTGGCGCTGGTTCTAATCATGCAGTAGCTACCGCAAATTGTGCTAAAAAACTTGGACTAAAATGTATCTCTGTCTTATCAGAACAGATTAACTCACCAATAGTTCAACAAAATCTATTGTTAGGACAATCCTATAATGCAATGCTCTCCCTGTACAAAATACATAATAGGGCAAACTTTTTATATGAATTTTTTAAATATAATAATACGCAAGGCGAATTTCCTTATGCTATCCCACTAGGAGGTTCTTCATCTCTAGGCGCAATAGGCTTTGTTAATGCAATTTTTGAATTAAAAGAACAAATAAATAATGGAGAAATGCCTAAACCTGAATATATATACCTACCCATAGGAAGCGTTGGAACTACTGTTGGAATATTATTGGGGTTGAAGGCTACTGGATTAAAAACTAAAGTTATTGGTGTAACAATATCTTCTGAAAAAGTAAAAAAAGAATCTATTGTAAAAAACTTATTCATAAAAACCAATCTGCTATTAAATGATATGGATAAGACCTTCCCTATATTCGAACTTAAAAAGGAAGATTTTTATATAGAGCGTAATTTTTGGGGTAGCGAATATGGACTTTTCACCAAAGAAGGTACTGACGCTACTAATAACATTAAAACAAAAATGAATATAAACTTAGATGGTACATATTCAGCAAAAGCCTTTGCTGCTCTATTAAATAATATTCAAGAAAATAAATTAAAAAATAAAACCTTATTGTTCTGGAATACTTACTGCGGTGAAGATTTTAGTAATATAATAAAATCTCAAAATTATAAAGCTCTACCAGAATCATTTTATAAATATTTTGAATAATTTAAAATAACTTTTAAAATCCAAATCAAATAGCATATAATTTTTTCATTATTAATTTTATCTAATAAAAAAGAATAAATTATGAAAAAATTATTTCTTCTTACAGCATTAATAATAAATAATATATTAGCTATACCATTTTGGGAATTACCACAAACAAAAGCCAAACAGATTCTTAAAAACATGACCTTAAAAGAAAAAGTTGGACAACTATTCATGTTGGGTATTTATTCATATGACAATGAAGATGATAAGGCAATAGTAGAAAAACTTATAAAGGAATATCATCTTGGCGGCTTTATGTTTATGCAAGGTTCTGTAAAAAAACAACAAGAACTTGCCATACATTACCAAAATTTATCAAATATCCCATTACTATTTACTCAAGATATTGAATTAGGCAGAGTAAATAGACTTAATCAAGAACTAGAAAATTTTCCAGATAGTCTCACAGTTGGCGCACATAAAGATGAAAATTTAGCTTATGAACTAGGTAGACAAATTGGCAAAAGAACTAAGATGTTAAATATTCATTTGGATTTTGCACCAGTTGTAGACATTAATAATAATCCTAAAAATTCTATAATTAATAACAGATCATTTGGAGACAATAAAGAAAATGTAGCAGCCAAAGGTATCGCTGTTATGAAAGGTATGCATGATGAAGGTATACTAGCATGCGCAAAACATTTTCCTGGTCATGGAGATACAGAAATAGATTCACACCTAGATTTTCCTACTATTAACAAATCAAGACAAGAACTAGAAAAAATAGAACTCTATCCTTTTAGGAAAATGATTGAAAACGGTGCTCAAGCTATAATGACTGCTCACATACAATTTCCGCAACTAGACATTGCTCCCGCTACTCTTTCACGTAAAATTTTAACAGAAATACTACGTAAAGATCTTGATTTTAAAGGATTAATAATAACCGATGCTATAAATATGAAGGCCCTAGCTAAATTTTATACGCCAGAAGAATCTGCTCTAAAGGCGCTTATTGCTGGTAATGACATAATAATTTTCGCAAAGGCCATACAAGATACAGAAATACGATTTAATGAAATAACTAGTTCTATAGAACTTATTATTAAAGAAGTAAAAAAAGGAACTATTTCAGAAGAAGAAATAGATACACATGTATTAAGAATTCTTCTAGCAAAGCAATGGTTAAATTTATTTGAATCTCAGCCAAACACTATAAATATTGATTTAGAAAAATTTCTAAATATAAATAAGAAAACATATGAACAAGCTATTACCTTAGTAAGCAATAAAAAATATTTAATACCATTAAGTCCTTTAGAAACTTATTCTATGGCCTATGTACAAATAGGAGATTCAAATTTAACATTTATCAAAACATTACAAGAATCATCAGATTTGACTGTATACTCACTAAAATCTGAAGCAATATCTGATGAAATTAACAAATTAACTCAAGATTTAGAAAAATATGAAATTATCATAATAGGACTACATGAAATGAGTCGTATGGCCAATCAAAATTGGGGTATAAAACAATCAACATTGAATTTTTTAAATCTAATGAAAAATAAAAAAATAATTTTGATTGTTTTCGGAAATCCTTATAGCTTAATAAACTTTGAAAACATAGATACAATACTACTTGCGTATGAAGAATCTGGACAAAGTGCTGCTGCTAAAATTATAACTGGAAAAATACCTTCACTAGGTAAATTACCAGTATCTGTATCAAAAAAATTTAATTAAAAACAAAATTATACAAAGAATCTAGAAATGAAAAAATTTAATCTGATACTAATAATAGCCATCATAAATACGTGTTACCCTAATAATGCCAAACTTTTTCAAGTAAATATAGCAGTAACAGATTTACGTATTAAACCTATACAAAATAAAAATATTACGGTCTCTAAAAATGGCTTTGATTCCGACATGAATCAAAGCTCACAACTATTATATGGAGAACTTGTAAAACTTATTAATGAAGATAGAAACTGGAGTAACATATTAGCCCTAGAACAACTAAGATTTTCTAATAACAAATTAACGCCAATATCTGGTTATGTAGAAAGCAAAAATCTTACGAAAAAAGAATCTATTCTAAATAATGATCTAGTAGTAAAAGTGCCATGGACATATGTATATTCACAACCTTACACAAAAAGCCCTATCATCTTAGAACTTTCATTCGGTACAAACCTACATAGCATAGATAAATCAAATAAGTTTTATAAAGTTGAACTTATAGATGGGAAAATAGGTTATATTCAAAGGAAAGATATAAATTATTTACCTGATCTTGCCAGGCTCAGTAATAAAAAGCTTAGAAAAAATTTCATTAAATACGCATTACGGTACTTAGGAATGCCATATGCCTGGGGTGGAAGAAGTGCCTATAATCCAAAATGGAATGGTAAAAAATTTTCTAGTGTTGACTGCTCAGGTCTTACAAATCTCTGTTATCGAGCATGTGGCATAAATGTTCCAAAAAATTCACATGACCAATTTTTAACAACTAGAAAAATTAATAACCTCGTTCCAGGAGATGTAGTATTTTATGCAAAACCAAAAACTAGAAGAGTTGTTCATGTATTAATTTACCTAGGTAATGACAAACTAGTTTCTGCAGACGGACTAGCCCCTCGCAAAACATGCATAGAAACATTTACAAAAAAATTTGGAATCTCTTATAAAAAAATACAATATGGAGATCTATTAACAACAATCTCTAATCCACAAAAACAATTTATCGTATATTTAGGGACACATTTTGCTGAATAGGTTGCTCAAACCTTAATTCAATTTATAATAGAATTAGGAGGCATAATGGAAATTAAATGGTTTAAAGAAGCAGTTAACAATCAATTACTTGTTAATAAATTAAAAAAAATCAAACTAATCATCTCTGATGTCGATGGTAGCCTAACTGACAACCTACTATACCCTCATGAAAATACAGAGGAGACTAAAGGTTTTTCTACTCAAGATGGCTTTGCGATTACTCAAGCCATTCAACTAGGCCTTCAAATCGCTCTACTAAGCGGCAAGAATGGCAAAATCTTACAAGCTAGAGCAGATACACTCGGCATCCCTAAAGCAAACCAATTCTGGGGCGTTAATAACAATAAGATTGAATATGTACAAAAACTACAAAAAAATTTAAATACTACTAAAGAAGAAACACTTTATTTTGGTGATGACACACTTGATATAGAAGTTAAGGATGCAATTTCATTGTTTGTATGCCCACTTAATGCTATCTTCTACATAAAACCACTTTCTGATATCATTATTCCTAAAACTGGCGGCTATGGAGCATTTAGAATGTTATTAGATTTAACACTTTACGTTCAAAAAAAACATTTTAAACAATCACTTATTGATAATGCGCTTAATTTATAAACTTGTCTTATTAGTTTCCGTACTATCTCTTTTTTTTTTATTACAAAATAAAAAAACTTCAAAATACGCTCCTAAACATCAAACTACAAAACTAAGTTCCAAGTCTGTACAAATTAAAGAGATCTCTGAAGATGCAAATAAATCATTTTTTATCAATGCTGATGAAATTATTTTGGAGAAAGAAGAATTTTTAACCTGCAAGAACACACACTTCTCTATACCAGCTCAATTACTGCATCTATACTCACCTACCACAATCTTTAACACTAAAACAAAAGATTTATTTTTGAATGATAATGTAACTGGTAAATTTAATGACATTAATTTAAAAGGTTCAAATTTAAATTATAATTTTAACTCACAAATAATTAAATCTGATCAACAGTTTGTTATAACGCATCCACAGATAGAAATTACCGGCAATAAAGGTGAACTAAATATTAAAGATAAAAAAGCTAATTTATACGATGGAGTAAAATCCATAATTAGTCTCTAAATTTTTCTACATACAACAACAGCTGTTATCGATTTGGGCTTTAACCTTAAAAGCTCTTGAGCTGCAGTGATCAACGTTATACCAGTAGTACATAAATCATCTACAAGAAGTAAGTCCTTATCTTCAAAATTATAATAATATTCTTCTAAAACTTTATCATTCAGTGAAAATGCATTTTCTAAATTATCTCTCCGTTGCTGTTTAGAAAGCATGGATTGAAATTTTGTTGATTTAATTCTTTTTAATAAATTAACAATAGGTATATGTAATTTTTTTT
Source organism: uncultured Pseudomonadota bacterium (assembly GCA_964491895.1). GTDB lineage: Bacteria > Babelota > Babeliae > Babelales > UBA12411 > CAZBHK01. Next base: position 95,180 of record CAZBHK010000003.1, on the reverse strand, counting down.
GTAAAATTTTAGATATATAGACAGCTTGATTAAAACCACGTGACGCATAGCGTGTCCAGTAAAGCGGTATAGGTACAATATAATTAAAATGCATATTTTTTATATCAGTATTTTTATAAATAATTTCACCTAAATGCTTACTTGCACAAATATCTGAAGCATACTTTCTAAAAACCAGTTTTCTTATAACTAAAGAATATTCTGCTGCTATAAATACTTTCAAAGATTCTTCGTTCGTAATTTTAAGTTTTACATAAGGAAGACTTTTAATACCGCTCCAACATTTAATACAAAACACTTCCTGTTCTGAATCTAGTATTGATAAACATTGCCAACAAAATGATGGGTATATATATGAAACAAGATTTTGAAAAAACTTATTAACAAAAATGAGCAATTCTCAAAATAATATTAACCAAAAGTCCGAATACTATATCGCTTACAAATAATCCAATAGCATCTGGAAAAGATTCAATTTTTTTGAAAATCTCTATTTTTTTTAACATTGGTTTTAAATAATTCAGTAAATGAAATATGGCAAAACCTAAAAAAAAGAGCTTCCAGTTTCTTAAATATAATACATGCCCCCAAAAGACTAGCATAATCCCAATAATCTGATCTAGGACTAATAACTCAGACATTTTGAGAGGCGTTTCTGCAAACATATCATAATCTACATTTGATTGCTGTTTAGAAAACTGAACAGTAATCATACAAAGTAAAATAAAAACTATAATAATAGTTAACAATGACCAATTGGTAATAGCAGATAACCCCATAAATAAAAATAATAAAGGAATCCCAATCAAGGATATCAAAATCTTTTTACCTGGAAATTTACCTAAGAATTCAAATGTTGAAATATAAAAACACAAATCTCTAATTTGCTTTAGAGTGAACATCTCCAAAATCCTTCACTATAATAAAAAATATACTTACAACAATAAATACATCCGCTATGTTGAATGTAGGCCAATGATAACTGCCAATATAGCAATCAATAAAGTCTACAACTCCCATATATAAAAATCTATCCATAAGATTAGAGATAGCTCCAGCAAAAATCAATGTATGGGGTATAATACTCTTTCCAGATTTATGCTCATTCATCGAATACACTACCCAACCATATATAACCAGAACAGTTAATAAAAATATACCAAAATAAAGAGTAATGGATGCACCTTGAAATAAGCCAAAACTAATCCCACGATTAAAGGTTAATTCAAGATTTAAGCTAGGAAACACTTCAATAGAACCCTCTAACAAATATCTCAAAGCCAAAAACTTTGAAAGTCTATCTAAAATAATCACTATAAAAAACAATAGTAACTTTCTCATGTTCTTAAGTTTGCACCAAGCTTTTCTAATGCCTTGATAGCTTTAGTACGTATAGACTCAATCTCTTCTTTATCAAATGTTTTCTCTTCATTAATGAGCCTTAACCTGAATGCTAATGATCGCTTTTCATCTTTTTCAAAGAAATCGATCAGTGATACATTCTGTATATATTTATCTACACCACTTAAACTCTTTTGTATATCAGCAACTTGTAATGACAATGGAACAAAAGCTGACAAATCAAAGCTTACTTCCTGATACCTAGAAAGTGGTTTAAACACTGAAACTTTAGAATTATAAGATAAAATAAAGTCTGCATCTAACTCAAATGCTAGTGCTTCCGTATCAGGCAAAATTCCCAAGTTAGTCAAAAAAACAGGATTAAGCTTACCTACAACTCCAATATTATTATTATTAAGCATAAGTTTGGCTGTTTGATAACTATTATACCAAGGTGCATTTTTATCAGATTTGATCCAATCTGGAACAATACTAAACATTTTTAAAAATGATGTAATCTTTTCTTTGCAGCTATAAAAATCAAGCTGTTCACGTTTATGAAAAAAGATTCCAGTTATAGATTTTTTTTCTATAAAGCTTAAATCTGAAAAACTCCAAATACGACCAAATTCAAAAAAATAAAATTTATCTGCAAGTGTAAAATTATCCTGGATATTTTTAAGTAAGCCTGGTATTAAGGAATTAATAAGACGATATTGATTTTCGGCTACAGGATTAGTTAAATTAATTGTGTTCTTAGGTGGCTCATAACTTAAAGTTTTTAAAAAATTTTCATCATAAAGAATATAATTCTGTTGTTCTATCATGCATGCAGCATTCTTAAAATAATTTTTTATTTTTCTCTGCCTAAAGACATTAGCTAAAGAATAAGGACGTTTTAACCAAACAGGCATCTCCAACGCTATTTTATCAAAGCCATAAAACCGAATAATCTCTTCTAAAATATCCTCTTTTTCACGAACATCCTTAAATCCACGGAATGATGGGATGGTTACGTCATAAGAATCTTCCAGGACTGATACTGTAAATCCTAACTTAGTTAAAGGAGCTACAACATCTTCTTCTTTAATGGTAAATCCAGCTCGATTGTCCAAAAACTCTTGTGTAATATTAATAACCTTTTCCATGAACGGTTTACCTATTACTAATATTTCTTCAGCATAGTTCATTTTTATTTTCATTTGTTCTGCTAAAAAAATAAAGCGCATAATAGCATCCGTTATCTGATTTGGATCTAAGCTTTTTTCAAAACGTGCAGACGCTTCAGTTCTAGACTTATATCTAGTAGCAGTCCTCCTAATAGTTGCAGCATCAAAATTTGCAGATTCTAAGAATATAGATTTTGTATCCTTAGATAAAGAATCCTCTAACCCACCCATAACACCAGCCAAAGCTACTGGTGCCTTAGCATCAGCTATAACAAGGTCATCTTTTGTAAGTTCTATATTTCTTCCGTCTAGAAGTTTTAAAATCTCTCCATTATTGGCTCTGCGTATATTAATTGATTTACCATCAAGCTTATCTGCATCAAAAACATGTGTTGGCTGTGACCAATCAAGCATGACATAGTTAGTTAAATCTACCATTGCATTAATTGCACGTGAACCAACCTTCATTAATCTAAATGCCATTGAAAGCTCAGATGGTTTATTTTCTATGTTAGAAAAATACAATCCAGAAAATCTATTACATATAGTTGTTTGATTATTTACCTCAAAAGGATTTGTTATAGTTGAAGCAGATTGTTTCTCCGACTGCACCACTTTATATTTTTTTAAAACTTCCTGCTTAGGCACAAATGGTAAATTCATGAATGCGGCTATTTCTCTAGCAAAACCACGATGGCCCCACATATCAGGTCTATGTGTTATCGATTTATTATCAACTTCCAAAATTATATCTCTGGCTTCTACAGCAGCTTTCCATTCTCCAGAAATAAACTGTTTTTCATCTATATAGAAAGCAGGAAGCAATCCATCTTTATCTAACTTAAAATCTTTACAAGTAGCCCAACGAACTTTATCGCTATCTTTCATAACCATAAAATAACCATTAGGAAATTGTTCAAAATCTGTATGCATTAATAATTTAAATTCTTTTTTCCATTCTGGAACGTCTATAACTGAACCCTTAACCTGACCCAAAGCAAATGATGTAAGATCATAAATAACTTCATAATAATCTTCTATTTCAGCTGTAACTTTATTAAATTTGGAAACAATTGCATCTATATTTTGCTGCTTCCAATCAGCGGCTATATGATCAAAAATCCAAGCAATAGATAACTTCATCGAAATACCTTATTCGTTTAAACTAATATAGATTTTATAAATACAAAATAGTATTTGCAAGTGACTACTCCAACAGGGATATCGCCTCTTGTATAAGTTCAGGAATCTTACTTTCCTCCTCTGGAAGAAAGTTTTTTAAAACATAATCTCCAACATCTTCAATTTCTGGCCTACCGATACCAAAACAAAGCCTCCAAAAATCTTGACCTATAACTTCGATTATAGAACGCAAGCCATTATGTCCCTTAGCACTGCCACTAAACTTCAAACTTATATTCCCAAGCTTTTTTTCAAGCTCATCATGGACAACCAAAATTTCTTCCGATTTTATTCCTTTTTTAAGCAAATATGGCAATACTTTGCCAGAGTTATTCATAAATGTTAAAGGCTTAATAAACAAAATCTTATTATATTCTGCATACTCCATTAACTCAGAATTATTCCAAACAATATTATAACGTTCTGCTAAAGTATCAAGAACCCTAAAACCTATATTATGTCTATTTTTATAATATTTTTTCCCAGGATTACCGAGCCCTATAACAGCTTTAATATCAGCTTTCATATTAGAACCTTACTAGCAAAAAAATCGTCTACTGATAAAAATACTATGTTATCCATACCATCAATAGAAGACACTGTATTCGTTACAAAAATCTTTTCAAATCTACTATTTTTTAATTTTTCAACAGCGTTATTGGAAAAAATGCCATGAGTAAAACATCCGTAAACAATCTTAGCGCCATGCTCAACCAACATAGTGGATGCATTAATAGCAGTACCCGCTGTATCTAAAATATCATCTATAAGAATCACAGTCTTGCCAGATACATCACCATGTAAATGCAAAGCCTTAGTCTGCTCTTTAGAAAAACGTTCCTTTTCTATATAAGCATGCTCAACATCTAGAAGCAAAGAAACTTGTTTAATTCTATTAATGCCACCCTTATCTGGAGAAACAATAATAATATCCTTATTTATTCTAATAAATTTTTTAATATGCTCTGCCCAAAAAAATGCAAGCTCTATATTAGTTATTGGAATAGGAGTAAAATTTTTAATATTCTCATTATGGATATCAGATGCAATAACTTCTGAAACTCCAGAATTCTTTAAAAATTCAGTAATAACAGCAACTAATCCTATATCTAATCCAGCTGCACTATCCTCTTGTCTCGTATAAGGTAAGTATGGAGAAACAAGTATAATTTTATTTACACCCATTTTTTTTAATGAAGCAATAACACACATTAAATCAAATAACTGGTTATTAATTTTTTCAAGAAGACCATAGCTAAATGACCATATTAATAAAACATCTTTTTTAACTACATTATTAGCGTATACAAATTTTAGGTTTGTTTCAGTATCAAGAAAGCGATCCAATTCAAAAAGAAGAAGTTTTTTATTTAATTTTTTTTCTAGGGCTATAGCAAGAGTCGAAGGCTTTTTCCCTGGAAAAACATATGAAACAAGTTCCAACATGTTATAATCCAAAAAGTCTTTGCAATATACCCTTTTTTTCACTCATTCTTTTTTCTAATATTTTGCTCATCTTAAGAATATCAGGTAGATACGGCTCTGTAGCTTTGACTCGCTTCCATTGACCAATCGGCATCGCTGGAACTCCTGCAACTACTTCACCATCCTTAATATCTTTTAAAATACCAGACTTAGAAACTATTTTAACCTGATTACCAATATATACATGATCTTTAATAGCAACTTGTCCACCAATCAAACATCCCATGCCAATATTAACACCACCAGCTATCCCAGTCTGTGCAATAATAGCTGTATGTGCTCCAACACGTACATTATGTGCTATATGAACAAGGTTATCTATTTTCACACCGTCCTCAATCACTGTTTCATCAAAGGTTGCCCTGTCTATACAACAATTAGCACCTATTTCAACATCTTTGCCAATACGAACCTTGCCAATCTGAGGAATTTTTAATAAACCTATTTTGCTAATACGATAACCAAAACCATCACTGCCTATAACAGTACCGCTATGAATTATTGTGTTATCACCAATAATAGTTCCATCTAATATTTTTACACCTGGATAGATAATAACATTACTGCCTATACGGACATTAACACCTATATAACATTGAGCACCTATTGAAGTATTCTCTCCTATACGTGCATTCTTTTGTATAATAACACCAACAGCGATAGAAACATTCTCTTCCAAAATTACAGTTTCATCCAAAACAGCTGTTTTATTAACTTCGCATACCAACTTATTATTAAAATATTTAATAAGTTTTTGATAAGCCTCTAATGGATTCTCAACAATAAGATAATGTTTATCTTCTGCTATCTGCTTACTAGCTAAAATTATACCAGCTCTTGTTAACTTAATATCACTCAAAGAAACTTGATCAAAAATAGATTCTTCATCAGCATCAAACACTACTGCTAAATCCTGAGGTGTTGCATTTTTGAGAGAAGCTATATTACTTACAAAATAATTGGGGTTAACAGTCGTTGTTCCCCCAACTATTTCTAAAAGTTGACTAATAGTGATATTAATTTGCATTAGACGTTCTCTTTTTTAACCAATGTAGATTTTTCAAACTTTAAATTTACTTCGTTTAAAACTTCTTTAGTTATATCTATATCGGCAGCTAGAGCTAAGACACCTGGTGTATTCTTATCAACCAATATCTTTGCACCTTTTTCAGTAAAAACTTTTTCTACAACAGATGCTTGATTATCTCTAATCTTTTCATAACCTATCTGGAAATTAAGTTTAAGATCCTGTTGTGCATCATCTCTTTTTCTTTCCAAGTCCTTGATTTTCTTTGAAAGGCTTCTTTGTTTTTCAGTGATAGTATCCCTTGTTAACATTGAAAACTGTTTCTCTAGAACTTGAGATTCTGCCCTAATAGATTCTTCAGTTTTTCTAATCTCAGCCTCAGCCTTTGACTTACTTTCTTCCTGAGATTTCAAAAAATTTCTACCCTCTTTAGAATCAGCAAATAATCTATCTCTATCTATAGATAAAATTAAATTCTCTGCTTGCAATGAAGCTCCCAAAAGTACTATTGATAATAATTTTTTCATAATGCCTCCTAAAAAATTAAACTAATAATAAACAATATCGTAGCTCGTTTAGCTCATTGAGTCAATTTCACTAATATGCCTTAAAAAATCTCATTAATGGCTTTTGTCATATCCTGAGAATTCATCAAGACACGAAGGCTACTATAAAAATCCTCATTATAATCTCTTGTCTTAATAACTATTGGCATAGGAACAGCATGCCCCATAAGAAGTGCTTGTTTTTTTGTATCTAGTGTAGCCAATATTGATCTAAGTTCACTAGCATTAGAAACTCCGGACAAAACATACTGAATATCTTTCTCATCACTTAAAAGAGCTACTAATTTTGTTCCTATCTGAGACATTATTTCTTGATCTATACCTGAAGGACGCTGATCAACAACTAATAAAGAAACATAATACTTTCTCATTTCTCTAGCAATAACACCAAATATGGTCTGTTTAGCAGCCTGTGGATTAAGAAACTTATGCGCTTCCTCTATAGTAATCATTAACTTTTTAGGCTCATCCTCTTTTTTTTGTGATGCTAAAAAACGCTCTGTCTTTTGTATATATAATTCATGAAGTCGTCTTGTAATAATACTTGAAACAAGCAAATAGCATAATAAGGAGGTATGATTTCCAAACTCTAAAACTACATGAATACCCTTATCAATGTATTCCATCATCCGATCTATTACCGAATTTCCACTACTATGCTTTTGTAAAAATGGAAACTTTTCTAAACGTTTTAATTTCCTGTATAAAGCGCTTACAGATTCTGCATGAGCACCAACATCCTCAGCAAATTCCTTTATAGAGTCACCCTGATTTAATAATACAATAAGCCAATCCTTTTTATACTTACTAACAATCAAATATGCAGCTTCTAAAGCAGTAGGATGCAACTTTAATTCATCTACCAGTGGCATAATATCACCGACACCAATATCTTGATATCCAATTTGAACTTCAACATCTGGCATTCCACCCCTACGCCTTGTAGAGTCAGGATCCAATGAAAAAATTACAACCTTATTAGGAAATAAAACCTTTAATCCTTTAACAAAAGATTCACCATCCCCTTCTTTTCTAGCCTGTAAGCCATACTCACTATGCATATCAAAAATTAAATTAACTGCCTTTTCACTTTTAACCAATGCAGCAAGAATCAATCTTGTTAAAAAGGTTTTACCAGTACCTGTCCTACCAAAAATACCATTACTACGCTCTACAAATAAATCTAAATTCAAACAAACTGGTGTCTCCATATCTAATGGAGTACCAATATTAAAAAATTTCTTATCCTTTTGCTCGTCCCCAAAGATATGTGCTACATCTTGAGCATTAGCTTCAAATACTGTCGCAAAATGACCCGGTAATGTTTTAGGAGGCATATGCTTATTATCCTTATCCAGCATAAGCATAGGTCTAAGTGAAACTTTAGCATAGACATCCCGTTGTGATAAAATCTCGGTAAGTAAACGCTCCTTATCACTTGGAGGGAAAAGAAGAATATCTGGATGGCTTACCTGTAACTCCAAATTCATGATCAAGGAAAAAAATGTATACTTCTCACCTTGTATCGATACAAATTTTCCTGTCTTGATGTCTTCAAGACGATATGAATGATCAAGGCGCATTATCAAACCCTCAACCAATGAACCAGAAATAATATGTCCAAGCTTACGTTTTTGCATTATTATAATTTTTTGATATGGTGATATATAAGGTATTTAACACATTAAAAAACGGAATCATTATGAATATTACTTTAAAAAAAATCTTATTCCAAATTATAATTACTTTTTCTCTAATAGGACAACTATCCGCATTTAATAAACAAGTGTTTGTTAATAATTGTAATTTTAATGGCGAATTTGGTGATTATTCACAAGACAATACTGGAATAAATGATTTAAAACCCTAATAATCAAACATTCTTTTAAATCATTTATAAACGATTTAAAAGTACAACAGCAATAGCCTGATTTTTTTCATGAGATAAGGAAAGATGCGCCTCTATTTTAGGCAAATTCTTTCCTATCTTCTTTTCAAACTCTCCCCAATTTACCTTCAACGCAGGTAAATCCCAAGTTGTTCTCACTACCTCAACATATACCCTGGCAAACGCAAAGGAAAATGTACTACTTGTAATTTTAAGCTTAACAAGCGCATTACTTAAAGCCTTATAAAAGGCTTCCTTTGCTGCAAATCTTGAGGCATAAAACTCATTAATATTAGCTAATGAACCTTGTGGATATTGTTGATTACACTCAACAAGCTCTTGCTCAGTAAATACCTCTAGTAATCGTACTTTTGAATATTGTTTAAATCGTTCAAAGCGATCTATTTCGGCTATATCAACACCTATACCTAAAATCATAAAATCTCTACCATTCGCATACTACAAAGAGAAATATTAACTTCTTTACTTTTGTTTTTTAAATTAACTAAAATACAATCTAATCTCTGGGGGAGATATGGGCAATAAAAAGTTATTTTTAATATTTTTACTTATATTTCTAATAGATTCAATAAATCCATTAGAAAACAGTAATATTAAAAATATTATAGAAGAAGAACTTCGTTATATAAACTTTCCAAATAACTTGGAAAAGGAACAATTCCAAACTGATTTATCCAACAATATCTTAGACTTAATCAAATCAGATAATTTTGAAACAACTAATTTTAAAAAAAGCCTATTTTTACTAGGTAAATCATTTAAAATAATCACATCATCATTCAGTATAAATGAAAAGTTGGTAAGTGATTGGATAACAACTAAAAACACTACCTTTGAACATTTTAATACCTATTCAAACTCTATAATCTCCAAAACTAATATACTGACTCAACAACTAGAAAAATATATCCCTAACTCTAATCTCGAACAAGGTGATTCACTTGTTGTCCCACCAATAAGATTAATTGAATGGATAGCCTTAAAGGATTTAAAAGAAGATTTTAAAAAAGTAACTAGTTCAGCATTAATTTCAACAATAATTTATCAAACTATGAATTTTTAAAAATGAACACACCCATCGTATAATTGTCAGGCAATACCACAAAATTGCCTGACAATTTCTTTTTTATACAATAGTTGGTGTTATAAAGATTAAAAGCTGATGATCTTTAGCTTCACTGCTAGATCCCTTAAGCAGGCTACCTATTATAGGAATATCTTTTAAAAGTGGTAAAGATGTTGTATTTTTTTTATTTGTATTCTCAATAAGTCCACCTATCATTCCAGTTTGACCATTCTTCAAAGCGACACGACATTGAGTACTAGCTGATGCAATAAGTGGATATTTATTCTGCTGTGTATGTGAAGAGTTTTCAACAAATATATCCAAAGTGATATACTTTTTATCTGGGGATACCCAAGGTTTAACTTTTAAGATTGTACCAACCTCTTTATAAGTAGCCGTAGTAATATCACGTATAGAACCATCTACATTCTCCTTAACTATGGTTTCTAAAGGCACACTCTCTCCCACAGAAATTTTGGACTCCGCCCCATGATTAGTTAAAATAGAAGGCTTCAAGATTGTTTTTAATTCACCTTTATTTTCTGCAGCATTAAGAATAATATTTAAGCGCTTTATATTAAGATCACTACCACCAAAAATAACTGGAAGATTAAGTTTACGTGAAACAATCCCAGTATCAGGAAATAAATTTAATGCCCAATCCATTAAACCTGTCTGGTTCTTGGAATTATTTCTAATATCTGACAATGGCCCAGTACCAACTATTCCCATTCCTCGCTTAATACTTGATCGCCTATTATAGATTCCAGATAACTGTAAACCTAAACTGTCATCAAAATCTTTCTTTGCTATAACTACACGAGCCTCTATCTTAACTTGCGGTATCCTAACATCTATTTCTTGAAGATATGTGAACATATCTGAAACCTGTTTCTTGCTACCTCGAAAAAAAATCTTTCTACTGTCTTCATCAAAGACTAAATAGCTATGTTTATTATCACCCTGAATAATCCCTGCCCACATTTTTTTAACTCGACTCTTTAATGCTTCATCAAGATTTAAATTCTGTAGAGTTGTCATAGCCTTTGTTAATTCACAAGACTCAACCTTGTCAGACAACTCATCAATTGCTTTATTTAATGTTAATATCCTATAGATATTTGACTCCTTCTTAAGAGCAAGAACCGGTGTATTATTAGAAAGAATCGCCTTCAATGCATGCCCTACTGGAATATTTTTTAAATTAATATTTTTAACATTACCATTAACCTTACTATCTATAACAAAATTAATATTGGCTGAACTACCTATTAATTCTATTGCATCCTCAATTTTTGCAGATTTTAAAGATAATGTTACTTTATTTTTTAATAAGAAAGGATCATTATATTGAGCATCCAAAATCGATAAAAACCTAGGTGATTTTTTCTTTTTAAAACTATTAATTTTAATATAATCATCTTCTATATGCTGTGATTCTGAACTCAATATTTCTGGTACCTTTTTTAACTCTGATAAAGAACTTGGCACTCCAAACAAATCTATATTTTTAACAGGAAAAACTGGACCTTCTGCGCACAATACAGAGAACAAAAATATTATTAAAAAAATTATCATTATTGTATGACTAATTCCTTAGTTAAGCCTTGAAATGAGACAACTGCAGTTTTATCTCCAATATTATTTATATAACAATCATTTATCTTAGCGCCATTAAATACCACATAAGTAGTCTTATTGCATTTTATGATACCTGAATAATTACCATCACATTTCAAAGTGCCTAATAATCGCATATTTTCTAATTTTTTTTCATCTACATAACGAGAATAAAATGGATTACGTAAACAAAATACAGAATTTACAAATAAGAAACAAAAAATGATAGTACGCATTTACTTTCCCAAAAAAGACATGTGCATTGTTAATTCTATTATATTATTGTTTATTGACTCTATATTAAAATCCTTAATTTCAAAATTAATTTTTACTAAAGAATCCAAAAAGGGAATTATATTAAAATACTCACCCTGTACAGATAGAACAAACTGCTTTCCCTTTTTAGAAATAAACTTAATACAGGAAAGTTTATTTAATGATACAGCATTCAAAAGTAAATCAATATTCTTCTGTAAAGAGAAATCATGTTTAACAACAACTATTTTCTTTTCTAAAGAAAGGATAGGGGTTGTTGCAATAAAATGATCCATCTCTTTATTATTAATTGTTAAAACATCAAGATTTGTCTTAATATCATTAATCTGTTCAACTGTAGGAAAATACATAAGGAAAAACCAGATCGATAATATTATAGCTATAGATAAGGAAGAGATTAGAACTCTCAATGGCCAACTAACATCCCTTAAGATTGAGATAAACTTACTTTCATTAACCAATATCAACATTTACTCCCCTTTCAAAAATCAAAGACATCCTAGATAAAAGTCCCATTCATGTAAAGAACTTTATCCAGTTAATAGAAAAGAAAGCAATAAATTTTTAAAATGTTCGCTCAGTCCATTGAAGTGGATCAACTGGCATGTTATTCACACGAATCTCCCAGTGTAAATGATAACCAGAAGCATAACCAGTCTTACCCATACGGCCAATAGGATTACCTTTTTTAATAAACTCACCTACTTCAAGCCCAGGAGTAAACTCTTCTAAATGGAAATACAATGAATGCACTCCACAACCATGATCAATTACAACAGTATTGCCAGACATAGTATAGCGATCTTTAATAATAACTTTTCCAGACTGTGCCGCCCAAACAACACTCCTTGGCATATTTACCAAATCTACAGCTTTATGATAATACTTACCCTTTTCTACAGTTGTTCGTATTTCACCAAAAACAGTAGTAATTCTATTAGAACTTAGTGGAATATCAAAAATACCATGCCATAATTTTTTCTTAGGTGAATTTTCCGCAAACTTAGACAATGACTCCTGTAGCACCTTATTATCAATGCTTACACTAGCCTCATGTTCAAGCTTGCCCTTTTCTACAGCAAAACCAATTGCTTTCTTAAATGGATATGCAACAATTGCAACCTTACCCTCCAAATTCACTTCATTACCAACAAAATCTTGTAGTTGAGCAACAATAGTTTGCTCAAGTGGCTCCTGTTCACAATCTATTGGAATAAAACATTCATACATTGTTGAATTTTCCATATCAGGAAAAAAATCATACTTCTTTCCAAGAAAAATAACCTCTGCTTTTGCAAGAGGCTTATTAGTATTGATACGTATATGGAGTGTATGCCCTTGATTAACCTTATACTCAGGTTGCAAAAAAGCTGCCTTTAAGAATTTATTATCTATAAAAAAATTCCAGCTCTTATGTTGAGCATTAGCGTGATAACTTGCATCTACAAGTTTAATAGAAAAATTATGCTGACCATCAGGTATCTCTAGAGAATTTAATACGAAAGAAATATCGAACTTAGAAAGTCCTATTTTTTGGTTTCTCTTTATATTAAACGGTTTCCCATCCAATAAAAGCTCCATTTCTGAAATCTTATATGGATTATCTGCCTTAATAGCACAAGTAACATCTGATTTATAGAAACCACCATCAGCAATACCAATCAATTCAAATACTGGTGGCTGATTATGAGTAAAATATAAATTAATTCTATAACCAATAAAGATACAAAGTAATATGGAAAAAATAAATGATAAAATCTTCAATCTTGACATTATACTCTCTTGCTCATATAGGTTGAAACTGCAATATATAATTAATATATCGCAATTACAAAAGGAGTAAATAAAAAATCAACCTATATGAACAAAAAAATACAATGCTATTTTTCAATCTCTAATTTTTTAAATAGCTCTTTTATTGTTGATAGAGAACCCATTAATCCAGCAGCCTCATAAGGAACAACAATAAGCTTATCATCCTTACCCTTCATCATTTCAGGTAAAACCTGTATATAATTCTTAGCTATTATAAATGCTAAAGGATCAGCTCCTGGCATAGCTTCTCTAATAACCCGTATAGCCTTAGCTTCTGCCTCTGCAATCTTGACTCTTGCCTGTGCATCACCCTCTGCCCTAGAGATTTCAGCCTCTTGATAACCTTCAGCTTCTAATATTGCAGATCTCTTAGCTCCCTCAGCTTCAAGAATAAGAGCTCGCTTATCACGCTCTGCCCTCATTTGTTTTTCCATAGACTTACGTATATCTTCTGGAGGGTTAACCTCTTGCAACTCAACACGATTTATCTTAACACCCCACTTATCTGTAGCTTCATCAAGTATTAAACGAAGCTTTTCATTCACAGAATCTCTTGAAGCAAATGTTTCATCAAGGTCCATAGATCCTACGATATTACGTAAAGTTGTTTGTGTAAGTTTTTCAATAGCCTGCGGTAGATTATAAACCTCATAGATAGCGCGCTTAGGATCTGTAATTTGATAATATAGTAGAGCATTAATTTCCAAAGTAACATTATCTTTTGTAATAACATTTTGTTTTGGGAAATCATACACAGCTTCACGTAAATCTATGCGCTCTATCTGCTCAACATATCTATAAAGCTTTCCACCTTGTGGTGATTCTTTAATATGCGTCCAAAGTGTTCTACGTGGCTGATCTAAAAATGGCATAATAAAATGTAATCCACTTGTTAATATCTTGTTGTATTTACCAAGTCTTTCAATAATTATTACCTCAGCCTGCTGCACTAGATAAGTTGCCTTCATCAAAACAATAATCAAAAAAATAACTAATGCAAAAAAAAGGTAATAAAACCCACTTATATATAAAACATCGATCATAATGTACCTATTTTTTTATCACTATTAAACTATTACCTTCAACCCTAATAACTTTTACAACATCACCCTTTAAAATATTATTCTCCTCAGTTCTTGCTGGCCATATCTCGCCTCTAACTTTAACCTGTCCTCCATAGCTCACAGTAACATCAGCAATAACAACAGCATGTGCTCCAACTAACGCATCAAAATTAGTCTTAATAATGTCATTCTTAGACAATACAGCAAATTTCTTTCTCAATATCCAAAATGCTAGACCTGTAGTAATTAAAGATATTATGCACTGGATAACAAATGAATACTCTAGAAAAGCGAAAACTGCCCCAATTATACATCCTATAGCAAAAGCCAAAAAGAAAAATAAACCTGGCGTTGTAAGCTCGGCCAATAAGAAAGCTAATGCTACTAAAAACCAAATATAACCATGATTATTATAATAAAGTTCCAGAAAAATTCTTTTGATTGCCATAATACACCCCATATATATGGCTACACTAACACAGTTCTAAATATTGAGCAATTAAAAAGGGGCTACTAAGGCCCCTATATTTAAGCTTGTTTAGCTAGTTTTTCCAATGCGTTGATTCTTGACGTAATAAAAGGAGCATATTCTAGAAGTTTATTACCCTTTTTAGTAATAAAGAATTTCTTTAAGCACTCAATATATAATGAGCTTGATTCCTTAGCAAACATTCTATTATGCTGTGACATCCTCACAATAATTAATTACCGTGAGGATGTCACAAAGAGTTGTTATAGCAACGTCTTCTGAATTAACGCCTACTGAATTCAAAACATCTTTAATTTTGTTTTTTCAGAACTAGTAAATGGAAAAGTAGAAGAATCCATCTGCTTACGAGTTTCTTCCCCAAAATTTCTATTTACAATTCTATAAGCTGCCCAAGAACTAATTTGTTTATATTACACCCCAGTACAACATATTGCGCCAGTAAAAAAACTCAATAAACTAATTATCAATAATTTTTTCATAAAATAACTCCTATTGTTATAACATCAATTGACTGAATCAAGTTATTCAAACACATTATAATGCCTTTAACCATTCTATACGCTTTGTTAAAGCAGGGCCTTTTTCTAAGAAATTATTACCCTTTTTAGAAATAAAAAGCTTCTTTAAATAATCATCTAAAGAATAATTATTCCTAACAAGATAAGCTTTATTTTCAGCTATTAATCTTTGATAGAAACTTATACCGCCTTGTACACAATTATATCTGATTGCCACATCGATATCTAAAATTCTCTCTTTATTATCTAAGAAATTTTTTAAGAAAATTAATGCTATAGAACTAATCGCTACTCCAGATGAGATATCAAAAACTCTTCTAAAATTTTTACACATATACTTTTCCATATACTGACGCCATGTTGAATGTTCTAATTTAGCTAACTCTTCTAAAAACTTCGGCAAATTTGGGCTCTCCAGAGTCTTATCGTTAATCTTAATTTTTTCATAAAATCGTTCATATCTCAAAGAATTATGCAACTCCCAATAATGTAACAAAGTTATACTGGCAGTATAACCAGTCATTATACTTGAAATAGTAGCAATAGCTGATAATATTTCATCAATTTTAAAATGATTCAAATCATTTCTAATGCATAAAAATGCACGGCCCATAGCAAATTTAACTTCAACATCACTTGCTTTCTTAAACCATTGAGGGTCTATAGCTAAAAACCAATATCCACTTTTGGCAACTACCGTAACCAATGAATCTTTTAAATCTAATCTAAAAAATGTAGTTATGCCTACACAATTAGAATCAATATCTAATTCTCTTAAAATCCTATCTATTCTTGCTTTCTCTATCTTAGAAAATTGAAATGTTTCAGAATTCATTTCTTTGCACACTTGATCCCATAACTCCTTATGCTCACGCATTATCTCAGCATCAAGAACTGCTCTATAATCATTCTTTACAACAACAGTATCAGGACGTACTAGTTGAATAGATACAGCTAAAAATATAAATACTAATAATTTCTTCATATGAATTCCTATAATTTTATTAACGCTATAGGAATTCATATAACAAATAAAAAAAAATTAAACAAGCGACTTAGTCGAATAAGACACAATCCAAGCAACAATGAAATTTAATACAAAAGCAGGGATCATAGAATCTATTTTAACAGTTAGAAAAAAAGCACAAAAAATAACTGTACTACATCCAGCTATCATTCCAAATAAAATTCCATAACGATTAACCCGCTTTGAATAAAGTGCTAATAATACTGCTGGTGCAAACGTACTTCCAAGTCCACGCCAGGCATAATATACCAACTTAGTTATAGAAAGAGCTCTATCCATAGAAATATATGCAGCAATAAAACATACTGTCGTTATACCTATCCTATAAACCCAAAGCAACTCTTGTTCTTTTGCTTTTCTTCTAAATAGTCCTTTATAAAGATCTTCGGTTATAGTTGAAGCTAATACAAGAACTTGAGAATCAATTGTAGATATTGTAGCAGCAAATATCCCACATAAAATAAATCCGCCAAAAAAGGGATTAAATAAAGTTTTAACCATATCAACAAAAATTGTTTCTGGTTCTAATAATCCATTTTTAAAAAAGGCTATTCCAATAAGACCAACAAATGTAGCAGCAGTTAATGAAAGCACCTGCCAAGTAATGCCTAAATACTTAGATTTATTGATCTCAGAAGGATCTTTAATACCCATAAACTTAGTTAAAATATGAGGCATACCAAAATATCCAAGCCCCCAACCAAAGGCCGTTAATAAACTACTCAATATTGTTCCCAATGAATAATCAGAAAATAACCCTAAAGAAATATTTCTGCTTAATGTAGCAAGCTTAATAGCAGAAAACCCATTAATATGACCAAAGGCAACTAAGGGAACTAGCGTGATCATAACAAGTAAAAACATACCTTGAAAAAAATCTGTCCAAGCCACAGCTATATATCCACCTAACGCTGTATAAGTCATAACAACCAAAATTGCAATAGACACACCAATGACAAAGCTTGAATCAAAAGCAAATTCAAATAATAAACCAATACCCCTAAACCCTGCTGCTATATAAAGTGTAAAAAAAACAATTGCAACAATGGCACTAAATATACGAATACTGCCAGAATGATCACTAAATCTCTGTTCAAAATACGAAGACAATGTTGAAGATTTATATTTATCAGTCTCAATACGAAGCTTAGGTGCAATAAAATGCCAATTTAAAAACATATAACTTACAAGACCTATAGCTATCCATACGGCAGGAGTACCATCAATAAAAATCATAGCTGGATACGCCATAAATAACCAGTCACTCATATCTGAAGCATGTGCAGATATTGCTGTTAACCAAAAATTTACAGAACGACCACCTAACATAAACCCAGAAACATCTGATGACTTTGACTTACGTGTCTTCAAAATAGCAAGCATTGCTATAAAAAATAAAACAGTGAAATATGTAATAAATGCCATCAAAGAATGTATATGCATAAAAAGCTCCACTAAAAACTTAAAACAACCCGCATACTTTCAACAAGTGGTTCAATTAAGGAACCATATTTATCTTCCTCTTGTAGCCCGATCTCGATCTCGATAGCTGGAGGAACTATACCCTTTAACATTTTTATAGGAATACCTTTCGGACTATAAATATCTAGTTTTTTTCTAAACTCATTACCAGAAAGTATGTCTGCCATCCTATCTGCTATCTGCCTTGTACGTGATATATTGATTATATGTGCCTGTTCAATTAATAAAAATGCAAACTTAGAAAATACATGCGGAACTAAATCAACCATAGGATTATACAGTTGAGTATAGAATGCAACCTTAGGTTTAATAGAATCCTCTCTATAAACATTAATGTTTATCAAAAGATTCGCTTTCGCCCTATTAGCAAAAGATGCTATCTGATTTTCCAAAATCTCTTCCCCTGGCGCTCTTGTTACCAAGCATTGTACACCATAACGTTCACCTACTCTATCTGCTAATTTCTTAGAGATCTGATAAGCAATGCCACGTTCATATCCTTTATCAAGTGGACGCCCAGGATTCCCTCTATGTCCAGCTGGATTAAACATAATAAGAGGAACAGAATATAAATTAAAAAAATTTAATAATATTATGCTAAAAAATATTCGTTTCATGAATCATTATTAGTACTAGTTTTCATGCTTATATAAAAACTTAAAATACCCTATAACGAGCAAAATAACCAGCATCAATAGCATTATTCCAAACTTAAAAACATAGTCCATATTATGCCGATAATAAAAACTACTAACTAGATAAACAAAAAAATACATCTTATCCCCCCATTATATTTAAGACAAAGCGAGTCATAAACCAAAAAAACATGCCTATGGTCAATAAAAATGCAGCTATTGACTCAAGATAATTAATCCTTAACACAATGGTCTGTAGATTTTTGAAGACTCTTTGTGATATACCATTATTCATAGCACTATCCTTTCCTGCTAATAATAATGAAATCAAGAAGTGATAAACAAGATTTTGATAAACTTGATTGGACCCACAAAAATGCTAACCTAGTATCTATATTTATACTTCTAAACCATTGAAAAAATTATGAATTCAACAGAAATAAGAAAAAAATTTTTAGATTTTTTTAAAAAAAATAACCATATAATCGTACCATCATCACCACTAATACCAGCAGAAGATCCAACCCTATTATTCACCAATGCCGGTATGAACCAATTCAAAGACCTATTTTTAGGTAAAGAAAAACGTTCTTATAAAAGAGCAACCTCTATACAAAAATGTGTACGTGCTGGCGGTAAGCATAATGATCTTGAACAAGTTGGTTTTACAGAACGACACCTAACCTTATTTGAGATGATGGGCAACTTTTCCTTCGGTGATTACTTTAAAAAAGAAGCCATAAAATACGCTTGGGACTTTTTAACTAATGAGATGAAATTTGCTCCTGAAAAACTTTACCCCAGTGTTTTCGAAAAAGATGATGAAACTTTTGAGTTATGGAACAAGCTTATAGGTATCCCCAAAGACAAGATCACAAAACTTGGAGAAAAGGATAATTTTTGGCAGATGGGTGATACTGGACCATGTGGCCCATGCACAGAAATCTACTTCGATACAGGTACAGAAAAAAGTTGTGGGCAACCTACATGCAAACCTGGTTGTGATTGCGCTCGCTACATAGAAATATGGAACCTTGTATTTATGCAGTTTAACAGACAAAATGATGGTAACTTGAAACCATTAGAACAAACAGGCGTTGATACCGGTATGGGCTTTGAACGACTTTGCATGGTCTCTCAAGGCGTCAACAACGTCTACGAAACTGATGTCTTCCAACAGCTTATTAAACACATTGAAGACTTAACCAAAATCAAATACTCAAAATCCAGTAATAAGGCTGTAGCGTTCCGTGTATTATGCGATCATATACGGTCTTCATGTCTAATAATAGCAGATGGAGGAACACCTTCAAATGAAGGCAGGGGTTATGTACTTAGAAAAATCATCCGAAGAGCTGCATTATTCGCCAACAAACTTACAACAGATACAAGCCTATTCCCTAAGCTTGGACAATCTTTTATCAATGAGTTTTCGTTTATATATCCAGAACTTAAAAAGAACGAAGATTTTATTATTAAGCTTCTAACCAGTGAAATAAATCGCTTCATTAATAACTTAACTTCTGGTGAAGTAATCTTAGAAAAATACATTGAAGAAAATAAAGCAGCTGGAAACAATACTCTTTCAGGTAATCAAGTATTTAAACTTTATGATACCTATGGATTCCCAATAGAATTAACAAGCGCTGTAGCTAGAGAACGAAACCTTTCCATTGATATAAAAGGTTTTGAAAAAAACATGGAAATTCAACAACAGCAATCTGGTAAAAAAAATGTAACAGAACTAAATTTACCTGAAATACCTAAAAATATAAAAACTAAATTCACTGGTTATGATGACCTAGAAAACAAAAGCAAAATCATTTTTATAGAAAAAGATGCTGATAATTCTTGGATTGTTACAGAAGAATCACCTTTCTATGTTGAATCTGGCGGACAAGTTAATGACTCTGGCTTTATTAGTATTAACAAACATTCATATCCAGTAATAGACCTAAAAAAAACCAATGGTGCGATCCTTGTAAAAGTTCCAACAAATAACATCAAGATTGGAGATCTTGCACATTCTATAGTCAATGCCCAAGACCGTACTAACTCAGTTAGAAATCACTCAGCAACACATCTTTTACATGCTGCATTACAACAAGTATTAAATGAGAATATAAAACAGGCAGGATCATTAGTTAATCCAGAATACTTAAGGTTTGATTTCAATTATCCTGAAGCTCTTTCTGAAGAACAACTTAACAGTATAGAAAATCTTATAAACCAAAAAATACAAGAAGATATCAAAACCAATAGTTATCATACAACATTAGTTAAAGCAAAAGAGGCAGGTGCCGCTGCATTTTTTGGTGAAAAATATGATCCTGAAAATGTTCGCGTTGTTGAAGTCCCCGGTTTCTCAATTGAACTTTGCGGTGGAACACATGCTCCAAGAACAGGTATTATTGGTTCTTTTAAAATCTTGAGTGAAGCCTCATTATCTACAGGTGTTCGTAGAATCACGGCAATAACTGGACCTAAAGCCCTAGAGCTTTTTCAAAATTGTTACAAAACAATTAAAAGCTTAGGTGAAGAGTTTAAGGTTAAATCTGAGGATGTACTCTCTTCTGTTAAAAAACTACAAAGAAATTATTTGGATTCTTTAAGCGAAATAAAAACGTTTAAAAAACAATTACTTAAAAATAATATTCCTCAATGGCAAGCTCAAGTAAAAAAAATAAAAAATATTCCATTTTTATATTTAGAACTTGAGGATCTTTCAAACGAAGAATTAAAAAATATTTGCACAAGTATTGAGCAAAAAAATCCTGGCTTTTATTTTCTCATCTCCAAAAATAGTCAAGAACCAACTCATGTTAGCTTCTTAGGTTACCTATCTAAAGAATTTACTAATACAATAAACTTTAAAGAGTTTGGTAACTTTTTAAAAGATAAGCTTAAATTACGTGGTGGTGGTAGCCAAAATCTTATTCAAGGTGGTGGGATACTACAAAATAATACTGCTAAAGAAATAGAAAATTGGATTACAAATAAGGCCGTATAATACGGCCTTATTTGTCAAAAAACTTATTCTGGTTGAGAAGTCATTGCTTCGACATAAGATATTGCCATGGATCGTAATACTTGTGCACCTTGAGACTCATCTTCATCAAAATCACCACATAACGCTAACCTTAATGCACCATCGCTATCTGGAAAAAGATCAAATCTTTCTTTCATTGTTGTAGACTTTAACATATGGCATCTTACTACATGTTGTAAGCCATTTGTGCGAGATTCAAAACAAAGTTTACAATCCTCTATACCACAAGAATATACTTTTTGACCTTTATACTCTGCCTCTTTAGGGAACATATCTTTCAAGCCTTGAAGTGCTTTAGTTACCTTTAATTTAGTATCAGAAACCCAATCTTTTAAAGAATTAATTAAAACTGGCAACTTATCAGAAAATGATACTCTTTCTTCTGCTATCATCGGAGAAAAACAAAGCAGTGAACAAAGTACAACTATTTTGATCTTCATAAGATTCTCCTTTTAGTAAAAATAATAAATCAAAAAAACTATAGCACCTATGAAGAATTAAAAAAAGAATTTTACTTACCTACGCAAAATCCACTAAAAACTTCTTCCAAAACTTTTTCTTGAACATTCTTACCAGTTAGCTCCATTAAAAGCTCTAAGACATTTTTCAAACTATACGCCATAAGCTCATAATCATTTTTTTTACAAATAGAAATAAGTTCTTTTTCAACTTCAAAAAGTAACCTATATTGACGTTTATTCAAAAGGAATGGTGATTGCAAGCTCTTAAAAATATTCTGAATCTTTTCATCAATCATAGAGTTTAATATATCAATTCCAATATTCTTATTCGCAGAAACATAAATAACATTTTGAAATATTTTTGAATTTACCTGAGATAAATCAACCTTATTTCCAACAATAATCAGCTTATCCAAATACTTTTCTAATAACTCTAAATAAATCTCTTCCTCATTATAAAGAGGTTTAGATGCATCAAAAACCAATAAAATAATATCTGCTTTCTCAGCTTCTTTAAAAGATCTTTCTATACCTGTCTTTTCTATAAAATTATCAGTCTCTCGTAAACCGGCAGTATCAATGAACGTTAAAAAGGTTCCATTTCTATACAGACTTGCTTCAATTGTATCACGTGTAGTTCCAGCTACTGGTGTAACAATAGCCCTTTCTTGTTTAAGAAGGCTATTAAAAAGTGTTGATTTACCAGCATTAACTGAACCTAATAATGAAATACGAACACCTTCTTTAATTTGCTTTTGAATATGAAAAGAGTCCTTTGTAAGTTGAACTTTTTGAATAATAGAAGATAATTCATTCTTAATATCTTTATTAAGATCCAAATCTCGTTGTTCCTCATCCAAAAACTCAAAAGTTGCTTCTACGTAAGCAAGAATCTTTGTAACATCATTTTCTATACTATAAAGATGTTGTGATAAGGTACCTGATATCTGTTGCATAGAGATACGAAGAGCGCTATCGGTCTGTGCTGTAATAATATCATGAATACTTTCCGCCTGAACAAGATCAATCTTTCCGTTTAAGACAGCCCGTTTAGTGAACTCCCCTGGCAAAGCCAATCTAGCACCATAGCTTATAGCTAATTCAATAATCTGCTCAATGATAAAAACATTATTATGACAGGTAATCTCTACAGTATCCTCACCTGTAAAACTATTTGGTGCCTTCATTAATAATAAAAGCACCTCATCAACTACCTCACCTTTTTTATTAGTAAGATGAGCATAATGAATAGTATGTGATAAAAAATCTGCAAGATTTTTTGAAGAAATAGCACTAGCTATATTTACTGCATTTTCTCCAGATAACCGTAATAACGCTATTGCCCCGCTACCTTGAGGTGTACATAAAGCAACAATAGTCTGTTCGTCCCTAAACATACTTATTATCTACGTATAGATGAAATCGAAATCCTGCAGCCCTTAAAGCCTCTTTTATGTTTTCTTTTTAGAAATTGCATAAGTAAATATGCAAAACTAGCAAAAAGCATACGTTCTTCACTCGGAGCATCAATAATAGGTTTATCAAAGTCAATTTTTAGAACTAGCCTATCGACTTTTACAGAAAACTTAGTACTTATACCAATAATATCTATAAGCTCTCTAAGAGATGTTGCGACATCATTAACTAATTCAGGTGACCATAAATCATTATTCCAACCACCATTAGCTGGCTGATTTGGATACTCATCCTGATCATCAGAATCATCTTCTGGTTCTACATAATGTTTTACTATAGATTTTGGAATGACTTTATTAACAGAAGGAACTTGAGCAATAATTTGACGTTCTTTTTTAATCTTTTTTTCTACCTTCTTAGGATCAAATACTATAGAAACAATAGCATTTTTTTTAACAAATCCTAAAAAACTTTTTTTTTCAGTTTCATATATACAAATAGTAAACTCTACTGGCTTCCCTGAAGCAAGCCAAGCCTTTTCTATAGCCTTAGTTACAGATGGAGCTTCATACAAAATAGATCTCATTCAAATAGCCTTTCAAAATATAAAAAATATCAGTTTGGGTGAAACTAAAAGCAAATACACCCTTCTATCTAAGTAATAACTACTATATTACCCGATATATAAAAATTAACAAAATGGACATAGCTTTATTGATATTTGGAGCGGGAAACGGGATTCGAACCCGCGACCCTTGCCTTGGCAAGGCAATGCTCTACCACTGAGCTATTCCCGCATTACGAATATTATGTGAAAAAGGTATCTGGAAAAAAGATGTCTGTCAACAAAACATGTGGGTATTTTTTGGTTGCGGGGGCTGGATTCGAACCAGCGACCTTTGGGTTATGAGCCCAACGAGCTACCAGGCTGCTCTACCCCGCGACGTAATTTATAATTTAAGAATAGGCTATTTGATGAAGTTGTCAATCCAAAACTCCCATTGGCATAAAATTTTCTAACTGTTATCATTTATTCATTACTCTTTTGGGGAACAATTTTATGAAAATAGCAATGCTCTTATCCGGTGGCGTAGATAGTTCTGTCGCTCTCAAGATACTCAAGGATCAAGGCCATGATGTTACGGCATTTTATCTAAAAATTTGGCTAGAAGATGAACTATCTCATCTCAACGCCTGTCCATGGGAAGAAGACCTCCAATACGCACAACAAGTTTGTACAACACTTGATGTTCCATTAAAGGTTCTGAACATGCAAGATGAATATCACAAAAAAATCGTAACTTACACCATAAATGAAACAAAAAAAGGGCTTACCCCTAACCCTGATATTTTATGCAACCAATACATAAAATTCGGATTTTTCATAGATGCTATTGATAACTCATTTGAAAAAGTCGCCTCAGGGCACTATGCTCAAATTATTAATAATAATCTAGTACGCTCTCCTGACCCTATCAAAGATCAATCCTACTTCTTATGCAATCTAACCAAAAAACAGCTATCTAAAATTCTTTTTCCTATAGGTCATCTTATTAAAGAAGAAGTAAGACAACTTGCACAAAAATTTAATCTACCAACAAAAAATAGAAAAGATTCACAAGGTATCTGCTTCTTAGGTAAATTCAAATTCAAAGACTTTTTACAACACCACCTAGGTGAATCAAAAGGCAACCTGATAAATTTCGATAATAATAAAAAGGTTGGGATACATAATGGTCACTGGTTCTACACTATAGGCCAAAGAAAAAATATACGCCTTGCAAATGGCCCGTGGTATGTAGTCTCTAAAAATTCAGAAAAAAATATTGTGTACATATCAAATAACTATAACCATCTAGAAGAAGAACGAAAATCATTCAAGGTTGAAAATTTCAACTGGATCAACGGCAATCCACCTACCATTAAAAATCTTCTTATAAAGATGAGACATCGTTCTATTCCTCAGCTATGTTCTTTTGAATTATTTGATAACTATGCACAAGTAACATTAGAACACAAAGATCAGGGAATAGCAGCTGGACAGTTTGCTGTTTTTTATAATGACAATATCTGCCTAGGTTCAGGAATTATTGAATAAAAAAGGCCCGTAGTTAACGGGCCTTTAAACTTAATTATAATAGAAAGTTATTCTATTATCTTGCCTTCTTTTGTAAGAACGACAAATTTTCTGCCAACAAACAATGCTGCTCCTAGCCATACACCAATCATACCAAATGAAAGTAATGTACCTAAACCAACAAAACTTGCCATACCAGATGATCTCAAGGTAGGAAGAAGTACATTGTCAGTTATACTAGAACCACCAGCCTTAGCAAAACGACTTCCAAATGCATCGATCCAACTCTTAGTTTTAAACTTAGCATCCTTACTTGTTGGGATATACATCATATCCTTAGCAGGATTATTCAATGCATAGCTTAAACCTTTGGCTACTATCATAACAAAAAAGGTTGTCCACATAAGTGTATATGGAGAAAGTCCTGGTATTGAAGATTGATAATACAAGCCAGACATAACAACGGTTATAGATATTGGAAATGCAAGTAAACAGAATGTTAAACCAAATCTTCTCATTAAATATGAAGATCCTAATAAAGCCATAACTAATGCTATGCCGTTAGTACACAAACCAAAAAACCCTAAGAACTGTGTTAAAGCTGCAGGTGTTGAATACTCTGGTAAAGCTTTAGCTTGAACTTTCATCTGATAATCAATAATTGTACCTATAACTTCATATAAGCTTACAATTACAAATATAGAAAATAAATATGAACGAGTTAAAAGAAGCTTTAAGCCTTCCAAGAAACCAGTTTTTGGTTTCTTATCCGCAATAATATCTTGCTTTGTTCCAGCTTGTTCACTTACTGGTATAACAGTCATAAAAACTTTAATCATTGCTACCATTAAAAATGGATATAATGCAGCAATAAAAAATAATACAGGAACACCAATTACTTTAGCATTCATTGCTAAGTAAGGACCAAAGAGACCACCTATCTGACCTCCTGCTATAATAATAGGAAATCCTCTTTTAGCTGAACTAGTATCTACTACACTAGCAACAAATGACCAAAAAAGTGCTACCATCAAAGAACCAAAGCTCTCTATAGCAAAATAAGATAACCAGCCTATCCATCTATGAGAACCAACATCAACTATATTTGCAACACCTATAGTTGGATGATTAACAAAATAAGCTATAAATAAAAATAAAACTCCATAAAATGTTCCAAGAAAGTAAAAAAGGTGATGTTTTTTAAACATGTCAACTAATTTACCATAAGCAAACACTAACAATAAAACAACAACCAATGATAGCTGCTTTGCTCTAGGCTGCCAATCTTGACCAACTATAGTAAAAAAAATACCATCTTTAAGAGGTCTTAATAACCAGTATACTCCAATTGTAAAAAAGAAAGTGATTGATAAAAGCATATACTTTTTCATTTCTATATGCGAAATCTCGCCAAAAAGTAAACGCTTTAACTTATCTAACATAAATTGTACTCCTCAAACATTTAAAAATAAACAATTCCACAACCACATCAGTAGTTATGGAAAACAATAATACTACCTGTTAATTATAGATTTTTCAACTTAGT
This sequence comes from uncultured Pseudomonadota bacterium, assembly GCA_964491895.1. Classification (GTDB taxonomy): domain Bacteria; phylum Babelota; class Babeliae; order Babelales; family UBA12411; genus CAZBHK01. Next base: position 67,959 of record CAZBHK010000003.1, on the reverse strand, counting down.
TATCCAAAATTACTTTAGCTTTATTCTGATCTACAATGATTATTCCCCAATAAACATCTAGCTTAACTTCAAGTTTATCTTCTGTTTTATAAGTTAAGCAACCCCTAGGTTTTAAGATAGAAACTAATGGATAATGATCAGCACCCACAACAAAATCTCCAGTTATCCCCTCAACATCTATCCAAAAAATAGATATAGTCTTCGTTTCTGTTGGCCTTATAATTTCTAATTTAAAACATTCCATTATAATGTTTTTGCCTTTTCTAAGACTTCGTTCAATGTTCCAACCATATAAAATGCTTGTTCTGGAATATCATCACATGCACCTGATAGAATTTTTTCAAAATCTTCTACAGCTTGCTCTCTGCTAACATACCTACCTTGAATATTGGTAAATTTCTCAGCAACAAAAAGTGGTTGAGTTAAAAACTTTTCAATTCTTTTTGCACGATTAACAATAAGCTTATGCTCATCAGAAAGCTCTTCCATTCCTAAAATAGCTATAATATCCTGAAGATCTTTATATTTTTGTAGTGTTGAAGCAACCGCACGGGCAACATCATAATGTCTCTGACCAACAATTTCTTGCTTTAATCCATTAGATGAAGACTCTAATGGATCAATTGCTGGATAAAGTCCTTTTTGAAATATTTTACGTGAAAGAACAGTGCTTGCGTCTAAGTGTTGGAAAGTTGTTGCCGGAGCTGGATCGGTATAATCATCAGCTGGAACATATACAGCTTGTATCGAAGTAATAGATCCATTTTTGGTTGTTGTAATGCGTTCTTGAAGCATTCCCATTTCAGAAGCCAATGTTGGTTGATATCCAACAGCCGATGGCATACGACCTAAAAGAGCTGAAACCTCTGCGCCTGCCTGAACGTATCTGAAAATATTATCTATAAATAAAAGAGTATCTTTTTGTTCTTCATCTCTGAAGTATTCAGCCATGGTTAATCCTGTAAGCCCTACTCTTAATCTTGCTCCAGGCATGTCACCCATCTGACCAAAAATCAATGCTGTTTTATCAATAACTCCTGTTTCCTGCATCTCAAGCCAAAGATCGTTACCTTCTCGTGTACGCTCACCTATACCAACAAAAACGGAATACCCACCATGCTCAACAGCCACATTATGTATCAGTTCTTGTACTAATATTGTCTTACCAACACCAGCACCACCAAAAAGGCCTATCTTTGATCCTTTAACATAAGGACATAATAAATCGATAATTTTTATACCTGTCTCTAAAAGTTCATCGGTAACTTTTTGTTCTATCAGTGCAGGAGCAGATCTATGGATATTCCAAAGTTCTTTAGTCTTAATAATAGGACCACCATCTATCGGCTCTCCTAGAACATTAAAAACCCTACCCAACGTTTCTTTACCTACTGGAACCATTATAGGACCACCAGTATCAATAACATCTAAGTCTCTACCTATACCATTCAAAGGCTCCAAGGCTATACAACGAACAACCTTATCACCTATATGTTGTGCTACCTCTAAGCTTATAGAACGAGACTTCATTGAAGTCTCGCCTGCTGGAGCATTTATAATAAGTCTGGTTAAAATATCAGGAAGATCACTATGTTCGAATGCAACATCTACAATAGTACCATTAACACTTATAATTTTTCCGATTTTTTTAAAATTTTCCATTTAACGCCTCAAAACGCCTGTTTTTCCCCTAAAATAAGCTATTCTCATTTAAAGCTATTCTAACCAACTTTTTTTGTAAAGAAACTATTATTAAAATAGGCATTTCCTATTTCTTTAGTTAATTGATAAAGTTAATAAAACTAAATGAGGTTCTCATGCTTAATAAGGGTAAATTTATACTATATATCTTATTAATTTCTATACTAGCCATAACATTAATTTTTGCTAAGTCATACCAACCAAAACAAACATTAGTTGTATGGATACATGGAACACTTTTTTATGACGCAATAAGAGAAAAAAAACCTATAAATATAGATGTTTTAAAATATTTTCCATTTCAACCTCTTAATAAAAAAGGCCTAATCCCGGTCGATGAGACAACCAATAACATCCCAGCTCTTTTTAGTGCCCTGTATAAAATGGCAAATAATGAACTATCAAATCACCCCAATAACTTTTATTTCTATACTTTTGGATGGGATGGGAAACTCAGTGAACATAGTAGAACAGAATCAGCGTTCAAGCTATATCAAAGCCTTTATGAAGAAATAGCAAAAATTAAAAAAGTAAAAAAATGTGAAGTTGAAGTTATTCTTCTAACACATAGCCACGGTGGCAATGTTGGTCTAAGTCTTGCTCAAGCAGAAGAAAAATTACAAAAAAATCTTTACATAGATAAGCTTGTAATGTTCGGAACACCAATTCAAAGTGAAACTAAAAAATATGCCTGTTCAAAAATATTTAAATCCATATGGAACATATACTCAAGTGAAGATCTTATTCAAATTGCTGATATTTTTTCAACACAAGATTTCTTTTCCAAAAGATCATTCAAAAAAAGAAACAATGAACTGTTAAGCTCAAAGATTAAGGAAATCGAAATTATTTCCAATAAAGAAAACCCAACGCATGCAGAACTCTGGTTCCTAGGGCAAGTACCTCTTCTTTATAGAAAAGAATTTCCTATATACCCATTACCAATATCTGCCTTTACACCAATATTATTATATGAAAAAAACTTACCATCCAATGACTGCCTAGTAAACATCCAAAAGGATGGAACTAATTGTCTGTTCAATTTTACAGATAAAAGAACTAAAACTGTAAGGCAAATCTCTTATAATCTATTCGCAAAACAAAAAAATTTAATTGATAATTGGTTTAAGAAAAAATCAAATTAACTATAAATTTATTACAGCCTCCTACTAGCAAAACTGAACCTACTGATACATAAACGATAACATAGTTCATAAGCTTTACCGTTTAGACTCATTTATGCTAATATACTTTATATAAAAAAAATTTAAGGATTATTAATATGATTACCAAGCTTATATCAAAGATATTTGGTACTAAAAATACCAGAGAAATTAAACGTTTAGAAAATACTGTTCATAAAATAAATGCCCTAGAAGAATCTATAATTAAACTCGATGATCTTGAGCTTACTGCAAAGACCAATGTATTTAGAGAACGCATTGCTAAGGGAGAATCTATAGGTAGCATACTTCCTGAAGCATTCGCCGTAGTCAGAGAAACATCAAGACGAAAATTAAATATGCGTCATTTTGATGTCCAGCTTATTGGAGGAATGGCGCTCCATGAAGGTAAGATTGCCGAAATGAAAACCGGTGAAGGTAAAACTCTTGTTGCAACACTTCCTCTCTATCTCAATGCACTTACTGGCAAAGGAGCTCATCTTATTACAGTGAATGACTATTTAGCAAGACGTGACTCTGAGTGGATGAAACCCATATATAATCACCTTGGACTAGAAGTTGGTCTTTTACAAAATGAAATGAATGATGAAGATCGTCAAAAGGCCTATGGCTCAGATATAACATATGGTACCAATAACGAGTATGGCTTTGATTATCTACGTGATAATATGAAATTTAACCTTAGTCAATATGTACAACGTGATTTGAACTTTGCCATAGTGGACGAAGTTGACTCAATATTAATTGACGAAGCAAGAACTCCCCTTATTATTTCAGGAGCTTCTTATAAAGGAAGTGATCTATATCAAGCAGCTAACCGTGCTATATTACCTCTAAAAAAAGATACTGATTTTGAAATTGATGAAAAATCAAAAACTTCACAACTTACAGAGTCTGGAATAGACAAAATAGAACATACCCTTGGTGTTAAAAACTTATATGCACCAGACAACATCTTAATATTACATCATGTTACACAAGCTCTAAAAGCTAATGTTCTATTCAAAAAAGATGTAGATTATGTCGTTAAGGATGGCGAGGTTCTAATTGTTGATGAGTTTACTGGTCGTATACTATCTGGAAGAAGGTATAGTGATGGACTACACCAAGCTATAGAAGCTAAGGAAGGTGTAAAAGTAGAAGCAGAAAACCAAACCCTAGCTTCCATTACATTACAAAACTACTTCAGAATGTATAAAAAATTATCTGGTATGACAGGTACAGCACAAACAGAATCTCAAGAATTTTATGATATTTATAAACTTGAAGTAATTTCTATACCTACTCATAAACCACTAACTAGGATCGATGAACCTGATGCAGTCTTCCTAGATACAGAAGATAAATTTGAAGCTATTATAAAAGACATAAAATCATGTTATGAGAGAAAACAGCCTGTTCTTGTTGGTACAATAGCCATAGAAACATCTGAATATCTCAGTTCTTTATTAATCAAAAATGGCATTCCACACAATGTCCTAAATGCAAAACAACATCAGCGCGAAGCCGATATTGTAAAAGAAGCTGGAGACAAAGCTAAGATCACAATAGCAACCAACATGGCTGGTCGTGGAACAGACATTAAGCTTGGTGAAGGTGTAGTTCAAATTGGTGGATTACGTATTATAGGTACAGAGCGACATGAAAGTAGACGTATAGATAATCAGCTACGGGGACGTTCTGGTAGACAAGGAGATCCTGGATCCTCTAAATTCTATATATCTTTAGACGACGACTTAATGCGTATATTTGGTGGCGGAGCAACTGGTGATCGACTAAAAAATATAATGATACGTATAGGTATGGGAAAAGGCGAATCTATAGAACATAAAATGATTTCACGTTCCATAGAAAAAGCCCAAGAAAAAGTAGAAAAACAAAATTTTGAAATAAGAAAAAATCTTATTGAATATGACAACGTCTTAAATCAGCAACGCAAAGTAATATATGACTATCGTAGAGAAATCTTAGATGGTGAAGAACATACTCTTGAATTAATTAAAGAAATTATTATAGATGTAGTCAATAATCTTGTTGCTATCTATTGCCCACAAAAAAAATGCTCTACAGAAAACCTACAAGAATTATTACATTCTCTTGAAACTATTTCCGGTCTAGAACCAGCTGTATTCCAAAACTTAACAACAGAGACTACAGAACTTACAAAACAGGTAATAGACCTTTTGTGTTATCAGTATGAACAATTTAGAAAACAACTTCCTTCAGAAATAGTAGGCGAAACTGAAAAATGGCTACTCCTACAAACCATAGATGAAGCTTGGAAAATCAATCTCTTAAGTCTAGATAAACTTAAAGAAGGCATAGGCTTACGTGCATATGGACAAAAAAATCCTATTATTGAGTATAAACGTGAATCCTTCCACGCTTTTGAAACTATGATGAAGCAAATCAAATGGGATATCCTACAAAGAGTCTTTAGGTTAAAGCCTGAACATTTCTCAAAAAGCTCAATAGAAGAACTAGAAGAACAAAAGCAACAAGAGCTTAAAGAGATCGAATCTAATCATAGAACCGGAGATGAGCACATACCTGTACAAAAAGAATCTGATAAAATTGGCCGTAATGATCAATGTCCTTGTGGTTCAGGTAAAAAATATAAAAAATGCTGTAGAAGCTAAATTATAAATCATACCTTTTATTATCAACTATACCCTTTTCTATAAATAACTAGAAAAAATTCATCTATTATCAATATAATGATAAAAAATGTGGGGAAGTAATGAATAAAACAAGATTCTGGCTTGCTTTTCTAGGGCTAAATCTATTATTTGTATTTGTCAAAATATATCAACATAATCTTTTTACAAACACTCTTTTTAAAAAACAAAAGCTAATCTCCAAACAAAACTTAGTATCTTTAGAAATTAATCAGCTTGAAAAAACTCTATATTCCTTAAAAAATAAACATAATCTACTTACAAAAGCACAAACAGATTTTGGATTTGTACCTCTAAATACTAAACATTTTCAAAAATTAAATGTGGTATAAATGCATACATATCTAAATAGAAAAACAAAAATTAAACTTTCAACAGTATTAGTATTTTTCATTGTTTCTTTTTTATTAATCACTATCAGACTTTATATTATTCAAATAAATCAAACAGACTTCTTTAAAGACATAGCAGAAAAACAATACTCTACTCAAATTAATCTTACCATGCCAAGAGCCTGTATCTATGATCGTAATAACAAACCATTAGCCATAAATAAAGAAATAACTTCTGCATTTATACTTCCACATGAGATGAGCAACTCTGAAATAACCTTACTATTTCTAAAAAAACATTTTAATCACACATATCAACACATGAAAAAATATCCAGATAAAAAGTTTATCTGGATGCACAGGAACATAACTCCTGAAATGCAAAAATTTATAAAAAAACATAAAATATCTGATATCCACTTTATTAATGAAACGCAACGTTTCTATCCATTTGAAGAGTTTAGTCAAATAATAGGTTTAACAGATATAGACAACATAGGAATCTCAGGCATTGAACTTCAATTTAATGAGCAACTAGGTGGATCACCATCTACACTAAAAATAGAAAAGGATGCAAGAAACGACCGTTTATACTTTAACCAAGAAATCATCAAGCAAGGAATAGAAGGAAAACCTATTCAACTAACACTTGATGCAAAACTACAATTTTTGGCTAATGAAGAAATTAAAAATGCTGTTGAAAAATTTGAAGCCAAATCAGGTTGTGCAATAATATTGAACCCAACCAATGGACATATACTCGCAATGGTTAATTATCCATATGCAAATCCCAATGAAGAAAAAAATATCAATTTACTAAAAAATAATATCATCTCAGAATGCTATGAATTTGGATCTGTAATTAAAATCTTCTCGGCTATAGCTGCATTAGATGAAAAGGTAACGACTACTGATGAAATTATTGACTGTGAAGGCAAAGTAACTTACATAAATAAATTCAGAATAGAAAACTGGAAACATACAGAAAAAATTCCCTTCGCTGATGTAGTAAAAAACTCAAGTAATATTGGAATGGCAAAAGTAGCACAACGGCTAGGACGTAAACAATACGACCATTTTGTTAAACTTGGATTTACTAAACCAACAAATATAGAATTCCCAGGAGAGCGCACTGGGTTTATAACACCACCTAACAAATGGTCTAATTCTTCACCATTTGTTCTATCATTTGGTTATGAAATCAATGCTACACTCATGCAACTAGCTCAAGCGTTCTCAACTATTGCTAATGATGGATTCTTTATTAAACCCACTCTCCTTATATCAACAAAATTAGAAGCACCTAAACAATTATATAAAAAAGAAACTATGGATAAGGCAAAAGTAATTTTAGAATCCATTGGTGAATTACATAAAATTCCTGGATATCGAGTTATGGGTAAAACAGGTACAGCTCGTCTAGCAGAAAATGGTCATTATTCTAAAACTAGACATATTTACTCATACGGTGGGATTATAGAAAAAGATGATTTCAAACGAGTAATCATTACGTTTATCAAAGAGCCCAAAGCTACGCATCTTTGGGCATCACAAGTAAGTGCACCTATCTTTAAAAACATTGCAGAAAAAACCGCTATTATCTATATTTCAGAAAATAGATAATTTAAAACTATAAAGGTACAATATGATTAGAATAGGACAAAAAGCTCCAGATTTCTCATGCGATGCAGTTATTAACAAAGAAATCAAAACTATTTCTTTAAATGACTATAAGAAACAATACAAAATATTATTTTTTTATCCTCTAGACTTCACTTTCGTATGCCCTACCGAACTACATGCAATACAAAACTCTTTAAATCAATTCAAACAAAAGAATACTGAAATATTCGGAATATCAGTAGACTCGGCTCATAGCCACCTAGCCTGGCTAAATACACCAAAATCTAAAGGTGGTATCGAAGGTATAAACTTTACCTTAATCTCTGATCTTAATAAAAAAATTTCTACAGAATATAACGTACTAAACGAAGCTGGTGTAGCGTTTAGAGCAGTATTTATTTTAGATCAAAATAATGTAGTTCAACATGCTTCAGTTAATAACTTAGGCCTTGGAAGAAACATAAATGAAATCTTGCGACTCATAGATGCACTACAACATCATGAAAAACATGGTGAAGTATGCCCTGCCAACTGGAATATCGGTGAAAAATCTATGATGCCAACCAAGGATGGATTAAATAAGTTCTTTAACTAAGCTTTTAATCCAAATTTTTTAAGATGGCTGTTTGCTTTTTCAAGATCAAAGGTTGCTACTTGGTTATTTAGCCTTAAATAATGCAATCCAAAGAATTCAATTTTATTTTTAATGGTTTTGTTAATTTCGGCAACAGCCTCTTCCATTTCTACTAAATATTTCTTCTTATCATCCATAGCAATGATTCTTAAAGGATATTTTGTCTGCTTCAGGACCTCTTTCAAAACTTCACCTTTGCTGTTTTGGTCACAAAACAAAATTCCTTTTTTCAAAGTACATGGATACTTAAATATATTATTAACACTAGCCTTTAAATTATAAAACTTTATACCTAGTTTTTTTAGATTTTTAACAGTCTGATCTGCTACTGACTTTGTGCGACCAGTAATACCGATAACTTTTACACCTTTTTTCTGTAAAGATTTAATCTCGTCAGCCATATAAGATTCAACCAATTTAGGTTTTATAAATTTATTTTGAAGACTATCAAAAAGAGGACTTATTTGTTCTCTAACTTTACCAGCCTTCATCATTGCAGTTATCCAGGCTTCTCCACCAAGGCCATCATTGCCTTTTGGTTCTATTAATGTATTATCCAAATCTAGTGCAATCAAAGTATCTTTATCTGCAATATAATTCTTTAATACTTTAAATTCAAAAACTTCTCTAATATCTGCTAGTACAGTAGATACCATACACAATAATACTAAACTCCTTAATATTTTCATTAATATCTCCTATAAAAGACTAAACCCTAATTCTAATAAATGACTATTTGCTCTTTCAATATCAAATTCAGCAACATGCTTATCTAAAACACTATTTCTATATCCACAAAATGGTATTTTTGTGCCCAAAGCTATTTCAATCTGCTCCAAATACTTTTTCTTATCATCCATAGCTACCACATTAGTTGGATGAATACCTGTTTGCTGCAAAATTTCTACTAATACTGCACCTTTACTATTCTGCTCACAAAAAGCAACCCCTTTAGCAAAAAAAGCTTTTTGATTTAACTTACCTGCAAAATCAACCACCAAACTAGAAAATTCTATGCCTAATCTAGAAAGCTCATCCAAGGTTCTTTGTGCAATATTAGATGAACGAGAAGTAAGTCCTATAACAATAATCCCCTGTTTCTTAAGGTCTGCAATAATATCTACTGCTGCTGGATCTATTAATTGAAGAGAAACATATTCTTGTAATTTAAAATACAAAGCTAATACAGAAGAAAATGGATAACCTTTCTCTATCATCTTAGAACACCATGCATCGCCACCAAGACCTTCATTATTGCTTGGCATTACCAAATTATTATCCAAATCAAGAGCAACAACTGTACCTGGTTGCAGATCCTTTAAAACTGCTAATGTTGATATTTCTTCAATTATTGCATATAAAGACGTTAAAAAGAAAAAACTTATTACTAAAAATATATTAAAAATCTTTTTCATATTATTCCTTATGTGTTGTAATAACTAAATGCTAAGATATCAGAAAATCTATTTGTATCAACCCTTCTGATCAGCAATAACAGCTTTACCAGAAAAACATTCTTCCTCCAAAATATCTACGGCAACATGCTGATTAGAAATACCTTTTTCTAATTTAATTTGAAGTTTATTATAAAAAAGCTCTTCATTTGCACCTTCTGAGAATATGTTCTGGAATATAAATAAAAGAATAATAAAGGCTAAAAATCACCTTAACATGTTTCATCCTCTAAAAATTATAGAGTAACAAAACTAAAAATAGCAGCAAGTCTAGTACTTGCTGCTATAAAAATTTGGTGGAGGCGATGGGAGTCGAACCCATGTCCGATACATCTCAAGCACAAAGCGCTACATGTTTATCCTCTGAATATTCTACTACCAACGCCTCAGAGGCATAGCATATGGCAATAGCTAGTTTAGTGATATTTTTAGACTACAAAACCAAAAACTCTAATCTAAAAATTCTATCTTGGGTTATACGAGCTAGACAAACGGATAGACGCGCTCATCTAACAAGAACTGAGCCGTTTTAGGCGGCTGCAGCTACAGTATTATAACTGTTTGCATTTATTTGATTTGTCCGTTTTTTTTACGAGTTCACAAACAAAACTCGACATGCTCTTCGCACAACAAACGCAACGTCGAAGCCGTTACGCCCCCATATTTTGGAAGATTTCAATCTATACCTTTAATATAACCCATCTTTTCTATTTGTCAAATTACAAAAAATTAAAAAATGGCTATTTTTTGATAAAAACCCAATTTTTTTTAAATTTCTATAATAAATAGCAAGAAATACCAGTTTCCCTTATAATTAAGACTATGATAATAAATACTGAAATCCCAAGAATAAAAAAGGCGCTAGGCCAACATTTTTTAAGAAAACAGTCTGTTGTAGACAACATGATCAGCAAGGTAAGCATTACAAAAGATACCTCTGTCATGGAAATAGGCTGCGGAGACGGTTTCTTAACAAAAGCTATATTAGAACAAACAGCTTGTAAAAAACTTGTATGTTTTGAGATAGACCCTGAATGGGCAACTTTTGTTAAAGACAGGATCAAGGATCCTAGACTTATAATCAATATAGAAAATATACTTGATGTTGATATAAAATCTCTTGAGATAAATAAACCTTGGGTGCTATTAGCTAACCTACCATACCAAATAACATTTCCCATCATGTTTTTACTGCAAGAAAATAAGGATTTTTTTGAAGAAGGTGTAGTTATGGTACAGGAAGAGGTTGCGCAGAAACTAGTTGCTAAAAGAGGTCGCAGTTATAGTGCAACATCAGTTTTCCTACAATACAGCTTTGATTTTGAATTATTAGAAAAAATAGAATCTGGAGCATTCTCTCCTCCTCCAAAGGTTCAATCAAGATTAGTTTATTTCAAGCCTAAGCATGATCAAATTACAATTAAGGATGAAGAACAATTCTGGCAATTTCTCAAAGTAACATTTAAACAGCCAAGAAGAACTATTAGAAATAATTTTAAATCGACACACTATGATTTTTCTAAAGTACCTGAAGCTTTAATGCTCAAGAGAGCTCAAGAATTATCATTCGAACAATTTCTTACTCTTTGGTCTGCAATAAATGGTTAAAAACAAATTGACTCCAGCTCTCCATGTTAGAATAAAAATGTTTACACTCATCAAGGGTTAAAAGTGTTCCACTTTTAAGTTCTGACCTAATTTTTATATTTTCGTTATCACCCTTTAACAAAAAAACAAATCCTGTATGAACAGTACCAACAAAATCTGCTTCGTCATTAAGTATGCCTAATGGCTCTATTTCTAGTTTTCCAGAATAACTTACTTCTTCATGGAATTCACGCCACGCCCAATTAATAATATTTTTCTCAGCAATATCTTCTTTACGAATATGTCCACCAATAGCTAATGAATACTTATTTTGTAAGCGTACTTCACTTGCGCTTGATTTACGTTGCACTAAAAAATACTTGTCATTGAAATTAAATATAAGATATGGAATAATCTGTTTAAAATTTGGATCTATTTCTGCCTGACTTCTCCACATGAAGATTCCAAAGCAATTTATAAGCTCTTCATAATCATAAAAATCTATTTTTTTTATACCTTGAGTTATTTCTTGTGGAAAAAGTTTCTTTCTCGGAACAACAAGTATTTCTTCATCTTCTTTGTGTCTATAAACTTGATTAACTAAATTTATTTCTGACATTTAAAACTCCTCACAAAGTTTTACTATATCAAAAAAAATTAGGTTATAACATGTCAATTAAAAACTTCATCCATAAACTACTTTTTGCAAATTCTGTTTTAGGATAAGAAGAATCAATACCATATTCTGGATAATATATTGAAAGCCCTCTTGCACGAGATGTTCCTTGACCATATGCATTAGCCAAAACTATATTTTCAATTAGTTTTGTAGTTATTAAAAGTTTTTCTTTTAATTGTGCTAATACAGAAATATCATTGATTGGTGCTACACTTTTGCTTTGAATATCTTTAACTCCACCTAACATTATATTCTCATTAGAGAAAATAGAACTCTGTGTAACCCAAGGTGCATTTTGATATTGAGATCTAAGTTTTGACATATCAAGACGCTTATAAAGTTCAGTAAAAAATGAATGTAAATCTATGTAACATGGAAGATTAAATTGTAATGAAGCTTTTCGTGCACTATGCACAATATTTTTTACTGAAGTAAATCCAAAGACTTGTTGGCATCTTACAATATCTATAATAATTTGATCTATATGCTCCTTAATCAAGTCCATTTTAGTTAAATCTACAGCAGATTGTGTATACCAAGAAACCTTATCCTTGTAATAAACTCCATAAGATAAAACAATATTTTTAACAAGGTCATCAGGATTCATTTTCCCATTCTCTGCCAACTTTAAGAAAGAATCATAAGGCCAGCCCAAAGCACTAGCTACTTCTTGAGAAGATACAAATAACTCAGCATAATCCTTAACCTGAAAACCAACTTCCACCATAGCCATTAAACAAGCATCCATTCCCAAAATATTAAGTTTTTTACCACCTAATACTTGATCCTTTATTTTTTTTAATGCTTCAATGTGTTGTTGATTATTCATGTATGTAAGCGTTGAATAATTAAAAAACATACCTCGCTGCCCTGTTGATAAACCATTAAATCTTCCCAAACTAGTTGACCACTTAGTTGGATCCAAAATTCCTGAACCATGATCCCCCTCTATAAGTGCCTTATACTTTGATGGATATTTAGTATTTGGACCAAATGCCCAATTAGCAGAGCTTACAAGATCTTTAACAACATCTCCTGTCATCTCCTTAGGAAGATCTTCGACTAACTCGAGTTTATCTTTTCTAACTATATAACGAGACATCCCTTTCTTTTTTGGCTTATTTATTTGAACTAGAATATTTACATTTCTACTAGAACCAACCTTAGCCATATCCTTCAAATTTTTTACCATAAACTTTGCAAGGTCATTATCAGCTTCTACATAGCTTAAAAATGTCCATTCAGCAACATTACTTGATGGACAAAGAAAATGAAAAGATAGTAAAAAAACCATTAGAACTAAGCATTTTCTTACATCCATGTCTCCCCCATTACCAACTCTAATATCTATACTTTACCATTCGAACAACTATGCTTCTAATTATAAATCTAATAAAAACAGATACTATTAGTCAATAATTTACAAATTGCACTTTATTAAGCTAGGTAATCAAAAAGTTAATTATTTATGTTAATATAAGCTATTAATAAATATTTTGTTTTTTAAGGATGCTAGGTATGAGTTATTCATTTAAAGGTGTAGAAAAAAAGTGGCAAGAGTTATGGGAAAAAGACCCATATTTTAAAACAAAAACTAAAGGTAAAAAATACTATTGTCTAGATATGTTCCCATACCCTTCAGGATCTGGACTCCATGTAGGACACTGGAAGGGATATGTACTATCTGATGTTTACTCGCGTAAAAAATTCCTAGAAGGATACAATGTATTACATCCAATGGGCTGGGATGCCTTTGGATTACCAGCAGAGAATGCCGCCATTAAAGAAGGAATACACCCTGCCATCAATACTAACAAAAATATTACCACCTTCAAAAAACAACTCAAAACTATTGGTGCTATGTATGACTGGTCAAAAGAACTAAATACAACTGATCCAAACTATTATAAATGGACGCAGTGGATCTTTTTACAAATGTATAAAGCTGGACTGGCTTATGAATCATTCCAGCCTATAAACTGGTGCCCTAGTTGCAAAACCGGCCTAGCTAACGAAGAGGTCATTAATGGAAAATGCGATCGCTGTAGTTCAACAACAGAACAAAAATCTATTCGTCAATGGATGTTAAAAATTACAGAATATGCAGAAAAACTTTTAAATGGCTTAGATAAACTTGAATGGCCTGAAAAAGTTAAACTCATGCAGAAAAACTGGATCGGCAAAAATGAAGGCCTTGTATTCACCGCTCCAGTAAAAAATACTAACTTAACAATACAAACATTCTCCGCTCATTTTGAAACCTTTGCCGCAGATACCTTTGTTGTAATAGCCCCAGATCATCCTCTACTTCTAAAACTTTTAGAAGGCATTCTAAATAAAGAACAAATTTTAAAGTTTTGTGAAAAACTTATACAAAAACGTAAGATCTCTCTAGATGAAAAAGAACCTGAGGGAATCTTTACCGGTAGATACATTATTGATCCAATCTCTAAAGAAGATCTCCCAATATGGATAGCAAGCTTTGCAATTTCACATTATGGTACCGGAATAATCAAATGTTCTGCCCATGATGAACGTGATTTTAAATTTGCAAAAAAATATGGTATTAAACTCAGGCCCGTACTCTTCCCACCAAATGACCCTGCTCTAAAAGAAGAAATAGTTTCATTAAAAACCTGTTATACAGACATGGTTAATGGTATTTTGTCAGCACCAGAAATTTTTGCTGGTAAGGTTTCAGGTGAAAATAGAGAGGCTATTATCGAATACTGCATAAAAAAAGGTTATGCTCAGAAAAAAGTAGCTTACAAGCTTAGAGATTGGACCTTTTCTAGGCAACGTTATTGGGGAGAACCTATACCGCTAGTGCACTGCACAAAATGTGGTATTGTACCTATACCAGAAGATCAACTTCCTGTATTGTTACCAGAAGTTAAGGATTATCAACCAACTGGTACAGGAGAATCACCATTAGCCAATATTAAGGAATGGGTTAATACTCCATGCCCAGTATGTAAAACACCAGCAAAAAGAGAAACCAATACTATGCCTCAATGGGCTGGTTCCTGTTGGTATTTCTTACGTTATCCAAATCCACACTTAAAAGATAAGCCGTTTACTGAAGAGGATATGAAGTACTGGTTACCAGTAGATCTCTACATAGGCGGTGTTGAACATGCAATATTACATCTTTTATATTCACGCTTTTATATCAAAGTTCTTTATGATCTAAAATTCTTACCATTTGATGAACCATTTACCCACTTATTTAACCAGGGCATGGTTTGCGCATATTCTAAAGAAACAGGCCGTACAGAAAAAATGTCCAAATCAAAAGGCAACGTTGTTAATCCAGACGATATTGTAAACGAATATGGCTCAGATGTTCTTAGAATGTACATGCTATTCATGGGACCGCCAGAACTTGATACTGTATGGCAATCAGAAGCAATTAAGGGACTTAGTGGGTTCATACATAGATTATGGTTATTCATTAACAACAAACAAAATATTGTTGATGAAGTAAGTCCAACATCATTAAAAAGATTTCATAGATTTTTGAAAGAGTATCAAGAACGTATTGATACATTCAAAGTCAATACCGCTGTCTCTGCAACCATGGAATATCTTAATGAACTTAGCGCACACAACTTAAAAATTACCCACACTATTTTGGAACAATTTTTAACAGTAATATCTATAATGGTTCCACACTTCTCAAGTGAAGCTTTAGAAAGAATACTTCAAAAACAACTCAAAGAATGTTCATGGCCTATCTACAACCCCGAGCTCGCAAAAGTCTCAGAGGTTGAAATTGGGATTCAAATAAATGGAAAACTCAGAGGTACACTTATAGTAGAACCTGGGAAAGAACAACAAGAAATACAATCTTTAGCTGAAGCTAATATTGCAAAATGGCTAGAAGATAAAAAAATTGTTAAAATAATTTTTATTAAGGACAGAATTATAAATTTTGTAATCATATAGGTAATACATGAAATTATTTTTAGATACCGCAAATCGTGAACTAATTAAAGAATGGATTCCAACAGGCATAATAGATGGCGTCACAACCAATCCATCATTGTTAAGCAAAGAAGGCCCTAATACAAAAGAAGTTCTTTTAGATATATGTAATATTGTACCTGGTGATGTAAGCATAGAGGTTGTAGAAAAAAAACCTGAAGCAGTTTATCATCAAGCACATCACATCGCTTCTCTCGCAAGCAATGTTGTTGTCAAAATCCCTTTCCACAAAGATTATCTTTCAGTAATACAAAGACTTGTTAAAGATGGTGTAGCAATTAACGTTACGTTGGTGTTCTCTGTGATACAAGCTCTTCTTGTTGCAAAACTGGGAGTTAAATATATATCTCCATTTATTGGAAGATGGGATGATATCGATATCGATGGGTTACAACTTATAGAAGAGATGCGCCAGATGTTAGATACTTATAGTTTTACATCAGAATTACTTTCAGCTTCAATTCGAAGTGTAATGCATCTTCACCATGTAACACTTCTTGGCTCAGATGTAGCAACCATACCACCAACACTTCTAGATAAACTTATGAAGCATCCATTAACAGAACAAGGTATTAAAATCTTCGATGCTGACTGGGAAAAATTAGGTAAAAAGGACCTCTTTTAAAATAATAAGGGACTCCCGTTTATACAGGAGTCCCTTATTATTTTAAAATAAACTTAGGCTGGATCTACAACAGGTTCAGCCTGTTGTATTTCAACAACTTTTTGATCTTCTATAGCAGGCTCGTCTTCTTTTTGTAAGCTGATGTAATAAAAATCTCCATCACGTGTTGCAAGATTGGCAGGAATCCTTAATAATATTTCTTTAGGTGACTCAATAAGTAATACTGTATTAACATCTAGATCATCCATATGAAGAGTTTCTACTCCGGTTGCATTAGATGTCTCACCTAATCTACAATTACATTCTTCAAAGCCATTTTCTTGCGTCACAGCATTATTCTCAGTTGTAGCGTTAAGACCACTCAGTCCACACAATAAAATCATTAATTTAACTATCTTCACGATTATTTCCCTTCAAAGTTTTAAACAAACTAACTTTGCAAAAAAAGACTAACAAACTATAAGACTAATTTTCAATTTTTTCAAACATACGTATTTTCTACAACATAAAAGGGTATAGTTAAAAACTCACCAAACTCTGTTCTCAAGAAAACATCACCTGTTGGAGAAAAGTCCTCCACTACACCTGTTACAACAGTTCCATCAAACTTATGTAGTTTAATATATCTATTTTTAAAAAACTGTTCCTTTTGCCAACATTGAAAAATAGTTTCGTATTCTTTATTTAACCATTTTTGATAAAAATCATTAGTCTTACGTAAAGTTAACCTTAATAAACTTTCTAAGTCTGTGTCTTTGCCTAAAACATTATGTAGACTAATAGCACTATTTTCTAACTCTTCTGGGAAATATTTATTATTAATATTTAAACCAAGCCCCACAATTAGTGCCTTAACTTTCATATTTTCCCAAATAGTCTTAATTAACATGCCTCCTAACTTTTTATTATTCATAATAAAATCATTAGGCCATTTGATACCAACATCAAATGGTTGTAATGGCTTCAAAAAGCCAACACTTAATGCCATATTAAGATAATTCAAATGTTTAACATCGACATCAGTTGGTTTTAAAAGAATAGTGATCAAAAGCTGTCCAGAATTAACTAACCATTTACGACCTTGCCGTCCATGTGCATTTTCCAAATGATCTGTCCATAATACAGTACCATCTGGTTTATCTAAATTATTTTTGATCCATTCAAAGGAATCCTTACATGTAGCAAGATGATAAATACTACTACCTATAATCATAATTATCTACGAAGCTTAATAGCTCTCTCTGTTTCACGCTTAATATCTTTTTCTTTAAGCTCTCTTTTTTTACCCGCAGCTTTTTTGTGCTTAGCGAGTCCAATCTCTATCTTGATAAAGCCACCACTACTTATATAAACCTTCAATGGTATTAAGGTTAACCCTTTTTGAGAAACAGCACCTATAAGTCTAGTAATCTCTTTTTTATGTAAAAGTAACTTACGACTACGTCGAGATATCTTCTCTTCTTTTTGATAAGCATGCGAATATGGAGAAATATTACAATTAAGTAACATAATCTCACCCTGATATACAGTAGCATAGGATTCATTTAATGAAATATGACCAGCCCTTATCGACTTAACTTCATCACCGCTAAGCACAATTCCAGCTTCTACAGTCTCCAAGACCTCATAATCATGATATGCTTTCTTATTAACAGCTATTACCTTCATGCTTTTTCCCTATATACCAAACTAAAAATCCTCTTAGCTATTGGATAACTTATAAGTCCAGCAACTATTCCCAAAATATTACCACCCACAATAAAGGACCATAAACATATTGATCCTGGACCATAAAACTTTTCTAATGATATCATGATCCCGCCACTCCATCCAAGTAAATCATGTAAAAACCAATAACCAAAAATATAATCTAGCAAATAAAAAGGAACCATAGTCCATGGGTTATTAATAGATGCAAATAAAAATAGCACTCCAAGATTTAACCCAAATAACCAACGAATAGCTATAAGCATCAATGAATGAAACCCTGGAAATGGTGAAAACGCTACAAAGATACCAAGAGAACAAGCCGTAGCTAACCTAGTAGGTGTCTCATTGCCAGAGCTTATAACTTCTTTAACCATGGATATAACTTTTTCATATCCCTTTTTAATCACAAGATTTTTACCTCTTTTATGGAAAAATATATAATATTTATTTTATGCTACAGTAAAGATAACATTTCATAGCACCTTGTAAAATGCTATACGGAGAGAAACCATGAATTATAAAATATTATTATTAATTACCAGCCTTATTATCAATAATTTATATTGTATCCCACAAATTAAAGGCTTTATAGATTCTAAGCATAACCGTCTACCAATCTACAATATTGTTTATTTAGGTAAGCAAGTTAATAGCGACCATGACGGCTTCTTCAGCATGTATGCTAATGATACACAACCATTTAATATTCTTATATGCAGACATTTTGAAACAGCCATAGAAAAGAAAAACACTGTAAGAAAACTTAAATTTAATTATTTAAAACCATATAAATTCTTTAAAGCTACTAATAATGGCTGGAAGGTCACTAACCTATATAACGAAGAGATACCAGATCATACACTTATAGTACGTATGAATCCAAAGCTTGTGAAAACATTACTACCATGGCAAGTATCAATTACAGATAGTCCATTTACCATGCCACGCATAGTTTTAAAAGATCAAATAACAAAAAATGCATTAGAAAAGTCTTCTGGTAAATCTCTACTTTATGGACTTGATCAAAAAACATTCCATGTAGATGTAAAAAATGAAACTATGAGATTTATAGACGACAAAAAAAAGATCGTAGTTGCTAAATAACATCTAATTCAAAATCAGAATACTTACCCTGTTCAGCCTTATAGCCACCGACAAAGGCTATCATTGCTGCATTATCTGTTGAAAAGCTTCTAGGCGTTTTAGCAAATATCCTTCCTCGAGCTTCACAAGCCTTCTTCAATCTATCGGCCATGTATTGATTACAAGACACTCCACCGACGAATGAAAATCCTTTTATATCAGGATATAAATCAAATGCTAAATTAAGCTTATATTCAAAGATATCTGCTATACATACCTGTAATGAACTTGCAACCTTTGCTCTAAGCTCTTCATTAATATTAGCAACCCCAGTTTTTAAATCATAAGCCTGTCTTCTAACAAGGTCATACAATACTGCTGTTTTTAATCCAGAAAAACTTACATCTAAATTTTTTTTATCTCGCTTACCTCTAGGATAATGAAAAAAATCTTCAAAATTAGACTGTTGTGCTAACTTTTCTATTGCTGCGCCACCTGGATAACCAAGACCAATTAATGATGCTATTTTATCAAATGCTTCACCGGCTGCATCATCCAATGTCTGCCCAAGAAGTTTATAATCACCTAGACCATTAACAATATAAAATGATGTATGTCCTCCGGAAACAGAGAGACATATGTGAGGGAACGGAAGCTTCTGCATATTAGCAGACATATCATCTTCTAAAAAAGACGAAAAGATATGCCCTTCTAAATGATTTACACCAATAATATTTTTATTTTTAGCCCATGCTATAGTCTTAGCAAAACATACGCCTATAAGTAATGAGCCTACAAGGCCTGGTGTATTAGTAACAGCTACAGTATCAATATTATCAAATGTGAGTTGAGCATCTTGAAGGGCACGTGAAATAATAACATCTATTTTTTCTAAGTGTGAACGTGATGCAATTTCAGGTACAACACCACCGAAAATCTTATGTAATTCTATTTGAGAAAATAAACAACTTGAAAGCATTTTTTCAGTAGCGCAATCATAAACTGCTGCTGCTGTCTCATCACATGACGTTTCTATACCTAAAATTAATGACATTGCTAATTACTTAACCTTTGATGAATTACTTACTTCAAATACAAATACTGGTAACACTGTAATCAAAATAAATGATAAACAAACTCTTAATGTTATCCAAACAAGTTTAAGTATATCAGCATTATACATCTTAGAAACCCATATAGTTATAAAGACTATAACTATATCTAAAGCTATATAAACAAGATAGCCTGTTATAAATTCAAAAAATGAACTTTGGAATATTAAATAACCTTTTTTAAGTGCTTCTAAAAAATTTAAATTCTTCATCAAAGCAATAACTATAGAAAATAAAATAAAGAAACTTAAAAATAAAAATATTAAAGTCTCTATATCTGCAAAAGATTTTATAAATCCAATATGTGGTCCAAATTCAAAAATATAGTCACCTTGTAATAGCCAGTTATAAAAAACTATTCCTATATAAGCTAAAACTAAAAACCACATTCCTACATTTTTTAAACCCGTAAATCCAAATTCGATTTTGAATTTACTCTTTGTAGACAGATTTTTGATTAAACCTGAATAAACAAATAAAACTACTGGTGTTATAAATAAACAAAGAAGAATAAATATTTGATATTCTGCAATCATAAAATTTTTAACAAGATAATCACGAAAATAAGTGATTAAAAAAATCATAAAACCTGCAGTTAATGGAAACAATAAAAGCTTAGGTTCTTTGTATAGATCCATGAAAGCTTTAAGATATAAATGTAAACCATTTTGAATTTTTTTTAAAATTTTCATATTTAATATCCTTAATTAAAAAGCGGCTGCCATAAACGACAGCCGCCAGGAGATAATCAATGACCAGATGCCATATTATTTTTTTGCAGCTTTACATACATCTGTTACAAAAATAAGCCAAGCTGTACCTGCAATAACTAACCATAAACCAGGGAAGATAACCATTATTAAATTGCCTGCCAATAAAACAGGGTTACCCATTCTCATTACTTCTTTAATCAACATAAAAAATATTGTATCTAATACTGAAAATATAGCCATTGCAACAACAGCCCAAACGAATGAACCAAAAATGATCTCAATAAATTGATTTAAAATGATCTTAGATCCCCTAATTATTGACTCAGCTATATTTGATGCATAAATCAAGTATGCAACTGCTGAAAAGCATACAAGAAGACAAACGAAAGACATTATTCCAAATTCTAGTGAATAAGTTCTAGGATCTCTCCAATTGACAGCAGGTATAGCTAACATTAATACTGCTAACATACCAATAAACCAACTTAGAATCCAAAATGTAATATGTTTAAAGCCACCAAAACCCATTGAAAAAATTTCAAGAAATTTCAATTTTTTCTTACCTGATACTGTCTTGACGACACCAGAATAAAAAAAACCAACAAATGGCATTATAATTAATCCGATAATAATTACGCCTACAATTTTTACCATCCATGAACTCATAATTGTTGGATTTTTTAAAAATGCAATGTGTTCAGTAGATAAAAAACTTAAACTTGTGGCATTCATTAATATAAAATTAACAAGATATACAATAACAGGAATACCTAGTAGTGCAGCAAATAAGCCATACACCATTAAATTATTTGTGTTATCATATATCGAAGAATATGCCTTGAAAGCCATATTGGACCCACTAACAATTCTCTTTGATACTTTCACAACTACTCTCCTTTATTACTAAGAAACATATCCGATATAAAGTACTTCTTAGTATTTTTTCAAATAGACGTATAAAAAGTCAATACATTTTAAAATCGTATTTTTATACAAATTAATAAAAAAAAGTGATCAAAAAATCAGTTTAGGATTTCTTGGTAGGCTTGTTCATTAATTCCCAGAACTCTTGATTAGATTTTGTATTACGCATTTTATCAATCAAGAACTCCATACTATCAACAGTATTCATAGAACCTAGAAATTTTTGCAATACCCAAAGCTTTTTAAGATGATCTTCATCTAATAACAAATCTTCTCTTCTTGTTCCAGAAGAAAGAATATCAAATGCTGGATATATTCTTCTATTTGCAAGCTTACGAGTTAAATGAATTTCCATATTTCCCGTACCTTTAAACTCTTCGAAGATAACCTCATCCATTCTAGAGCCTGTCTCTACTAGAGCTGTTGCAAGAATAGTTAGAGAGCCACCTTCTTCGATATTTCTTGCGGCACCAAAAAATCTTTTTGGACGTTGAAGAGCATTAGCATCTATTCCTCCAGTCAAAATTTTTCCGGAAGCTGGTGATACAGTATTATAAGCTCTAGCCAATCGTGTAATAGAATCAAGTAATATTACTACATCTTCTCCACACTCAACAAGACGCTTTGCTTTTTCTAATACGATTTCTGCAACCTGTACATGTCGGATTGCGGACTCATCAAAAGTAGAACTGACAACTTCTGCCTTAACAGAACGCTGCATATCTGTTACTTCTTCAGGACGCTCATCAATAAGTAAAATAAGTAAAATAACTTCTGGATGATTAACGATAATACTATTTGCTATCTCTTTTAACAAAACAGTCTTTCCTGTCCTTGGAGGAGCTACTATAAGTCCCCTTTGACCTTTACCAACTGGTGTTAATATATCCATAACCCTTGTTGAAAGGATTGTTGGGTTATACTCCATCATAAGTCTTTTTGTTGGAAACAAAGGTGTCAAATTTTCAAAAATTGTTTTACCGGCACCTTGAGACGGTTGTTTAAAGTTAACGCTGTCTACTCTTTGTAAGGCAAAATATTTTTCACCTTCTTTAGGTTTTCTAATAATACCCTTAACAACATCGCCTGTACGTAAATGAAATCTTTTTATATGTATAGGTGAAACATAAATATCATCAGGACCTGGAGCATAATTGAACTTAGGTGAACGTAAAAAACCAAATCCATCTGGTAAACGTTCTAGAACTCCTTCTCCATAAATTTCAACCTTTTGATTAGATTGAGACTCTAATATTTTGAAAATAATTTCCTGTTTCTTCATTGCATTAACTCCAGGAATATTAAGACTTCTTGCATAATCTGTAAGTCTTGTAATATCCATGTCTTTTAATTCTGCAACGTCAACAGATTTTCTACCTTCTAGACTTTTAATAGATTCAGGTTTTTTAGAAACTTCTACATTTTTAGATGAACCATTATCTTCATCTTCAGTAAGTTCGTTTAATTCTAAATCTTCTATATTTGTATCATTTAAATGTTCTTTTTTTGCCATTTCTCTAACTAGTATTTTAGGTTAAAAATATTTGTAATATATTAAATCTATAGATAACTGTAATTCAACAAATTTAATTTCTTTTAGAAGATCCTAATGCCATCATAATAGGACTTGCTATATAAATCGATGAATATGTTCCAAATACAATTCCAATTATCATAGCCAATGCAAAACCTCTTAGAGACTCACCTCCAAGTATAAGAAGAGAGCCCATTGAAAGGAATGTAGTAAAACTTGTAAGCAAGGTTCGTCTTAATGTTTGATTAATACTTAAATTAACAATTTCATAATCAGACATACCCTTAAACTTACTAAAATTTTCTCGAATTCTACTAAAAATAACAATAGTATCATTCAACGAATATCCAAAGATTGCCAAAATAGCTGCCAAAACACTTACTGAAATCTGCCATTCAAAAATCACAAAAATTACTAAGATGCTTAACAAATCATGTAATAATGCAACCACCGCTCCGATAGCATACTTATAACCTGAACGCATAAGTGCTATATAAAGCAAAACAACAAATAGTGAAATTATGATAGCTAAAAATGTTCTCCAACGAATATCGGCACCAACTTCACTGCCAACACTAGCAACACCTCGAATCTCTATCTCATTATCCTTCAAAACTGAATCTACATCTTTTTTAAAGCGACTTTCCAAGTCCTCTCCAGTGTCACCAACTCGAACAGAAAACTCTTTATACATACCATTATTATCTGCTGAACCTATAGACTGAATTGTCAAATCCTTCCAACCAAGGCCAGATAATTTATTACGAAAATCTAATATATTTAGAGAATTCTTAAACCGAACATTAATCTCAGTACCACCAACAAAATCTATATGGTATCTAAAACCACCCCTAACTATATAACCAACAACGCCTGCAATTAAAAAAACTACAGAAAACACCAAACACATATAACGATATTTTAGAAAATCAATCATGAACCTACTCTCAAAATAGAACGTGATCTATGACAATTTTGCAAGCACAGAAACAAACTTACGTCTTTTTCCTGTTTTATATTTAACAATACCTGCTGTTTTAGCGAACAAGGTAAAATCCCTTCCGCAACCTACACCTGGTCCAGGATAAAACTTAGAGCCTCTTTGACGAACCAAAATTTCGCCACCGCTTACAATTTGACCATCAAACATTTTACAACCAAGTCGTCGACCTTTACTATCGCGACCATTTTGCGTCGAGCCACCAGATTTACTCGTTGCCATGATAACTCCTTCGATGCTTTTTTGCACTACTTGTAAGATAAACTTTTTCCCTTAAAAATATTCGCCTGAAACCAAGCTATAAATAAGATCTTTTGGGAGTTTAACTAGATAGCCTTATACTGCACTTGTTTTATTTAAAAGTCAACTCCTAAAACTCTCTATATTAACCCCTAGAATCTAAGACCTGTTTTAACTCCATAGCAACCTTATAAACGGCCTTGTCACACAAAGCTCTTATAATCCATATTTAAGAAATTCTTAAAAAACTCAAGTCTTTTTCATTTAACTTGGTAAAGCATTCTATATAACGTTTTGATACTACTAGACCATGTTCAGGGAAAACTGATTCATAATTACAAAGTTCTAACACTAGTTCACTCTCTATCTCTTGATAACCTTAAAATCACAAAAAGTATGTATAAAAATATAATTAATCTTTAGCTAATTTGCTCCCAGTTTTTACCTACACTTATATCAACCTTCAATGGTACTCTCCATTCCACTATATTTTCCATACATTTTCTAACTATTTTAGTTACCCTATCCTCTTCATCCTTAGGAAGCTCTATTATAATTTCATCATGTACTTGTAAAATCATAAATGCATCTAATTTGGCTATTTTAAGTTCTTTATCTATTTTCAACATAGCAAGCTTAACAATCTCTGCTGCTGTACCCTGAATTGGTGTATTTATAGCAGCACGTCTTGCCTGTTCATAAATAGTATGATTTTCCTCTAAAAGTCCTGGAAAATACCTTCGTCTTCCTAAAAAGGTCTCAACATACCCATTCTTAGTAGCCTCTTCTATAACCTCATTCATCCAGCTTGAAACTCTTGGATAATTAGCAAAATAACTATCTATATAAAGTTTTGCCTCACTAGGCCTAATCCCAAGGTCTTTGGAAAGACCATATGGTGTAAGTCCATACATGATACTAAAATTTATTCTTTTACCAACCTTGCGCTGTTCAGATGTCACGTCCTTAACTTGTATACCAAATATCTGAGAAGCTATCTCTGCATGAATATCTTTATCTTCTAAAAAAGCATTCACCAGATTTTTATCTTTGGTCATATGAGCAAGAACTCGTAACTCAATCTGAGAATAATCAGCACTTAAAAAACGCTTATTCCTTGGAGCAATAAATGCTGAGCGTACCCGAATGCCATAACCCGCTCCAACAGGAATATTTTGCAAATTAGGGTTATAACTTGCAAGCCTGCCAGTAGCAGCATCAATCTGACTAAAGTTTGTATGTATACGACCGGTTTTAGAATTAATATGTTCTGGAAGCGGTTTAATATAAGTACCCAAAAGTTTCGCTAATTCTCTATATTTTAAAATTAAGCCTGGAACAACGTGTACCTTACTCAACTCTTCTAAAACATCCTGATCAGTTGAACGACTTTTACCAACCTCACCCTTTTTAATAACAGGAAGCCCTAAATCATCAAATAAAAGTTTTTCTACCTGCTTAGGTGAATTTAAATTAATAGCAGCATCCTTGCCAATAACAGCTAATATTTTAGATTCTATTGCCTTTAATTCTTTTTGAACCTCTTTACCCAGTTCTTCTAAAACCTCTTGTTTTACCAAAACACCATGCTCTTCCATTTTCAAAAGCACTGTACATAATGGAATCTCAACATCATAAAAAATCTTTTTAATTTTAGGATATTTATTAAGAATCTTTTCTAAAACAAATTTTAATTTATAAGTCTGCAATGAATCGTGAGCTGAATAATCTGCTGCTATATCAAGAGGAACAGTTGCAAAGTTTTTATGTATTCCAAGCACATCAGTAAACATACGCATTGGTTCATGAAGTAAAGTATCAGACAAACTTTTCAAGCCTATCTTCTCCCAACCCTTACGGACTAAGTTAGCAGCCAATAAAGAATCAAATTCCATACCCTTCATATCAATACCATATTGTAATAATACAAGCCTATCAAACTTAGCATTATGAAAAGTTTTCTTATAATTATCACTTTCCAAAATAGGCTTAAATTTTTCTAAAACTTTTTCTCTAGATAACTGTTTAATATCAGCATCTTTATGAGCAACTGGTATATAATATGCTGTCTTTTCATCACAAGCTAAGGAAAGACCAACAAGCTCATCCTGCATTGGACGCAATCCTGTTGTTTCAACATCTAAAGCAAAAAAATCTGCTTCTTGAATCTTATAGATAACCTGTTCAAGTGCTTCATCAGTATCTACAATTATACAATCCCAATTAGTATCTTCTTTTTTCTCTTTATCAGATTCTTCTAATTCACGAACCTTAACATCTTCTTGAAAGTCTATAGCTGATTGAATATAAGAAGTTTTAACAGTTTTAATCAAAGCCTGAAATCCTAGCTCTACAAAAAAATCCAAAGCATTAGACCAATCATCCTTATCAAAAGCAAAATCTTCTATAGTTTCTTTAAGGGCAGGCATACTTAAAGTGAAAAGCTTTTGACTTAAATAAGCTTCCTTCTTCTGCTCTTTTAACAAAATTCTAGTTCTCTCTTTTTCAACCTTATCTAAATTTTCATAAAGATTATCTAACGTGCCAAACTGCTTTACTAAAACTTCTGCTCCCTTTTTACCTATACCTTTTACTCCTGGAATATTATCTGAAGAGTCTCCAAGGATAGAATGATACATAAGCAACTTATCTGGTTCAAAACCTCTCATTTGAATAAACTTTTCTTTATCTATGATTTCTTTTTTAAACGGATCATAGATAAATACATATGTACTCAACAACTGATATAAATCCTTATCTGAGCCTATTATAACAATATCTTTTTTTTTATTTTCTTCTACTACTGAGGCAATAAGATCATCTGCTTCGTAACCGGACTTAGATATTTGACAAATACCTATGGTATTCGCAAACTGCATTATCTGTTCCTTTTGATCACCTAGATCACTTGGTGCAACCTGCCTAGTAGCCTTATAATCTTCATAAATTTCTGATCTAATACCTTTACCCCTACTATCCCAAAGAATAACTAAATTTTTAGGATCAAAATCATCTACTACCTTCTTTATCATCCTACAAAAACCATAAGTAGCCTGAACAGGGACCCCTTTAGACGAGTGAAGTGGCGGTAAAGCATAGTATGCTCGATATAAAAAAGAAGAGCCATCTATTAAATAAATTGCATTTTTACTAATATTTTTCACAAAAGGTCCTTTTTATAGTTTTTATTATTGTGACACTTTTTGATATTTCTGCAAAGGCAGTTAAAATAAGAGATAGCATAAGTTTGTTATATAACAGTATGGATACAAAAAAACATGAAAAAAAACGTTAAAACCATAGCCTTCCAAACACTAAATGACAATTTAAAATTTTCATTAATATCTGCCTTAGAAACTCTTCTTACACTAAAAGACGATATAAAAAGAAAAGAAGCTATAATAAATGAAAAAAATAAAGATTTTTTGGAAACCATAGAAACCCTCAAGGCATCTGATACTATTACTGTTAATCCTGAACTTGTAAAAAACTTTTCACAGGGTAGCGAACATTATGCTAAAATATCTCAATTACTTGAACATGAAATCAATACTAATCTTGTATATTATTCAAAATACATAGCAGAAACCCCTCCGAATGAAATCTCTGTTGGCGCATCAGAAACTTTCGAAGAACATATAATCAAAACATCTCAGCTTTTAAAAAAATTATCAAAGAAACGCCAACTTGAACTAAATATTATTTTTTCAAGATATGAAAACGGATTTAATGATCAGCTACGAAAATTAGAAACATTAAAATCCTATGTTGAACAACATCAACATAAATCAGCGCATTAATGCAAGAGTAGCATCTCGTATTTGAGAAGTGACCTTTTCAAAACTTGCTTCTGGTTCAAACTTAATGGGCTTACCTATCCTAACATTAATTACACCCGTTTTCCTTGGCCAAATTTTATCCTCAGGAACTATCTTGTTTATACCTTGGATAACAATAGGAACTACTGGCAAATGCATTTCTGTAGCAATAAGACCAATACCCTTCTTAAATTCCAAAAGTTTTCCTGAATTGCTAATCTTACCTTCTGGGAAAATTAATACAGAAAAATTCCTATCCAATATTTTACCAGTATACTCAAGCCCTGGACGAATATTATCTTCCTCTCTCCTTGGCAATGGATATGAATTAAACATAAACTCAATAAACCTAGCAGCCCACCAATAATGCTGATATAAAACATCAAGGGCTGCTGCGATAGCTACCATTCTTCGTATCTTAGATGGCAATGCACGTAAAATTATTAAGCTATCAATGTACGAAATATGGTTTGATGTAAAAACCACTGGTAAATCCAAATTTTGTATATTTTTCAAACCTACTACTTTAACCTTCATACGTAAACGATAAAGAGGGAACACTATAAAATTAAGTAAAAATTCCCTAATAGTTATTGCTGGCCATGAAAATAACCAGCTCTTAAATTTTTCACGCTTAATATCCTGTTTACCTTTTGCTATTAACTCTTCAAGCTCTTTAACAGTTGTTGTATTTTTTATACTTTGTTCTTCAATAAAACTGCCCATGGACTCTTCTATTCTACTCACAAGCTCAATCTTCATAAGCGAGTCAAAATGTAAATCCCTATAAAACTTTGTATTGTCATTGATCTTTGAAGCATTCTTACCAGATACAGATGCTAAAAGTGATATTAATGGTGAAATATTGGTAACTACAACGTATTTCTCTTTACCCTTAGATTTGATCCACTTAATGACCTCTTCCTTTTTTACTTTTCTGGTTGCAGAGCGTGGAAAATCTTCTTCAGGCCACAAAGACCAATCCTGTATTTTCTGATATGAAGCAAGATTCTTATTAGCCTGCTCTATAACAGCTTCAGGATCCTTAATATTTCCCAAAAGAACTGCTTGTATTAATACATGATGATTAACCTCTATTCCAACAACTGCTGCATCTTTAACTCCTTCTATCTTTATTAACTCTTCTTCAAGATCTTCTGGATAAATATTTTCACCACTAGGAGAAACGATCATATACTTTGCTCTACCACTTATATACAAAAACCCATCTTTATCAAAGTAGCCAATATCACCAGTTTTAAAACGTCCCTGCTTATCAAAGGCCTCCTTAGTTCTCTTAGGGTCTTTATAGTATCCTGAAAAAATATTAGGTCCACTGGCTAAAATCTCATCATTATCACCAAAGGTTACAGTCACTCCTGGAATAACTCTTCCAACGCTACCTATTCTATAATGACCAGGAACATTAGTTGTGAGAACAGGTGATGTTTCTGTAAGTCCATACCCCTGATATATTTCAAAGCCCATTGCACGCCATTTTTTTTCTATATCTTCATGAAGAGCAGCACCTCCACAGGCCAAGATTCTTAACCGACCACCCAAACTCTTATGAACCTTTTTAAACAAAATGCGTCTTAGAAAATATGGAAGCTTAACCGCAATAGAAAACATCTTTTCTAACATACGTTCCTTACCAGCTTCCATAGCCTTACTTTCTATATTTCGCAAGATTGTTTCCAAAACTTCAGGAACAACAAGCATCTTAGTTGCTTGCTGCTCTTGTAAGGTTGCCATGATTGCAAGAGAACTTACACTTGGTGAATACATAACCTCTAAACCATATTTAATCGAACTAAATAAACCACCTGTTTGTTCATACATATGAAATAACGGCAAAATAGAAACAATCTTGTCATTAGAATTAGGTTTAAAAACCTTAGTCACAGACTCTATATCAAACATTATGTTGTTATGCGTAAGGATAACTCCTTTAGGATCACCTGTAGTCCCAGACGTATAAACTATCTCAGCAATGTCCTCTGGATTAACATCATTTTCTTTAAAAATATGTTTTTTCTTCTCAAGGCCTAGTAATAAATCTATGTCTATTATAGGTATCTTGATATCCTCAAACTTTATTAAACTAGATTTTAAAATAACCTTTGCACCAGTCTCAGATATAATTTTTTTTACAAAATCATTAGTACTTTGCGGATTAAGAGGAACAACAATAGCTCCCTTTAATAAAACTCCAAAAAATGATCCACCCCACATAGGTGAATTAGTTGAAATAAGAATTACTTTATCCTGCTTCTTTACCTTATTTTGCTCAAGTATCTCTGCAATGCCACTAGAAAAATTATAAAGCTCAGCAAATGTCCAATGTATTAGACGCCAACGAGGCCTCATAGAAAAAATTGGACGTTTACTAAATTTTTTTACACTTTTTTTAAAAAGAGATACTAACGTTTGCATACGCCCCCATTGATAAAATATAACAATTTTAAAAAAAATATTATAAAGTTGTTTAAATAAAATAACTAAACCTTAACAAATATGTCCAATATCAACATATTTTTATGAAAACTATTACCCAAAGAACTTTATCTGCTTCCGTAACTGTCAATAATATAAAAATAGCTAATATCAATCACGGAATATTAGTACTACTAGGTATCCACAAGAATGATACTGAACAAAAATCAGACTTAATGATAAAAAAAATATTAAATCTTCATATATTTTCCGATGATAATAATCTTATGAATAAAAATATTATGGAAACTAATGGTGAAATTCTACTTGTTTCTCAATTTACATTATACGAAGATTACTCTAAAGGAAACAGACCTTCATTCACAGAAGCAATGCCAAGTATAAATGCAAAGATATTTTATAATAACTTTGCACAAAAAATAAAAACAATTTTCCCTAAAGTTAAAACTGGAGAATTTGCAACTGATTAGAGTATTAGTATAGCTCGCACAGGCACAGCCTCAAGCCCAACCACTTTAAGTGGTAAACAGTACAAGAAATATTTACCTGGATAAACCTCATTTAATCTCAAGCCTTCTATTACACATATATTTTTTTCAAAAAAAGCCATGTGCGTTTGATGACCAGCTTGATTACGCTCAATACCAAGATAATCTATTCCAACAGATTTTATTTGTTTATCCACTAAATAATTAGCAGCAAAAATATCTAAGTAAATAAAGTTATAATCAAATTTATCTTCTGAAAAATAATTACTATTTCTTGTTTTAAGAAGAATAATATCATCCTTGTTTATCTCATGCTCTTCTAAATCTTTATGAGTGATTTTTTCTTGAACATCAGTTAAATCTAAAACCTTACAAGGCCCAACAAGTCTACCTAAAGGGATCTTGTCTACGGTGTCTCCATTTTTTATAAAATGCGAAGGAGAATCAATATGAGTTCCAGTATGAGAGCCTAACTTTATAATCGACTCTCGTAAAGCAACATCATTTTCAAAATTTTTTATAAATTTAAGATCAACAGTTCTTTGATCCTTATATGATGTAATATTTTCAGTTATGGGCCAACTTATATCTATTATCTTCACTTCTTGGTTACCTCATGCCCACCAAATTTCCCCCTAAGCATAGCAACAAGCTTAGTTCCATAATCACCCCCATTCTTCCTTGAAGCAGCTCTAATATTCAAAGCATCTTTAATAAGCTTTATAGAAACATTTCTCTTCTTAGCTTCCTGCGATGTCCAAAAACCAGTCTTATTCTCTCCAATTTCACCAGAAATATGTTCTAACTTTTGATCTTCTGTAAAAATATTTTCCAAAAGTTCTAATATCCAAGACCTGATTATACTACCGTGATTCCAAACATGTGCTATTTTCTCTAAATCTAAATTCTTATATGCACCTTCTCGCAATAAATGAAAGCCCTCTGCATAAGACTGCAACAAAGCATACTCTATACCATTATGTACCATCTTTACATAATGTCCTGAGCCAGAATTACCGATATAAGCAAAGCCATTTTTTGAAGCAATAATACTAATTAAAGATTTAATTTTATTAAAGGCTTTTTTATCTCCACCTATCATTAGTGAAAATCCTATTTTTTCACCGTGTAGTCCACCAGAAGTTCCACAATCAAGATAATAAACCTTTTTCTTAGCTAAAAACTTACTTCTACGTACACTATCCTCAAAAAAACTATTACCACCATCTATGATAATATCATTGCTTCGCAATGCTGGTTCTAATATTTTTAAAACAGAATCAACAGCCTCTCCAGCAGGAACCATTAACCATATAACTCTAGCATTATCCGTAATATCTAAAATAGAAGAAGCAACAACTCCTCCTATTTTAGCTAAGGATTTACAAGCTTGTATATTTTGATCATAACCAATAACTTCATTACCAGACTTCAAAACTCGTTTTGCTATAGACATTCCCATTCGCCCTAAGCCTATTATGCCCAACTTCATAAACGCCACCTGATATTCCCTTGTTCTTTGGGACCAGTTGTACATTTTTTATATGTATATAGCTTAGATTTTTTTGCTTTCATTGCCTCAATAATCTTCCATGATAGTTCTATTTCGTCATACCTTAAAAAAACGGACTGATCACCCTTCATCACATCACCAAGCAAATTCTCATAAGCTTGTGGAGTATTCCCACCATAAAGACAACTATGACAAAATTCCATCTGAACTGGAGTAACCTCATACTTACCAGGAATTTTTGAATTAATACCCAAATAAAAACCTTCATCTGGCTGTATAGCTATAGTCAAATAGTTAGGATCTGCTGGACAACTTTCTAATGGACACTTAACCATCTTAAAACGAATATGGATGTAAATTTCTTTCTTAGATAAACACTTACCAGTTTTAATATAAAATGGAATTTTATCCCAACGCTTATTATTAATAAACAACTTTGCACTTACAAATGTCTCAGTCTTAGATTTTTTTTTAACGCCAGGTTCATCACAATAACCTTCATACTGGCCCAAAACAACCGAATCAACCTTAATCTTCTTGAGAACATTAGCCTTGGCATCCCTAATATATTTGCCTGATAAAGCCTTAGGCGTCTCCATAGATACTAACGCTAGTATTTGAAGAATATGACTTTGAACAACATCATTCATTGCACCAGTAGAATCATAAAATTCTCCTCGTCCTTCAATACCTATATCCTCATTCAAAACAATCTGAATAGACTCTATATTTTTATTATTCCAAAGTGGTTCAAATATTCTGTTAGTAAAACGTACAAGAGCTATATCTCCAATCAGCTCTTTACCTAAATAATGGTCTATTCTATATATTTGAGATTCTTTAAAAACCTTTGTAATTTCTTTATTAATCTGCCTAGAAGATTTTAAGTCATAACCAAATGGTTTTTCATAAACTACTCTGGCCTGACTTTCATTTTTCTTAACAATCTTAGATTCCAAAAGATACTTAGTTATAATAGAAAAGTGTGCTGGCATTGTAGCTAAATAAAAAATTCTATTACCAAAATTTTCTAACTCTACTTGCTCTATCATCTTCTTAAGTTTGATATAACCATCGAAATTATAAAAGTCTAACTGTTGATAATAAAAATTATCTTCGATTTTCTTCCAAACAGATTCATCAACATTTTTTACAAACTTCTTTGAAGCAATAAAGATTTCTTTTACAGTAGTATCAGATAAAGCAGCACCCACTATAGAAAACTTTTCAAGTTTATTTGCTAAAACACGCCTATATATAGCAGGTATTAATTTACGCTTAGTTAAATCCCCAGTAGCACCCAAAATTATAAATGTAAAACAATTATTATTCATATTTACTTATAAACTTAAACCCAAAAAATGCTGCGATCGCTACTACAACAAGTATCAACATTGGAGGAATGCCTACAATAGTTGCTAAAGTCATATTACGTTCTAATACAAAGCCATTAAAATATGCTTTAACCCATGGAAATAGTTCTGCATAAAGAGCAGCACCTGTTAATAATCCTAAAGCCCCGACAATGGCATCTTTAGCACCATCACCAATAGCAGCGATAGTTGTACCTGGACAATAACCAAGCACCGCCATTCCTATACCGAATATAATCGAACCAACTATAACTTTTTGCATAACAACAGCTTGAATAGATATTGAGTCAATCAATCCAAATCCTAGCATTGTATATACACTAAACCCACCAATAATAACCGCTGTAAGCATTATCTTCAAAACAGTAAAATCTTTAAGTAATAACTGATTAACAATAACATCAAACTTAGAAACACGACCTTTTTGTAGAAAAAAACCAAAAAAGATACCCACAATAAGACCTTGTAATAATTGATTAATAGGAGCTATCATATTCTTATCTCTTATAAATTAATAAAGCTGTACTTATAGCAGAACCGAATGCAAATATAACAAATAACCAACCGGCGATACCCAACTGTAAACCACCAGTTATCCCATGACCTGATGTACATCCACCAGCTAACCTGGCACCAACAATAACAATATTTCCTCCAATAAAGGCACCTAAATATCGCAACCCTTTGGATTTACCAAAGCGTTTTTCCCATACTGATGGAACTACATTTTTAACTCCTGTATTTCCTAGATAAGATGCAATATATGAGCCAAGCAAAATACCTATAACCAGGAATACTTGCCAATCTATATATGGGATATAACTAAAAAAATATTCTTTATTTTGTGCGTGTGTTGGTATCAAAAATGTTTCTACTGCAGCTACTATAGAAACAAAAGATTTTGAAGAACCTAAAAACTTGCCTGTAAATAAATAACTAAAAGCTGACAATAACCCTATACATGCACCTGCTATATACGGTGAATAAAATTTCTTTTTCAAAATATTCATCGTTAACTCTTTCTATTAATTAAAATACTTATTAATAAATAGTAGATCTTTCAATAAAAATAACAACCACCCCAACTAAAATAGTTTACCTATAGTATTATCGAAAATCTTTCCAACAACATTTTTGCCAGCTTCATCTACTATCTGTTTAATTATCAAGTTTTTAATATATATACCAACATAAATAGCTACAATAAGCAGAACAATAATAATAACTGTCCAAATAATATACTTTATATATTTTTTCATCACATACCTCCATTAAAAAAAAGTCCCTCTATAAAGAGGGACTCTCTATTACTTTTCTTCAGTTTCCATAGGGGCAGGTTCTTCTACTGCTGGAGCCGATACTTCTTCAACTGACTGAGAAGACATCATGCCACCTTGTTGCATCATTGAACCTTGAGGCATCATCATTTGATTAGAACGAAACATACCTGGATTAAACCAAAATAAACCAATAATAAGAACTAAAAAAATAATTACACCCCATAGAAACATATGATATTTGCCACATTCCATCGTAATTCCTTTAAATTATTTAACTAAATTAATTCATAACAGTAGAATGCCAATAAACCTACAATAGGCTTAATCAATACTACTTCCAGTAAAGCTAATAAAATATACTAAAAAAATCCATAGTTCTTAGATTGAAATATTATCTAGCTTCTAAATCAGTTATAAGAAATTCTTTTAAAAAAGTATTTCGCTTAATACTTTTGTTATTTTTAACGCCCATTGCTATAGCCCTCGCTTCACCTATAAAAAAGCATTGTTCTTTTGCCCTTGTTATCGCAGTATAAATTAAATTTCTTTGAAGCATTACAAAATGCTGCATAAAAATAGGAACAATGATCGCCTTAAATTCAGATCCCTGACTCTTATGAATAGAAATTGCATAAGCAAGAACAAGCTCGTCTAATTCTACAAAATCATAGGATAAAACTCGTTCACCAAACTGTACTTTAATGATCTGATCAACTCTATCTATATCAGTTATATATCCAATATCACCATTAAAAACAAATTTGTCATAATTATTACGAATTTGCATAACCCTATCATTAATCTTGTACGCCTGTCCAAACCTAGAAGCCTCTTTTTCTGGATTACTACCAGGATTAAGGATAAGTTGAAGCTCCTGATTAATACGCTGAGTACCTGCAACACCCTTGTTCATAGGGCATAGGACAATAGCATCCGATACATCTATATTCTTTTGAGGCAATATAACGGTATAAAGCTGACGAAGATAACCAAAAATATTTTCAACAATATCTTCCTTAATATATTTAAAATCATTTCTAGAATTCTCTAGAAATGAAACAGGGAACTCACCATTATTAATCTTGTGAGCATTAACAATAATAAGACTATCTTGAGCTTGTCTGAAAATTTGTTTTAGAGATAAAACGGCAACAACCTCTGATGCTATTAAGTCTTTCAAAATATTTCCTGGGCCGACAGATGGAAGCTGATCAACGTCTCCTATAAGTACAAGGTGGCCTGACAATGGCATAGCTCGCAAGATAGAATGCATTAAAAAAACATCTATCATAGATGCTTCATCAATAATTAAATAATTAATCGACAATGCATTTTGTTCATTTTTTACAAAGTCCATAGATGCAGGAGAAAATTCTAATAGCCTATGTAATGTTTGTGCATTACGCTTTGTTCCTTCAAACATTCTTTTTGCAGCTCTACCAGTAGGTGCAGCTAATGCAAATTTAATTTTATCTTCTTCTAAAATATCTAGAAACTTTTTAATCAAAGTTGTTTTTCCTGTACCAGGGCCTCCAGTAATAATTGTAATTTTATTTTGAAGACAAGTTAAAATACCTTTTTGTTGATCTTCATTTAAAAGAACACCTTTGTCTTGAACTTGAAGCTTTTTATAAATCTCATCAAAATCAAAGCCTTTGCATGAAGATGTATGTTGATTAAGTTTCAAGAGTTTAGTAGCAACACCTTTTTCTGAATAATAATGCTGCGGCAATGATATAAAATGTTTTTCATTAAATGTTAAAAGTTTTATTTTTTCTTCATGGTATAACTCAGTAAGTGCATTTTTAATAAAACTATCAATTTCTAACTCTAAAAGCTTAACTATAATTTTTTTAAGTTCATCCAACTCTCCATATAAATGCCCATTAGACCCTAATTCTCTAAGAGCATACAATATACCAGCCTTAACCCTAACAATAGACTCTTTTTCAAAACCTAGCTTAACAGCTAATGCATCAGCACTTTTGAACCCTACACCCCAAATATCTTCTGCAAGTCTATATGGATTTTCTTGAATTTTTACTATAGATTCTTGGCCATAAGACTTAAATATTTTAGAGGCAAAACCAGTTGAAACACCTCTTTCTTGCAAAAATACCATTACCCTAGATATCTCTTTTTGGTCTTTCCAAGCGTTAATAATAAGAGCTATACGCTTCTGACCTATCCCACTAACTTCATAAAGTCGTTGTGGGTTAGAATCAATTATTTCTAGAGTATTTTCATGAAATGTTTCTACTATTCGCTTAGCAAATGAAGGACCAATACCCTTAATCAATCCAGAGGCTAAATATTTTTTTATACCCTCTATACTAGAAGGTAACCTTGCTAGACATTCTATTGCTTCAAATTGTCTACCAAACTTGGGATGACTTACCCATTTCCCTTTAAGATTAACGGTTTCACCTTGATGCACAGATGCCAACGTCCCCTTAACAGTTATAGACTCTTTAGAATTAACTTTTAATAAAAAAACAGAAAAGCCCGTTTCCGGACTTTGAAAAATCAATTTATCTAATACACCACATAGCTCAACCAGTTGCTCCATAGATTTTATTTAATTATTAAAGTTCCACGAGTCTTAAGCCACTCAAGACGCTTAGCTTTTAAGTTATCTGATAAAGCATCCCATAAATGCTTACATAGAGTTACAAATTCTGTACACAGCTGTTTAAGCACAACTTCATCCTTAATTTCTGCATTCAAAAAAATAATGGCTTCATCTGCTTTAACATCTAAAAGCTTTAAAAGAATAGAAGCTTCTAAGTCTATGGTTTTA
Organism: uncultured Pseudomonadota bacterium; assembly: GCA_964491895.1. Taxonomy (GTDB): domain Bacteria; phylum Babelota; class Babeliae; order Babelales; family UBA12411; genus CAZBHK01. The sequence continues at coordinate 29,430 of CAZBHK010000003.1, read as the reverse complement.
ACAGTACTAAGACTTAAACGCACAGGCTCTTTCAAATATGTTGCATGCTCTAAGAGCATTTCAAAGAACTTTTGTCTAGGGTCAATTAATTGTTTTTTTACATTATTAAAAATCTCTTGCTTCAAAATTGCTTCTTCTTTGCTAACAAGATCAGTAACTTCTTTATTTAAACTTTTATAAAGAATTTCAAGTTCCGGCTTAGTTTTACAATTAGACAGAGTATGTAAATGCTTAAGTGTATCTCTAGCACATTCACCTGCTAGTTTTATTTCGTGCACATACTCACCTGATTTTTTTGATAAACTTAATCCATCATTAATAACCATCATAAAAAAATTCTTTTTCAATGGATTTTCTATTTTTACCTGTTCTGCATTTAAAAATGGTGAAAATAATGCTATAGTTAAAATAATTTTAAATTTCATAATAACCCTTCCCAAAATATTTAAAATTTCCATCCAAATTTTGTATAAACTGTCCAATCTTTACCTAAATTAGTAGCAGCTAATGAATAATCTGCACCTATCCCTAAACTTAATGATGAATCTCTCAAGAATACATTATAATTTAATTCAGTCATGACTTTATGCTGCACTCCAGTTGGATTTTCTGCATTATCAATATTCAAATCTAATAGATTAATATTACTACCAACCTCTTGCTCATTTGAAGAAATAATTTTTTCTATCTCTTCTCGCTGTTTTAAATAGAAATCATAACCCAATCCCCAAGTCCATCGTTTATTAATTTTTAAATCACCGAAAACTGTTGCTGTCAAAACACTTCCTTGATTAACAATGGCATCAAAAATTGTAGGTGCTATAAACTGTCTTTTAAAATCTCCCAATAAATCTAAATTACCTACAACCTGTTGAATATTCATTCTTGGCTTAAACATTACAAGTCGTGATTCCTTATTGGGAATAAAGTTTTCAAATCTTACTCTAGCCCAAAGACTCAAAACATCATCAAACATAGATAATTTAGTCTCATTAAAAAGACCAATACCCCAATGCTTATTATTACCCAACTTTGGATTTAAAAGAATAGTCCGAACCCTTTCAAGATCATCTCCAAAATCACTAAGAACTATTTTTCTAGGATTATTAAAATGCCCATCCAATAAAGCACCAACTGATGAAGGTAGTATGCCAGAAAAACCCAAAATGGTTTTAAAGTTAGTTTGATCTATAGCAATAATTCCCAGACTTAATCGTGTATCACCAAGACCTATCCTCTGTCTAACAAATTCACCTTTCAAGTCTATCTCATTAGTTTGATCTGAACCGAAATTAGCTGTCACAAGTTCTCGTATACGATCCTCATCCTCCTGACTAGTAACAAGATTCCTTTCTACTAATAACAAAGAAGAATCTAATGATAAAAACAGTGGACCATAACCTAAGCGTCCCCTAACTAGACCTCCGGTTTTTCTTTCTTCTACAGATAACTTCTTTAGCAAATGCACAATGGTTGAAAAATCTTCTGGATTCCCTGCGCCCAAATTTTCTGTAATCATACTAAAAAAATCTTGCTCTTTATCATTAGACTGAAAATCTAAGCTAAATGCGTCGCCCAAAGATACATTAACCCTATTTGTATGATTATAAAATGGATAGAGACTAAAACTATACTTCTTCTTATAATCACGGTACCCCTGAGGCACTAAATAAAGTGGATCCCTACTTCTAGGAGAAAAAGTATTCCTATAAAGCGGCTTACTCACTGTTTGTGAAAATAATGTAGCTTGTAATGAATCAGGCAATCCTCTTGTTTGTTCTCCTGTCTCTTTAACGTCTGTCTCTTCAAAAACAAAATCTTCAAATTCATCCCAACCATCATCACAGTAAACCGATGAAATCATCAAAGTAGATATAACTAGAAATATATAAATCTTTTTTAAATAATTACTCATATATAAAAACCTGAACCAAAATTTAATATCATAAATAATATCGGATATTAATATTAAATTGGATAATATATTTTATTTAACCCTACTCTAATTTAATACTATAATAAGTAAAAATGTCAATTTAGTACCATTTAAAGGACATTTAGCCCTATTTTTAAAAAAACTTTTCATTTTAATAAACAAACTTTAACCTTTAAGAAAATATTAACAAATCAACTCTAATCTTGGAGAATAAATACTATGCAACACAATAACTCACCTAAAAAAATATTAATAATAGAAGGTAATATAGGCGCTGGAAAATCAACATTTCTAAAAATTCTAGCCAAAAAAATGCCTACTATAGATCCTGTCCAAGAACCTACTAATAAATGGCAAAACTCATCTCCTAACGACAACCTTTTACATCTTTTTTATCAAGATACTAAGCGTTGGGCATACACCTTTCAATCCTATGCCTTCATTAGCAGAATACAGGTACAAATAGAAAACATTAAAAAGAATCCCCATAAAAATATACAAGTCTTAGAAAGGTCAGTATTCTGCGATCGTTATTGCTTTGCAAAAAACTGCTTTGAGTCCGGAACAATGACAGAAATGGAATGGAATATTTATAAGGAATGGTTTGAATGGCTTGTTGAAAACTATGCACCTAAACCTAATGGTTTCATTTACCTTAAAACAGATCCTGAAGTTTGCTATACACGCTTAAAAAAACGAGCTCGTACAGAAGAATCAACAATACCTCTCGATTACTTAAAAAGTCTTCACATAAAGCATGAAGACTGGCTTATCCATAAAAAAGATGTTTTGGGTTCTCTAATTAATACCCCAGTACTAACACTGGACTGCAATAAAGAATTTGAAACAGATCAAGAAGTCCAAGAACAACAGATAAAAATTATAGAAAATTTTATAGCCAATATACAAAACCCTATTATAAAACTACAAAAGGATATTCAACTTCAGCTATAAACCAAATTACTATTTACAATAAATCCGTCTATTTATTCCCATAAATTAAATAAATTTCTGAATCCAGTACTAGTAATATAACCTCATTATTGCAGTCTTTATTACTAAAAATCCTTTAATTTATTTTTAAAACACAACAAATAGCTGAACAAATAATAAATATAACATCAGAAAATTAATGAGCTAAAATTATTACATTAGACATGAGAAAAGACAAAGTAATAGCTATTTAAGCCAGGCAGCATATTTTCTAAATGGTTCCCAGTTACCCTTAGCAGTAAAGGCATCTTTCCATTTATCTGAACTCATTAATAACTTATTTTGATTAAGAATATCATAAAGCTCTTTACTGATCTCCTGAGCTAATTTAATAGGCTCTTCCTTATATAAGGATAAACTTGAAGATAATTGCATTGCGTCAAGCTTTTTATCTGAATTAATAAGTATTCTTATAGCTTCAAAAAATGCAGCTGATTTCGCATACTTTCTTGAATTCTTAGCAGAATTCTCAAGAAGAAACATAAGCTGTATTTTATCTTGTTTATCTATATCAATCTTAGCTTTATTTAATCCTGTCCAAGGTATCTCAGTTCCATAAAAATATATATTGGAACCTGCGTATACCGAGGTAGCTATAAGAAATACAGATAATATTCTAGTTAATATTTTCATAATAAATTATTTTAATAAACCTTTTAAAGATATTAACGCATTATGGTCACCAGATAAAGCCGTTTCTAATAAAGTTGAATCCTTAATTAGCTCTCTTGATTTAAGTTCATTGACTAGTTTTTTACCAGAACTAATAATATCTTGCTCTGCTCTACGATGAACCATTGCAATAGCGATTATCTCATGTTCTTGTATATTGCCTCTATCATAAAGAACCCTAAAAGCCTTTAAAGCATTTCTACCAATACTAGAACAAGATCTCTCCATTAATACTAAAACATCTTTTATATGTGTTTTATCATTGTAATCTAAGGGCTTTTCCTTAGAGAAAGAAACCATATGTCCAAAAACACTCTCTTTTCCATATAAAAAAGGGCTTAAAGCACATAGAGAAAAGATGGCTGTCTTTAATATATTATTTTTTTTCATATTGCATCCTCTCAAAAAGAATAAATCTTCAAAAATTCCATACCTCCAACTTATCAGAAGTTAAATGTCAGTCAAAAGCCATAGATGGAACCAACAAAAAGCATATAAAAACCTAGATTTATTAGAGAAAAACCCCTTTTTTGTTTGACAAATAATGAATAATAACATCATACTAGAAAACAATAGTTACAATGACTATATTTTTAACTTTGAAAGGAACTCATTATGCCAATAGAAGAATCAATAAACTGGGTAAGAGTTGCTGCTCTTATTGGGTCTGGTATCTGCATGGGATTTGGTGCATTTGGACCTGCAATAGGTCAAGGGATAACAGGCGCTAAAGCTTGTGAAGCTGTTGGTAGAAAACCTGAAGCTTCTGGTAAAATAATGCGTACAATGTTAGGAGCTCTAGCTATAACAGAAACTTCTGCACTTTATTGTTTTATTATAGCCATGCTACTTATATTTATGGGTAGATAAAATTAAATGATTAACTTTACTCTTTTGATTCAAATAATAAATTTCTATATAACTTATAGAGTTTTAAAAAAAGTTATTTTTAAACCTACTATAGATAATATAGAAAAACGTGAACATGAAAAACGAGAGCTAAATCTTAATATTAATAAACAAGAAGCATTCATTTTGGCAAAAGAAAAAATAAAAAAAAGCAATCTCTTAGATTTTCAAAAAAAAATACAACAGAACTTTATATTACCACCTAATAAACTTCCTGATATACCACAAGAAATAAGTTATAAGCGAAATCTCTCTGAAATAAAAAGCTTAACAACAAGAATTAAAGATCTAATTATTCAAGAGGTTCCACGTGTTCGTTAATTTCGATTTTTTTATTGATGTACTTTATCAATTATTTATTTTTTCCCTATTTTCAATAGTAATGTATAAAGCAACAATGGAATATATTTTACCAATGTTATATCATCAAATAGACGAGCTTAAAAAATATAAACAGTCTCTATTAGATAAACAATCTCTGCTTTCTGCAACTGGTAATACTTTAGATAATCAGATCGAAAGACAAACTGAGTATCTTCATAATCTAGAAAATAAAATTAAAAAATGGCATAACATAGTAAAAGAAGAAGCAAAAAATAGAGATCTTCAAAATAAATTACTTATAGAACAAATACATCAAAAACATATATTACAAAATAAACATCTTCACATAGAAAAAATGCAACAAGAAGTACTACCTGAAGCTGTTAAGCTTGCAAGAGAAGAATTTATAATATATGCAAAAGACAATGGTAAAGAACTTCTTGAAAAATTAATTATTAAACTTGAAAATAATATAACTACGTAAAGAAGATTCTATGAATTGGTCAGAAGATATTATTTCAAAAAAGTATGCCTCTGCTTTTTTAAATCTATACATAAAAGATCTTCATGTAAATGAAATGGAGAGTCTTGAGATATTAGAAGCATTTTTACATAAAAATAAATATTTCTATATTTCACTTACTATTCCAAGTATAAACCTAAAAACAAAGAAAATTGCATTAGAAAAAATTACACAAAATTTTCAATTTAAAAAACCAATTTTATTATTAATGAATACTTTACTATTAGAGGGTAGAATATCCCTTCTAGACAAAGTACTTAAATTCATTCGATTAGAATATGAAAAAAAAACTAATCTAGTTTTTTTCAAAGTATTAACATCACATTCATTAACAATATCCGAGAAAAAAATAATTGTTAAACTTATTCAAAAACTTAATAACAGTACTATCAGAACAAATTTTGAAGTCGATGAAAACCTTATTGTTGGAATAAGAATAGAAGGCAGTTCTTTCTTATGGGAACGCTCAATAAAAAAAGAACTTATGAAAGTTAGCCATACAATATCAATTACAAAGGTAGAGGCATAATGTTAAATAGAGAAACAGATCTTATTTCGTTATTAGAAAAATCTTTAAGTGAACAACCTCAAGAAAAATTAGATGAGGTTGGAACTGTAATCAAAATAGGCGATGGTATCGCAACTATTTATGGACTATCTAATGCTGTATATGGCGAACTCATCAAATTTGAGAATGGTAACCAAGGAATAGTGCTTGATCTCAAGGAAGATTACGTTTCAGTTGTATTGCTAAACAATACCATAAGTGTTAATGAACAAGAAATAGCAAAAAGAACTGGAAATGTTTTATCTGTACCAGTAGGCAAAGAACTCTTAGGCAGAGTAATCAATGCAATAGGTAATCCTATTGATAAACTAGATCCAATAAAAACATCGGTAAAAATGCCTATAGAGCAAATCGCTCCAGGTATCGTTGATAGAACCCCTGTTCATCAACCATTAGAAACTGGTATCACTCTCATAGATAGCCTAATACCAATAGGTAAGGGACAACGAGAATTATTAATTGGTAATAGAAATACAGGTAAAACTTCAATTGCAATTTCAATGATTCTTAATCAAAAAGACAAGAATGTTATTTGTATCTATGTAAACATTGGTCAAAAACAAGTTAATACTGCAAAAATTGTAAATATATTAGAACAACATGACGCACTTAAATACTCAATTATTATAAATGCTGATGCTAAAGACAGTGCAATCGATCAATTTTTGGCTCCTTATACAGGTTGTACAATAGGAGAATATTTAGCGAAACAAGGTCATGATGTCTTAATCATATATGATAGCTTGAGCAACCATGCCATAGCATATAGAGAACTTTCATTATTACTCAGAAGGCCACCAGGACGTGAAGCATATCCTGGAGATATTTTCTATATTCATTCTAGATTATTAGAAAGAGCGGCGAAATTTTCTAAGGAGATGGGTAATGGCTCACTAACAGCTATACCTATCATACAAACACAAGGTGATGATATAACAGCATATATTCCAACTAACTTAATTTCTATAACTGATGGACAAATTTTTTTAGACACCAATCTTTTTAACAAAGGCATTCGTCCTGCAGTCAATATTGGATTATCAGTATCACGTGTTGGTGGAGCTGCGCAAACAAAAGCTATTAAAAAAATTGCAGGATCTTTAAAATTAGAACTTGCACAATATGAAGGTTTACAGGCTTTTGCTCAATTTGGCTCAGAGTTAGACAGAGCAAGTCAGCGAGCAATAGATAGAGGAATACGAGCAATAGAATTATTAAAACAAACACAACAACAAACTTATTCTTTAGCAGATGAAGTTATTTTTTTAGTTTTACTCGAAGAAAGTTTCTTAAACGATCTTGAATTATCTGATATAAAATCATTTGCTGATCAATGTGCAAGCTACATAAACAAGGTATATCCAGAGACTTATAACATTATTTTAGAAACACAAGAACTTAGTCATGAAACTTTAGAAAAAATAAAAAGACATGCCTCTGAATATAAATTTTCTTTTTTAAAAAGTAATCAATAGCAGCATTAATTGATAATGAACAGGTATTACTTATTAGTTTTGTTATTACTATTTCCACAATGTGGAAAAAAACGAAGAAATTTTTTTACTTATAATCAAACTTCAAGATCATCAAAAATAAATAAACTTAATTTTCCGACTGTAAAGGGAGTTTGGATAGAAAAATTTCAAAATAAAAATAGAATAACCTGGTTTTCTATTAAGCATGAAAATCTAATTGGTTATAATGTTTATCATTTTTCTAAAAATAAATTTATTAGAAAGCAACCGGTAAATAAACATATTATTACTAAAACAATATTCGTAGATAAATCTAAACATACCGCATGTTACGTAATACGCGGAATTTTTAAAATCAATAATATTCTAATTGAGGGTCCAGCAAGTCAGATTGTTGAGAAATAAAAGTCCCTCCAACTTAGAACAAGTCGGAGGGTTGGGGGGGCGAACAATACAATAAAGTACTGTTCATTTAGGGACGTCTTAAACTCTATCTTTCAATTATCAAATGGTAACAATCAGCCATTCCTATGTCAAGGAAAAAACTTATCGCCTAGTTACACGAAGATACAGTTTGCGTAACTCTTCCAAAACAATAATCATTGAACTAATAAGCAATATAAGCAACCAATCCTGTAAATTTAACTTTATAGTTTTAAAAAATAATTGCATTGGTTTAAAATAAACCATACTTAATTGCAAACCAAAAATCAAAATTGAACTACCTAATAAATACACATTAGAGAATAATCCACTAAAAAAAACAGAATCTCTTTCAGATCTACAATTCCAAACATTAAACATTTGAAAAAATGCCATTGTAAAAAATGTAACTGTTCGAGCCTTCATAATCCCATGAGATAAATAAAAATTAAATAAGTACAAACTGCCTAAGGCCATAGGCACAGACATATAAAGCACTCTAAAAAATAAATTTTTATTTATCAAAATGGTCTCTACCTTAGAAAAAGACTCTTCTTTTAATTCATTTTTAGGTTCCATTGATAATGCTAGATTTAATACTCCATCAGTAATAAGATTTAACCATAAAATTTGTATAGCTAATAAAGGTAATGGAAATTTAATAGCTAATGCAAAAAGTATGATTAAAATTTCTGCTGAATTAGTAGCAAAAAAATATAATAAAACTTTTTTCAAAATATTAAAGATATGTCGCCCCTCTTCTATCGCTTCTACTATAGATCCAAAGGAATCATCCATGATGATAATGTCTGAAGCTTCTTTGGCTACTTCTGTTCCAATTTGACCCATAGCTATACCTAAGTCTGCCGCAACTAAACTTGGAACGTCATTAACTCCATCTCCTGTCATAGCAACGATATGACCATTCTTTTGAAACTTTTTTATAATAGTTAATTTTTCTTGAGGAGATACTCTGGCAAAAACAGATATCTTTTCAATATCATTAATTTCCAAATCCTTACCTGTAACAGATAATTCATATTCACTTAAGATTCCACTTTTTTGAGCTATAGCCTTTGCAGTTTCTAAATGATCACCCGTAATCATCACAACGTGAATGTCATTATTTTTTACATATTGAATAGTTTTAAAAACATCAGGCCTTATTTCATCTTGCATTCCATAACTTGCCGTAAACTTTAATTCACTTAATCCTCTATCATAAAATTTTTCTAGCTCCGGATCTTGTAAATATTCTTTTTCATATGCAAGCCATTCATCTTGAGTAAACGATTTTTCTGCTAAAGATAGAACACGATAACCATCCTTTAAAAAAATATTGATAAAATCATTACTTGAACCAACCAACTCATCTAAAGCTTCTGGTGCACCTAAAACAAATAAATAAACTTTATTATAATCTAAAAAACAATTAGCCTGCTTTACCTTAACAAAAATAGCTTTAAGTTTCCTTTTAACACTAAATGAAATCTCCTTAAATAAACTTAATTGCTTTTCTAAATCAAACTTATCAAATCCAAATAACAATCCAAACTTCGTAAGTGAAACTTCTGTTGGATCCCCTTTAATACTAACCTCTGTAGTTGTCTCTTTATCAATTTGAGCACCACTAATCAATGCTGCTATAAAAGCTATTTTTTTATCACTAAGATCACTAGCTATTTCTATACCCGAGTTAGTTATTATTTTTTCAACAATAACCTCATTTTTCGTAAGCGTACCAGTCTTATCTATAGCTATAACATCAGCTTGACCTAAACCCTCTACAGCAGCAAGACGCTTTACCAAAACATTTTTCTTAGCAAGTCTAGCTACACCCATAGCAAGGATAAGCGTTACAATTACAGGCAATCCTTCTGGAACAACACATATAAATAAAGCAGCTAACATTGTAAGCATAGACTTAACATCCTTGCCTGTTAAAATACCTAAAAAAAATAATGCGACGCAAATAAAAATAACAGCCCACAATGCAATAAAGGCTATTTTTTCTATGCTAGATATAAGTGGAATCTTAGTATCTATACCTTCAATCTCTTTTTTTATAAAACCTATAGTAGTAAAAATACCAGTACTTGAAACAATAGCCTTAGCACTGCCGCGCGTAACATATGTACCACTAAAAATCATATTTCTTTGTTCAAAAAATGGCTGCTTACCAGAAAGTTTTTTAGTAATTTTAATAATTGGAATACTTTCACCAGATAAACTTGACTCATCTACCTCAAGGTTAGACACCTCAATAATTCTTGCATCAGCAGGAACCTGATCTCCTTCTACTACAAGAATCAAATCACCAGGAACCAGATCGCTAGATTCAATTATGTGACGCTTACCATCTCGAATTACAACACTATGTGTATGCATAATTTTTTGTAATTTATTCAAAATATTTCCAGAACGACCCTCCTGATATGTTCCAACAAGAGCATTTAATAAAAGAATAAAACTTATAAAAAAAGCATCTTCTTTATTATCGAAAAAAAATATTATTGCTGCTGCTGCAATCAAAATATAAATTAATGGATTCTTAAATTGAGATAAAAAAATTTCCAAATAAGTTAATGGTCTTTTTATTGGAATAATATTAGGACCATATTTCTTTAAATACTCTTTAGCTTCACTAAAACTTAAGCCTTTAATTAAATCTGTATTAAAAGCTTTAATAACCTGCTCTACACTTTTTTCATAAATATTCATTAAAAATCTTTTCTTAATATATGAATAATATTTATGAAAAAACTACTCATTCTTTACAATAATTTCAATTAACACAAAAAAAGGGTGCCAAATAAGGCACCCTTTATAATCAAAATTAATTAATAAAATTTATTCTTCAGGCATCTCTTCTTCCATAGAAGACATTTCTTCTTCGCCTTCCATAACAGCAGGTTCTTCTGAAGGGATAGGCATCATCTCTTCTGGTTGACCTTCTTCAACAGATTGATCCGGAGCTAATTCCTCTTCAGTTGGAGTCACAACTTCTTCACCATCTGGTGTAATTTCACTAGGAGCCGCAGATATAACTTCTTCTACTGGCTTTTCAGGTTCTATTTCACTAGTTTCATTACCTCCCATTTCCCCTGCCTCAGAATTCATTTCAGTAGTAAGACCCTCTTCAGATATTACTGACTCTTCAGCTGCCTTAGCCTTAAATAACCAAGTAAAAAATAATCCTAGAAATATAAATACTACTATATAAAATAACTTTTTCATCATACTCATGATCAATACCTCTTTTAAAACAAACTTTATCTATTAATCTATCTTTATAAATGTCTACTTGTAAAGAGTTCGCCAAAGATACCTATTCTAGATTCTATTATAATTACCTATCTTAATAAAACACTATTCTTTAACTACTTCCATAATATTTATTTTTACTTCAACAAAAAGAAATATTATAAATCACTCTTTAAGGCCTAAGTATACTGTAGAAAATAATTTCTGTAAGTATGAAATATATCAGAGCTACTTGAATTAACAATTTTAATGCTGTCATTGATAACTATTTATTACTAATAAAATTTGCTCTAAATAATGATAAATTAATATGAAAGCCATCTAAAGTTGAAGGATTTATACACGAGATATTAATAATCAATAGATTTTAATTATTTTTTTGATGTAAGCTTGCTAAAAATAGGAGTTATTTATGTCTATGGAAAATACTATCCCTCTCACCGTTCCAAAAAGTAAGTATCAAAAATATCTACGTAACTATTCACATGCAACACAAGACTCAGGCCGATTATTTCTATTTTCTGGTGATCAAAAAATAGAACATCTAAATAAAGATTTTTATGGTCCTAGTATTCCTATAGAAAATGCATCACCAAAACATCTTTTCGATATTGCCAGTAATGCACGCATAGGTGCATTTGCAACGCAATTAGGCTTAATTGCAAGATATGGAATGAATTATTCTAAAATCAATTATGTCATAAAAGTAAATTCTAAAACCAATTTATCTAAAGATGAACCCAATAGTTCATTTCTATATTCTCCTCGAAAATCTATAGAGTTTGCAGAAAGTAATGGCCTTAATATCATTGGTCTTGGGTACACAGTCTATCTAGGAAGTAAATATGAATCCTTAATGCTTGAACAGGCTTGTGATGTTATATCTAGTGCGCATGAAAATGGACTATTGGCAATCTTATGGATGTATCCACGTGGCAAAGCTGTAGAAAATGAATTCGATGAAAACATAATTGCAGGTGCGGCCGGTGTTGGAGCAGCACTAGGTGCAGACTTTGTAAAAGTTAATCCATCGATAAAAATCGAACTTCTTAACCAAGCAGTCCTTGCTGCTGGTAAAACTAAAGTCATGTGCTCAGGTGGTGAAAAAATAAATGAAACTCTTTTTTTACAAAAACTTTCCGAGCAAATAAAAGTTGGAATAATGGGTGCAGCTATAGGAAGAAACATACATCAAAAAACACTTACTGATGCCATAAAGTTCTGTGATAAAATTGCAAGAATAGTAATAGATGGAGAATAACTGATGTTCAAACGAATAACTTTATATTTCCACTTTTTACAAAGTCTCCTACGTGTCAACATTGGCCTCTTACGTGGAATGTGGAAATTAACAAAGCTTCCACAACCTGCTATCACAATATTTGGTGGCACTAAACTTCCTAGCACACATCCCGCATCCAAAACTATTCGAATCCTTGCAGAAAAACTTGTAAGTCATGGCTTTTCAATCATTACCGGTGGCGGACCAGGTATTATGGAAGCAGCCAACTTTGGTGCAATAGAACACCTAAAAAAAGATGGAGAATCACATCTAGTATCCATTGGCATAGGTGTATCTAATGTACAACCTTTCAATAAATATGTTCAAGGTCATATAATACAACCATATTTCTTCACTCGAAAATGGTTATTAGTCAGAGCTGCTGTTGGATTTGTAGTAGCACCTGGAGGATTTGGAACACTTGATGAGCTAACAGAGGTATTAACACTTATACAAACACACAAAATGCCTAAATCACCTATAGTGCTAATTGATAGGGATTATTGGCAACCACTTATAGAATGGGTCAACAACCATCTTCTTAAAGACAAACTGATTCATGAAAAAGATGTTAATCTCTTTAAAATAGCCGATAATGCTGATGAAGCCTTGCAAATCATTTTATCCAAATGCTCAGGCTATGCACCATGCTCACTTGAAGCTCAACCTGTAGAAAAAAAGTAAGACTATCTAGCTTCTGAATACAAAGCAGGAAATCTCTTCCTTAATAAGTTATGCGCCATACCAAGTACCGAATAATCCAAGACACCTTCATTAACAAGTATCTCAAATGCTATATGTTGATCAGATAAACCATTTTCAAGCTTGTATGGATAAACTAAGCCACCATCTATATTTTTAGAAACAGCCACTTTGCAATTTTTGAATACACCATTAGTATCTTCAGCCAATGTAGTAAGCATTGGGAAATGTGTCGCGATCACAGACATACTATTGTTACACTCACCTAAATACTTAGTAACAGCATAAGAAGCAGCTTCTCCTTCTTTCGGAGAAGTACCACTAAACATCTCATCCATAATACTAAAACTAAATTGTTTATCTTTTAATGCCTTAACCGTTCGTATCAAAGACTGAGCTCTCAAAACCTCTGCCCTAAATAAAGAATTACCAGCAGTCAAATCATCAGTAATATTCAAATAACTATTTATCTTAGAAAAAGGTGTAATTGTTACCTCTGATGCTGGAGCGATACCCAATGTCTGAGCAAATAATAAATTTATAGTGATTCCTTTTAATATGGTTGACTTACCACCAGCATTAGGTCCTGTTAAAACAATATTAGAAGCCTGTTTATCTCCACCAAGTTCCAAACTATTAGGAACAACAACTTTACAATTAACAAATGGATTCCAAAATTCTTTCAAATTAAAATATGGATGCTCTTCTTCTTTATAGCTAGCAAAACAATATTTTACACACTTATTTTCAAATTCTTTATAAAGTTTAGCAATAGAAACATATGCATCTATTTCTCCAAGAGCTTCAAGTACTGGACCCATATCATTTTGAATATCGAACATCAATTGATATGCTGCTAGTGATCTTCCCGTATATGAAAAATAGCTAGAACCATTATTAAAGGTATTAGATGAAACAATAGAAATTAATTTTCTAAGCTTCTCTGAGCACTTAGAAAATTTACCGAATAAAGGCACAATCTGATTATGTAATAATAAACCACCCCTTAAATCATTACTTGCTAATACCAATAAATTAAGACTTCCTAAAACTTTAAAAAAGGAGCCTATACATGATAAGCGCTTTTGAAGGTAGTTGGTCAAAGATATCCGTTCTAATTCATCCTTAATTTTAGGAATTATATTTTGAATTTCAAAAACTAATAAACACCCACATAAAACAGCAAGCCCTATTGAAACCCCTTGTTGCAACTTAACATCATAATCAGATGACTCAGAGTCTATTATTCCTGCTAGGCTATCCCCACCATTTTTAAGCTTGTTAACTATCCATTTAAATTCATCCAGGGATGTAACATCTTGTGAAAAATCTTTCAATTCTTTTTCGAAAAACTGCTCTTTAGATGGATTATTTTTTATAAAGTTCTCAGCGCTGCAAAGATTCTCCAAATATATTTCACGAACTGCATTTTTATCCTCTGGTAAATTTTTGATATCAATACCAGCAATACTACCTATTAATAACTCCGCAACTCCAGAAATCTCTCCACCATAATATTTTGCATTACGATAAGCCTGAGACATATTAAAAAATGCATTTGGATTAAGGTTATTCAAAATCCTAAATTTTCTCTCTTGTTGTTTTGTAATGTATTCATACTTTATCCAATTACCAACAAAATGCCTCATAGCAGAAAACAAGACCATTTTCTCATATGTGCCCCAAAAAGGACTGACAATACCAAGACGTCTTTTAACTTCCAGTGCTATTGGACTTTGATTCAAAAATTTAAGTTTTTTAAAGTAAAGTTTCTGAAATAATGTTTTATTAATAAATTGATCTTCATTCCAAAATGCTAATAATTGCTCTTCTGACTGCTTTAACTCAGATAACAATTGCTTACAACGAAGTAATAATCCTGGCTTATCAACTAATTCTTTAATAGCATTCTGTCTCTTGGTTAATTCAGCAATATTCACAATTGGTGTCGCTAATATTCTTGCTAAAACAATCTTACCTGCATTTGTTTCAGTACGATCAATCTTAGAAAAAAGATTAACTGAAGAATCCTTTCCAGAACCATAAAAAAGCTCTAGATCTTTCCATAAAGATTCATCTATAACTGTTCCAGAAATTGTCTTAGAATATTTAGAAAGAACCTCAAATATAATTTTCTTTAGTATAAAATCAGAAGGCCTAGGTAACGCCATTCCTAACACAGCCTGTTCTTGATCATCATTTTTACTAAGATCAAAAGATTTTAAATATACTTTCTCTATATTTTTATAAATAGATTCATCTTGATTAGAATATGAAAAAAGATTTGAAAAAAATAATATTAAATAACTAAACTTTTTCATTATCTTACCTTTTTACCATATTTTAACCCAAGGATATAGATTAGCACAAGCTACTTACAAAAAAAAGGCTATGATTTTATTCATAGCCTTTCACTTTTGATTTAAAAAAATATTTACTTGATAGATTCCATGATACCTTGCGCTTCCAATAATTCTGACCCATCAAGAACGCCTTCTTGTGCTAAAATATCAAAGGCTATGTTTTGATCAGTAATACCTTCCAATAATCTAAATGGATATTCAAGACGACCATTGGTATGTTTAATTACGCTAACCTTATAGTTCTTAAATAATCCATTAGTATCTTTCTCTAAATCAGTAAGCTTATGGAAATGTGTAGCAAGTAAAGACATACTATTCCCATATTTAGCAAGTGATTTACTTACAGTATAAGAAGCAGCGGTTCCTTCTTTTGGAGATGTACCATTAAACATCTCATCCATTATCGTAAAACTAAACTCTTTTGCTTTAAGTGCTTTTACAATCTTAACTAATGATTGAGAACGTAATACCTCAGCCTTAAATAAAGAATTATTAGCTGAAATATCATCCTGGATATTAAGATGCGTATTAATTTTAGAAAATGGTGTAATAACAGCCTCTTTAGCTGGTACAATACCAAAACTCTGAGCCAATAAAATAGATAATGATACAGCCTTCAATACTGTTGATTTACCACCAGCATTAGGTCCTGTAATAATAGCATTAGCACCAAAGCCATTACCTAAAGCAATACTGTTAGAAACAACAACCTTAGAATCAATGAATGGATTCCAAAAATCCTGTAATGCTATATAAGGTGTATCTGCTTCTACATATTGAGCAAAGCAATATCCAACCTTCTCATCTTTAAATTCTTTATAAAGCTTAGCAATAGAAAAATGTGCTTCAACTTCTCCTATAGCTTCCATAACTTCAACAAGTTCATCCTTAACATCACACATGATGCTGTATGCTGCTAAAGTTCTTCCTGTTAACGAGAAGAATGATGACTCACCCTTAAATGTATCTGTATCTAATAACTCTAATAACTGATCAAGCTTGTCTGAGTACGCCTTATCTCCAAAAAATTTATTTATTTTTTGTACAGATGGCATTGCTGCTGTAACAGCATTTTTCGACAAGATATGAGTAGTGCTTCTCATAGTTCTAATAAAGCTAGAAACCTGAATGAGCTGGTCCTGTAAATGCTTAGATATAAAATTTAATTCTATATCTTCTATAATAGAATTTTTTATAGATCTTATGTAGAAATAATATACAATAATTGCGTAAAAAGATACACTTAAAGAATAATTGGCCATAAATTTAATTTTATTACCATTTTTCCATCTTCTTTGCAGATCATTACTAAAATTTTCAGCAACTTCAGACTTTAAATATTTAAGATTGTTACGATTATTAGCAACACCAGCTTTAAAAGAACTAGGAAATTCTAATACTTCAGTTAAAAACTTTTCAACTATATCTGCTTCTTTATCATTATCTACGACGATCTGGCAAGACCTATATGCTTCAAAAGCTCTAATTATTCGCCCTAAAATAGTAGTCTCATCAGAATAAACATAAGTCTTACTATTAAATGCATTATTTATTTTATTACGCCAAAACTCTTTTAAGGCCATATGCCCAGCAGGCACACCATATACAGCTGCAAAATACGGCCAAGTAATAGCCAATGGTGTTCCAAGCTGTCTTAACCTTACCATTGCTTCCATAGCCTTAGGACTTTGATTAACCGTTTTCAAAATATTGGACTTAAAAAATGGTTTCTTTAAAAAATTCTGTGTCATCTTATCAAAATCTTTCCAGAAAAAAAGAACTCGCTCTTCTGCAGATGCCATATTATTAAGTAAAGAATCTATAACATTAAAAAGCTCTTCATTTGTAGCAATCTCTTTAATAGTATTCCTTCTTTTCTTTAGCTCCTTAATATCTGTCAAAGGAGTTACAAGCATCTTAGCAAGCGCAGCCTGTCCAATATGACTATTAGCACGATTAAGAATGGAAAGCAGGTTCGTTGAAGAATCATCACCATTTCCATAAACAAGCTCAAGATCTTTCCATAGAGACTCTGACAATACCAACCCAGGTTTAATATCTAAAGTAGAAAAACGCTCAAAAACTATATGTTTTGCTTCCTTTTCATCAAGAATATTCCTCTTAAATTGTTCCTTATTTAGAACTGGCTTTTTTTTACGTAATCTCTGCCAAAAGTTAAGTTCTTCTTGTTCGTTTTTTACAACTGGCTCTTCCTTGTGTATTTCAAAGCTTTTTAAATAAGTTTTACCTATCTTGCTATATATTGAATTATCTTCGGCCTTAAGAATCCCCATAGTCAAAAATAACATTCCTAAATACTTTAACTTCTGCAGCATATTTTCTCTTTCGATATCAATTGATTATATGGAGGGTAATTATACTATATATATATATAGTATATAATGTCAATAAAGCCCTTACAGTCGAAGCTTTTCTGAGTTTTGATATTTTTTATTTTTTAAACTATAATATTGTATCTAATGGGGTATAGGTAACATTGGTTACTTAGAATTATTTTAACATACATATTTACATAAGGAGGAATAGGGATGACTCAACAAATAAAGCCCTTAAACGACAGAGTCGTAATAAAAAGACTTGAAGATGAACAAATAACAATTGGCGGTATCATTATTCCTGATACAGCCAAAGAAAAAACACAATTTGGAGAGGTAATCTCTGCAGGACCAGGAAAATTGACCTCTAATGGCGAGCTCAAGCCATTAGCAGTATCAACTGGAGATAAAATTATCTTTGGAAAATATTCTGGCACAGAGATTAAATTTGCAGGTCAAGACCTCTTAATAATCAAAGAAGATGAAATTTTAGGTATCATTAAGTAAAAGGGACAGACATGGCAAAACAAATTAAATTCGGACAAGATGCTAGAGCTAAAATACTTGATGGTGTTAACACTCTAGCCGATGCTGTAAAAGTAACACTTGGGCCCAAGGGTCGTCATGTAGCTATAGAAAAATCTTTTGGTTCACCAATTATAACTAAAGACGGAGTAACTGTAGCAAAAGAAATAGACCTAAAGGATAGATTCGAAAATATTGGTGCGCAGGCTGTACGCGAAGTAGCTTCTAAAACTGCAGATGTGGCAGGAGATGGCACAACAACAGCTACAATCCTAGCACAAGCTATCTACAGAGAAGGTGTAAAAAATGTAGCTGCAGGCGCTAACCCTATGGAAATTAAAAGGGGTATAGAAAAGGCTACAGAACTTATAGTAAAAGAAATCAAAAAAATGGCTAAGCCTGTAAAAGATAAAAAAGAGATCGCTCAGGTTGCCATAATTTCCGCTAACTCTGATGAATCCATCGGTACACTTATAGCTGATGCCATGGAAAAAGTTGGTAAAGACGGTGTAATAACTGTAGAAGAAGCCAAAGGCATAGAAAGCGAACTTGAAGTTGTAGAGGGAATGCAATTTGATCGTGGATATCTTTCTCCTTATTTTGTAACCAATACAGATAAGATGGAAGTAGAACTTGATAATCCAGCACTACTTATCTATGACAAAAAAATTAGCAACATGAAGGATCTTCTACCTGTCCTTGAACAGATAGCTAAACAAGGTAAATCTCTATTAATCATTGCTGAAGACATTGAAGGCGAAGCCCTTGCAACACTAGTTGTTAACAAAATGAGAGGCACCTTGAAAGTAGCTGCTGTTAAAGCACCAGAGTTTGGGGACAGACGTAAAGCTATGTTATTAGATATAGCTACCTTAACCAATGGACAAGCAATATCTGATGATTTTGGCAAGAAGCTAGAAAATGTAACCTTCACTGATCTTGGTGGTGCAAAGAAGGTTGTTATTACTAAAGATCATTGCACAATTATTGATGGAAATGGCAAACAAGCTGAAATCAATTCTAGAATAGCACAGATCAAATCAGAAATCTCAGCTTCTACATCAGATTATGATAAAGAAAAGCTACAAGAACGTCTTGCTAAGCTTTCTGGTGGAGTAGCAGTCATAAAAGTTGGTGCAGCCACAGAAACAGAGATGAAAGAAAAGAAAGATAGAGTCGATGATGCTCTTCATGCAACACGTGCCGCCGTTGAAGAAGGTATAGTTGCTGGTGGTGGAGTTGCGCTCCTAAGAGCACAAAAAGCTCTTGATTCTCTAAACCTTTCTGGTGATGAAGCAATAGGCTTAAACATCATTAGAAGAGCTATAGAAGAACCACTTAGAGTAATAGCTTCTAACTCTGGTTATGAAGCATCAATAGTTGTAGAAAAAGTGCGCAATTCAGAAGGTAATATAGGTTTTGATGCAAGAAAAGAAACTTATGTTGACCTTATCAAAGAAGGTGTTGTTGACCCTGCCAAAGTTACACGCTTAGCATTACAACATGCATCGTCTATTGCTGGATTACTATTAACTACAGAATCTATAATCTGTGATCTTCCTGAAGACAAACCATTATCTCCAATGCCACAAGCTGGTATGGGCGGTATGCCAGGAATGTACTAGACTTATAAAAAATCATGGATAGCCTTTAACGCTACCAAATTGTATTTAACATAAAAAGGGGAGCTTGCGCTCCCCTTTTTATGTGGATTTACCCAATAAAGGCAAGAAGATATTTAGAAGTAAATATTCCAAAACCTAGGGCTATTAAAGCTATAACCATACTTAAAAGTATATCTATTAAAGCTGACACTAACGATTTTTTCTTAAAAAGTTTATCAAGATCTAAAGAAAAAACAGAAAATGCAGCAAATGCACCAAAAAGACCCATTACTATTGCTGTCTTAATGTTGACTGCTATCGCCATTGTTTGAGAAATTTGATACACAACACCACAAAGCAATGCTCCTAACACGTTTGTTGAAACTAATTGTCTTAATGGAGTAACCTTAGAAAATGCATGTCGGAACATACCGGCAACTACACCACCTAATGCTACTATCGAAAATGTTGAAACTATATTAACCATATTCATAACTATCTCCTATTATTTAATGGACTTAATAAGCCCATCTTGTTTCCAAGATTTCTATCGAGCTGCTCTCATATTTGTTAATGCAGCTTCTCTTATTTGTTCTTCTGTTAAAAAATCTAATATACCTTTTGCACGTGCTTCCTCTTTAAATGCCTCTATTGTATAAAATAAAGCAAGTTCATCTACTTGAAACGACAAAGCATCCGTCATTAAAGATGCCTGTATAGCTCTTTGTACAAGCTCATCTTCTGAAGCTTGACCAGCACCAGCTGCCATTTGTTTTCTTTTTTCTAAATCAACTTTTTATTTTTGTTTAGTTAATTTCAAGGATTCTGCCAAAGCTCTAGCAAGTTCATCATCAAGATTTGCGCTAGCTGCTCCACCTCCTCACCAAGACCTGGCTGTCTTGCCTTATAAATAAAAACTAAATGTGCATGAGCACCTGATTTTAAATTTCTAAGTAATCCAACAAGCCCTTCATGTGAAAATCCTTCATTAGCAACTATGCCACTATGACGTCCAGCCTTAATAACATATACATTGTTTAAACCCAATGCTCGCCCTCTTGGAAGAATCTCTCCAGAATTAATAAAGGATGCACCTAGAACGGCTCTATTAGCCTCTTTACCATTATCAAGCTCATAAGCTCTGGCAAGGGCTATTTGAGAACAAACCAATCCCTGTCTTGTAAATCTTTCTTGGCTATTAGCCTGAAATTCAATCTGATTAACTATAGGATTTAATGTATTAAAAGCTAAAACTATAGATAAAATGAATAAAATTTTATTTAAAAAACCATATTTATTCATAAATCCCCCTTAAATCATACTTATTACCAATACTTCTACCACTTATCTTCAGACTAAGATAAAAATTTCTATATGTAAAAGGCAGTAAAGTAACTTAATATTAGTTATTTTCTATATGAAAATAAGGGTTTTTCTCATTAAATACTGAAAAACCCTTATTTATTGCATATAGAACCCATGTATGGCATTTGCATCAATATTATTTTCTACTAGAATTATAGTATGTGATCAGTTTAAAAAAGGAGAAAGTAATGAATAAAAAGATATTAACATTAACACTAGCAGCATCTATGTTTGGAGTGGTATTTGCTGCGCCTGATAAGAAAACTCCTATAAACATATCAGATGAACTAGCTAAAACTGCATGGTATTTTAATCTATTATCTCAAGCAGTTGAATCCTGTCACAAAGCCAATACACAGCCAGCAGAACTAGCAAAATGCAAACAATTAAGAAGAGAGCTTAAAGCTCAAGATGAAGAAACGCGTATAGCAGTATTCAATACTGTACAAGAATTAGATCCTAAAGTAATTAAAATTCAAATGATTCCCGGCAAAGGTTTTGTTAAAACAACAGCAGAAAGTGTTGCTAAGAAAATGGTCGTAGGAATAATAGCAAATACAGTTTTTAAAAAAAGGGAAAATAATGAATAAAAAGATATTGACATTAACACTAGCAGCTTCAATATTTAGGATGGTATTTGCTGCGCCTGATGATAAACCTGAACCAGATTCTATTAATAGATATTTTAAATTATTATATCAAACAGTTGCAATATGTGGCTCAGCCAAAGAAAATCCCAAATTTGATGGCACAGGTGATTATGCTGATAAGGGAAACCTAAAAGCAGAATGTGAGACATTAAAAAAAGAACTTGATATTGCTAGCTCAAATCCAGAAATGCGAATAATTCTACAAGATGCTATGCACAATTTAGATTCTAAAACTTTTCCAAAAATTAGCTTAGAGGCTTCGTCTCTTGGATTTCTAAAATCATCCTTAAGTCAAGTAACTACAATAGCAATAGTAGGAATCACCGTACCTTTAATTATTGGATATACAAATAATAAAGCCGGTGCTGCTGAAAATCCCCTATAATATTTTTACAAAAGGGACATCTATTAAGATGCCCCTTTTTATAAGGACCTGTACATTTATAAATAAAAAAGAAACATCTTAGTTAAGATGTTTCTTTTTTATTTACTAGAATTAAAATAAGTATAAACTAACTTAGCTTTCTTAAAACCTATCTTTAAAGACAAATCCTCTAAATTAATTTTTTTAATCTGTTCTAAAGAACCAAATTCTTGTAATAAAAGAAATTTTGTAGCATCACCAATACCTAGAATATTATCTAGCTCAGATTTTTTATAATGTTTTCTAAAAGATCGTCTACTATGATTAATAGCAAAATTATGAACAGCATCCCTTATACGCATAAGAAGTTTAGCAGACTCTAATTTCTCATTAAGCTTCAATGTATTGCCTTCAGGGAAAACAATAGTTTCTTCTTTTTTTGCCAAACCTATAACAATACAATTCAAGCCAAGTTCTCTAAGCGCCTTTAAAGCAAAATCTACTTGAATATGACCACCATCTATAACAATCAGATCTGGTAATGCTTCTTTAAAATATCGTCTTTTAATAACCTCATGGATAGCTCTAAAATCATCCTGCCCAAACTGACCTTGTATATTATATAAACGCCATGCCTGTTTATTAGGTTGTTTATTTTTATATTGAACACAAGCACCAACTATTACAGAATCTCCATAATTAGATATATCAAAACAATCTATAACAGATGGAATATCTTCTAATCCTAATAACTCTTTTAATTCTATAAGCACAGAATCTTCTACTTGAAATTGCATGTATGCATTTTTTCTTGCAAGATTAACAAGGTCAAATTTTTTACCTTTTAATGGCCTTATTATAGAGATCTTTTTTTTCCAATAATCAGAAAGATAATTTTCTATATTACTATCAAATATATTATCTACTAAAATTTCATTTGGTGCTGAATATTTTATATAATATGTTTTTAAAAATTCATCTAATAACTCATCTGAATAAAGAAATATAAAATCTTCTTTTTTTACAATAACACCCTTTTTCAACTTCAATATAGATATAGCACTTTTGTCTCCAGATGTTGCTATAGCTAAGGCATCTTGATCTTGTTTGTTTTCTGAACTAACAATTTGACGCTGTCTAATCTGGTTAAGTAAAAAGATTTTTTTGCGACAATCCAATGCTTTTTCATAATCTTCATTCTTAGAAGATTCAAACATTAACGTTTCAAGTTCTTCAATAATCTTATCATTATCACCACTACGTAAAAACTTAATAGCAGCATTAACATTCTCATTATATTCTTCTTGAGATATTAAATTACCACACGGCCCACTACACATACCTATTTGATAATATAAACAAGGTCGCTTATGTTTACCCGGTTTACATGCACGAAATTTAAAAATATTACGTATCAATTTTACAATATCAAACATTGATGATATATATGGTCCAAAAAATATATCTCTACAATTATGGTTTCTAGATATTAATATTCTTGGAAAATCTTCTTTTGTTACTTGTATATAATGATACCTAATAGAATCTTTAAGCTGAATATTATATCTAGGCTTATGTTTTTTAATTAAACTATTTTCTAAAAGCAATGCTTCCATTTCATTATTAGTAGCAATAAAATCGATAGAAGAAATATGTTTTACTAGCACAGATGTTTTAATATCTTGAACTTTTAAAGAAAAATAAGAGGATACTCGTTTTTTTAAATCTTTTGCCTTACCTATATAAATAATCTTATCCTGATCATCCTTATGTAAATAAACTCCAGGTGATTTAGGTATATTATTCAAAATAAACTTATTCATTAATAAGGCCTTTAATAAGCTTACGTAATTCTATAGCCTTTTCAAAATCAAGCCTATCTGCCGCATTTTGCATTTCTTGTTCATATTTAGCAATAAGCTTTATAATATCATTTTTTGCCATATGCTTGGTGGTTTTAATAACAATTTGTGACTCAGCTATAGTTTTATACACAGTTGTTGGAATAATATTATGTTCTTTATTATATTGCGTCTGCTTTACTCTGCGATCATTAGTGATCTGCATAGCACTTTGTATAGATCCTGTAATCTTATCTGCGTACAATATAACTCTACCATTAGAATTTCTAGCCCCTCTGCCTATAGTCTGTATTAAGCTACGCTCATCACGTAAAAATCCTTCTTTATCTGCATCAAGTATTGCAACAAGTGCAACCTCTGGAATATCTAGACCTTCACGTAATAAATTAATACCTATCAAAACTTCAAACTCACCTAATCGTAAAGTTCTTATTATCTCATTACGCTGCAGTGAATCTATTTCTGAATGTAGATACCGAACAGCTATACCAACATTACTCAAATATTCCGTAAGATCTTCTGCCATACGCTTAGTAAGTGTTGTGACTAGAACACGTCCATTATTTTTTGTTGTAATTTTTATTTCTTTAATAAGATCATCAACTTGACCATTAACTGGCTTAATTTCTATCTTGGGATCTACGAGTCCTGTTGGTCTAATAATCTGGGCTACAATATTAGAAGAAGAATTAAGTTCATAATCACCGGGTGTAGCAGATACAAAAATTACATTATTAAAATATTTTTCAAATTCTTCAAATTTTAGCGGACGATTACCATAAGCACTCGGCAATCTAAAGCCATGATCAACTAAATTTTTCTTACGAGCTTTATCACCATTATACATCCCACGTGATTGCGGAATGCTTTGATGACTCTCATCGATAACTAATAAAAAATCTTTAGGAAAGAAATCTAATAAACAATACGGAGGTTTTTCTATATCTCGATTTTCAAAATGTACAGAATAATTTTCTATACCATTACAATAACCAACCTCTTGTATCATTTCAATATCATAATTAGTACGCTGTACAAGCCTCTGTCTTTCAAGCTCTGGTAATTTTGGCGCTTCCTGTTCTAATTCTGCCCTTATAGACTTTATTGCATTATCCACTCTTTCTTCAGGAACAACGTAATGACGTGCTGGAAAAATTAAAAGCGTTTCCAATGAAGCTATTTTCTCTCCAGTTACAGGATCCATCGTCTGCATACGCACAATTTTATCACCAAGAAAATTTACCCTTACAATATCTTTTTCATAACCAAGTATAAGATCTACAGTATTACCCTTAACTCTAAAACGTCCAGATTCTAATGCCAAGTCATTACGTTCATATTGCAATGCAACTAAAGACCTAAATAAATCAGTACGCTTTATCTCTTTACCAACACCTATAGTAAATGCCATATCACGCCAATCTTTAGGACTACCTATACCATAAATACAAGAAATACTGCTTACTATAATCACATCATTTCTAGATAATAATGATGCTGTAGCTTTAAGACGCATCATCTCAATTTGCTTGTTCGTCTTAGAATCTTTTTCTATATAAGTATCAGTTTGAGGCATATAAGATTCTGGCTGATAATAATCAAAGTATGAAATAAAATATTCAACTCTATTTTCAGGGAAAAGCTCCTTTAACTCTGTATATAACTGGAATGCTAATGTTTTGTTATGAGCCAAAACTAAAGTAGGTTTATTTATCTGAGTAATAACATTGGCCATGGTAAAAGTTTTACCGCTTCCAGTAATACCCAATAAGACCTGTCGGCTATCTCTGCCATAACCCTCTACAAGCGATTTTATCGCTGTAGGTTGATCACCCTTAGGAAATTTATCTGAAATTAACTTAAACTTTCCCAAAATACACCTTTTTATAATAAAACCCTTCTTTAAAGGGTAAGCTCTCACTAATCTATTGTCAAAAGGGACACACTCTGATAATTTCAAAAAAAAGGATAGTCCTATGAAAAAAGTTATCTGTGGAGCACTTATTATGGCCATTTTGACACAAAATCAAACCATCCCCAACATAGCCCTAGAATCAGCACCTGACAATGTAGAACTATACAAAGAAATCGCTATTACACATAACGCAGATATAATAAATTTTTATAATAATTTGTTACCAATAGAAAGAATATTTGCCTATTATATCTATAGAGCAGCATTGCCAGGCAATAGAATCTTAACAGACCAAAAACACCGCTTTGGATTAACAATAACTTCAATATTTGAAGATATTGTTAATAATAAAGAGCTCCTTAAAGAAGAATTCCCAGTCGAATTTATAAAAGAAGCTAAAATCTATCTAGTATACTTATGGGCTAATCACGGACAATACTTTGCTAAAGAGATGTCCAATGAAAAAAGAACACCACATAAACTTAACCTTATAACACTTACAAATGAAAATATTAAAAAAGCATTAGAAACTATAGGCAGCTTACATTTAGTAGCCTTTGATCAACTAGCACAATATATCTTTGATGAAACAAAAGAACATACTTTAACCATCCCAGGAAATATAGAAAAAAGTGCTGTAAACTTTTATTCTTCTAATTTTACAGAAGAAGATTATCAAGAAATCTCTCTTATTAAACGTAGTCAAATCAATGCTTATTTTTACAAAAATAATAAACCAGAAATTGTATCTTATTCTGCTAAGGGAAAATATAGCAATGAACTAACTGTTTCTAAGCACTGGTTAGAAGAGGCTCTAAAATTAACTCAAAAAAATCAATCTGTCTTTGATAAGCACCTAATAAAAAGCTTAGAACTTCTTATAAAATTTATAGAAACTGGCGATGAAGAACTTTTTAAAAAACATTCTATAGAGTGGTTAAAAAGTAATAGCAAACTAGATTATTGTTTTGGTTTTATAGAAACATACGAAGATCCTAAAGCACATAGAGGCAGCTTCCAAGCAGAAGTAACAATTAAATCTATGGATATAAATAGACTTAATTTTATTCTTCCAAATATTGAGAAACAACTACCTTTCCCTGAAGAATTTAAACGTGACAACCTAGATATACCTAATGCATCAATAAACACTCTACTCTTTGGTTCTGGTGATCTTGGACCAACAAAAATAGTAGCTGCATACTGTCTACCTAATTACTCAGAAATTAGAAATAAGTTCGGTTCAAAACAAATTATTTATGCTTCTACAAAAAATATAGGCACCAAACTTAATCCAATCCTCAGTAGAAAACTATTCAACCTCAAAAATCAAACCAAATGGCTTAACAAAGTTGATCCCGATAATGAATTTAATAATGAACTTTGGAATCTACAATGTATACTCCATGAAACACTTGGTCATGGAAGCGGCAAGCTAGCTACTCACACCTTTAAAAAAGATATGATCATTGGTGGGCAACAATACAGAATAGGTGACCTAATCCCTGTAACCAGTGAAAATATTACTGAATTCTTAAATGGCTATGAAGCTGCCTTAGAAGAACTTAGAGCAGAAATTATTGCACTCTATGTCTGTTTATTCCATATAAACGATTTATTAAAACAAGGATTTTTACAACGATGGATAACAAAAATGACAACTTCTGAACTTGAAGAATGGCTAATTTTAAATATGGCGTGCTCAGGCTTAAAGCGCTATATCCAACAAAGTGATAATGCTACAGAAATATCAGGAGCTCATGCCCTAGCTAATTGCACAATCATGAACTATCTAATACACAAGAATGCTATCGAAAAGGTACAAGAAACTATCACACACATCGATACGGACTATCAAGTAATCAATCTGCAAGTAAAAGATCTTGCCAAGGCAAAAGAATCAGTTAAAGAACTAATGATATTAGTACAAAAAATAAAATCCACCGGCGATGGTGATATTGCTAAAGAGTTAATAGAAATGTTTGGCAGACCCCTCATTCAAAAAGATATGCAAATATTAAAAGCCAATCAAAGAGCTATTGCTGGTGATATAAAATCAACTGTAAACCTATTCCCTATGTTTATTCCAATAAAAAATTCTAATAATGAAATTATTGATGTACATGGTAAATGGCCAAAAGATATTTTTGAACAATACAAACATTACAAAAAAATAGAACTTTCTACTTCTTTAATTTAATTCACCCATAATTAAATTAAATATTTTTTCAAAAATCTTCCTGTATAACTTTGTGGATTATTGGCCACCTCTTCAGGTGTACCCTCAGCCACTATAGTTCCACCACCATCACCACCCTCTGGCCCAAGATCTATAATATGATCAGCATTCTTAATAACATCTAAATTATGCTCTATAACTATACACGTTGCGTTTTTTTTAATCAGTCTGTTTAAAACACCTAAAAGCTTATTCACATCATCAAAATGCAACCCAGTAGTCGGTTCATCTAAAATATAAAGTGTTTTTTTATTAGAAGCCTTAGAAAGTTCACGGCTAAGCTTTATACGCTGAGCCTCACCACCAGATAAAGTTATAGCACTTTGACCTAGCTCTATATAACCAAGGCCAACATCATAAAGAGTTGCTAATTTACGTTTTATAACAGGTATAGCATCAAAAAATAATAATGCCTCTTCAACATTCATAGACAATACCTGATGTATATTTTTACCCTTATATAAAATCTCAAGAGTTTCAGAATTATAACGCTTACCTTTACATGCTTCACACTTCACATACACGTCAGGCAAGAAATTCATTTCTATTTTCTTAGTGCCATCACCTTCACAGTTCTCGCATCTGCCACCACGAACATTAAATGAAAAACGGCCTTCTTTATATCCTCTAGCTTTTGCTTCCTGTGTAGTAGCAAATAACCCTCTTATATAATCAAAAACTTTTGTATATGTTACAGGATTACTTCTAGGAGTCCTTCCTATTGGAGCCTGATCAATAATAATCAAATCATCAATGTTATGTATAATAGAATCATGTTGGCCAGCAACCTCCTTATTACCATACAAACTACTTGACAACGCCTTAGCCAAAATACCATTAACTAAAGTAGATTTTCCAGAACCAGAAACGCCAGTTACGCAAGTTAAAATACCTGTTGGAAACTTAACATTTAAATTTTTAAGATTATTTGCTCTAGCACCCTTAACTTCTATAAAATCTCCTGATTGAGGTCTATTAAAACGATGCTTTATTACTAATTTTCCAGATAAATATTTACCAGTAAGACTAGCTTTATCGTTAACTACCTGTTCCGGAGTACCAGCAACAACAACCTTACCACCATGAACACCTGCTCCAGGACCTATATCCACAACATAATCTGCTAACCTTATTGT
>CAZBHK010000002.1:71493-155971 GCA_964491895.1 uncultured Pseudomonadota bacterium | reverse complement strand
GTATATCCTAAACTTACAAACTTCCTGGTGGCAATAGCTGTGGGGTCACACCCGTTCCCATTCCGAATACGGTAGTTAAGCTCACTAGCGCTCACGATACTTGCCTGGAGACGGGCTGGAACAATAGGTACTGCCAGGACTAAATATTTAAAGCCTCGAAGTTAAAATCTCGAGGCTTTTTTATGTTTATATATTATTATAGAGGTCAAAATGTTAAAAAAATTAATGCTTATCATTTTATTATCAAATAACTTGCAGGCTGTGAATTCAAGGAAAATTGCTGCTTATGGTGGAGTAACTACAGCTATTATTTGGGGTACTAGTATTGGAGTTAAAACTATTCATTTATACATTATGAATAGAAATTTACAGGATGATAAACGAACCTGGGGTTTATCTAAGGAAATATTACCATCTTTTTATGAAATTAAAAATGCAGAAGAAGATGCTTCAAGAATATTGTTAGCTGATGTTAGAAACTTTCGTAATAAATATGCGAAGAATCCATACTTTTTATTATGTTTTGTTGAAGAAGCTCAACATGATCTTAAAGTATTAGATTCTTATTTAGAAAAATTAAAAGGTAAAAGTAGAATAAGTGAGTTGTTTGTTGATATTAAGAACAAAACAGTCTTTAGATGTCTTTTAAAATCTATCAACAATGTTTTAGAGCAAACATTACATTATCGAAAACGTTTATCTTTTATTATTAAGATTCTTTTGTCTACTGATGAATATAAATTGCAACTTAAGCATAGTAGTAAGTTTATTTACTAATATTTTCTCTATGATGTGATTGTAGTGAAAAATAATTTTATTTTATAAAACTTAGATCTAGTAGCATGTTTTCAAGATCTTGTTCATGATCAAGTTCATCTTCTAATATTTTCTCTATGATGTGATATGTTATGACATCTTTATCTTTTATAGTTTTTAAGATGTCATTGTATACTGTGATAGCACATTGTTCACCTTCTATATTTTGTTGGATAATAGATTTTATGTAAGTATTATCAGGTTTTTTATATTTACATGTGCTGAATTTATACCAATCTTGAGGATCAATAATAAGTTGTCCTCCAAGTTGAGTTATTCGGTCTGATAACATTTGTGCATGTTTATGTTCATCTTTTGCATGTTCTAGAAGTTCTTGTATTAGAGATGTACGCATAGGTCCTTCAACTATTTGTGCTCCTATCCAGTATTGATAATATGCAAGCCACTCATCAGCAAATGCTTGGTTAAGAAGTTTTAGTGTGTTTTTTATATCAGATACGATTTCTTTTCCTTTTGTTCCCATTAGGTTTCCTTTTTATGCAATATAATAACTTTTATAACTTAATAGAAGTTATTAGAAAAATGATTTTTATATTTAAACTTTTTAGATATAAATTTTTTAAAAGAGATTATTTTATTTATAGTTTAAAATTTAAGCATTTAAGAGACTTTATAAAGTAATTTTGAATATGTTTTACTGATTTAAATCAGAATAATTTGAAAATTTTGTTTTCTTTTTTAATTCATCTTTATAGAAAATGGTAACTCCTATAAGAACAATAATTGTTGAAATAAAGAAATAAGAAGAAATTTGTTCTTTAAGAAAAATTACACCATATAATGCTACAAATAGTGGTTGTGAAAATCCAACAAGACTTATTAAAGTTCCAGAATGTTTTTTATGTAGGTATGCATATAGAACATAACCAATTACATTACTACTTAATACTATATAGGTTAAATAAAATAGGAAGTTAGGTAAATTTGTTATTCTTGGAGAACATTCTAATATAAAGGATCCTATAAGGGCTAATAATCCTCCAATTATCATGGAGATACCAATAACTAATGGTGAAGAAAATTTACGATCTCTTATCATGTATTGAATTTTGAACCATCCGAATCTGCTAGAGGCTAGGGAAAGGATTATGCATAGTTCTGGCCAGGATAGTCGAGCAAACTCTCCTAGGGCTTTCTCAAGAGGCTCTCCTGGTTTTATAAGTAAGAATATTAATGCTCCTGAAAATGCTACAATCATTCCGAGCCATTTTTTTAATGAAAGTTTTTCTGAGAATAGGAAATATGCGAAAAGAGCTGCCATAAATGGATCAAAGTTACCAAAGAATCCGGTTTTAATAGAGCTCATATTTTTTAAGGCTATGTTCTTAAGGATAGCTTGAAGAGCAACATTAAAAATAATTATTTGGATAAGGGCATAAATATCGGTTTTCGTTAGAGAAAAATATTTTTTATGTCTATTTGTTCCAAATGAGTATAAACAGAGGATTAATCCACCAATAAAGGTCCTTATTCCGGCAGCAAATATAGGTGAACTTATTTGTAGGATAAGTCTATTACATGAAAATGCGCTAGCAAATAATGCATAGGTTAAAATTAATAGTAACAATATCATTCCCCCAATTAGAACAATTATTAGTTTAAACTTTTGTTATAATGGCTGTAAACATTTTATCTTGATTGCAATGAAAAAGGGCCCCTTAAAGGAGCCCTTTTGATCAAAGTATCGGTTACGGATTAGTAACGGTTTCTACCTCCGAAACCACCGCCGTTGCCACCGCGACTTCCACCGCCGTTGCCACCACGTCTATCCATACTGCCGCCGCCATTGCCATTACCAAAAGAGCGTCTTGCTGTATGTGGTTTTGGTGGACGTGCTTCGTTAACTTTTAGGGATTGGCCATTAAGTTCTTTGCCATTTGTTTCATTGATAGCTTCATTTGCTTCGTCTGAAGAAGGCATTTCAACAAAGGCAAAACCTCTAGGTTCATTAGTAAACTTGTCTTTGATTATTTTTACTGATGTAACTTCGCCATATTGTTCAAAAAGTTGTCTTATTGAGTCTTCCCCTGTTGAAGGAGATAAATTTCCTACGTAAATATTCATTTTACCATTCATATTCTAATTAAAGATTAACATTCTATACTATTACTATTTTGTTATTTAAAAATTTTTGTTACTTAAGCCTTTTAATCCCTTTCCACTAACATTATACATCTTTTATACTCTACTCCCAAGACTTAAAGCCAAGGAATACTGAGTTAGGCTTTTTTAAGCCTCTATCCTCTATAAAGAAACAGTCGTTTCTTATATTCAAAGACAAATCTAATAAATACCATTCTATACGTTATTGGCTAATTGTAAAATGGACAGTGAAAATTGTCTGTTTTTACTAAAAGAATTAATAAAAAAGGGCACAGGTATTAAACCCATGCCCAAAATTGATAAGGTTTTTAGCCTAAAACAATGACTCCTGTATCTGTACCAGCCATTAATTGGCCTGTACCAGAGATGTTTTCTATCCAGTTGATGCGGGTTACTGTTCCAAGATCGCCATCAGCATCAGGCACTGTCATATTCCATTCAGTTGCATTATAAGGTAGGGTACGTAAAGCATTGAAATATGCAGGTTGGCTAGGGTTAAACTTGGTAAAGAAGCGTCTTGCTCCATCAGAGTAGAAGTTGGTTGTTAACTCAACATTCTTAATATTTGTACTGCTATTTAGTGCAAATCTTCTATTCTTAGCATCGCCACTGGTGTCTGATGAAGGTACTATAGATTGTGTTGTTACCGCAAAGGCTGCATTGTTTTGACGGGCATTACCACTTAATCCTGCTTGTAAGAATGAGCTCTTTTCATAGATTCCTAAATTGGCCACGCTGTCATCTATTATAGGTAGAGCATTAAAATGTGTTGTTTGAAATGGGTAGTATGCAAAGTCAGCTATTCCTCTAATATCTTTAGGTTGTTTTACTCCGTAGAAGGCTATATCATTTGTAGATGTTATTTGTATCCACTCTCCGGATATAGGAGTACCTGCAGGGGCAACAAATTTAAGATCACATGTAGATGTATATATACCATCATTAGTAGCTATTACGCCAAAGGTACCTTTATATAAGTCACTAGCTTTTCTAAGTGCACTAGTTGTTGTAATTACGGCACATCCAGAAAAGACTGCATTATCAGGTAGACCACCTTTACCAGATTCAGCAACTATACGTACACCAAAACTTGATACATTAGCACCTGGATTGATTTCATAAAGTCTATCAACAATACCATTAATTGTCTGAGTATCTAATCCTATGGCGTATGCACGATTACCAGTACAGGTTACTATCTGTGAAATAGCTATGGTAGAAGTTATTGCATGACTAGCAGCTCTTTGCCATGTGCCATCATCGAAAGGTGCTGCATCTAAGGTCGTTAATCCTGTAGCAAATCCTGTTCCAGCAGCAGCAGCATAGGCAAATAATCCAAGATCTGTACCAGCAAGGAAATAACCTGTGGTATTAGCAGAACCATCAGCTATATAAGCTAATGATCTGACTGCGCCTGTGCCTGCTAAACCGTTAGAAGTTAGTAGGTAATCTGCTGCAGCATTATAAGCACTAATACCTGTATTAGCATTAACTGCGCCACTCTTAGTTCTTACAAATGCAACTTTTTCTAATCCACCAAACAATGTAAATGAGTTGTTTGCATTAGCGGCAGCAGCAGCTAATCCTGGTAAGTTAACAGGTAGATCTAATACACAATAGGAACCATTAGCAAGGTCACTGGCAAGTTTATTTTGTAATGTGTTAGCAGTAGCGTTAGCAAGTGCCCATTTGGTTCTAGTAATTGTTTTTCCTCGACCAGCAGCAGCATCATTTCCTCCACAACCTCTCCAAATTTTTCCAGTTCTTGCGTCAACATCAAAGAAAGGTACTAGTTCAGCAGTGGTGCCATCTATAGTAGGGAATACTCGTTCCCATGGTGTCCAACCTATAATTAGTCCTTGATGATCAAATCTTGCTTGAGATTTCCATATACCTGGATCAACAGTAGCACTCCTTGCAAGACCACTTGCAATACCTGATACGTATACTGCATCACCTACAACAACCATATCACTACATGATACTGTGTTATCCCATGGAGCAATTCCAGCACCAACAGTAGTAGATATTTGATGATCAGCATTGGTGAAGTCTGCACCAAGAGCTGTTTCTGCAGAAACGTTACCTTTAATTATATCTCCTGTTAGAATACCAGCGGCAGCAGTTTGTGCGAGACGCATAGCGTGGAATTCATTACCTTTAATATTTGCTCCACTATGAAGACCGCCATTACCTATTAAGTATTTCATACCTGTGCTTGTTGTCATTATACGAATCTTATGAAAACCAAGAATGAATGGTGCTGTAAATCCATTAGGTATATCTAAAATTGCAAAAGGTACCGTTGCATCTGTTGATAATACTGTGTTAGCAGCGGGTGTAATTATTTCCAGGCCTAACGCACCGGCTGTTATCTTAGCTTTAACTAAGGAATAGTGACCATTTGCAGCATCGGCGGCAGCTAAACTTCCTGTTCCTGTTATAAATAAAGTTTCTAGATCGTTATCCCAAATCATATCGCTTACAGCAAACTTAGCATAATTTGTTGCTCCACCATCTCTTAGAGTTGCTGCAACTAGACTTAAAGGTAATGCTGGGGTTCCGTTTGTTCCTTGTACTATAGTAGGTGTTGAATCATTTCTTATGAATGCTATACCGTTATGTTGAGCCGTTAATTCTGTACCAAGAATGTCAACAACTCGTGCAAATATATGGGCACTACTAGTTGCTATTAAAGTTATTTGATTGGTTGGGTCTCCACCATCATCAGATAAACCTAAATCAGCTTCAGTAATTATTGATTCAGCTCCGCTGGATAAATTATGTAAAGCAAGTTGCTTAATAGATTGACTATTGGATGAATCTGATACAACACCAACAATATGTGTTGCAGCGCCACCATCATTTCTTAGAAGAGCAATAGTTCTTACTCCACCAGTTGTATTAAATGTTCCTGTCCCTGCTAGGGAAGTAAAGCTGGTATCGCTTTTACCTGCATAAGCAAGTGAGTTAGCACCATCACCACCACTGGTACCATCTGTGGCGACATAAAATGTGCCTGTGTATCTATCTAATACTTTTGTAGTTCCTGTGATACTAGCAGTGAATGCACTTCCAATAGTTTCATATGCTAGAAGTGTGTTGCATAGCAGGGTTATACACAGGAGGGTTTTCCTAAATGATTTCAACATAATTTTTCTCCTTTTAAATTTTATTGGTTAGAAATCCCATTTAATATCTAAACCTATGCCACCACCAAAAACATCTGTTGCAAAAATATTTTTTCCATCTACAGGGAAGTCATAGTGGATGTTTACTCTAGGAGCAAAACCGGTATCCTTTATATCGTTTCCAAAATCATACTCGAGCATTAAGTGGATAACGTGTGCTTCCCATTCTTTATACTGGTTATCAGAGTTTACAATGTTATCAGTAAAGAGGCTTGTATTTACTGGGGATAGTTCATCATGTTCTTTTCTGTTATATGAGTAGCCAGCTAGTGCGCTTAAACCTTTAAAAAAGTGATCAAAGTTCAAGTAAGCACCTAAATCCCATAGGGTTCCTTTGTCTACTTTTGTATTATCTTCTGCAAGTTTAATGAAGCCACTTTGTGATGTATTGGTTTTTAATCTTTGATTATAGGTCTTGTCAAAGAAGAATGTAGCACCTACATGAGCACCTATTTGTAGCCAGTCCATAGCACCAACTAAGAGATCAAACCTTGCTGGGATTCCCCAGTGTTGAAAGTTACCTGTTGGGACAGAGAAAGCATAAGATGTATCATCTTTTGCACTTGTAGGGAATAGGATTCCAGTTCTTAGAGCGATACTGTAGTATTTTAAGAAATCAAATTCTTTATCATTTGTGGTCTGCCATCCAGCAAGAAGACTTAGATCACCTAAAGCAGTTTTACTTTTGGAGCTATTATAATCTTTAATACCGTATAAATTTAGGATAGAGTTTAAATTATTTTTTACTTGGATCCAGTTAGCATTGGTTTTAGAAAACGCACCGGTTGCTGGTGATAAGTCCGTATAACTTATATCGTTTATTTTTACATTTCTAATAGGTAAATGTACTTCTCCAAAGAATCCGTTTACAAAGTTTTGTCTGTAATCAAGGTTGAAGTCATGAATTTGAAATTTTCCATTGAATTTGAGCTTTGCAAAATTTGTTGAGGTAGTTTGTCCTAAGATTAAATTCTGTAATAAAACTTGGTAGTTTGCAGGAAGTGCCTTTGGAACACCGGCACCAAGGTAAGCAATATTTTGGTCTCCATAAATATTTAAAAGGGAGGTTTTTGAACCCTTATAATTATATCCGGAACGTGCACTACCATATCCATAATTCAAGTCTAGTTTTGCAAACCAGTCACTGGTATCATGCGTTCCTATTCCATGTGCATGTGGAACTTTATAAAAGTGTGCATTATCAATACCTATTAACATAGGCATTGATAATGCAGCACATAACATAGCACCCAAAAATTTTTTGATGCTCCTCTTCATATATCTCTCCTTATTTTTTAGGATAAGCGTAAAAAATTATCTTACTAAATTTGAGTTTAGTTTTTTTTTGAATAATTTTTCAAGTAATCTATTATTTTATAATAATGTTATCTCTGTTATTAGTTTTTAAAAGATTTAAACATTTTGAATTTATTATTTTGTTATAGGATTTGGATAAATCGGTTTTTTTGTTAGATTAGTA
This sequence comes from uncultured Pseudomonadota bacterium, assembly GCA_964491895.1. Classification (GTDB taxonomy): domain Bacteria; phylum Babelota; class Babeliae; order Babelales; family UBA12411; genus CAZBHK01. Next base: position 148,360 of record CAZBHK010000002.1, on the reverse strand, counting down.
TAATGTTTTATATATAAGGGGGTCATTATTATGAAAGATAATAAAGAAGAAATTATCGAAACTGAGTCTCAAGATGAAAAGAAATGGGAAGAGCAGTTTTTACGAGTAAGTGCTGATTTTCAAAATTTTAAACGTCGTACAGAGAAGGAACGTTTAACATGGATTTCAGAGACACAGGTCAAGGTTATAGATATTTTTTTACCTGTTTTGGATGAATTAAATTTAGCGATTAAGGCTGTTGAAACTAAAGAGATTCCTGAAGATCTTAAGAATTGGGCTGATGGTTTTAAGATTATACAAAAAAATCTTCAGAAACGTCTTGTTGATCTAGGAGTTAAAGATATAGATTGTTCAGGAATATTTGATCCTAAGTATCATGAAGCATTAATACAGGTTGAATCATCAGATCATAAATCTGGAGAGATAGTATCTGTGTTGGCTCCAGGGTATATGCTTAATAATGAGGTTATTAGACATGCAAAGGTTAGTGTTGCTAAATAATTATGAATAAAAAGCATTTTATAAGTTTTCGTAAACGAAGAATGGCTTTAGCTAAGGGTATTTCTCTTTTGCCTCATTTTTTTACATTTGGTAATGCTATATTTGGTTTTCTTTCGATAATTTTTGCAGTAAAGGGATCATGGATAGCATCAGCTAATTGTATTCTTATTGGTGCATTGATGGATGCTCTTGATGGGAGAATCGCGCGTTTCTTTAATGTTAGCACAGCCTTTGGGGTGGAGTTAGATTCATTATGTGATGTTATAACATTTTGTTTATCCCCCTCGTTATTAATCTATTTTTGTTTTTTACAGGGGTTAGGCCTTGTTGGCATTATTGGAAGTATAGTTTATTTATTGGCTGGGATATTTAGGTTGGCTAGGTTTAGTTTAATCTCTGATCAACAAACTATTTATTTTTTAGGATTACCTACGACTTCTGCTGCTTGTTTTTTAGCAGCTATTTTACTGAACATGCAGAACTTAGTTTTAGGGAAAATTGGAATGATTAGTATTTTTTCATTAATGATTTTTTTATCTTTTTTGATGATTAGTACTATTCCATTTCCAGCTTTTAAACAGAGTTTTTTGAATGTATCAAGAAAGTATTTTAAGATTATTATTTTTAGTTGCTTTTCATTTATCGTGATTTTTAAATTAAAGCGCATTCTTTTATTTTTTTTCATTCTATATATTACCTGGTCTATGGTGATAGCATTCTATAGTCGTATAAGAGGTAAAGAAGCGCTTTTGGAGCCAGGACGTTATAGTTAAAATTTCTTGAGAACTTTGTATACTGATAAAACATATAATTTTTTTAAGAAAGGCTTTAATGTATAACAGGTTACCCAATCATAAATATAGATTTTTTATTATAGTTTTGGTTATAGGCTTTATTGGTATTATTTATAAATTTCATAAAAAACAAGAAAATTTACAAAATGAGATTATAAGTTTACAAGAGGCACAGATAGTAAAAGAAACTGAGTCTGTTAAATATAAGTCTGTTTTAGCAGAGCAGGATAATAAGCAAACATGGACAGATATTCAAAAAAGAATTAAGGATGCCGTTATCCAAATTTTTGTTCAGCAGACTAGTTTTAATTGGATTGAACCATATAAAACGCCGCGTATTATTGAGGCTTTTGGTAGCGGGTTCTTTATTAATGATAATGGAGATATTCTTACTAATTATCATGTAGTAGAAGAGGCAAGTAGTATACAGATACAGATTCCATCACTTGGTAAACAGCAATTAGATGTAGAGATTATTGGAGTAAGTCCTGATCGAGATATTGCTCTCTTAAGATTAACTACAGAGTCAAAAAATATTATAAAGCAGCTTTTGGGAAGTATTCCATATATAGAGTTTGGTAATTCGGATGCACTTATTAGAACACAAGAGGTATTGGCATTAGGATATCCACTTGGCCAACAAACTCTTAAAAGTACTCAAGGTATTGTAAGTGGACGAGAGATGTCATATATCCAGATAACTGCACCACTTAATCCAGGTATTTCTGGAGGTCCTTCTTTGAATACAGAAGGAAAAGTTATAGGTATTAATACGTGTGGGTTTCCAGATGCACAAAATGTTGGTTATATAATACCTATAAGTGAAATAAAGAGTGCAGTTAATGATCTTTATAAGGTTAAACTTTTACGTAGACCATTGTTGGGTGGAATTTTTATACCTACAACACAGGATCTTGTTCAATTTTTGAAAAATCCAGGAGAAGGTGGCTGGTATGTTTCTAGGGTTCTTGAGAATAGTTCTTTAGACAAGGTTGGACTATGCCCTGGTGATATGATTTATGAGATTAATGGACATAAAGTAGATAAATATGGAGAGGTATCAGTTGGCTGGGCAGAAGAAAAGGTTTCTGTTTTTGCGCTTTTAAATAGATATATTGTTGGTGATAAGGTGCATTTGGTTGTATACCGTAAGGGTGAGCGTAAAGATTTTAGGTTTGAGTTACAGGCAACAGAAATGCTTCCTGTAAGAAAAATTTTTCCAGAATTTGAGAAAGTTGATTATGAAGTATTTGGTGGTATGGTAGTTATGGAATTAACCTTGAATCATGTATTTACCATGATTCAAGGTTCTCCTAATTTTATAAAGTTTACAAAGCCAGGATCTCAAGATAAGTCTTATCTCGTTATTACCAAGGTATTGCCAAATTCTGCTGCAGCTAAGGTTAAATGTTTATTTAGTGGTTCTATTTTGGATACAGTTAATGGACACAAGGTACGAACACTTAATGATTTTAGAGAATCTGTCTTGAAGCATAATTCTAAATATATTTCTGTACAGGCTCAGGATCCAGTTTCTGAAACTGTTTTTGCTGTATTGCCAATAGATAAAATTTTGAAACAAGAAGATGAACTTTCTCGTAGATATTTCTATCCTAAATCGGTACTTTTAAATAATTTAGCTAAGGGGTTTAATGTCTAAACGATTAGATTTATGTATAGCAGAACAATATCCTGATATATCTAGACGCCAAATTCAAAGTCTTATTATTCAGCGTAAAGTTAAGGTTAATGGTAAGATTGTTGATAAGTCAGGTACAGCTGTTAATACTGATGCTAATATAGAGATAGATTTTGTACAGCCTAAATATGTAAGCAGAGCAGGCTTAAAATTGGAAAAAGCTCTTTTACATTTCAATATTGATGTTAAAGATTTGGTTGTCTTAGATGCTGGTATTTCTACTGGCGGTTTTACTGATTGTCTTTTACAAGCAGGAGTTAAACGTGTTTATGGCGTTGATGTTGGAGTAGCACAGGTTCATGAGAAGATTCGTAATGATAAAAGAGTTATCTTATTAGAGGGTACAAATTTACGACATTTAGAAAATCTTCCAGAAAAAGTAGATTTGGTAACATTGGATCTTTCTTTCATCTCTATATTGAAGGTAATGTCTGCCATTATTAATTTACTTAAGAATAATGGGAAAATTATTACGTTAATTAAGCCACAATTTGAAGCAAGACGGGAAGATATAAAACGAGGTGGTGTAGTCAGAGATGAATTTGTATATGAGCGTGTCTTTGCATCCATGAGAGATGGTATGAAGCAATTTGGTTTTAAAGATTTGGGTATTATAGAATCGCCTATCTTAGGTGCTAAGAGTAAAAATAAAGAATTTCTTGCTTTATGGATAAGAGAATAGAAAAAAAGGCTCACTTAAAAAGGAGCCTTTTTTTCTTAATATCAGGTTGTTTTTAGTTCGATTTTACTTTGTTTAAAAGGTTAAACAGTGTCGATGATACTTTTTGAAGTCCATTAGGCAATGCTGGCAAGTGACCATTTTTCCAGTAATATGCAGCAAGGCCCATGATTACTAAGCGGGCAATTTTATTAGTATTGAATTCGCATGCGAATTTTTGTAGATCATAAAATATATAGTTTCTCATGTCCTTGCCTAAAACTAAGGATGGTTTTGAGCTTTCTACGCGATTTGTTGTTTCACGCATATAGACCTTGCTTTCAGCAAAAAATGTCATGAGTGTTTCATAGTCTTTATCTGTTGGTACTGTAAAGTATTTTTCAATGAAGGCTTTTTCTTCTGGTGTAGCATTTCCATCTACTACTGTATAAATCAATAAAGGTTTTACGGTAGGATTGATGGAAGAAAGATGACCTTTAAGGTAGTTAATTGTTTTTGTAAAATGTTTTTTATCAAGGGTCCAAAACATAGGCATATAATTTAAGTATTCATCTATTAATGGTAGTCCATTATATTTTGTAATAGGCTTTATATAAACAGCTTCTAAAGCTTTTTCGATTTTATTTGCGAGAGGAGAACCCATTGTGTGCTTGAAATCACTTTTTTTCATTGCTCCCCAGTGCCACCACATTTCACGGCCTACATCGAAATTTTCTTCTAATCTTAGTAATGTATTTTGGTCTTTAGCTGGGTTATGGGTTTCAAAATACATTTCTTTATCAATATTGTAAAAAAGACCCATTGAATCTTGTTTGAGTGTTATTGTTTGGCCCAAGACATGTGCTGTATTAAGTTCAAATGCTGAAATATTGGATATCAACATAACTGTTAGCATCATTGATTTTGCGTAAGACACTTTTTATACCTTTCTGTAGAAAAAATAATAATTAATCTTTAATGATTAAGTTAATATAAAACAGGTACCCTTTTTTTTCAAGTATTCAACTGTAGTTTCTTTATACATACAGCAATAAGTATAAGACCTATTAGATAAGGAATTATGACTATGAAAGCAGTAGAATTATGTTGAAGCATGAATTCTGTAAATGACATGGATACAAGTAGTAATGGATATGGAGTAGCCACAAGTAGCCATTTTAGCCAGTTAAAATTTTGACTAATAAGAAAAAGGCATAGTGTTAAAAGTATGTAAATTAATGGTTGTAGATGTAAAAGTAGTCTGGAAAGGAGCTTTCCAAGTTCTTGGTTAAGGGGGTAATGTAATGATAAGTTACTAGCTAGGATAATATTTTGTATTTGATGTTTTAAAGAAGGTGTTTCATTAAACATATTTAGATGCATAAATAATTCGGGAATAATGAGTGTTTTTAGTTTGGTATTAGATGTATTGTTATCAAAATTGGTAATAGAACTGTTTTCTAGTATGATCGAGTTTGTTTGAGGGTTTAAAATAAATATGGGAGCTTCTATTTTTTCTTCAGCTATGAATGTATCCGACATTTTGATAATAATTAGTCCTGTACCAGAGTTTTTATGAAGATCTATAAATTCAAAGTAGAGAAAACTATTGTTTGGTAATAGTAACCATTTATCGAAAATTTTATTATTGAATTCTTGGCGTATATTTTTTAGTTTATATTTCTTGGTACTTTTTATAAGTGGGTGTATAGCAATTTCTTTACCTATAAAGCTTGTCACTGATAATAAAATGCTACTTAATAAGAAAAATTTTACTATTTTTATTGAGTTAATGCTGAGTAGATTAAATGCTTCTAAGGCTTTACTTTGGTTTAATTCCCATAGTAGTAAGCAGGTTGTAATCCAGGAACTTAACGGTATTAATTCGAAGAATGTAGGTATAAAATTTAAAGCCATAAAAATTATTATAGCTTCAATGGATGAGTTATTTTCTCGTACTAGCTTTTCTATAAATCCAATTAATGTATATAAGAGAGTTAACGAACCATTAATTAGTAGAAAGTAAAAAAGTAATTTTAGATTCAGAAAACGTTTTAATACCAATTATATGTGCTCCGTTGAGATTAACCCACAGGAACCAATCATTTTTATTGCATTTTCAAAAGATATTTCAGTTTCTACTATTTCTGATCTTGGTAGAATAAAGAAATAACCAGTAGTTGGGTTAGGAGTAGTTGGCATGAAGACTTTTACGTATTCTATGCCTTTTTTAAACTGATCAGGAAGCAATTCTTCGAATTTATTTGCTGTTCCCACAAGAAATGCAATATTGAAATATTCCTTGTTTGGATATCTTACAAGGATAACTTTACGTTGAATACCATTAGAATCTGGGACATTGAAGAAATTAATTAGGGTTTTGGAGCTAGAGTATATAGTGTTAATAATAGGTATTTTTTTTATAAGATGTTCAGCCCAATGGATGATAGGTATAATAATTAAAAATTTTAATAAGATTCCTATAGTCATTATGAAAACAATAAATAGTATAAATTCTGCTCCTGGAATATTTTTTAAGATATTAGGCTCTATTTTTTTAAGTGGGGCTAGCCATTTTGAAGTTAAATTATAAATGAAGTTAATCACAAAAATGGTTGCAGCTAATGGAAATATGGCAAATAGGCCGTTTAGAAAAATTGACTTTATAAACGTATAGATTTTTCGTAAAAAAGTATTTTTATCCATTTTTTTTCCTTAATTAAGAGCTACTTGTAGTTCATTTGCCAATGAAATTGCTATTAAATTAGCGATTTCTGATGTTTCTGCTTCTATCATTATACGTAACAGGTTTTCTGTACCTGAATATCTTACCACAATTCTTCCATTTTTCATTTTTGTTTTGTAGTTTTCTATTAAGCTGGCATATGGCTGTTGAGTTAAATCTTCTTTTTTATTAACTTTGATATTAATTAATACTTGTGGTTGTTTTTCAAAGCTTGTTAGTTCAAAATTTTGTGTATAGATTACACTTTCTAAGGTTTTTAGTGCAATAAAAATACCATCTCCTGTAGGCAAGTAGTCTTTGATTATGATGTGTCCAGATGTTTCTCCACCTATTTGTAAGTTTGCTTCTTCAAGTTTTGTAGAAATATACTTGTCACCAACATTGGTTCTAATTAAAGATTTATTTTGTGAATTAAGATAAAGTTCGAACCCATAATTAGTCATTATTGTTCCAACAACAGTCTTGATATTACAGAAGGATGGATGTTTTATTAATATGGCTAATAGGTCATCACCATCTTTTATTATTCCATTTTTATTTATAGCAATGACTCTGTCTCCATCACCATCAAAAGCAAATCCTATATCTGCATTATTATTTAGGACGGCATTTTTAAGATTTTGAGGATATAGTGTTCCACAATCTTCATTAATATTTTTACCATTTGGTTGATTTGCTATGACAATAACTTTTGCACCTAGAGAGTTAAAAATTTCAGGTGCTATTTTAGACGTTGCTCCATTAGCGCAATCCAGAACTATCCTTAAATCTTTAAGAAAGTTTGGTTGAAATTTGGAAATTATAGTTGTTTTATATATAGAGAATGCATCGTTCCAGGATTGTTGTGTATGGGTTGTTGATAATGGTTTACATTCAGAAAAATATTTTTGAATAAGGAGTTCATCATTTTTAGAAAGTTTACCATTATTACCATCAAAGAGCTTTATGCCATTATCTTCATATGGGTTGTGTGAAGCGGAGATCATTATACCGAAGTTGAATCTTTTAGTTATTAGTAGAGAGACTGCAGGTGTGGGTAGCACTCCACCATTGAATATATTTATACCGTTGGATTGTAGAGCTTTGGATAGAGTTGTTGTAATTCTGTAAGAAGAGATCCTCGGGTCAGAAATTATTAAAGCATTAGGTTGTTGAAATTTTTGGTTCGCCCAGATTGCTATAGATGTTCCTAGTCTAGTGAGTGCTTCTTCTGTAAATGGAAAATTTTCGGCGTTTCCACGGATACCATCAGTTCCAAAATTTATTTGAGTTTCCAAAATGTTTACTTTCATAATTATTTAGATATCTATAAAGAAATTATTCTAGAAATTAAAAGAATCTTCGTCAATTATAGAGCTATATGTTATCCTTTAATTCTAGCAGATGGAAGGCTATTATGTTTATAAAATTTTTGATGTTTTGTTATGTTGTTGGAATCATTTCTACAATAGGTATCGGACCAATTTTTGTTTTAACTTTCAATAGAGCAGCGATTTATGGTTTTTGGAAGGGCTTTGCTACAGCTATAGGTTCTAGTGTAGCTGATGGTATTCTTTTTGCATTAAGTCTTGCTGGTTTTTTAACATTTATAGGTAGATCTACTTTTTTACATTTAACATTGGATTTATTAGGTGGTCTTTTTTTACTAGGGCTTGGTATTTATTATTTTATTAAGCATATTGTAACTTTAGATACAGTTAAAATAACCGTAAAAGAAGGTGTTTTGGCTATTTTTATCAAGGCTTTTTTGGTTACTTTATTTAGTCCTGGAGCAATTTTGTATTTTGGATATATGAGTATACAGGTATCTGAATTATTTTCGGATATTGGGAGATTTACAGGAATGCTGGGAGTCTTGATGGTGAGTTTTGGGACTTTAACTAGTTTTTCTATATTAAGTTTTGTATCAAGTAGAATGGGTGCTACATTGGCTGGTAAAAAACTTAAAAATATATCAAAAATGACAGGTATTTTGCTTATGCTCGGAGCCATATATTTTTTATATGATTTTTGTGTAGCACTCGGATATTTTTAAATTAAACTCTTTATTTTAAAGAATTATTTTTTCTATTTTATTATAGCAACTTAAATTATTTTTAGGGGGAGTCGTTATGATAAATAAGTTAAAAGGGTTAATAAGTTTTAAAGAAACTCGTTCATTTAGTAAAAAATTATTTCCTATATTTTCAATTACTTTTTTAGTCATTGGGTTATCTTTTGGAATATATATGTATATGAAGGATAGGCCACATGTAAATGCAGAAGCTTTGTTAAAGGATATGGGAACGATTGTTGAAATTTTTAATACGATAGATAAGGAATGTAATATTCTTTCTATTAAGGGTGAGAAAAATCCTATTAATTTTTTTACAGTTAAGGATTTCTCTGGTTCAATAGTTGGTCCTCTTAATTTGGCACACAAGGAAAATTGGCAAGGTCCTTATCTTGAGAAAAATCTAGAGTTTAAGGGTCAGTTATATGATATTGTTCAGGCTAAGGATGGTTATTACGTATTGCCAGGAGACGGCGTAATTTTACCAAACGGAAAAATTATAGGTAAAGATATAATCATTAATAAAGAAATAACTATTGATCCAGAACTTATTGAGAAATTAACATATATTGGTAAAATTTTTATTACGAAACTAACATTTAAGATAGGTGATTGGGACATGACACCAAAGCAGAAAAAACGCTTAAAAATATTAAATGTTTCTATCAAGGAATTGAATGAATCTATTCCTTATACTTATAATTCCACATCTATGGAAAGTAACGTTTAAGCTGTTTGAGGTTGTTGTTTTTGTAATTTCTTTTTAAGCTGTTCAAGATTTTTTTTAAGATTATATATCTTAGAAAGATCTGAGCCTTCTTCATAGATGCTTACTGAATATATAAAGAGTGCCAATGGCAGAGATAATATTCTAGCACTATACCAGAAATTATTTTCATCTGATGACTTAGAGATATTTTGCATATAATTACTTAGATAGCTATAGAAGTTATGTATTAAAAAAGTTAAAGATACAGTCTTTCTAATACCCATGATGTTTATTTCTTTTATATTGAATATGTTACGCCACAAATATGAACCACTACTGTTATCGGTCATAGGTATTATACTATTTAATATAGATAGAAATAGAAGGTTACTTTCGGGTGAAAATATATCCATACTAACTTTATTTATTGCTATATGTGTTATTGCACCAGCTAATAGAATAGCCGTGAATTTTTTCTTATTAACAAAGGGAATCAATAAATCATCAAATGTTTTTTTATTTTCTGAGAGATGCTTGATAAGTTCAAATTTGAAATCTTTAGGATTGATACCAATAGCACCATATTCTGCAAGTAAATTTAATCCATTTTCTATATTATTGATTATTGCATCATGGTTATTAAGATTAAAGTTATCTAGTATTTTTTCTTGATATTTTGTATTAATATTATTTTTTTCAAAGTATTGAATCAAAAATTTTTTAATTTCGGCTTTATAATCTTCTAAGCATTTTTTATAATTATTTGTTTCTACCAGTAGACGTAAAGCTTCTGAGTACCCATTTTGACTTAAACTGTATCCCTTTTTAGTATTTAGAGCCTCTTTAATAAAATTTCGCATATTATTGGGTAAGAGTTTAACTGAGTGACCTTCTATAAAATTTTGCATTCCTGCTTGTCCTAGGCGTTCTCCAATGGTTGTAGTCAGGTTATGAAATTCTCGTCCTGTAAGGGATGTTATTGCAGAGGGACCTGTATGTAAAATTTCCATTAATAATGCTTGATCAAGATCTAAATCAGCTACGAATTCTATAGCATCAATTAATTTATCTGACGTATCTTTTTTTTGAATAGACTCAGCAAAAATTGTTGATTGTAATAAAAGTATTAGAATGAGCTTTTTGAACATGAAAATAACCTTTGTATTTAATATTTATTATTATACTAGAAGAGGCTTGTGAGTCAAAGGCTCATTATATAAGGGTTAGAAAATTGGAGAGTAAGGTTTTTTCACCAGATTTGAATGCTGCTGTTATAAAATAGATTTCATGATCTCGTTTTTCTACTTTTTTAATTATACCAGTTCCAAATTTTTTATGCATTACTAGTTGATTTTTTCGCCATGGTTCATTGGTATTTATAAAGCTATTTATGGCTTTTGTGATTTTTTTGATAGGCATAGGCTTTGATGATGTTGTTCCTCCAAAGAATATAATTTCTTTTTCAGCTTTAGACCCAAGCCATTGTCTCCAAAGTTCTTTTATTTGGAAAGATTTTAAATATACTGCATTGATTTCTTGTATGAATTTTTTGGGAACCTCATCTATGAATCGTGATGAGACTTGTTCATTCATTTGTCCAAAGCTGTTACGTGTTTGTGAGTGCGATAATATTAATCGTTCCTTCGCTCTTGTTATGCCTACATAGAAAAGTCGTCGTTCTTCTTCTAATGCTTCATGACTTATAAGTGACCTAGTGCTAGGTAATAGATTTTCTTCTAGCCCAGTAATAATAACGTTATTGAATTCTAATCCTTTTGCTGCATGTAACGTCATCAGTAGAACAGAAGGCAATTCCTTTTTTTCTGTTGCTTCTTGCATTAAGGCTACTTCTTGCAGAAAGTTTTCTAATGATTTATTAGTGTTAGATTCATTATCTTCATAATAGGTTACAGATTGTTGTAGTTCTCTAATATTTTCAATTTTGCTTTCAGCTTCTCGTTCTTCGAAATCTTTTCTCAAATATTCTGTATAGACTGTTTTGTCCAAAATTGTTTTTATAAGAAAGCTTGTTTTTTTATATTTATCTAAACCGTAAAAAACATCGATAAGGCCTTGTAGTGATTCTTTTCTTGATTGTGTTATTTGATCAGTTTCAACAATTTTTTCTAATAATTCTAGACAGTTAAGCTTTGGATCTTGTTCCCATTCTTCTATAATTAGATTTTCAAATACATTACCAATACCACGGCTGGGGACATTTAAAATTCTGAAAAAGCTTACTCTATCAAATGGATTTGCAATAATACGTAGGTATGCAAGAATATCTTTTATTTCTTTACGTTGATAGAACTGGATACCACCAATAATTTTGTATGGGATTCCCTTAGATATAAGAGCTTCTTCAATCACTCGTGATTGAAAATGTGTCCTGTATAAAATAGCGGTGTTATTGTTAGGTAGTGTTTCCAAAAATAGGCTAATAGCGTCTGCTTCTTGATATTCAGATTTATTTGAGATTACAACTACTCTGTTATTAGCTTTTCTTGTTGACCATAACTCCTTTTTATTTCGTTGTTGGTTATTTTCTATAATTGTATTAGCAATTTTTAAGATAGGTTCTACAGAGCGATAATTTTGTTCTATTTTAATTTTTGTTACAGGTTCAAAATTCTTTTCAAAATTTAATATATTGGCTACAAGGGCGCCTCTCCATGAATATATAGATTGATCTTCATCACCTACTGCACAGATAGAGTCCATAACGTTTTTAGAATTATTGAGGGCCATATGTTTTAGTAGTTCATGCTGGATTATATTAGTGTCCTGATACTCATCGACTAAGAGGTGTTTAATTTTTGATTGGAATTTTTCTTTAAACTCAAGATTTTTTGTAAATAGCTTTAATGTCTCTAATAAAAGGTCATCAAAGTCTAAGCTACGAGATATTTTACGTTCTGATTCATAGGCATCATGGATATCGCGTATGAATGATTTAACCAAGTTTTTTTCGTCCGGAGAAAATAATAGTTTATTTTTTAGTGATGAGATTTGACTTAGTGCTTGTGCCGCAGTGATTTGTTTTTCTAGTCCGTAACGTTTAATTATTTTTCTTATTAATGCTATTTGATCTTCATCGTCTAGTATTGAAAAGTTTTCAAAGGGAGCGACTTTTGAGTTTTGTCTAAGGAGTAATAAACAGTATGAATGGAAAGTTCCAATAAAAGGCATTGAGATACTATCTTTAAGAAACCTTGCTATACGTTCTTTCATTTCTCCAGCTGCTTTATTTGTAAATGTTAAGGCAACTATAGATTTTGGATCAACATTTTCATTTAGAATAAGTTGTGTAATCCTTGCAGTGATTATTCTTGTTTTGCCTGATCCAGCACCTGCTATAACTAAGATTGCACCATTTTTATGTAGTACAGCCTTTTGTTGTTCTGGATTAAGTTGTTGTTTTAAAAATTCATTGAAAGTATCCATATTTACCAGTTTTTTATTTCTTGTAAAATTTCTTTGCTTTTATTTAGTTTATTAAAAGGAAGCTCAACTATCATAGGAATATTTTTTAGCATAGGATGCTCAATAAGTTTTTGTAAGACTTCTTTTCCTATATTGCCATATCCTGGAGGAGCATGTATATCTTTTTTGTTTCCAAATTTTTCACTTGAATCATTTAAATGAATTAATTTGATATTTTTAATATCCACTGTCTTATCTAATAGGCTTATAAAGAGCTCTGTCTTGCTAAGATCATACCCGTATACGAAAGCATGTGCAAAATCTATACAAAATTTTATTTTATCTGGGAATGCTATTTGCTGTCTTATTATAATGAAATCATTTAGATCACCACCTATGACCTTGCCATTATGTGCAGAGTTTTCCAATAAGATTTTTATTTTATTTTCTTTTTCAATAACTTTGTTAAGAAAGTTAGTTATTCGCTCTATAGCAGATTTTTTAGAGCTGGATTGAGCTGATCCTAGATGAATCACTATATAATTAGCATTTAATTCTTTTGCAATCTTTAACTCTTTGTTAAATAAATATTGAGATAACTTAGCTTGATTTTTATTTGATGATGCTAAGTTAATTTTAAATGAACTATGTAAATATATTGTTTCAAAATTAAACGTTTTGAATTTTGTTAAGTCTTCATCAAGAACAGGAAGATGTTTATTTTCTTTATTTCGTATTGGGAATAATTGAACAATATTACAGCCAGCATATTTGGCTATCATTGCAGAATAGCTGTAATTTTTTATTAAAGGGATATGTAAACCTAATAATTTTTTATGATTTGAGTTCATCTAATTCTGCATTGTGAAAGTAAGGAGTAAGTGCTTCTATAAAGTCATTTTTTATTTTTCTTAAATCTTGATTATTATCAGATTCAAATCTAAGACTTATTACTGGTTGTGTATTAGACGCTCTTGCTAGTCCCCATCCATATTCCATTTGAGCACGAATACCATCTATTGTTATAATTTCTTTACATTGTTTTGATGCAAAGAATTGTTTAACGTGATTTATTATAGATTGTTTTTCTTCATCAGGACATGATATGCGGAATTCTTTAGAGCTTGTTTTTTTGGGAAATGATTCTAATAATTTTTCTAAAGGTTGCTTTGTTATTTGTAAAATTTCTATAAGACGGATCATTGCATAGATCCCATCATCATATCCAAAATATTTATCTTTGAAAAAGAAATGACAGCTTAGTTCGCCTGCTAATAAAGCATTGTTATTGAGCATTGCTTCTTTAATATATGAGTGTCCTGATGGTGCTATACAGGCTTTGGCTCCAAGACGTTTAAGTTCTTCGATAAGACTTAGTGAACTTTTTATATCAAATACTACTGCGGCATGTGGATTATTTTTTATGACTTGTTGGCTGTATAAAGCGAGAAGTTCATCGCCTGGAATAAGTAGCTCAGTTTTTGTGATAGGATTCATTCTATCTGCATCACCATCTAGGCCTAAACCAAATTCTAAGGTTGGGTTATTACGTAGAGCATTTATGACACAGTTCATGTTAGAGATATTTGTTGGGTCTGCTTCATGGTTGGGAAAATTACCATCAACATCTTGGCATAAAAGAGTTGTATTTTCCCAGCCCATTCTTTCAATAAGTTTAGGGATTACTACTCCTGCTGCACCATTGCCAGAGTCTATAGCAGCATTAATAGCAATATTTTTTAAATGAGGAAAGTTATTTTCCATCCAATCTATATAAGGAGTGATTATATCTATTTGAGTGACAGTACCTTGAATAGTGCTTTGAGCAAATAGTTGTGATTGATATATTTGGTATATTGCTCTTATTTTGTCGCCCCAAACCATTTTTTGGTTTAGGCAGATTTTAATTCCATTATATTCTTTTGGGTTATGTGATGCTGTAATTACTATGCCAGTAGTTGCTTCAGTATTAAATAAAGAAAAGTAAAAAAGTGGAGTTGGGCATAGGCCTATATCTATAACATTTAGACCCATCATTGTTGCTGCTTCTATTGCAGCTTTTTTAATTATAGGAGAATGTGTTCTACCATCAGTGCCTATGATAATTTTTGAAAGTAGTGGATCATGTTTAATAAAATAAGTAAATATTGCTTTTGCTAAGTTAGATGTTTCTTCTAGTTTGAAATCTTTTCCAACTATTCCACGGATGTCATATTCTCTAAAAATATTTGGATTCATTATTTTATTCCTATTTTTTTATTCAAAGTTTTATTAATAATATTGTAAGAATTGTATTTTGTGAAATTTGAGAGATTTGTGTTAATTAACTTTTTCTATAAAATGTTTATTTCTTAAACATGCAACTGGAATGGTTATGAATATTAGATGTTTTTTTTTAATTATTATTATTTTTTTTTCAGTAACACTTAGTGCTGATTCTTCTAAATATAATGTTAAACATAAGACGTATCAACAATTGGATAGTCTTAATAAAAAAGTTTTAGAATTATTAGAACGCCTTTATGGATATGTACATAGTTGTGATGATTGGCGTGGTTCACGTTATTCTAACGTTAATAAAATTGGTCTTAAGATAGATAAATATATTCTTCAGAGAAATTCTGAAGAAGCGGCATTGCGTCTTGAAAGTCAACGAGAGGCATGTTTAATTTTAGTTCGTGAATTAGCTTCTATTTTGCCAGATATAAAGGAACAGCAGTTAAAACTCAAAAATTCAACAGAAGTGGACTTAAAAGATAATATACAAGCGGTAGTTATATTTCTTGGTGAGACTATTTCGCAAATTAGTGGTATTAAATGTCCTATACGTGGCAATATTAGAGCACAACTTGATACTTATGATTTATATTTAAAAAAACTTAAATATAAATTTTATGATAATAGGCTTAAACATTTTATTCCTGCGTTTTTAGAGCTATATAGAGAAAAATTTATTGTTACAATCTGGTCTGTGTTATTTATAGGCATGGTTATTGTGTTTACTTATGATAAGGTTGATTGGAAGAAAAGATCTTTAAATACTTATAACTTTTTAAAGGAACAATTACAGTCTAGTTTTGAGTCCTTGCAAGAAGCATCCGGTTGGAAATCTAGGGATGGTAAAAATATAATGGATATTGCGAAAGATAATATAAAAAGTGATATTAAAATTATATGTAATATACCTGGATTAAGAGATTATAGCGTTTTTTCTGATGAAGGGATTAAAGAATTGGATATCAATTATTCTGGATATATACAGAATATGAAGTTAGCCATTGATGATTGGTCAAAAAAAATGTTAGATCCTAAGGCTGGATTATTACATCAGTTAGTTGAAAATGGTGATATATCACAGGATAAATTTGAGGAAGCAGTACGTAAATTACTAGATATTGATTTTATAAAAGGTAAATTTTTCACCAATACTCAAGATAAAAATCTAAAAATAATGCAAACTGTTATAAATACATTCCTTAATCGGCTTGAAACTCTATTTAGTCTTGGTACCGCTAAGAGTCAGTGGTATGATTCACTTATAGTTAATACAGAATTATTTTTTTATAACTTGGCTCCAATATTACAAAAAATTAATGACGTAGCCTTATGGTTACATGGAATACTTCCAGTAATTCCACTTTCTTTATTAACTAAAAAAACAATAAGTAAATTTAAGAATAGTGTTTATGAGTCTGTTGAATATTCTATTTTAAATATTGATCAGGTTATAAGTAAGTACTCTGACAATAAACCTTTTTTAAAAGCAGATATAGGACTATTATCTTTTTGGATTTATGAACTTTCTAAGGATGCAAATTCTATAAGTGTTTCTAGGGAAGATAGAAAACGTATTTTATACATTATAGAACAGATCCAAACATTAGAACTTCCTAACTCGCAGAAGCTTAGGACTATAGATATTCATTGGCGGTTCAGAAAGGCTATGTGATATAAGCCTTTGTTCTGTAATACATACGTGATATAATACATACAAAATTATTTGTTAAGGGATTATATAATGATAGACCTAGCTTATTTAAGAGATGAATCGGAAAAAATCAAGGATATAATTTTAAAAAAGGATCCTAGCTTTAATGTTAATAGATTCATTGAATTGGATAACATTGTTCGTAAACTTAAAACTTCTATTGATCATTTAAGGAACGAGCGAAATGGTATTTCGAATCAGGCAAAAAAGGGTATCTCGGAAGAGCTTAGGAACAAATCTATTGAGATAAGTAGAAAAATTAAAGAAGAAGAAGAATGTTTAGAATCTTCAGAAAAAGAATTTGAGAAGATTTGGCTTTCTTGTCCCAACTTATTATTTGAAGATGTTCCTGCTGGTAATAAAGAAAAGAATGAAGTTATAAAAATTTTTCAAGAAAAGCCTGAGTTTACATTTAAACCTAAAAACCATGTAGAACTTGGTGAATCTCTTGGATGGCTAGATTTTCATGCGGCAGCAAGTATGTCAGGAGCACAATTTGCTTTGTATAAAGGCAAGGCTGTTAAGTTAATATATACTCTTATAACACTTATGTTTAAGATTAATACTAAGCATGGCTTTACTCCAGTATCAACACCTGAGATTGTAACAGAGCGAGCATTAATTAATTCTGGTAATCTTCCAAAATTTGCCGAAGATGTTTATAAAATTTCAGCTGATAATTTATATCTGATTCCTACAGCAGAGGTCCCATTAACTAATCTTTATGCAGATAAGATATTACAAAAAGAAGAATTACCAATGCGTTTTTGTGCAAAAAGTAATTGCTTTAGAAGAGAGGCTGGTGGTTATGGTGCTCAGGAAAGAGGATTAATTCGTATTCATCAATTTGATAAGGTAGAACTTTATACATTATGTGAACCTAAAAATTCTGCTGATGAACAAGAAAGAATGCTAGCTTGTGCAGAAGAGATTTTACAAACTTTAGGATTGCACTACAGGGTTTCTCTTTTGGCTGCTCAGGATTGTTCGTTTTCTTCTGCTAAGACATATGATGTTGAAGTCTGGTTGCCAGGTCAGGATCGGTATTATGAAGTGTCATCAATAAGTAATTGTACAGATTTTCAAGCACGAAGAGCTGCTATTAGATACAGAGAAGATGCAAATGCCAAACCTAAACTTGTACATACTCTTAATGCTTCATCACTTGCGTTACCAAGGCTTATTATTGCATTGATGGAAACTTATCAACAGAGAGATGGATCTGTAGTATTTCCTGTTGTTTTAGAACAAAAGTTAGAAGCATTATGGTGATAAATGTTGTCCGAATTAGTAAGATCACAAATAAAGCATATTAAGATTTTTACAAAAAAATTAGTATCTTCCTCATTATCAGGAGATTATATTTCTGCATTTAAGGGCTCTGGAATGGAGTTTCATCAGATAAGGGAATATCAGCATGGTGATGACGTAAGGTTTTTGGATTGGAATAGTTCTGCTAAATCAAGAAATCTTATGGTAAAGCAGTTTATAGAAGAACGTGATAGAACTATTATTTTAATGGTAGATATTTCTTTTTCTGCTAATTATTCATCAAAGCTTGAACTTAAAAAAGAGCTGATTGCTACTATTACTTCCGTGCTAACTTTCATATCCAGCGATAATAATGACAAGGTTGGGGCTATATTTTTTTCTGATAAAGTTGAAAAGTGGGTGCCGCCAAGTAGGGGCATGGTACATGCAAATAATATTCTTAATATTATTCTTACGATAGAAGCTTCTAGTAAAGGAACCAATATAGACGAAGCATTAAGATTTCTTATTAATTTAAAGAAACATAATTTTGTAGTCTTTATGTTGTCAGATTTTATAGATGATATAGAAAAATTTAAAAAGATTCTCAAGGTTGTATCATATAAGCACGATTTTATTGGGATGAGAATTTTGGATAATGTTGAGAAAGAGTTGCCAAGTATTGGGTTGCTTGAAGTAGAGGATCCTGAGACTGGAGAGCATTTAGTTCTGGATACAAATAAAATTCAACCTTTTTTAAATGAACATTTTAATGATCTTTCAAAATTATTTGATAAATATAAAATTGATTTATTAAATTTAACAACCGATAAACCATTTACTAGTGATTTAATAAAATTCTTTCATAAGCGCATTCGGAGAAGCATTTGATGGATAAAGAAATACCATTTTATGATATTTATGATTTTTATTATATACCATTATGGAGAAAACCATTACTCATTTATCCTATTATAGGAATAATATTTATATTAATAATATTTTTTTTATATAGTTTTTTTAAATCTAGAAAAACTGTTACAGTCACTCTTTGGCAGAAGGTTGAAATTGAGATAAAAAAAATAGACCCTAGTTTTTTTGAGACAAAGGAGCAGTTTAAAACTTTTTATTTCAATTTGACTGAAATTTTGAAAAAATTTTTAAGTATATGCTATAATCTTGATCTAGAGGAGAAAACGGATGAAGAGTTAGAGCAGTATTTGAAAAAAATAAAGTTTGATATGACCTTAACAAAAGATCTTATTGAAATTTTAAAAGGATCTCGGTTTGTTAAGTTTGCGGGGGAAAAAGCGCTTCCAATTAAGGCGTATAGAGATTGGGAGCTTGCTTTAGATATTGTAAAACGTACTATTCCTGAAAAACAATAAATGTCTAAACATCTTTATATTCATTGGCCATTTTGTAAAAGTAAGTGTCATTATTGTGATTTTACTGCCTTTGCTAAACATGAATTATTTATAAAGCAGTATCATGATGCTTTATGTGATGAGATTAGGTCTTATCAATCAACTGAAAAAGTTAAAACTATTTTTTTGGGTGGAGGGACTCCCAGTTTATATCCTTTAGAATTGTTAAAGGAACTTTTTTTATTAATAAATAAAAATTTTGATTTATCAGAGGTAAAAGAGATTTCTATAGAGGTTAACCCTGGAGATGTTACTCATGAGATGCTAAAAGTGTGGAAAGAACTTGGAATTAACAGACTTAGCATAGGGGTTCAGGTTTTGGATGATAAGGTTCTTGCAAGTTTAAATAGAACCCAAACTTGTGAAGAGGTTTATAGTTTAATGGATAAGGTTTTTAATTATTTTGATAATGTTTCCATAGACTTAATTTTAGGGCTGCCAGGGATCACTAATGATGCATGGCTTAAAACATTAGAAAAGGTCACTTCTTGGCCTATAACCCATTTATCTACCTATATGCTAATGGTTAAGGAAAATACTTCTCTATATTTTAAGGTTAAGAGTAAGGCTTTGAAGATTCTAAAGGATGATACTTTGATCAAGCGGTATGAAAATACAGTTAAATTTTTAGAGTCTAAGGGGCTTCTTCAGTATGAGATTTCTAATTTTTCTTTAGATGGATATCAGTCTTTACACAATAAAGCTTATTGGGATAGAGTGCCTTATAAAGGATTTGGGGTGGGGGCCTCATCATTTAATGGTAAGGAACGGTTTACCAATTCTAGAAATTTAATGGAGTATCTTACAGCTACAGGAGTACATGAAATAAAAGAATTTTTAAGTGAAAGTCAGCATCAGATGGAGACTCTGATGCTGACTTTGCGCAAGTCTAGTGGATTAGACTTGCATACCATGTTATACTTGTTAAATGATGGGGAAAATAGTAACCATGTTTTAGGTAGGCTTGATATGCTTATGAAGCAAGATTTAGTAAGGATGCGAGAAGGGCATATTACGTTAACACTTAAGGGGATGGCGTTAGAAAACGAAGTCGTTTTGAGTCTTTTGAGTGATTAGTTTCTGAGTTTTAAAATTGTTACATTACCTTCTAGCTATAGGAGTTATATGGCAGCTAAACATGTTGGTGTTAAATTACCAGAGGATTTACTGGAAATTTTAAAGAAAGAACAATCTGTTGCAGTTCTTTCAACATTTTCTGAGCGGGGGTTACCACATACAACACCTCTTCAGTGTATTTATCCAAAGGGAGATGAAAGTCTTTTAATTTCTATTCATAAAGATCACGCCGGTTATAAGAATATGGTCTGGCAAAAAAAAATTATGTTATGCTTTATGGATGAAAAAAATGTTGCTTATAGTGTTTTAGGTCGTGCTGGAGTAGTGAGAGCTCCATCTAAAGTACATCCGCTGATGAATATAGTTCGTATAGATATTATTGATATTAAAAGTGATCGATCTATTTTGACTAGAATAGATTCTGGAATTAAATGGAGTTATACATCTGTTGAAGCGGAGGAATTGGTAAAGAGTTTATTTAAAGAACTGAAAGAACTTGCAAAAACATTATAACTATTGTTTTAATGTTAAAAATTTATTTTTTTTGTAAGTAGGGAATCTATGAAAAAAGTTCTTGTCTTTATTACGCTTGTAGTTTTTAGTATTTCACACATTATTGCTCAGGAAACTGAAAAAAAGTCTGATGATGCGATCATGTTTAAATCTGAAGATATAAAAAAAACTTCTGTTGCAGAAGAAAAATCATCTATTGAGAAATTCGAACCAGTTTCTAGTAAATCACAAGAAATGGCCAAATCAACAACTAAAGAGAAAGAACTGACAAAGACAGAACCAGTATCCACTAATATAGAAAAGGAAGCAAAATCTGAAGAAATTACTAAAAAAAATGAACAGAATTTTGAAGAAAAAAAAGAAGAACCTGTTAAAGAAGAATCAGTATTAACTTCAGAAAAAGAGTTTATAGCTAAAGCAACTAAGGATACTATAACAGAGGAATCACCTGAATTTATCGGAGAAGAAAAGTTAGATAAAGCAGGTGAATTTAGTGAAGAAGATGAAGATGACATTAAATTAACAGAAGAAGATATTGGTGATCGTGGTAATTGGTATGAAAAACGTGAATGGTTAGTCAAGGCTAGAGAAGTTAATAATAAGGTTCAGGATAGAATTGCTGAGATAGAACAAATAAAAGAATCTTTTTGGGCTAAGTATCAGGATATTCAAGAAAAGAAATTAGATCCATTTTATAAAAGTGCTGGTGCTGGCGAAACTAAAATACAAGAGCTTAAAAAAGCTTATGAAGCAAGTGCTGAACAGGCAAGGGCATTAGAGGTTGCTGTTAAAGCTGATGTAGAACAGGCTAAAATTGATGCTAAGACTTGGCATGGAGTTATACTTAATTTTACTGAAGCTATCATAGAGTATATTAAATCCTTTTTTATTAAATCTAAAAAAAGTAAGGAGATTACGAGATCACAGATAGAAGGTATATTTGATGAAGAAGGTTATGAAGCTAAAATGATTCAACTTGGCAAAGATTTGGAGAAGCTTAAAACAGATATTAAATCTATTGATGATCTAGATGCTGCTCTTGCAGAAAGAATGGAAAAGCTTAATGCCCAGATAAGAGACATTATTCAGGAATCAGCTCAATCACGTAAATTATATAATGAAATTTGGGAAATTAAGGATGAAAATAATGCCAGAGAACGATTTTTTAAGATAAAAAATATTAATAAAAAGATTAAGGATGTAATTGATTTCATTCAAGGTGAGTTTTCTACTAATTTTAATGCAACAGTAGAGAGCACAGAGCAGCAAATGGTGATCGTTACTAATCTTATTAAAACAATAGAAGATGGATTAACTTTACAAAAAGATGAAATTGCTTCATTAGGCGAACCTGTTAAATCAATAGAAGGTAAATCAATAGAAATTAAAAAGGAAGTAGTTGGTTCTTGGTATGATAAGCTTCTTGATACTTTCTTTAATTTATTTGGCAGAGTTTATACCGTTACATCTTCTTTATTTTCAAGCACATGGTCATTTTTAGAAAGTTGGATAGGTCAAGTTGCTTCTTATGTTGAGTCTAAGCTAGGTAAAAAAGAGGTTGTTGTACCAGCGCAACCTATTAGAGAGCCTCTAGCGTCAGTAACTCCAGCAGTAGCACCTGTAGTGAAAGAATCAAAAAAAGAAGAAAAACCTGTTGAGCAATCAACGCAAGAGTCAGTTAAAAAAGCATCTTCTTCTGAGCTTAAGTCTATTTTTATTAATTCTCCTAAATCATCTGAAAATAAAGAGGAAGCTCCTGTTGCAAAAGAAGTAGTTCCAGAAGTTTTAACTCCTATAGCGAAGGAATCTTTTAAAGAAGAGGCTTCGGATTTAGAAGATATGCTTGATGAACAACCAGGAGAGCTTGAAGATGAGCTTCTTGCTCAAGTTTTGGATGATGGAGTTGACGAAGAAATGGATGAAGCATAGAGTATCCTTAGGATTGTAAAATTCATCGTATTCACCAAATGTGGTCTTTATTATATTGAATATTAATTTCTAATGTAATTGGGTATATTTATTTGCCAATACAATAAGTATATGGTAAATTTCGCATATTCTGCTAGGTGTTGTGAGAAGGATAGGCCGAGGTGGCGAAACTGGTAGACGCACCGCTTTAAGGGGGCGGCGGGCGCAAGCCCATAGGGGTTCGAGTCCCCTCCTCGGCACCAAAAGTGTAATGTTATTTTTATGGAGACTTTTAGATGACTTTTTCTGCAAAAAAAATTTTTTTATCCAAATTTATGTTTTGGATAATTATAGCCTTGGCTGGTACATATTATTTATTACCTAATTTATTTCTTTCTAATACGCAGAATCGTTTTGCATTATCTCGTCTAAAGTTGGGAATAGATTTGCGTGGTGGTACATATATTATATTGGGCATAAATATTGAAAAGGCTATTGAGAATCGTTTAGCTACAGAATTACATAATTTAGATCATTTATTACAAAAAGAGCCTAAGTATCAACCTGTTAAAAAAGATTTAGATAATAAAAAATTATCAATAGTAATGTCTTATAAAACTACAGAAGATGCTAAAATTGCTCATAATTTTATAAAAGATAGTACACAAAAAGGTTTAATAAGTATAAAAACATCGGTTCAAGATATTAATCTTATAGGTAGCCTTCTTCCAGCAGAAGAAAATCGTATTAGGAATGAGTCAGTAGAACAAGCTATCTATGTTATAAGTAATCGTGTCCAGAGTTTTGGTGTGGAAGGTATTGTTGTTCAAAGACATGGTACTAGGCAGATTGTTGTTCAACTTCCTGGTGTTGATGATCCTGAACGTGTTAAAAACTTGATTACAAAACGGGCACATTTAGAGTTTAAGATAGTTCAAGATTCAGGCCGTAGTAAAGCAGAGCTTTTGGATAAGTTTGATGGTGATCTTCCATCAGATAAAAGGATTATTCCTGGTGAAAAGTCTGCTGAGTATGAGGATGATGAAACTGAGGGTATGTGGTATTTAGTATCAGCATTCCCAGCTTTAACAGGTGATCATATAACAGATGCTAGAATTGGATATGAAGAGTTTGGACAGCCATATGTTAAGTTTACTTTAGATCGTTCTGGTGGAAAAATTTTCAAGGACGTTACTAGGAATAATCTTAAGCGTCAGTTAGGTATTATTATAGATAATGTTATGTATAGTGCACCTGAGATTAATGCTGAGATCGGTTCAGAAGGACGAATTACATTGGGTCGTAGCAGCAATGTCGAGGCAGCAAAAGATTTGGCTATAGTATTGAAAGCAGGTGCTTTTCAGGCTCCTGTTACATATTTAGAAGAAAGAAGAATAGGGCCATCTTTAGGACAGGATTCTATTAATCAAGGGTTTATGGCTTGCTTAGTGGGTCTTATTTTAGTCTTCTTATTCAGCTTGTTATATTACAAAGTTGGTGGCATTATGGCGTCTTTAGCTTTGCTTTATAATTTATTATTGATTTTATTATTTTTGGCATATTTTGGTGCAACATTGACACTTCCTGGAATTGCAGGAATAGTATTAACTATAGGTATGGCGATAGATGCTTCTATATTGATTTATGAAAAAATAAGAGAAGATTTTTCTGAAGGGGTTTCCTTTAGAAGTGCTGTAGATAGTGGCTTTAAGGGAGCGATGGCTGTTATTATAGATTCTAACATTACAACCTTTTTAACTGGTTTAGTTTTATTCTACTTCGGTGGACCAGGTATTAGAGGTTTTGCTGTTACATTGATGTTGGGTATAGTAGCAACATTGCTGGCTGGTATATATTTTTTGAAAGCATTATTTGACTTTGTTTTAGATAACACTAATTTAAAGCTTATTAAATTATAGGGCGACGTAGCTCAGGTGGTTAGAGCGGCGGAATCATAATCCGTAGGTCCGGGGTTCGAGTCCCTGCGTCGCTACCAAATTATGTTAAATATTAATTATATTGCTGTAATCTTTGCATATATTGTTGGAAGTATTCCAACAGGATATTGGTTTGCTAAATATTTTTTTAACCTTGATATAACTAAGTATGGTTCTGGAAATATAGGAGCAACCAATATAGCCAGAGTTTTGGGTAAGCAATATTTTTTATTAATATTTTTGATAGATATGTTTAAGGCATTTTTAGCCTTGAACATATTTCAGTATTTAGGTATCAATGATATTTTGTTATTGTCTATAGTTCTTTTAATCGGTAACGCTTATTCTATTTTCATGAGTTTTTCTGGTGGGAAGGGTGTTTCTACAGCTATTGGAATTCTAATAGCAATAGCTCCAATATCTGTATCAATATTTTTTTTATGCTCATGGCTTTCTGTATTAATGTTTGTGCGACGTATTGATATTGCATCTATTTGTGCTGTATTATTTACTACTATATTGTATGGCTTTGCATACGTAGAATATGAATTTCTTATTTTTCTAATGTTTTTAACTATTTGGATCATATTTAGACATAAAGATAATTTGATAAGAATCTATAGTAGTAATTAGGAGTATAAATGTTTTTTTTAGAGGTAGCGGAAGCTTTTGATGAGATAGATGCTGTTTCTTCTCGTACTAAAATAACAGAACTTTTAGCTGTATTATTAAAAAAAGCTTCTCCTAATGAAGCAGCTATAATATCATATTTATCTTTAGGTGAACTTAATCCCATATATATTGGAACCCAATTTAACATAGCAGAAAAATCCTTATACACTGTTATTAGTTATCTTTTTGACGAGTCTGTTGCTACGATAAAGATTAAGGCAAAGAAGTTGGGAGACTTGGGATTAGTAATACAGAATGGGCCATCACATAGGCTTAAGGAACATTTGACGGTAACTCAAGTTAATAGGTTATTACATGAGATACATGATACTTTTGGCACAGGTTCTCAGGAAAAAAAAGAGAATCAAATTATAGATCTTTTGAAGAATTTAGACTCTTTATCTGGTAAGTTTATTGTTAGAATTATTTTAGGAAAATTACGTTTAGGATTTTCTGATATGACTTTATTAGATGCATTTTCTTGGATGAAGATGGGTGACAAGTCATTACGTAGTTCTTTGGAAGAAGCTTATAATGTTTCAGCGGACATAGGTTATCTTGTTAAGACCTTGAAGGAAGATGGCGTAAAGGCCATTGAGAAAATAAAGATAGAGGTTGGCATTCCTGTGCGACCAGCAGCAGCAGAACGAGCATCTAGTCCTGAAGCTATTATTAAGAAATTAGGTGATTGTGTAGCACAGCCAAAGATTGATGGATTTAGATTGCAGATTCATTTAGATAATAGGAAATCGCATTCTGAGGTACATTTTTTTTCTAGAAATTTACAGGACATGACATTAATGTTTCCTGATCTAAAAAAAGCAGTTAAAGCGTTCAAGGTGAAGACTTTTGTAGCAGAGGGCGAGGCCGTAGCATACAATCAGGAGACAGACTCATTTCTTCCTTTTCAGGAAACAATTAAAAGAAAACGTAAACATGATATTGAACTAGTGGCAGAAGAGTTTCCATTAAAGTTACATCTTTTTGATCTTCTTTATTTGAATGGTGAAACACTGTTTAATTTAAAACATTATGAAAGAAGAAAAATGCTTCTTGATATTTATAGCTCTTTGAGCAACGAAGCTAAAGAGACTATTTTTATTATTGAAGAAAAGAAGATTAAAAATGCAAAAGAGTTAGAAGATTATTTTGAAGAAAATATTTCAGCAGGTTTAGAGGGCTTGGTTGTTAAAAAGCCAGATGCTCCATATCAGGCTGGAAAGAGAAATTTTAACTGGATAAAATTAAAAAGGCATGAGACTGGCGAGTTAGAAGATACCTTAGATTGTGTAATTCTAGGCTATTATTTGGGTCGTGGTAAGCGTGTGCATTTTGGGATAGGTGCTTTTTTAGTTGGTGTCTATAATAAAAAAGAAGATCTTTTTCAGACTATTGCCAAGATTGGTACGGGGTTAACTGATGAGGGTTGGAAAGATCTTAAAAAAATGTGTGATGCCATTGAAGTGAAAAATAAACCTAAAAATGTTGATTGTGCTAAAGAGCTGACTCCAGATATTTGGGTTTCTCCTGAACTTGTATGTGCTGTACGTGCTGACGAGATTACACATTCACCATTACATACATCAGGTAAGACTTCAGAACAACTTGGATTAGCTTTACGCTTTCCAAGGATTATGGAATATAGACCAGATAAGTCTGGAGAAGATGCTACAACTGTTGTTGAAACAAGAGAACTTTTTAAATTTCAATTTGAGAAGAAGAGTAAGCATTAGTTCAAAAGTTTATTTAATTTTTTTCGTGCACTTATCAGAGATTTTTTAGATTTATTTATATCTTGCCACGGATTGGCTTTTTTCAATCTTGTAAAAATAGTTTTTATTGTATACATGTTGGAATGTTTGATGCTTTTTAATTCTATCCATGATATCGGTGTAGCAATCGAAGCTGATTCATTTTCTCTTATTGAGTATGGAGCTACTGAAGTTTGTGCATAAGCATTACGTAGAATATCTATTAATAATTTACCTTTACGTTTTTCTAAGCGTTGTTCAGTAGTGAGTTTTGGATTATTTTTAACTAATAGTTCTGCAATATTTCGTGCAAATGTTCTCACTTCTTCAAAATTTTCTTTTTGTTTAAGAGGGACAATGACGTGTAGTCCTTTTGATCCGGTTAGCATTACAAAAGTTTTTAGTTTTAATTTATTTTCTAAAAGAGATTTTAATTTTTTTGCTGTTAATTTAGCTAATGTAAAATTATTATCTGGTGGATCTAGATCAAAAATCATTTTATCTGGATAATTAATTTTTTTTATTGTGCTTAGCCAGGTATGTATTGTAATACAAGCTAGGTTGGCTAGGTATGCAAGTGTAGCTGTATTATTACAAACGACTTGGTCAAGGCTACCGCCTCCCTTTTTTATTTTTTGTAAAGTAATCCATTCTGGAAAATAATCATCTGCTTGTTTTTGAAAAAAGCCTTCTTTATTTACACCATTAGGGAACCGATGCATTGAGATTGGTCGGTTCTTAAGATATGGAAGCATATACTTAGCTATTTTTGCGTAGTAGTTAATAAGTTCTTGTTTAGTGAGTTTACTTTTTGGAAAAAGAATTTTTTTTGGGTTAGAGATTTTAATTGTATGGCCACCAATTAACATTTTATTTACCATAGATTTTTATTTTTTTTGTTTTTCCGCTTTCTTCTTTTTTAATTTCTTGCATTGTTCGCCCAGTTTTTGCTGATTTTGGTTCTGATTTAGTAATATTTTTTCTAGAGTTGGCTTCTTTGTCTCGCATTTTTATTAGCATCCATTTTTCTTTATTTAGATGTACAAGAACGTAACCGCCTTTTAATTTTTTACCATTGAGCCAAATTTTTACTAAGCCTTCACGTAAACAGGTTTGTATAGGGATTACTTTGCCATTTTTTTTACGAAGGTTACGATATGTGCCATTATCCCAGATCATTACTGTGCCTGCGCCATATATACCTTTAGGAAGTACTCCTTCAAAATTTCCATATTTTATTGCATGGTCATCAACCATGATTGCTAGTCGTTTATTACTTGGGTTAGTAGACGGGCCTTTGGGTATTGCCCAAGATTTTAAAATATTGCCTACTGATAATCGAAAATCGTAGTGTAAATTACGTGCGGCATGCTTATGAATCATAAACTTCATAGATTATCTTCTCATTACAGTTAACCCATTGTATGTTAAGTTTACCTTTACACCATGTTCATTTCCAAGAGCTTTGATTTTTGAGATCAGAAAGCGATCATTTTAGGATGTGCGGTGATTTATTACAGCGAAAATGTCACCAGCGTTTATGTATTTTACTGGAGGTTGTATCTGAAAAACGTTCTTCTACTTTATCCCAGTTAATATTTTTCATGAACGCAGCAATGTATTTACCTCTGCCACTAGCGTTATGGTCAATCATGTATGCATGTTCCCATACATCCATGACAAGAATAGGCTGGAAGCCTGTAATATTGCCATTTTCATGTTCTTGAATAAAGTTATTGGTAAGTTGTCCTGTCATTGGATCACAGTATACAATAGCCCAACCAATACCTCTTGTTTTGCCTGCTTGTTCAAAATTTGTTTTCCATGTTTCATATGAGCCGAATGATTTTTGAACGGCTTTATAAAAAGCACTATTTTGTGGTTCATTTTCACCGGCCTTAAGATTACCAAAATAATATTCATGAAGAATCATGCCGTTATATTCGAAGCCAAGTCGTCTACGTCTATCTGCATATAGCAAAGATGTTAAATCAAGTTTTTTAAGTTCTTCATTTAAATTATTTACTTGTGTTACGTAGCCTTTATATAAGTTCCAATGGTCTTGGATTTGTGTATTAGAAATATCTAATAAATCTTTAGGTATAAGTTGTTCTTGAACTTCATAATATATCATGATTTTCTCTTTTTATTATTGTGACATCCTCACTGTAATGAATTACTGCGCATCCTAATATTTACATTAGAAACCGGTTCCTGCTTCATAGAGCCAACTTGCTTCTTCTTGTTAGAAAAAACCTTGGTTGATCTTTCCACAGGCTTAACTTCGGGTCTGCCCTTCCCTAGGGACATATTCTGTCCAATTTTTAAACATTTATGTTTCTGTTATGAATAACACATTTGCATAGATCACTTGGTTTTCGTTTATCAATGCAAAACTTATTTCATGAACATAAAGCATTTTTATCTTATGCAAATAGTATAAAAATTATTAATATATATTACAAGATCAACTTTGTTTAACTTATAATATATAGTCGCTTACATCACGGATTTAAAAAATCGTGGATTTCGCTCCATTTCCTAAATTTGATAATTTATGATCTTGAGTTTGATAGTTTAAAAGATAGCATTATAACAATAGCTAAATAACTTTAAGTTATTTATTTTTGATACTGTTCTTTAAAATATCTATTTCTTTAACTGGATCGCTAGATGATATAATGGCCTTTCCTATAGCTATTCCACTTGGATTTAAGTCTATAACACTTTTGATGTTATTTTTATTTATATGTCCTGCAATAAATATAGGAAGTTTAGTATTTGCTTTTAGTTGACTCCAATCTTCGATCATTGAAGCATCTGGATCTTTTGTGCGGATAAATATTAAAAGATCGACACCAAGATTTTCTGCATCTATGGCAGATTGTCCTGCAGAGTAAGAATCCATTAAATCTAATGCGATTTTTGCATTAAGAGAGTGAGCTGTTTGTACAGCATTATGTATATTTTCAGTGCTTGTTCCTGCTAGTACGGTTATTATATTTGCACCAGCTTCAACAAACATTTTTACTGCATCTTTTGGTCTGTCACAAATCTTTATATCAGCAAGAATTTCTTTATCAGGAAATTCTTTTCTGAATGCTTCAACTGCTTTAACGCCTTCTTTGTATATTAACAAAGTTCCTACTTCTATTATATCCGCATATTGATGTGTTTTTTTTGCTAAATCTAATGCGTCTGATAAATTAGTAAGTTCAAATGAAATTTGTAATTTCATAATGCCTCATGCCTCTTTTTTTTATAAGGGTATAGTTAGCATACTGAATTGTTTTTTATATATCAATTGTTCAAGGAAATACGTTCGTGATAAAAGAAATAATTGAAGTATTTAAGAAAAAATCTAAAGATGTTTTAATTATTGGTGACTTGATGTTAGATGAGTACGTTTTTGGTTCTGTGAAGCGTATTTCACCGGAAGCGCCGGTACCAATAGTTCTTGAAGAAAGGACAGAATGGAGTTTGGGTGGTGCTGCTAATGTGGCCTTAAATTGTAAGGGTATTGGATGCAATGTTAATATTATTGGTGTTGTTGGAGTAAATGATCATTGGGGTACACGTATAATTTCAATGTTGGAAGCTAATAATATTTCTACAAATGGTATTGTAAAAAGTTCTGTGCGCGTAACGACACGTAAGAAAAGAATTATGGCCCAAAATCATCAGTTAATACGTACAGATATGGAAGATAATTTTTTATTAACTGATGAAGAACGTGAGCAGGTTTATAATAATATTGATTTAATGATTACTAGTAACACGATTGTTATTATTTCAGATTATGCAAAGGGTGTTATAGATAAAGCGCTTATGCAAAAGATTATAACTAAATCTTGTATAGTTCTAGTTGATCCTAAGGGTCCAAATTTTAGTAAGTATCTAGGTGCTTCTTATATGAAACCTAATTATAAAGAGTTTGAAGAAATGTGTTCATTTTTTCAGATATCAGTGGATTCCTTTAAAGAAAAAGCATACAAGGTATGTGAAAAGTTGGAGTTACAAGGTATTATTGTAACTAAAGGTGAAGAAGGGATCACTTATATATCTCGAGAAGGAGAAGAAATTTTTTCACCTTCAGTAAAGAAAGATATTTTTGATTTAACTGGTGCGGGCGATACGGCAATATCATTTATAGCAGCAGGTCTTGCCTGTAATATATCAATGGAACAATGTTTAACATTAGCTAATCAAGCATCAGCTATAGCTATCTCCAAATTAAAAACTTATGCAGTAACATTGGATGATATTGTTGATGAATATATTGCACCACTAGAAAAATATTATACTGATTGGTCTATTCTTAAAAATAAACTTAATCAAATTAAGGTTGCTGGTAAAACTGTAGTATTAACGAATGGTTGTTTTGATATTCTTCATACTGGACATATTCATATACTTAGGGAATCTAAGAAACAAGGTGATATTTTGGTTGTAGCTCTTAATACAGACGCTTCTATTAAAAGATTTAAGGGTGAAGGGCGACCGGTTAAACCTTTAATAGAAAGAGCTAATGTTATGGCTGCCATGAGTATGGTGGATTTTATTGTAAGTTTTGATGAAGATACTCCATTGGAAGTGATTAAGTGCTTAAAGCCTGATATTTTGGTGAAGGGTGTTGATTATAAGCCAGAACAGGTTGTTGGGTATGATGTTTTAAAGGCATATGGTGGCAAGGTTGTTATTATTGGTTGGAAAAATCAGCATTCTAGTACAAGCCTTATTAAGAGACTGGCTCAAAGCGATAAGATTTTGAATACATAACTAGGTTAGTTTGTCATTAATGTAAGAGAGTAGGGCTTTTACGATTTATTATCTATGAGCTATACTTACAAGATCACTAATTATCTTTTTAATAAACATACTATGAGAATATATGAGTTTTTGGAACAGTAAGGCAACTATTAGACATCTGACTTTTGATCGTTTTATTGGTGGTCCCATGGATGGGGTAACCGATGCACCATTTCGTAAATTAGTGCGTGAATTTTCTCCTGAAGCACTTTTGTATACTGAAATTCGCCATGCTGCTTGTATAGTTAGTGAGGTGGGTGGGTTAAAAGTGCTTAAATTTGCTCAATCAGAGCGTCCTCTTAATTTTCAATTAGCCACGCATGATACAGAATTTCTAGAGCAAGCATGTGAAAAAATTTTAGCGGTGGGTGTGGATTGTATTGATCTCAATATTGGTTGCCCAGCCAAAAATGTGGTTGGTTCTGGCGCAGGATCCGCACTGATGAGCAATTTGCCACAGCTTAAAAAAGTTGTTCAAGTGATGCGAAAGTGTTTACCAATTCCATTTACTGTCAAAATGCGTGCAGGATTTAAAGAGGATAATGCGCTTGAAGTTGCTCAACTGCTGCAAGATTGTGGTGTTGATGCTTTAGCTATTCATCCACGGTTACAGACAGAAAAGTTTAAGGGTGAACCTAATTATGCTATTGCGGCAGATGTGAAAAAATTGATTTCGATTCCTGTATTCATTTCTGGTGGTATTGATGAGTGGTCAATAGCAAAAATGGTTTATGAGCATACTGGAGTTGATGGTTTTTTAATTGGTCGCGCTATGATTGGTAAGCCATGGAAATTAAAAGAATTGAAAGAACTTTCTCAAGGACGTTCCTTTAAAGTAGATCATGTTCTTGTTAGTGCCTGTGCACTTAAACATTTTGATTATATAATTGCTCATTATGGCTCTCATGGTGCGCATATTTTTAAAAAACATTTATCATCTTATCTTAAGGCGCTAGATATTGGCCCTGAAGAGCGTAATGAGATTATGATGGAGCAATCAGGCTCTGTTATTCAAGATCGTCTTATGGCCATATCAATTTCACGTTAACTATAGTCGTTCGAAGATCGATTGTTCTGATTTATGTCTTTTTTTATGTTTTAATGTCATAGGTTCAAAATATTGAGCCAGCTTTAAGAAGGTGAATAAAGATATAATATTTTGATTTCGGCCGATAATGAAGATATTTTCAGGTAAAACAATGTTTGGATTCTCTTTAGTGAAAAAATCACCTTCAGCCACAAAAATATTTTGTGGCTTAGTAAGCAGAATTATACTTTTTGAAGGAATTTTTCTATGTTCAGGAATATCCTGTTTTGTAACTTTCCAATAGTATAGGAACTTTTTATTTTTTTGATTGGTCAACAAAGTGTCATCTTTGTATTCCTCTTTTTGGCGTGAAAATAGATACAGTTTTGTATCATTATATTTTTTTGGTATTGTGATGTCGGAATATGTTTCTTTATCTATATTTTCTAAATTTATAGATGGAGTGATTGCTAAAAATATTTGATCTGCTGGAATATGTCTTATAGGGAATATTATTAATCCATCATGATTAGAATATGTTGAATATCCTTTATATAATGCCAGAAATCCGTTGAGTGGGATTAAAATATTCCTTTCTAAAAGATAGGCTTTTATGAGCTTTTTACTTATTTGAGATGGGTTTTTATTATCAAATTTTTTAAGAATATCCTTTTTAACTTTTTTCATGACCGATATAGGAGCTTGTTGGAGAAAAGCTACTATTGAAGGATTAGCATGAATATTTGGGCTTATACAAGCTAATATAACTACTAGTAATACAATTCTCACAGAATCCCCTATTTTATTTTTATGCTATATATCATATATTATAAACAAATGACTTTTTAAAAATCCATACTAAGGGATAAAATGGATCAAGATAATAATAAAACTGAGCAGCTTTGGGATAAATTTAGAATTAAGAGACATTTATCTGAAGAACAGATAGTTCTTTTTAAAAAATATGCAGATATGCTTATAGAATGGGGAAAACAAATTAATCTTACTGCTATACAGTCTATTAAAGGTATTATTAATAGGCATTTTTCTGACTCTTTGATTCTTGCTGACCTTATGGATTTAACTAAGCCTCAGTTGATAGCCGATGTTGGAACAGGCGCAGGGCTTCCAGGGATAGCTTTGAAGATAGTATATCCACATTTAAAGATAATTTTAATCGAGGTTAATCATAAGAAAAGACAGTTTTTAAGTAGAGTTATTCAAGAGCTTGAACTAGAAAATATAGAAGTATGTGATTTGGATTTTAGAACCTTTATTCGTACCACAACGGCTCCTATAGACTTTTTTGTAGCTAGAGCATCACTTGAGCCATTAGAGTTATGTAGGCTTTTTAGAGGTGGTTGTGAGTATAAAAATACAACTTTAGTTTACTGGGCTATTGAAGAGTTTGTTCCTAACGAAAAAATTAAGGATTACATAGTTCAACAGCATTCTTATGTTAATGATGGTAGAAAGAGAAAACTATTAGTTTTTCGAAGACAGAATATTGTTGACGTGAGTAAGTAACATAGTTGGTGTCAGCTTTTTCATGCAGTTGATGTCAATGTGTTGTTTTTGGTAGTAATGTGGACATTCTATTTGTAAGCAGTTTTTAATATTATTAGTATTTAGAAATGGACCATGTTGTAGTGCCTTTGTTGGTCCAAAGATACCAATAGATTGGGCTTTTATAAAATCTGCTAAATGAAGGATGCCGGTATCCGGTGCTATTAATAATTCTGATTTATTTATAAGGTAAGCGCTATCAATGAGATTGCTTTCTGGAGCGGCATAGACATTTAACTTATTTTGTTTTGCATAGTGATAAAGTTCTTGTGCGTGTTTACCAAAGGTTTTGCCTAGCAGGACAATATTATTTGTATCGCTAGCTTTAGTTAGAAAGGATTTCCAGTATTCTAATGGCCAGTATTTTGATTCCCAAGTAGTATTTGGTGTAATGGCAATAAATTTCTCAATATTATTATTTTTTAACCAGTTATCTATGAAATTTTTATTTATTTCAGGAATATTGAGGTAAAAGTCTTTTTTTATATGATCGATAGTTGGGGAATTGTGTTCATATTCAGGATTAAGATATTTTTTAGCTTTTTTTCTTAAAGTTATATCACTTACTAAGGCTAAGTTTTTTTGGATAATGTTCGTATAGTTTGGTGTAATATGATTTTTAGTTAGTAAGAAATTTAAGAATGAACGGTTATTTTTTTTATCAAAGCCATATGTAGGTCCCTTGACGAATAATAAAAAAATTAGTGTTTTAAGAATTCCTTGAAAGTCTAAGATAGCATCCCACTGTATTGTTCTTATCTCTTTAATAATAGAGTATGTATTCTGCCAATGTTTAATTTTTAAAAAATTGTCTGGAAGTATCCATACATTTTCTAGTAGTGGATGATTAATGAGTAAAGGTGCTGCTTTTTTCTGTACAATCCAGCTAATTTTAGCTTTTGGGTACAATTTTTTTAACATGAATAGAGCAGGCAAAGTATGGATGACGTCGCCTATTGCTGATACTCTTAAAATGAGAATATTCATTATCTTTACTATAAAATATATTTTTTACTAAAATTTGATAATGTTCTATCATAAAAGATTAAGATATTTATGCAAATTTTAAAAATTTTATTATTCTCAATGAGTACGATTTTTTTAGCATTGTTATCCATGTTCTTTTGGAATAATGGTATACATTTAGACTGGGGAAAAAAAGTGACCTTTAATGAAAAAATAACTAAAGTTGTTTTAGATAATGGTATGAGCGTTCTTATTATGCAGGATAAGTCTATACCTAAAGTTTTAATGCAAATTGCTTATGATGTTGGTTCTATAGATGAACAAGAAGGTGAAAAAGGTCTAGCTCATCTTATAGAACATATGATTTTTAAAGGTACAAAGATTCTTTCAGAAACAGATATTAATGCTATTGCGCGTAAATATGGTGCATCATTTAATGCTTTTACTTATCAAGATGCAACCAGTTATTATTTTGAGACTGATAGTAGTAATTGGAAACCATTTTTAGGTTTATTATCTGATTGTATGGAAAATGCTCGTTTTGACCCAGAACATTTAGCTTCAGAGGTTAAGGCAGTTGTTTCCGAACTTAAGATGGGTCGCGATGATAATTCTAGAGTAATGTTTGCAGAGGCATTCAAGAGTCTTTTCCCAACTAATAATCCATATAGTGTTCCTATTATAGGATATAAAGAAGATTTATTATCTCTTTCTTCAGAGAAGTTAAAAAAGTTTTATAAAAAATATTATAAACCTAACAAGGCTGTTTTATTTATTGTAGGTGATGTTGATCAGGCAGAAGTATTGTCAGAGGTTAAGAAAAATTTTGAAAAAATAGATGGTGGTACTGCTCAACTTAGAAATTTACCGCACATTCCAAAGGATTTAGTATCTAGAGAAAGCAAAATTTATAGAGTTATGGAAAAACCTGTACTGGGATTATTTTGGAGGATTCCAGGTCTTAAAGAAAAGCATGATTTATTATTTGAAGCATTGGAGTTTGTGTTGGCATATGGTGAAGGTGGCAGGCTTTACAAACGACTTATTGATGAAGATAAGATTGCTAATTCTGTAACAGCAGGTGCTTCAGAGTTTTTAGAGGCTGGTGTCTTTTGTGCGTTGGTTGAACCTAAGGATGGTAAGATCGATGAATGTCGAAAAGTTATATTTGAAGAGATTCAGAAGCTTATACAAGATGGTGTAACTAAAGAAGAGTTGCAAAAGATGGTTAATACTAAAAAGAGAACAGTTTTTCAATCTTTAGAAAATTATAAAAATTTCGTTTTTGACTGGTTAAGATTCTATTTTGCAACTAATGATGAACATTATATCTTTGAACGTTTAAAAGATATAAATAAGATTACTTCAAAACAAATTCAAGAAATAGCTAAGAAATTTTTAGATCCATATTGTGTAAATGAAGTACAACTTCTGCCTGTGCCAGAAGATAAAATGTATTTATTACAAGAAGCCCAAGCATATGAAGATGAACTAGATACTAAGATATTAAGTAAACAACACAGGACTGCTTCATTAGAAGAACCAAGATTTGTAAATAAGTTGTCTAAGCAGGTTGATCTAAAATTTTCATTTCCTAGACCTATAGAATCTACATTGAAGAATGGTATTAAAGTTCTCTTGCATAAGAATAATAGATGGCCATTTTTTAATCTTATGATTCAGTTTAGAGATGCACCATTCTTTGAGATGTCTAAAGATAGTGTTTTATTAAAAGTTCTTATGGAAATGCTTATGGAAGGTAGTGAAGGTTTTTCGAAGAATGATAACGTTAACTTCTTTGAATCTAGAGCAGTAGATTATGGATTTGATGCTTCTGGTGTTGGTATATGTGCTTTAAGTGAAAATTATGAAGAAGTTTTTAAACGTTTATTACATATAATTCAAAAACCAACATTTCCTCAAGCTGCTTTGGATAAAATTAGGTCTATTTTGATAGATCAGTTTACAGCTCTTAAAAAGGATGAAAATACAGTAGCTTTTAATTTACTTAAAAATTTAATTTATAAAGATCATCCATCATATAGTTGGACCATTGATGGTGTAATTAAAGAGTTGCAGGGGATTACTATTCAAGATTTAGTTAAAGCACATAAAAAATATATTACACCCAAAGCATTAGTTATTTCTGTCGTTGGTAATTTTGATCAGGATAAGATGAAACATGCTCTTGAATTTTTTGCTCCATTAACAGGTGAAGAATATAAACCTTTTGGTATTCATACTAAGGTTGTAGGTTATACTCCAGAGAATGTAGATCAGTTTATGTTAAGAGATCAGGTTGTGTTTATGTTGGGACAGCCATCTACATTAACTATTCAGGATCCTGATTTAATCCCTGTTAGATTATTAAATATAGTAGCATTTAGTTCATTAGGTTCTAGAGTATTTAATCTACGTGAGGCAACTGGAGCTTTTTATACAGCTAGTGGTGCTTTTGGATATTCTTCAACTAAGGAACATGGTTTTGATTATATATATGTTCTTTTAAGTCCTGATAAGATTGAAGAAGTAACTAAGGTTTTAAAATCTGTTATTAATGATATTGCTGAAAAAGGTATTTTCCCAGAAGAATTAGAAGTTGCTAGAAAAATTTATGTTAAATCGCTAATAGATTTAAGTGAAAAAAATAGTATTGTTGCAAAACAGCTTGGTAGACTTGAAGGTCTTGGCTTAGGATTTGATTATTTTGATAAAGCTCTAGCAAGAGTGCAAAATATAAAATTAGAAGAAGTAAACCGTATTGCTAAAATGTATTTTAAAACAGATAAGCTATACAGAGTTTGTGTTGGCCGTGTTGGCAAACAGTAGCTTATTTATCAGCTAATGCTTCTACTGGATTTAGGTTAGCAGCCTTTTTAGCAGGGTAATATCCAAAGAATATTCCTACAAGGGTTGATGATATTAATGATATGTAAATAGACATAGGTGCTATTTTTACAGACCAATGTAGCAATATGCCTATTAATGTAGCTATAATAGAGCCTATAATTACGCCAATAATCCCACCTGTAAGACATATGGCAATTGCCTCTAGTATAAATTGATTTAAAATTTTTGAGGTTGTTGCACCAATGGCCATTCTTATGCCAATTTCTTTTTTTCTTTCAGTGACTGTAACAAGCATGATATTCATTATTCCTATTCCACCTACTATTAAAGAGATGCTGGCTATTATAAGAAGTAGTATATTGAAAACTTTTGAAGCGGTTTGCGCTGCTTGAGCTATTTCATCTTGAGAGAAAATAGTAAAATCATCATCATCTCCAGGTAAGATTTTATGTCGTTGTCTCATAATGGATCGTATCTCTTCTGCTGCTAAGTGGATTACACTAGCATTTTTGGCAGATAAAATGATAGCAGAAAATCCCTTTACACCCATAAGTTTTTTTCTAATTGTTGAATATGGTGCAAATATACTATCATCTTGATCCATACCATTAGGGAGTTTACCTTTAGGCGCAAAAACACCAACAACGATATAAGGTGATCCCTTTATTCTGATTTTTTGATTAATAGGATTTTCATCTCCAAATAACTCTTTTGCAACTGTTTGTCCTAGAACGGCTACTTTTCGAGTTGCTTTAACGTCTTGTTCTGTAAAAAAACTTCCATCAATAATTGGCCACTCTCGAATGTCTGCATAATTATCAGCTACTCCAGCAATAATGGTTTTCCATTTTTTTGAAGAATAGGATGTTGTTGCTGATGTTTGAATTGCAGGAGAGACTTTATCTATGTATTCAGATTCATTTAGAATGGTTTTTATATCTTCTTTTTTGATGTTATAAAGTCCTGCACTGCTACGTGGACCACCGAGATTTTTTTGTGAGCCTGCTATTAAAATAATAAAGTTACTACCTAATTGTTTGATTTCTTTATTAATTCTTGTTTCTGCTCCAGAGCCAATAGCTGTAACTGTAATGATTGCTATAACACCTATGATGACACCCAGCGTGGTCAATAAAGACCTGAGTGGATGTTTTCTTAATGAACGTAATGAAGTTATTAATAAGATATAAAAGGTCATGATATCACCTTATTTGATTTGATTTTACCATCAACTAATTCTATAATTCTTTTTGCTTGTTTGGAGATCTCAGGATCATGTGTTACTAGAACAATAGTAACTTTTTGTACTTCATTAAGTTCTTTAAATAAAGCCATTATTGATTTTCCTGTTACTGAGTCTAGATTTCCAGTAGGTTCATCAGCAAGTATGAAGGTAGGCTTGTTAATTAGGCTTCTTGCAACTGCTACACGTTGTTGTTGTCCTCCTGATAACTGGTAAGGATAATGATCTTTTCTATCTTGTAAACCTACTAGTTTTAAAAATTTTTCTGCTTCTATTTGTGCTTTTTTTTCTGTTTCACCAGCATATAGCAGTGGAAGCGCTACATTGTTTAGTGCATCTAGATCAGGAAGTAGATTGAAGCGTTGAAAAATAAATCCTATTTTTTTATTTCTAATGTGTGCTAGTTCATCTTTATTTAATTTAGAAACATTTGAGGTTCCAATGAAATATTCTCCAGATGTAGGTATATCTAAGCATCCCATTATATGCATAAGCGTTGATTTACCAGAACCAGAAGTACCAGTTATAGCAACAAATTCATGAGGAGATATTTCTAATGATATTTTGTTTAATGCTGTAACTGAATTGGCTGAAGAGTTATAAATTTTACAGATGTCCTTTAATGTTAAGGATTCCATTTATTTACCAATTCCAGATTTATTCGAGAACATTTGTTTTACTAAAGCATTTTCTGAATCAGGATCGACTACTTCTTTAACTATTTCTAAGGATTTAGATAAATTTATAACCTCGGTATATTTATTATCAGTTGGTCCTATTTGTACAGGGATTTCCTTAAATATTTTATTTTTTAAAATCCATAAGCTACTATTTTTTTCTATATTATCTAGAGGCTTAAAGCCATACTTAAGTTTGTTGGCTACTTTTTCTAAAGTTAGTTCACTAATTCTGAATGCTTTATTCAATACACATACGGCGTTATCAGATTTTGCTATTTCTATATTGATATCAGCTGTCATACCAGGACGTAAAATCAAGTCATCATTTTTGATTTTAATTATAGCTGCATAAGTAACTACATTCTCAATAATTTGTGGAAGATAGTGTAGTTCTTTGATTGTTCCGGTAAATTTTTTGTTAGGAAAAGCATCTACCGTGAATATTGCTTTTTGTTGAGGTTTTATAAGGCCTATATCTGCCTCATCGACTTCTACTTCTATTTCCATACTTTTTAGGTCTTTAGCTATGATGAAAAGTTGTGTTGCTTGTAGAACAGAGGTTACCATTTGTCCTAGGTCTATATTTTTTGAGATAATTATTCCGTTGTCTGGAGCCTTAATAAATAAATTATCGTATTCTTTTTGTTTTAATGTGAAGTCGGCTTTGGCTTGTTCATATTGTGCTTGTAGTACTTGGTAGTCTCTGGTTACTGTTTCAAATTTGTCTTTAGATATTTGATCAAGTTCATAAAGTTGTTTTTCCTTATCATAAAAGTCCTTTGTATAATCTAGTTTAGCCTTAATCTCATTCATTACAGCTTTGGCTCTTTCTTTAGCTGTGTCACCTATGCCATTATCTAAGACTGCTAATAGATCTCCTTTTTTAACAACGTCGTTATCATTTGCTAAAATTTTTATGACTCGTCCAGCAATTAAGCTACCTACAGTTATTTGATCTTCAGCTTTGAGTTTGCCAGCACAGTTTACATATTGGACTAAATTTCTAACTTCAGGTTGCATGGTTACAAACGGTAGTGGTTTATTGTTTTGCCTAAAGCGATATAAGCCAGCTGATATACCAAGAATTATTAATACGATTATGATAAATATTTTTTTAAAATTCATTTTTATTACCCGGATATCCACATACGAAAAGCAAATAACTTTTTTTAATAGATAAATCAACATTACTTTCTAGTATGTTTAATTTAGCTAGTTCCCAGTTACTTTTAGCTTGTTCTAGTTGTGGTTTGCTTATATTACCAATTTTATATTGAGTATTTTCTAGAGAGTATTTATTATCCTCTTTCTCATATATAGTTTGTTGTGATTTGAGATTTTTAGTTGATATTTCTAGGTTGTTATATGCTTGTGTTACTTCTTTACGAATTTGTTGATATAAATCACTTTTTTCCATTAATAACCGTATTCTTTTAGTATCTGCGGTTTTACTTTTGATTTGGTTGGAAAGTCCGTCAAATGACCAATTAAGACTGACTCCTAATTCTTTAGGATATTTAATAACAGAGCTTGTTACCTTTGCAAGAGTACCATTAACATATAGAGATGGTAGATATTGTTTTTGGTAAAATGATTTTTCTAAAGAGCTTTTTTTTATTTCTTTATCTTTAGCTATCAGTTCTTTTCTATTTTTTGATGCTAGTGAGATATAAGAGTCTAAAGTTTCATATTTTAGATTAATACTTGGAGTCCAGAGTAAATTGATATCTTCTTTTATTTCTATACCTAATACAGTTGCTAAATCTGCTAACGAGTTATTGAAAGCATTAATATAGGAATCTATTTTGTATGTATCATTATCAAATGCTACTTTACTTGATAACCATTGATCTTTGCTGAGAAATCCTAGCTCTTTTTGTTTTTTATTTAGAGCGAAAACTTCAATGGAAGATTTTTTTAAACTTTTTATATATTTGATTCGTTCTTGTAGTAACCAGCTATTAAAAAATGTTACTTCAACTTGATTACGAATAAGATCTCTATGTATTTGTTCTGCAATTTGAGAAAATTCTGTGTCTTGTTGAGCAATTTTATAAAGCTCAACTGGTCCAGTAAAGCTGTAAACTAATTGGCTACCTTGGACTGTATAAGTACCACCAAGTCCTTGTTGATGACTTTTTGTTGAAAAACCAGCAGTTAAATTGATTTGTGGTAAATATCCATTTAATTTTTCAATTTGATTAAATTTATTTGTTTTAGTTTGGTATGCGAGAGCTTTTAGACTGGGTTTATTTTTATAAGCTATATCTAAAGCCTTTTCTAAAGATAGATTTAAGGCAAATATATTATTGGAAAAAATAGAAATAATTAAAACAAAAACTTTTTTCATTACATCCCTTTTTAGAATTGTAGTAAAAAAAGCCTTTGTTTACAATAGTAAATTAAATATTTCCTATGTTGATTTAAAAGATTAATTAGTATTTGGTTACTTCTATTTTAAGTAATTTATAGTGGTTAATCATAATAGTTACTATTGTACTGTATTTATTTGATAAAACGACTTCTGATTATTCCCGTGATAGGGTTACAGCTTAATACTCTAAGTATTATTAATGGCAAGGCTATAAATATATTTTTATTTTGTAGAGTATATCTTGCATAACGGCCACAACTAACAGGGTATATGCATACATCCCAATAACCTAGGGTTGAGCGGATTGCTTTATATAAAGGTGTTATGAAGTCTAAAAATTTTTTGGATATAGTAAGCATTTAATAATAATTCCTTAATGGATTACTTGTAAGAATTGCTTAATATCATTAAAAGATAGTTCCATTGCTTTCTTATATACAATGAGTATCCAGACTCCTGGATTTTGATAGAGTTTTTCTTCGTAGAAGATGGACTTTATTTGACGTCGTATTTTATTACGTTTATGGGCTTTACCGCTAGCTTTTGGGATGACTATGAGAAGTTTACCAGGGGCTTCAGTTTTAGGTAAAAAAAGAAGCCTAAATTCTGGCTTTGTGATTTTACGTTTAGCCTTAGAAAGGCACTCATCTATTTCTTTTTTGGTAAATGAGAATAGCTGTCGAAATTTAATCATTTACCGCTAATTTTAACCGTTAATTTTTTACGGCCTTTAGCTCTTCTTTTGTTGATAATTCTTCTACCATCTTTGGTAGCCATTCGTTTTCTAAAACCGTGTTTTCTAGCTCTTTTTATTCTACTTGGTTTAAATGTAATTGACATATAGCATTCCTGATATTATTTGTAATGTTACAATCAATTAGTATTTTAGCGGATAAAGTAGGATCATGCAAGTATGAGGGGCCTATTTTTAGGCCCCTCTATAAAAACTATTTCTTTTGATGTAGCTTTATTACTTGATCTTTAACTTGGGCAGCTATATCAGCCATAGTTTGGTCAAAGTGTGCAGGGTCAAAGTTTACACTTATTGAGAAGGTTTGGCCTTTATAACTGAATGTTGCGGCCAGTATAGGGTTTTTACCCTTGCCCAGTCCTTCAGCGCTACCACTGATTGTTCCCTTTATTAACTTAATCTCGCTAAGTGTATTATTAATTTCTAGGGCTGTGTTGAAAGGAATTAAATAAATTTCTAGCGCTTTTTTATCTGCGAATTTTTTAACTAATCTAGGATCTAGTTCTATAGGAGTATTTGCTACTAGTTTCTTGGCAGCATCTAAAGCATTTTCGGCTACTATTTTATAGCCTGCTTGAGTTGTATTTGCACCTTGAAGTCCTACTATTTCAGCTTTCCATTTTACTATACTTGCGCCTTTGGCGGCAGCAGCTTGTACTTGAATCCAGTTTTGCTTAATCCAATTTTCAGCAGAACTTATGGAATTTTTTAGAGATTTGATCTTGGAGTTGTTAATACTAATGTTACTATTTATAGTATCTAATTTTTGTTTTGCATTATTGAGAGTGTTTATTCCTGATTCGCGTTCTTTTTGGATTTGTGTAGTTAAGGTGTTAATCTCTTGTTGTAAGTTGTTGATTTTTGTTTGTGTTTTAGTTGCTTCATCAGCTAGAGCTTGTATAAGTCCTTTTACTTTGCCTAGGAGCACTGTTTGAAAGTCTGCTTTTAAACTAGCTA
Organism: uncultured Pseudomonadota bacterium; assembly: GCA_964491895.1. Taxonomy (GTDB): domain Bacteria; phylum Babelota; class Babeliae; order Babelales; family UBA12411; genus CAZBHK01. Next base: position 104,030 of record CAZBHK010000002.1, on the reverse strand, counting down.
CGAATAGTAAATCGCTAGGTATGCCTAAATTATTTACTACAGAATTGACTGTAATTCCACTTTCAAAGACATTGAATATTTTACCATCCATTGAGAATGATAGAGCATCTTTTGAAATATCTGCTCTTATATCACCATTTATTCCTAGGAAGTTAGCCTCTGCTGAGAGGAAGAAGCTTGGTAGATCACCAGTAGTTGCTTTTAAGCTTATTAATGGTCCGTCATCAGGAGTTCCTTTGATCTTGTCTGGTCCGGCACCTGTAGCTGAGAAGAAAGTACCTAGTTTAAATGCCTTTAAGGCTCCCTCTAGGATAATACCATTGGAACTCACAGAAACATTGGCTATACCATCCCAATTGTATATTAATATTTTACCTTTGAAGGTTAGACCTTCATCATATGTTAGTTCACCTATTTTAATTTGAGTTGCAGCTACTTGGATTTCTACATCTCTAAATCCTAAATTTGGTAGTGTATCTATACTGATTTTTGCTCCCATCTTATTGGCTAAATCTGTAAAATCTTTTAATGTTAGAGCGTTAGCTTTACCTCTTAAGATTGTTTGTCTAGGATCAGCACCAAAAGCTGCTGCCATTTCAAAGCTTTTTTCTCCTATTACTAGGGTTCCAGCTATACCTGCGGCGGAAGGAACTCCAGCCCAAGAAATTTGACCTTGAATTGCTAGGTTGCCAATTTGTAAATTTTTTACTCCAAATGGATCATTCCATGTACCTTCCATTGTTCCGGCCATTAAGAAACCTGTAAGGGTTGGACCAAGTCGGCCTGTAAATAGAAGTGGTTCATCTTTTATGGAAGGTTTTACAGTAATTGAACAAAGTATAGCGATAGATGGTTGTCCTGAAATTTCCAAATTTAATCCGGATAAACTAATAGTATCTGTACCTAATTTACCTTGAATACCAGCTTTTAGAGTAATTATGTTTGGACCTCCAATAACTCCATATGCTTCTAATTCGCTTATTTTTACAAGTTTAGATATATTTTCAAGATTACCTGTCAATTTAACTTTGGCGAATAATCCTAGCCCCCGTTGAATTTTTATCTTTCTTTTTGGATCAGTTAAGTCGATTGATGAAGCTATAAAGCCTACCCCTTCAAATGTAATTTTTTCTACTTCGGTACCTCTTAGTTGAGGGAAGGAGTCTGATATTTTCCATCCGGGTTCAACCATTGCCTCTAATATAACGCCTGTTTTATTATCAACATTAGCTATTCGTAAAGTTGTCTTGACATCTGTATTTAGGATTCTTGATTTACCTATTAGGCTTATGTAATTATTTTCTATCGATTTATTTTTAATTTTTATTGTTTCTGAAATAAGTACTATGCCAAGTTCTCGAATGGTAATTTGCTCTAGTCCTGGAACTTGTGGGAAAGGTGTAATACTATCTAGTTTGAGTTTTCCTTCAAGATTCACAGTAAATAGTCGTTTGCTTTTATTAGCTTGAGATGAAGATTCTTCTTCTTTGACAGGTTTCTCGGTTGTATCGACAGGTTTCTCGGTTGTATCTTTACTGTTTATTTCTGGGTTAGGTGCAGAAGGTTTAAAGTTGTTTATTACGTTAAGACTTACACTAGCTTCATAAGATTTGTCACCAAAGGTGATTATGGAATCTCCCTTAAATGAAGTTTTATTAAATAAACTAGATACTTCAACATTTTTAATTGTTATATCTTTGAAGGTTATAGGTTTTGCTACTTTGCCGGCTAATGAAAATGTGCCATTACCGCGCTTTATTGGTTTGGAGTAAGATGCATCAAGATCAATTGGAAGGATTCCTATTTCTGGAATATTAAAATTGAGTTTTCCCATAAGGCTTAATTTTGAAGTGAAAATAGCATTATTTGATTTTTTTTTATATAAAGTAGTTTCTATTATTTTTGTAACTACCTTACCAGGGTTTAAGGTTAATAAAAGTTGTATTTTGGGATCTGTAATATTACCAACATCTTCAAAATTAAATTGACTTTTAAGTGTAGCGATTAGTTTTATTGATGTGCTTGTTAATTCTCCTTGAAGGGCTAGTTTTGAGATATTATCTATTGGTAGATCAAAGGCTGTTAAATCAATAAAGCCATTAAGTGTAAGTTTTACAGGATCTTTGAGATTTGATTGATAATTTGCAATTGTTAATTTTAAATCTAGTAGTCTTACTTTATTAGCTACATCATCGGGTAGATCGGGAACTAGATCTTCTAGCCCTAATGTATCTGTTGATATTATTATGGATGGAATATTATTAATTTTTTCAAAAGTTAGAATTAGGTTTTTATTGAAAAGATATACTTCTACATATATAATTGGTGGTTGTCCTTGAGTAAACTTTAAGTTCATGTTATTGATACCTACTTGAAGCCAAGGAGTAAGGTTGAGGTTTAATTTATCAAAACTCATTTTTAAAGTTGCTTCAGTTGGGGTGAGCTTATCAACGCTCATTATTCCTGGTTGATTAAATACTGTAACATTACCTTCTAAGTGGTATCCTTTTTCAGTTATGATGAGCTTTATTTTTGACATATTTACAGGACCAGCAATAAATGCTGGGAAGACTTCAGAGTATAAGGAGTATGTTTTATTGGTTACGTCTACTGTGCCTTTAACTTCTATTGTTTTTTTCCCACTAAGTTGACTTAGCTGTTCGATTTGTACTTCAACCTTATTGCTTTGATATGCAGCAATAACTTTAGCTGAATCTTTAAGATCATCTAAAGTTAAAACGATAGCATAAGTTATTGGTTGTAAGAGAAATAACAAACCAATATATAAAATTTTTTTCATAATAACCTCATAATTTAAAATATATTTTAAAAATTATGAGGTATTAAATATTACTAAATCAAGTATTTTATATATTTAAATAGGATTGGCAATCTAGTGCAGCCATGCATCCTAACCCTGCAGCAGTTATAGCTTGCATGTAATTATAATCTGACACATCACCTGCAGCAAAGATGCCTTCCTTATTAGTATGTGTTGTATTACTGAGTTCTAAATATCCAAATGAATTCATTTTTAATTGATTTTTAAAAATATCAGTATTTGGTTTGAATCCAATCGCAACAAATACGCCATCAGTTTTGATAGAAGAGATTTGTTTTGTTTTTTGGTTTTCTATGATGACGGCAGTAACTTTTTGGTTATCACCTTTAATTTCTTTAATTGCGCTGCTTAAAATAATTTCAACCTTAGGATGATTTAAGACTGTATCCTTAATAGGATCGGTGGCGGAAATATTATCTAAGATTTGGATTAGGGTTACTTTTTTAGCAAAATTGGTTAAAAAAGAGGCTTCTGTCATGGCTGTATTACCACCACCAGCTATTATAACTTCTTTGTCTTGATAAAAAGGAGCGTCACAAGTTGCACAAGTGGTAACGCCTTTACCCCAGTATTCTTGTTCACCTGGGATATTTAATTTTTTATGAGAGGCGCCTGTAGCAATAATAATGGATTCTGTTTGTAGAGTTTTTCCTGTTTCTGTAAAGATATTGTAAGGTTTTTTTGAAAAATCAACTTTTGTTACAATATCATCGAGTATACTGGCTCCATAATGAATAGCATGTTTTTGGATTCTTTGCATTAGTTGTGGTCCAAGAATGCTAATATCTCCAGGCCAGTTTTCAACATAAGTTGTTGTTGTTAGCTGACCACCAGGAACTCTACCATTTATTATTAGAGGTTGCATTTTTGCTCTAGCCGTATAGATACCGGCAGTTAGACCAGCTGGTCCAGAGCCGATTATTATAACTTTATGTACCATTTTCAAAAACCTTTTTTATAAAAGTGTTAGCGCATTAAATGGTATAGTACATGATTTAATGTTTTTTCTCTACGGCAAAAATGTTTTAAGATACTATTATGAATAGGGACACCTGATTCTTCAAATGTATCGTATGAAGGTTTGAAATATACAAACTCTCTAAGGCGTTGATTTGAGAATAAGTTTAAATAATTTTGGATATCTTTAATATCGGTTTTGATATTTTCATGATAGGCAAGTTGATCTATTAATACTTCTTCTTTTAAATATTTTTCTGCTAATACAGCTACTTGATCATTAAAGTTTTTTTGTAATTTATAAACTTGATAGTCAGGTTTCTGTTTAAGAGAGTGAAGAATTTCTTCTTGTTTTCTGATTATTAAATGCTTAGGAATTTCGAATCGATGCTTTGAAAAGAATAAATTAAACATTTCTTCAATAATTGATTTACGTTGTGAGATATCATTTCTATATGAGAAAACCTCTACTAATTTTTCGTGTATATCAGATTTATTTTTTAACCTAAACATAGATTTAAAGATGTCTAGATTGCAGTAAGAGCCTTTGATATGAGAGAAGATTGTTATAAAAAAATAATGTTTACCACTTGTTTCATCTTCAAAGTTTTCATATAAAGAAAGTTGATTTGTTAGAAATGAATCACTAACTTTTTTCCCTAAAAATGATTCTATAAATGGATCTGTTAATGTATCAATATTTATTCTTAGCCAAAGATTATTTTTATATTCCTTTATTACAGGTTTACCTGTTTGATCTACAAGTATTGCATCAAAACATATCCAGTCTCCGCTTTCTATAATACCTTCTTTATGTTTTTTACAGAGTTCATGTTCTTGTTTAATAAATGAAGATACTTGTTTATCAAGATCTTTATAATTTTTTCGTTTTGGTGATTTGAATGAGAAATGTTTCCATTCTCTAATATTTATTGGGGCGGTTATAGAAAGATCAAAGCTATAAACTGCTCTAAGATCATTGCTGATTTCTATGTGGCTTAATCTTGGATGGTTAGCAATAGAAATATGGTGAGAGGCAATTTCATTCATTAAAAAATCTAGTACGTAATAACGAAGTAGAAAGCTTTTTAAAGAAGAATTAATTTCATTTTTATAATTTTCTTCTAAGTATAGTGTTGGAATATTTTGGAATCCATTTTTAGAGATTCTATTTTTATAAAGAGTAATAACTTGGCTTCGTATGGCCTCTACTGTTTTAGGATTTATTTCTATTATAGCTTTTGCCAGATGAGAAGATATTTTATCTATTTTAAATATGAAATCTTTTTCATGATTATGCTCAGTAAGGCGCATACACAGTTCTCCTTTTTAAGATCTGTGTAAAGCATAATCATGTATAAAAAATATAGCCAGAATTTAAATAATTTTTTTGGTGCAAGGAGGGGGACTCGAACCCCCATGGATTTTATTCCGCTGGCTCCTAAGGCCAGTGCGTCTACCAGTTCCGCCATCCTTGCTGGTGGGTCGCCTGGGACTCGAACCCAGAACCTGCAGATTAAGAGTCTGTTGCTCTACCAATTGAGCTAGCAACCCATATTCCCTTTGATTCTACCAGAAACAATTGGAAAAGGAAGAATTTACTTGTGATAGGGTTCTTCTAAATAGTATTCTATAAGAAAAGAGGGGCTATTTTATGCGTAAAAAATGGTTTTTAATATTATTTTTATTTAATACGTTTGATGCTGGTGGGTTTCCATCGATTTTAGATAGGATCAAGGATAATTTTCATAAGGTAGATGGTTATGAACTATATAGATCTAGACAACTTGGCTATCAAAAAGAAAAGAAATATATACAAGCCAAAGGTATAAAAATAATATTAGGGTTACGTGGCGCATATCCTAATGTTTCGTGGTGGGAGCAACAAAAAAAAGCAGCAGATGAGACAGGTGCAACTTTTATTTGTGCTCAAACTAGTAAAAGTAGATATCCATCATTACATTCCCTGCTTATTATGCTTGCTGTTATCCATAATCCTAAGGGTGTCATAAATAATGCAGAGGATGTTCAGAAAAATCCTCTTAAGTATGTTTTTGATTCTAAGGCTTCAACTAAGGATGATATAGGAAGAAAGATTCCAATAAAGGTAAATTGTCAGTTTGGAGCTGATAGGACAAGCTTATTTTGTGCTTTATTTGTTATGGAACGTGAGTTTTTAAAAAATAATATACAAACTACTGACTATATTCTTAAAAGGGGTAAAAAAGAATATAGACTTAAGCATGGTCATGTAAGAATGGCTAGTCCTAAGATAAACAAATTTGTTAATGAATGGTGGAAGATTAGAGATGGTAAGAGTTTAGAACAGGCATTAGAAATTTATAAAAAACGAACAGTAGTTTCCAAGCCAATTTTTTATGTAATCAAAACACAATTGAAACGCTTGCTTGTTGCTTTAAATTTGAATGGATACTAATCCAAGATTTTTATCTATTTTCAACTTATATTTTTTTTGAATTTTATAATTTGCTTGGATAAGTTGTATTATATTTCTAGTGAGATTAATTTTTTTATAATAGAGATGATTATGAATTTAAATGAGCCTATAGAACTTTTGAATATGCAGGAGAATTTCGAAGATCGGAATCTTGCATTCAATCCAAGTAATTTTGACGAGTATCTTGGGCAGCAGGCTGTTAAAGAGAAGCTTCAAGTTTATACACAGGCTTGTAAGATGAGGGGAGAGTCATTAGATCACTTATTACTTTTTGGGCCTCCGGGACTGGGAAAAACAACCTTAGCACAGGTTATGGCAAAAGAGCTTGGCGTTAATATTAAGATAACAAGTGGTCCTGTCTTAGAAAGAAGTGGTGACCTTGTTGCAATTTTGTCTAACATGGCAGAGAAAGAGATTCTTTTTATTGATGAGATTCATAGAATGCCAAAAAATGTTGAAGAGTCTCTTTATAGTGCGATGGAGAATTTTTGTGTAGATATGATCGTTGGTCAAGGAGCAGGTGCTAAATCAATAAGATTGCCATTAAATCCATTTACTGTTATTGGTGCTACTACTAAGACATCATTAATATCAGGTCCATTGCAAACACGTTTTGGTATTGTAGAGCGGTTAGATTTTTATGAAGCCGAAGATCTTGCAAAAATTGTCCAACAAAATGCTATTTTTTTTAAGATTGATATAGAAGATGATGCGGCTCTTACTATAGGAAGACGTGCACGTGGTACGCCTCGTATAGTAAAGAGACTATTAAGAAGAGTAAGAGATTTTGCTCAAGTGAAAAAGAAAGAGAAAATAGACAAAATTGTTGTAGAGGAAGCACTTACATTTCTTGGTATTGACGAGGATGGCTTAACTAAGTTGGATAGGGAGTTGCTTTCCAAGATTATTAAGGATTTTGGTGGCGGACCAGTAGGTCTTGAGACTTTAGCTGCTATAACAGGTGAGGACAAAGATACAATAGAGGCCTTTGTGGAGCCATTTCTTTTACGTCTTGGTTTTTTACAAAAGGGTCCTAGAGGTCGAGTTATTACTCCTCAGAAAATGCTTTATTTACGAAGAAGACTTTTTAATGAAGTGTTACAAACAGAATTATTTTAAGAGAATTGGTGAAAAAAAAGAAACGGCTATGAGTCCAAGGTAATGTATGTTTATCCATGGTATAGTTAAAGTTTGGCTTGGTGATATCTAGCTTAGTTGTGTTGAATCAGTCTTATTGCTTATATCAAGAATTTGTTTTAAGATTATTGTTATCTAAGAATTTTATTGTTGAGACTATTGGCGTTGCAGTTGAAGAAGATGTTTTTATTTCATTGTATTTGGATACTGTGGCTCGTTTTTTTATATAGCGAGAATAAGAGATTAAATGATTAAATTAGACTACCAGTTACTTGATTCAGGTAATGGTCATACATTAGAACGTTTTGGTAAAAATATTATTTCTAGGCATGATTCAACTATAATTTGGAAGCCTCAAAATTATAGTTGGAAGCCTGATGCTATTTATACTAATGATCGTTGGGAAGTAAAGGCTAGTTTTAAGCAGCCTTGGATTGTTTCTTGTGGTCCATTTTCATTAGAATTGAAGTTATCTAAGACAAAAAATATAGGTATTTTCCCTGAACAGGTTGAGAATTGGAAATGGCTTACTGGTGTAGTAAGATCTTACAAAAATCAAGCAGAAGTTTTAAATCTTTTTGGTTATACCGGGGGTTCTACTTTAGCTGTTGCTATGGCAGGAGGAAAGGTTGTACATGTTGATTCTTCTCAAGCTGTTATTACATGGTTTCTCAAGAATAAAAATTTGAATTCTTTGGATGTTGCGCCTATTCGTCATATTATTGATGATTGTATCAAGTTTGTTACAAGAGAGATTAAGCGTGGAGCAAGATATGATGGTATTATTTTGGATCCACCGGCATTTGGAAAGGGTAAAGATGGACAGTTTTTCAAGTTTGAAAAAGATATTTTAAACTTGTTAGAACTATGTAGGAAACTTTCACCATCATTTGTATTATTGAATAGTTATTCAATGGGATATTCTCCATATGTTATAGGGAATGTTTTGGAAGACGCTTTCCCTAATGTTGAGATAGAGTGTGGAGATCTTTTTCTAGAAGAGGTTTCTCGTAAAAGATTGTTGCAATGTGGTATCTATGCTAGATTCAAAAAATAATGAAAGTAATTATGTATACGCTTATTAAAATAAATTTAGAATTTCTTTCAAGAATTTTCTCATTATTTGATTCATATAATCATCATTTTTATACGGCTTAATAAATATATTTTATTGTAAAATTCCATTTTATAGTTTCAGTGTTTAATCTATAGACTAATTATTAGGAGTCTAAAAATGAATATAACGTTATTTTTAACTGTTTTTTCTGTCTTAGCTGTTGTATATCTTATTATTGGTATTTTTGCATCTAAGAATATAAAAAATAATAATGATTATTTTTTAGCTAATAGAAGCTTAGGTTTTGGTTTTTTAGTTGCGACACTTTTAGCAACACAGATTGGTGGTGGTGTTATTCTGGGTACAGCTAAGGAGGCATATTTTGTTGGATATTATGGTATTTTTTATTCATTAGGATTAGCGTTAGGATTTTTAGTTCTGGGTTTTGGATTTGCGGCTAAGCTTCGTGATTTTGATATAGTGACCACAGCAGAGCTTTTTGAAAAAAAATATAAATCTAAGTTTTTGCGTAAGGTTGCTTCTGCGATATCGGCCTTGTCATTATGTGGTATTTTGATTGGAACGGTTGTTGGTTCTCGAGAGTCATTTTTAGGCTTAGGCATTAGAAATGAGTCGGTATTAATTATTTTTTGGCTGTTTATAATGCTTTATACGGTTATCGGTGGTTTACGAGCTGTTGTAGCAACTGACATTTTCCAGGTTGGATTTATTATAATTGTTTTGGGTGGTGTTTTCTTTTATTTAGTTGGTAGTGATAGTGTTTTTTTGATTACACCGACAGCATTTATTTCATCTGAAAAATTATCATTTTCAAGATTACTTAATATTTTGTTAATGCCGTTTTTATTGGCGTTTGTGGAACAAGATTTATCACAGCGATTTTTTGCTGCTAAGAGTAGAAAAATTGCAGCACTTTCAGCTTTAACTTCTGGCGTGCTTTTAGTTTTATTTTCCTATATCCCGGTTTATTTAGGAATGAAGGCAAGATTAATGGGTTTAGTGATACCGTTAGGTGAAAGTCCTTTAGTAGTATTGATAGAACGTGTATTTGGAGAGTTTGTGGTTGTTTTGGTAATGTGTGCAATTTTTGCAGCCATAGTTTCTACCGCTGATTCATTATTATGTGCTATAAGTTCTAATATTGCACAGGATTTTAATTTCTCATTTTTAGGAATTAAAAATAATCTTAAATTTTCTCAACTTATTACTTTTTTAGTTGGTTCATTTGCTTTAATAGTAGCTTATCGTTTTGATAATGTTATTGAGGTTCTTGTAGAAAGTTATGAAATTATTATTACTAGCTTATTAGTTTCGGTTATGTTTTGTTTTTTTAAGAAAAAATTGGCAAAAGAAGCAGCAGCCTTTTCTATGTTTGGTGGTATTTTAGGATTTATATACTTTAAGATTTTCCCACCGGTTATGTGGCCAGGTTCTTTATTTGCCTTATTAGTATCATTTATTTGTTATTTGATTGGACCTGTTTTGGTAAGGTCGTATCGACAAATAGTTCAAAACTAGTTAGATTTATACTTTATTAATTTATTCATTCTGGAGTACTATGTCAGGTCATTCAAAGTGGGCGAATATAAAGCATAAAAAGTCTAAACAAGATGTGCAAAAAGGAAAGGCATTTACTAGATTAACTAAGGAGATTACCGTTTCTGCTAAAGAGGGTGGTGGCGACCCTGATGGTAATGCTAGGCTTAGGCTTTTAATAGAAAAAGCAAAAGCTGCTAATATGCCTAATGATAATATTTCTAGAGCTATTAAAAAAGGTACGGGTGAGCTTGCTGGTGTTACCTATGAAGCAATGCGTTATGAAGGTTATGGTCCAGGTGGCATGGCTATTATTCTTGATGTTTTAACCGATAATAAGAATAGAACTGTATCTGAGTTAAGACATTGTTTTTCTAGGTATGGTGGTAATCTTGCAGAAACAGGCTCAGTAAGTTGGATGTTTGAACGCAAGGCTGAGCTTATTATAAAAACTGGTGATAAGTCCGAAGATGAAATATTGGAATTCTTATTAAATTATGATATTGATGATTTTATTTATAATAAGGAAGGTTCCACTGTTATTTGTGCTTCAGAAGATCTTGAAAAAGTAAAAAAAGGGTTAGAGCAATCTAGATTAGTTGTAGAAAGCGCCGAGATCTCATGGATTACTAAAGATCCAATTGAGCTTGTTGGTGAAAGTGAAGAAAAAGCATATAAGCTTTTAGAAGCAATTGACGATCTTGATGATGTTCAAGGTACGTATGCAAATTTAAAGTAGGAGTATTAATGTTATTTAGTATGACAGGTTATAGCGCTGAGACTATGGATCTAGTAATTTCTAAGGGTAAAATTGTATCAGTGACTATAGAGATTAAATCATTAAACTCACGTTTTTTTGAGCTGACTACTCGATTATCTAAAAATCTTACTTTCTTAGAGACGGATATTTATTCAACGCTTAGAAAAAAACTTATTCGTGGTCGTATTTATTGTTCCATACAGCCTACAACAGCAGAAGGTGAGATAGGCGCTGTTATTCCATCATTAAAAATAGCACAGGGATATCTTGATGCTGCAAATACTATTAAGCAAAAACTTGGTGTTCGTGGTGAAATAACAATTTCTGATATGTTAGCTCTTCCTAGTGTATTTGATGCAGAAAAACCGATTTTTACAGGAGCAGCTAAAAAAAATATTTTATTAGCTGTAGAAAAGGTTGCTGATCAGGTTATTAAAGAAAGAATGAATGAAGGGGATCATCTAAAGAAGGATATAGAAAAAAGATTTAGCTTATGTGAAAAAAGTTTAGAAAAAGTTTCTATAATGTATGAAAAATTAATGGTGCAACAGAAGAACCTTATTTCTAAGACATCTCAATCACTTGAATCAGGTGATGAGTCTGCTAAGGGTAAACTCGAAGATTTATATTCCATGTTAAATAAAATTGATATACATGAAGAGATTACTAGGTTCCAAAGTCATCTTTCTACAGTTAAATCTCTTATTCTTGGTAAGGAGATAGAAAAGGGTAAGCGTTTAGACTTTATGTTACAGGAGTTAGTTAGAGAGACTAATACTATTGCTGCAAAATGCTCAAATGCTGATATTAGTAAGCTTGCTGTGGATATAAAGGTTGAGTTAGAAAAAGTGCGGGAGCAATCTCAAAATGTCTTATAATGAAAGATATTTATCTGAACATCTTTTAAAAAATTTGGATAGAATTTTATTTGTTACTCATTTGGCATTAGGTGATTTTACCTATATGCGTCAGTTTTTTAAAACTCTTTCTGAAGAGTATCCAAATTTAAAAATAGATATTTTGGTTGATGATGTACGACGTACTAGATTATTTTGGAAATGGAAATATCTTGAACGTAATCCTATAACTGAATGGATTTCTAATTGTTCTTATTTTAATAAGGTATATACAAGAACGCATACGTGGGGTTTATTTAAAAAGACTATTCAAGAATTAAAAAATGAACAATATTCGGTTGTAATTTCTTTGTGTGGTGTACGTGCACATAAATATGCAAAATGGTCTCGATATATTTGTCCTAAGGGATATGTTGTAGGTATACGTAGTAAGAGACGTGATCTTACAAAATATTTGGATGATGAGCTTCCAAGAACCTTTGATAAACCTGACTGGCATATTATAGAGCTTTATGCAACATGGTTTAAGCTGCTTTTTGGATTAGAGTTTACTAATGATGATTTAAATATTGAAATTCCTGTTGAATGGGAAGATTATGGACAAAAGTTTTTTGAAATTAATAATATTACAAAATATAAAAAGGTAGTTTTTGTAAATTCGTTTGCAAAGAATAAAAAACGTTGTTGGCCTATAGAAAAATCTAGACAATTAGTAGTAGAGCTTTCTGCTGAAGATACATGTTTTATTATTAATACACCGCCTATTGAAGCGGAGCAAGTAAGAAAAGTTTTTGCTGGCTTAGATAAAATTTTTTATTTAGAAGCTAGAGATAATTTTTTTCAACTTCCATCGGTTATTAAAGAATGTAATCTTGTGATCTCTGTAGAAACATCTGTAATGCATTTTGCTTCTGTTTTACGAATTCCTATTATTTCTCTTATGAGAAATAAAAATCCTGAGTGGATTCCATATGGTCAAAAAAAAGATTCTATTATTTTTGCACAGGGTCATGATGCCTGGGTTGAAAATATTCCAGTAGAAGCGGTAGTTTATAAGATTAAAGAGTATAGTACATTGTAATGAATATACTCTTTTTTTTACCTAATATTTTATCTCTTCTTCGTATAGTTTTGACCCCTGTTTTTGTTTTTTGTTTTCTAAAAGGCTATGGTTATCTTGCTATTTTGATTTTTACATTAGCTGCTATAACAGATTATTATGATGGTTATTTTGCAAGAAAGTTAGGTCTTGTTTCAAAATATGGAATGTTTTTAGATCCATTAGCTGATAAGGTTTTGGTTATAACAGCTTTTATAACATTTTATATTTTTGGAATTTTAGAACTTTGGATGCTTTTAATAATAATTTTTAGAGATTTGATTATTACAGGATTACGAATTTTTTTTACATTACATGGAATTATTTTAAGAACATCTGCTTTAGGTAAGTGGAAAACTTTTTTCCAAATGGTTCTTATTTATGTAATTTTAGTAATGTGTAATTTTAGGCATTTTGCAGTTATGGATAATTTTCCTATTATTTTATTTATACATGCTGTTGTTTGGTTAACAGTGTATTCAGGGTTAGATTATTTAATAACTAATCTGGACTATTTAAAAAGGTTATGAATGTATAAATATTTATCAGAGTTGATTGCTACAGTTTGTTTTATAGGTTATGTGCCTTATGCGCCAGGCACAGTTTGTAGTCTTATTGTTGCTCTTGTTATATATTTTCTTCCTGTAATTCCTTTGTATATTTATCTTATTTTCATTCTATTTTTTTTTATTGTAGGGTTGTTATTTAGCCAACAAGTTGCTATAGATTCAGGAGTTGTTGATCCTTCAAAAGTGGTTGTGGATGAGTTGGTTGGAATGATGATTTCTCTTTGTTTTTTGCCTAAGAGTATATTTTTATATACGATAGCCGTTTGTATTTTTAGATTTTTTGACATAGTAAAGCCTTTTCCAATCAATAAAACTCAAGACTTTCTTGGTGGATTTGGTATAATGATAGATGATGTTTTTGCAGGGGTATTTACATTGATATTTATGCAAGTTATTAAAATGTTGAGTTAGCCCTTAGTTGGGTAAATTATACCACAAATAGCGTAAGTCTTGTATTCAGAATTTGAGCTATGTATTCTTGTGGAAATGCGGAAATCTAATAGTAAGTTTATAAGGTAAAATATGGAAAACTCTACTAAAAATTCTATATCTGTTCTTCCTATTTCAATAGAAAAGGAGTTGAAAACGTCCTTTTTGGACTATGCGATGTCGGTTATTGTTAGTCGAGCATTGCCTGATGTGAGAGATGGTTTAAAACCTGTTCAAAGAAGAATTTTATATGCTATGCATACGTTAGGGTACTATTACAATAGGCAATATAGAAAATCTGCAACTGTGGTTGGAGAGGTAATTGGAAAGTATCATCCACATGGAGATCAATCTATTTATCAATCTATGGTGAACTTGGCGCAAACATTTGCTCGTAGGTATCCTTTGTTAGATGGTCAAGGTAACTGGGGATCGATTGATGGTGATAATGCTGCTGCTATGCGTTATACAGAAGCACGTATGTCTAAGATTGCTCAAGAATTACTTGCAGATATTGAAAAAAATACTGTTCCATTTGTTCCTAACTATGATGAGTCTATATTTGAACCTACATTGTTACCAAGTAAGATTCCTAATCTTTTGATTAATGGTGCTAGTGGTATTGCTGTAGGTATGGCTACTTTTATTCCTCCACATAATATTGGAGAGGTTGGTAGTGCTTGTATAGCTATTTTAAAAAATCCAAGACTTACAAATGATGAATTATTTGAATTAGTCCCGGCACCAGATTTTCCAACAGGTGGGGTGATTTGTGGTCGTGGTGGTATTGTTCAGGCATACAAAACTGGGCATGGTAAAGTTATTGTTCGTGGTGTTGTTGACGTAGAAGAAAATGCTAAGCATTTAGCACTTGTTATTACAGAGATACCTTATCAAGTTAATAAGGTTGATTTGATTAATAAGATTGCTGATCTAGTTAAAAATAAAGTTATAGATGGTATTTCTAATATTCGTGATGAATCTGACAAGCGTGGTATTCGTCTTGTTATAGAACTAAAGCGTGGAGAGATTCCACAAGTTGTTTTAAATCAGTTATATAAGCATACAGCGTTACAGTCTTCATTTGCTATTTTAATGTTAGCTTTATATCAAAACAGACCATTTATATTTACTCTTAGAGAGATGCTTGATCATTTCTTGGTACATAGAAAAGATATGATTATCAAGAGGACAGAGTTTGACTTAGCAAAGTCTAAGGCAAGGGAACATATTCTTGAAGGTCTGATTATAGCTCTTGATAATATTGATGATGTTATACCTCTGATTAAGAGTTCTAAGAGTTCTTTAGAAGCAAGCGAAGCGCTCAATAAAAAGTATAATCTTTCTATTGAGCAATCCAAGGCTATTTTAGAGATGAGGCTTTCAAAATTAACTGGTCTTGAGCGTGATAGTATTCGTCAGGAAATGGAAGAAATTAAGAAAAATATCATGAGATTTCTTTTAATTTTAAATGATGAAGAAGTTTTGAAACAAGAAATTATACAAGAACTTGAAGTTGTAATAGCTACTTATAAAGATGCACGTAAATCCAAAATCGAAGCAGCCGTTGATATTTTAGAAGAGGTTGATCTTATACCTGATCAAGAAGTATTGGTTACTCTTACACATAAGGGTTATATAAAACGTGTGCCATTAGAAACCTATGATGTTCAGCATAGAGGTGGAAAGGGTAAGAAAGGTATTACAGATTTAGAAGAAGCTGAAGATTTTATTGAAGATGTATTTATAGCAAAGAATCATGATGAGTTACTTTTCTTTACAAATTTGGGAAGAGTATACGGTTTACAAGTATATGAGATTCCAGAAGCTTCACGTATTGCTAAGGGTAGAGCTATTGTAAATATATTGCCATTAACTCAGGGAGAGAAAGTTGTAAAGCTTTTATGTCTTCGTGATATGGAAAATAAATTTATTGTTATGGTCTCTAAGGCAGGTACAATCAAAAAGACTCCATCTGAAGCCTTTGCTAAGATTAGATGTACTGGTATAAAGGCTGTAGGTTTAAATGAGGGTGATGAGCTTGTTTTTTGTGGAATTAGTAATGGTAATGATACAATTGTTATAGCAACAAAAAAAGGTCAAGGTATTAGGTTTAATGAGTCAGAAGTTCGTCCAATGGGTAGGCAAGCTGCTGGAGTGCGTGGTATAAGGCTTAAAAAAGATGATACTGTTGTAGGGTTACAAGTGGTGTCTAATGAACATGATCTTCTTTTCGCTACCTCTCGTGGTTATGGAAAACGTGTTAAAATTGAAGATTTTCGTGTTGCGCATAGAGGTGGTATGGGAGTTCGTACTATACCTACAGAGAAACGTAATGGAGAAGTTATAGGGTTAGTACAAGTTTCAGATATTTCTAGTTTGTTGTTAATCGACACTAACGGAAAGATTATTAGACTTTCGCCTACTGAGATTCGAACAATGGGTAGGCAAGCTAAGGGTGTTCGTTTGATAAGACTAGATGACAAACAAGAGCTTTCAGCTGTAGTTGCATTTGATTCAGAAGGAGAAGATAGTTCTACAGGTGGACATTCTTCTAATGTTAAGGGACTTGCTGCTGCTGAGATTGATAAAGACAAAGTAACAAGGCAGTTTGATGGTGCGGTTATGGCTGCTCTAGAGCAAGATGATCCAGATTATATAGATGATGATGAGGATCTATATGAAGAAGAAATAGATGAAAAAAAGGAAGACCAGGTATCTTTTTTAGGATAAATTTTATATATAGAAAGTCTTCTATTATTGGGAGGCTTTCTCTTATTAAAAAAAAGAGAAAATGAATCCTACATTTGTTATATCACGAAATGGACCTATGCCAATAACATTGATAAATTTTTGGAATGATTTATGGAATTCTAAGTTAAATTTTGAAAGAGTTTTTACTCAGGATTTTGAAGTTTATGACATTAATACCATAGATAAAGAGGTCTATTTATACATATCTATTAAATAATGTTGACGTCATTAGATATTTTACATTTATCACTTCTTCCAAATATTGGACCCGCTGCTATTATAAAATTCCTTTCTAAGTTTGACAATTTTAATATTAATATTAACGACCTTTTGAATGTAGGTTTTTCTGCTCAGCAATCTGTAGCTATTATAGAGGGTATTGAAAATAAAAAACTTTTAGAAGATGAGCTTTTTTTAATAGATAAGTACAAGGTTGGGATTGTAACAATTTTTGATAATAATTATCCTAAGTTACTTAAGCAAATATATTTACCACCAGTTATTTTGTATTATAAAGGTGAAGAGCTTGGTGAAGAGTCTAAGCTTGCCATTGTTGGTTCACGTAAGGCTAACAGTTATTCAGAAAAGGTTTGTAATTACTTGGTTCCTGAGTTAGTTAAAAATGATTTTACTATTGTGAGTGGTGGCGCGATAGGTGCTGATTCTATGGCACATAAGGCTGCATTAGAAGTTAAGGGTAAGACGATTGTTGTTTTGGGATCAGGCTTACTGTCTCCATATCCAGTAAGTAATAATGAACTTTTTAAAAAAGTTATTAATAATGGAGGGACGCTTATAAGTTCTTTTGCTCTTAGAACGCAACCATTGAAGTGGAATTTCCCAGCAAGAAATAGGGTTATAGCTGGATTATCTAAAGGATGCTTAGTACTTCAGGCATCTAAAAAAAGTGGTGCTGCTATTACAGCACAGTTTGCTTTAGAGCAGGGGAGACAGGTTTTTGCAATTCCTGGTTCAATTTTTGATGAGTTTTCTGAAGGTTGTCATGATTTAATTAAACAGGGTGCTAAAGTAGTTCATTCAATTAATGATATTTTAGAAGAATTATTGTTTGATTAAGTCGATTAGGTGACAATTTTGAATTTATAAGTTAGAATAATCATTGCTTTTAAGGGCTTTTTTAAAAATATAAGGATTAAATATTATGATTAAGAAGTTATTAGTTTTAGGTGCAATTTTTTCTATGTCATCCATTTTTGCTATAGATGAAGATGAAGTATTAAAATTAGTTGATAAAGTTAGGCAAAATCAAGTTGATTTAGCATATACTCTACAAGACGAGTCTTTAAGGCGTTATAAATATATGAATGCAATAACATCTGCTACGATTAATTTGTTACAGTCTGAATCAGGATCTCTTATTATGAATGATTGGACCATATTGCATAATGGGATAAAAGTGATTGATGTAAATTGGTTACGTACAGAACTGAGGAGTCTTCGTATAGGCACACAAATTAATCATATAAAAATTGCTAGATGGAGTTTATTAATGGATGATAGGCTTCGTAGGGTCTTAAGAAGACCAGTAATTGTAGTACGTTAATAATATTTAAAATATAAGGATTAAATATTATGGTTAAGAAGTTATTAGTTTTAGGAGCAATTCTTTCTATATCATCTATTTTTGCTATAAATGAAGATGATGTATCAAGATTAGTTGATAAAGTTATGAAAAAACAAGTTGATTTACAACTTGTTCCAAAAGCTAAAATTATAAAGCGTTATAAACATATAAAAGCAATAACATATGATATGACTCAGTTGTTGCAGTCTGACCTTATTCATATAGTTGATAATAATTTATTTTATAATGAAAGAAGAGTGATTGATTTAAATTACTTATTTACTGAGCTAAGAGTTCTTAGATCGGATGCAGTTGTTCATAATGTAAAAGTTTATAGAGAGTGTGCATTTATAATGGATGAAATTCATAAAAGATTAGAAGCAGCAGGATATTAAGTCTAGAAATTATATCAAAAAAAATTAGAGATAAGCTTAGTGAGTAAATGAATGATATTTTATATATAGCTTCTCAATCTAAGGGTAGACAAGCATTACTTTCTCGTTGTGGGATTAAGTATGAAGTATTGAGACATGATGCTGATGAACTTAGTGTTAAGTCAACATTAGATTTTGAAAATTATGTACTTTCTATTGCAGAAGAAAAGATGAAGCATGCTGTATTGCCGGACTCACAAGCTATTAAAGCAAAGCCTATATTTTTACTTACAGCAGATACTTTGGTTAATAGTGCAGGTCATATCTTAGGTAAACCAGAAGACTTTGAAGATGCTAAGCGTATGCTAAAGCTTATTAGTAAAGAGCCTATCTTGGTAACCACTGGTTGTGTGGTAGAAAAAAGAGTTTTTAATAGTAAATGGCAGATAGAGTCACAAACCAAACTTATTGTAAGTGCAACAGTAGAATATTGTCTTGAAGATAAAGAGATTGAACCATATTTAAATATGGTTCCAGGTGCTATGACATGTTGTGGTGCGGCAACAATAGAAGGCATAGGTGAAAATTTTTTGAAAAATATTAATGGTTCATATTCAACCGTAATTGGGTTGCCTATATATGAAGTACGTAACGCATTAAAGGTTATGGGGTTTATTTTCTAATTAATATCTTGTTCTGTTGGTTCCCAATTTTTCAATATCTTTTTTAATAATACCTTTTGACTAGCTTGTTTATTGGTTATATTTTGTTTTCTAAGTTCCATTTCTGCTTGTCTTAAGCTAGATAATATAATAGTTGATGGAATATTATTAATGTTTAGATTATTGAAAGCACTCATTAAGCCATGTTCTATGTCTTCACGTTTTTCTATGTTATCTAAGCTATCTAAAAGCGCATCTTCTATATGGGTAATGAAATCTAAGAATGTATTTTGCAAGGCTTCACTTGTTTGTGATGTTGGTGGACTAGTAATTTTGTTTAGTTCTATTGCAAAACCGTTATCTACAGCTTGTTTAATGAGCTTATGTAGGCTTTTCTTTTCATTTTTTAGTAGCCAATCAATTAAATAAAGTAGTTCAAAGGATAATAGTAGGTTTGACATTTGTAGCCTCCTCTTGGTTTATTATTAAAAAAATCCACTTCCAAGAATAGGATTGAGTGTATTTTATTATGTTATTTCTCAGTATAGGGATTTTTAAAGAAAAATTGAATCACTTTGGCTTTTTGGTTGAAATTTAGAAGCCTATGCCTATATGAAATCCTGATCTTCGATAGTAAGGTCTATGGTAATAATCATGTGGACAGTTATATCTATATGAGTGGTATCCATGATGGTATTGACAGTAGTCATATCTTTCATAACCATGGCGATAAATAAATGGACCATAATAAGCACTTTCTATAAGTGCGGATTCTTGTTCTCGTTCTAGTTGTTTTTCTTTTATTTTTTTATCAAGTTGAGTTTTAAAATAAAGTTGGATAAATTCTTGTAGTATTCCGACTGTTACATTACCTTGTGTTAGATATTGTTCTGCGACTTTAGTTGAATTATTGAAAAGTACAAAGACAGGAGTATGCTTTATATCAAGGTTATACATATTAGCTATTTCTCGAAGTTTTGGTTTATCTATATTTATTGAGATAAAGTATACAAATTTTTCCATCTTATCAGTTGTTTTAAACATTTTTGAATCCCATTTAAATTTTTCATAGTTATTTTTATCCTTTTTAAGATCTTTATTTTCAGTATAAAAATATGCGATAAGAAGTTCTTTATCTTTAAGTTTGTTATAGAATTGAGAGATAGAATTTATACTGGTTATAGCATAAATGGGGGATAGGAATGTTATAACCAGTATAAGGATTAATTTTTTCATACGTCTTCTTCTATGTATCCTGATTTCCCTTGGAAAAAGTTGCCAGCAGTCTCCAAGAAATTGTTGATATTTCTTTTATATTTTTCTGGATTAAAAAAGAATGAATCGCAATGACCTCTTCCATTGGTTACCCACATTTTTTTAAAACCAGCTGCTCTTTCAAAGATTTTTTTTACTGCACCAAGTGATATTTTTTCATCATTTTTGCAGTGTATGAAAAAGCATGGTATAGAAATTTTTTTAATAGAGTCTACGGGCGATACTCGTTCTAGGCGAGAATTTATCTTAGTTGCATCCATGCCAAATGCTTTAAATAAAAATTTTATTACAGGCTGAGCGTAGGTATTAAAAGCTAAGTTTTTAAGTATCATTTTCCCTGGCATAGCAACAGAATAACCAAAGACATTTAGGTATAATCGTTCAAGTCCAGCATCTACAATGCTTTCTGTGTTATCAAATGGGCAATCTAGAATAAGGGCATCAAATATTTTTTTACGTGCTTCAGCTTCGATTAAACTTGCTGCTCCCATTGAAAAGCCATATCCATATAATTTTTGTTTTTTTAAAGTAGGATTATTTTTTATAAAGTCTACTGCTCCCATAATATCATAGACTTCATCTTTACCGAATGTGCATAATTGATTTTCTATTTGTTCACCATGTGCACGAAAATCAAAAATAAAACAGTTATGTTCTGGGAAAAATGTTCGTAGAAAGATGACATCAAATTTATTACATGTATAGCCATGACAAATTAAAACTGTTCCTTTTGCTCTAGGACGTAGAGTCAAAAGGCCAGTTCGAGTTATTGTTTCATTAGATTCATCTTGTTTTTTTGCTAAGAATGAAACTTTTTGAGTAGTAGAGCCATCTATGGAGTGATTACTTTTATCAACTTCATTAATAGCTTTAAAATAGGTTTCATCACGACGCACCAACTCTAACGGATCATATGCTTTTGATGGTCCAATAAAGAATATTTGGAAAGCATTGAATACCACCAGAATTGCTATAAAAAATTTTACCCACCTTATTATTTTAAATATCATACTTCCCCTTTTACATCACAAGTTCTCCTACTATTTAAAATACAGAAAAGTATTGCCAAATAGCAATACTTTTTTAAATTAATATAGAGTTTGATTATGTTTTTTAATTTAGAAGAATAATAATTGAGAAGATATTAATTAAAATTGTTGTTTTCTGTAATATTATGCCATTTTTCTAAGTTTTTGGATTCGTTTTTCCATTGGTGGATGTGTAGAAAAAAGGTTGATCCAACCTGATCCAGAGAATGGATAAACAATAAATAAGCTGGCAGTTGCTGCTTGAGTAGGAGAAGTAGGTGCTTCTTTATGTATTGAGGCACTTGTAGAAAGTTTTTCTAGAGCAGACGCTAGGGCTAATGGATCTTTACTACATTTAGCACCTGTTTCATCAGCAAGGTATTCACGAGATCTTGAAATAGCTAGTTGTATAAGCATTGCTGCTATTGGCATAAGTATAGCTATAACAATAGCACCAAGTGTTCCACTTCTATCTTTAGAATCACGGTTACCACCGAAAATAAGAGACCATCTAAACATGTCAGCTAGATAACCTATAGCCATTGCTATAGTAGCTGCAACTGTTCCAACTAAGATATCTCTATTCTTAATATGTGAGAGCTCATGTGAAAGAACGCCTCGTAGTTCACTATAATCCAAGATATCTAATATGCCTTGTGTGACGGCAATGGAAGCATGTTTAGGGTTTCTTCCGGTTGCAAATGCATTAGCCATAGTATTTTTTAGATACCATAGCTTAGGCATAGGAATGTTCATATCTTGGGATAGCTCATGAACCATATCATATATATGACCATAATCATCTTTATTTAATGGCTGAGCTCCGTACATACTTAGTACTATTTTATCGGAAAAAAAATAGCTTATAAAATTCATAAAAATAGCTATTGTAAAGGCTACGTATAAGCCTGTATATCCACCTATAAAATAACCTGCAAGAAATAGTAGTGAACTTAAACTAGCTAATAGGATAGCTGTTTTCATTTGATTTAGGATCATAAGTTACCTCATTATTCGTATTCAATTTTCCATTCATCAACTTCATTTTGATGTTCTTTTTTTTCTTCATTTTCAAGCTTTATAGCTTTTTGTTTTTTTAAGGCATGTAGATCGCTAATATGTTGTTTGATTTCTTGCTTATATGTAGAAGTTTCTTCTTGAAGTTGGCCTTGTGTTTGTTGAAAAAGTTTATTTACTTCTTCTTGAAGGGTTTCTATTTTTTTTTGTAGTCTTAAGATGGTTTCAACACCGATCATGTTAACACCAACTTTGTGTGTTAAATAGATGATTTCTTCAAGCTTATCGATATCTTCTTCTGAAAATAGGCGTGTATTGCCATCAGACCTTTTAGGTGCAATAAGACCTTCTTTCTCATACATCCTTATAGTCTGTTGATGGACGGATAGCATGCTAGCAACCGCAGATATAGAAAAATAACCCTTCTTTCTTTTCATAAAAACTCCAGGTTTTGCCTATTTTTATACATTTTTGGCAAAAATATATAACATCAGTCTACAATTTGTACTAAAAAATCGCAACAGCCAAAGGTCTCTATTCTCCCTTAAGAATGGTCAAAAATGCTTCTTGTGGGACTTCAACATTACCCACTTGTTTCATTTTCTTTTTACCTGCTTTTTGTTTCTCTAGAAGTTTTCGTTTTCGGCTTATATCACCACCATAGCATTTAGCTATAACATTTTTTCTTAATGGTGAGATACGTTCTCTAGCTATAATTTTTGCACCTATAGCTGCTTGAATTATGACTTCAAACATTTGTCTATGTATGACAGTCTTGAGTCGTTCTACAAGCTTTCTACCTAGATAGTAGGCCTTGTCCTTGTGGACGATAACCGAAAGAGCATCAACAGGTTTATCATTTAATAAAATGTTCATCTTGACTAAGTCTGATGCTTCATATCCAGCAGTATCATAATCAAAGGAGGCGTAGCCAGCACTTATAGATTTAAGTTTATCATAGAAGTCTGTAACAATTTCATTTAATGGTAGCTTATATTGAATAATAGTACGATTTTCATCCAGGTAGGACATATCTATTTGAGTACCCCGTCTTTCTTCACAAAGAGTTAATATAGCACCAAGGTATTCTTTGGGGGTTATTATTGTTGCGTTGACTATTGGTTCCAAAATTTCTTCAATTTTGACTTGGTCGGGAAATTTAGATGGGTTATCAACTATTTCTTCTTTATGATTAGTTAATATAATTTTGAATGGAACTGTTGGCGATGTTGCAATTATGGTTATGTTATATTCTTGTTCAAGTCTTTGTTTAAATACATCCATATGTAGTAATCCCAAGAATCCACACCTGAAACCTATACCTAGAGCAGCAGAGCTTTCTTTTTCTACGTGTATACTGGCATCATTTAATGTTAATTTTTCTATAGCATCTCTTAAGTCTTCAAATTCAGAGGCATCTGTTGGATATATTCCTGCGAATACCATAGGTTTTGCAGCTTTGAATCCTGGAAGTGCTTCTACCGGTTTTCCAACGTGATAAAATGTGTCACCGATTCTTGTCTCTTTAACTGTTTTCATTCCTGTGATTAGAAATCCTACTTGGCCGGTATAAAGCTCATCGGTTGGCTCTGGATCTGGATGCATGATGCCAATGTCTAATATTTCATAAATTCCACCAGAATGTGCTGCTACAATTTTCTCACCCTTTTTTAAACATCCGTCAACAACTTCTATTAAGCATATTACTCCACGGTATTCATCATACCAAGAATCAAATAGTAAAGCCTTGAGCGGTTTGTTTTCATCACCTTTTGGATATGTAATGTGTTCTACTATGGCAGGTAAAAGCTTGTCTATCCCAACACCAGTTTTAGCGGAAGTTAAAATTAATTCTTCTTTTTTAATATCAAAAGCTTTTTCCATTTGTAGGGCTATACGTTCAGGATCAGCAGCTGGAAGATCAATCTTATTTATTACAGGTATGATTGTAAGATTTTGTTGGAATGCTAGATAGAAGTTAGCCATTGTTTGAGCTTGGATACCTTGAGCTGCATCAACTAGTAAAAGTGCTCCTTGGCATGCATAAAGAGAGCGTGATACTTCATAACTAAAGTCAACGTGTCCAGGAGTATCAATGAGATTCAACATATATTCTTCACCTTTGTAGGTATAGAATAATGATGCTGTTTGTGCTTTAACAGTGATACCACGTTCACGTTCTACTTGGAGCTTATCCAAAAATTGTTCATTTTTTAGTTTTTTAATTGTGCCAGTAACTTCTAGTAATCTGTCTGCTAGAGTTGATTTTCCATGGTCTATGTGAGCAATAATAGAAAAGTTACGTATATTTTTAGTTTTAAAGTTTTTTAAATCGATTTTCGCCATAAATTACATTTTTTCAGGTTTTGATAATCCTAATAAGTCTAAACAAATTCCTAAACTGTTCATAGTTATCTTAACAAGCAATAATCTGCTTTTTGTTGTTGCTATATCTTCATTGTTAATAATTCTATTATGCATATAGTATGCATGGAATGATTTTGATAATTCGATTGTATAGTATGCTAATAGATGCGTTTGATATGTTGAAGCAATTGAGCTCAATACGTTTTTTAACGAGATAATCTTTTTTAATAGTGTTATATCTGCTTGAGAGAGTTCTTTTAAATCATTAATATTATATTCAATCTTTTCTTCAAGAGCTTTTCTTAATATGCTTTTAGTTCTTACATATGCATATTGAATGTAATGTGTCGGATTTTCATCCGTTTTTTTTAATGCTATATTTAAATCAAATTCTAGATGTGCATCGGCTTTTCTATTGAGATAAAAGAATCGAGCTACATCTTTACCTACAGTATCGATAATTTCTCTAAGTGTGGTAAATGTTCCAGCACGTTTAGACATTTTTACTGCGTCACCATCAATTTTAATTGATACCAATTGATATAATATTACCTGTAGAGCTTCTGGATTAAAGCCTAAGGCTTCCATTGTTGCTTTGAGTCTACGTACATAACCATGATGGTCTTGTCCCAAAATATCTATAGCAACATCAAATTTTCTATCAAATTTATTTTTATGGTAAGCAATATCAGAAGCTATATAAGTTAGTTCTCCATCTTGTTTTTTGATAACTCTATCCTTATCATCACCAAATTTTGTTGATTTGAACCATAGAGCATCATCTTGTTCATAGATAAGTTGTTTCTGCTTTAAGATTTCTAGTACTTTTGCTATAGAACCATCATCATTGAGTGTTTTTTCTGAAAACCAGTTATCGAAATATACTCCAAAATCATTTAAATCTTGCTTAATTAATGTTAGTAATTTTCCCTTTGCATAGTTGCTGAAGAAAGAATTATCTTTCTTCATAACTTCTTTCCCATATTCGGTTATACATTGCTTGGCTATATCTAGAATGTATGTACCATGATATCCATCTTCAGGAAACTCTTTCTTAATACCTAATTCTTGTTCACAACGTATTTGTAAGGAAGTTCCTAAGTTTTTTATTTGGTTACCAGCATCATTGATATAATATTCTTTCACTGCTGTATGTCCAAGGAAATTGAGAATATTACTTAGTACATCACCTATTATTGCATTTCTACCTGCTCCAATATGTAGTGGTCCTGTAGGATTGGCACTTACAAATTCTAATAGATATCTCTTATATGGACCATTTAGTTTGAAAAAGTCTGACTTTTCTAAAAGTTCTTTGGTAGTAATTTGCCATGCTTTTTTAGCTATATGGATATTAATAAATCCAGGGCCAGCTATTTCTACCTTAGTTATATATTCTTTAAGTTCATTATCCCCTAGAATAGCCTCTTGAATTCTGCCTGCTAGATCTCTTGGCTTAGCCTTGAGTTCCTTAGCCAAGATCATGGCCGCATTACAGGATAAATCTCCAAAGGAGTCATCCTTAGTAGTATTGAGAGTTATATCTATCCCAGGAACCTTTTCTATTTGTAATGAAAATGTCTTAGATATAGCTATAAAAATTCTATTCTTGAGGGAATCAAAAAAATTCATTTAGAGCCTTTTTTTTCAAAAAACTATTAATTTTAAAGATTATAGCAATTTAGAGGCTTTTTACTACTAATAAAAAGCCTCTTTTCCTTATATTTGAAAAGATTTTTTTAATCCATGGAGAGGCTTTTGACTATTAGGGTTTATTTGGTAATAATTAGTATATGTAAGCTCTTTTTAAAAGGGTTTATAGATAGAGGAAATGAGGTTATTAAATGGAGGTTATAATGAAGAAAATATTATTGTCTATATTGGCATCTATATTTATTATATCAGCTGTTAAGGCGGACGGTTTTTCACTTGCAGGTCAGGACCCATCTGCTAGTTCAGTAATAGCTGATGCTGGTCAAGTTGAATTGGGAAAATTCGGCAAGGGAGCTCT
Organism: uncultured Pseudomonadota bacterium; assembly: GCA_964491895.1. Classification (GTDB taxonomy): domain Bacteria; phylum Babelota; class Babeliae; order Babelales; family UBA12411; genus CAZBHK01. The sequence goes on along the minus strand of CAZBHK010000002.1, from coordinate 77,235 downwards.
AATTCTAGCTGGTGTCTTTGGTGCTGCTAATTTATATAAGGCCGCTCAAATTAAAAGGACAGAGTGGAGATTAGATAATCCAAAAGCAGTTTGGAATGCTTCTAGAAAAGATAAAGAATCCGTAGACTCATATGTCAATGTTCTTAAAGCCGCAATAGAAAGTTCTTTACAAGCAAAAAATGAGAATATTGCTTGGTTTGAAAGATGTGCTTCTATTTTGTTGAGAGCAGCTCAAGAGCTTGAGAGTATGGAGTGGTATCTTATTGGTACTACGGATAAGTCTAAAACTATGGGTTCGCTAATGAATTCTACAATTTATATTGGAGCTAATTCTCAGATTCCATCTCTTATGATTAAGTTAGATGAAAAAAAACGAGCATTAATAAAAATGATTGGGGAGATTAAATCTACTTTAAATGGCCAAGATCAAGAATCTTTTAATCATATTTTAGATAATATTTTGAATAGCTATTTGAATCCAGTGGCAAAGGTAGTAGTAGATCATCGTTTTGAAGCATTTGTATAATATAATATATTGATATTAAAAATCAAAATGGAGGGTAAGCCCAGCTTGTCCTCCTATCATTTTTGTTCTAAATATTCTTTCACCTATGATTGGGCAATTATAGAAAATCTCTATATGTGGTGCAAATTTACCATGAGCATTATAGCCCATTGTAAATTGTAGTACATGTTGATTCCATGATTTTAGTTTTTGATCAGAGTTTACTATATCATTTTTATTACTAGTAATAGAGCCTGTTTGCGCTTCATTAAATAGCAGGGTACTTAGGAAGATATCATCTTTTACAGAAAGTTGAGTTGATTCTTCTGTGGTATATGAATAGCCTGCTATGAGAAAAATTTTGCCAATAGGTGATGCTTTTATATATCCACCTAAATTCCACAATGTACCTTTATGGATTGTTGCTCGTCCTTTTTCTAATGTAATTAATCCATTTTGAGTTTTTGATGTTTTCATGCGCATAGTAGTTGTTTTATCTAGGAAGATATTTGTTCCGATATTGGCGCCTATGCCAAGCCAGTTTGAAAAGTGTGCTAGTGCGTTAAATTTAGCACCTAAGCCAAAGTGTCCATTATATCCTATAGGTATAGAGACTACTTGATTTAACATTTCTTTAGGTCCAGTTGGGATTGTAAGAGAGGCTGAAATATTCAATAAAAGGTTTTTGATTATATCAAAGTTATCACTAAATCGTTGCCATCCAAGGTTGAGTTCTATATCACCTATACCTTGTCTATTAAAGTTTTTATTTACTGGAGCTAGATTATTTTCTTCTAGGACTGTGTTAAAATTATTATCAAGGAAGCTTTGAAAAGTGGCTGCTCCTGTAGCAGTGCTACTTGTTTTATTTATTAGTGAGATATTGTATATTTTTGCCCATCTGTATGGGATATGTGCTTTGCCATAGAATCCATACATAAAGTTCATTGTTACTTCAGATGCTAGTTCTTGTGTGTTAAGTTTACCATTCAGTTCTATTTTCCCATTATCACCTGTGAAATTAAGTGCAGGTATGGTACCAGTTGTTGGCTTAAGATAGTTGTAGGTGGTTGGTTTTGCAGCTATTGTTAGATTTTCAAGGTTTGTCGCTAGAGTATTAATATTAATTAATCCATAAATATTTAAAATATTGGTTGAATGACCATGAGCATCAAATCCTTTTCTTGTACTTCCATAGCTACCTTTAACGTCTATACAAGTAGTAAAATCTTTTTTAGGTTCACCTTGGAACAGAGGTGCTCTCCAGAAATTAGGAAGATCGTTTGCGGAAATAGAGGTAACGATTATAAATAATAATAATTTTTTCATAATAACTCCGATATTTTTATAGAACTTTATTAATAGTATTAAAAATGAGTGGAGTCTTAGAAGAGTTTATTAGTTTGTTGTAGGTTTTCTAAAAATTCTGAACATTGTTGATGGTAGAGTTCTGGGTATATATTAAGCAACTTTGTATGTTTCCCATCTTCTGGTGTCCAGGTTTTTTTTATAGTGGTACTAGCTGCCTTTTTTAAATCTTCAAAGGCACTAATAGGTATAAAGCTATCATTTTTTGCATGGATTAAAAAAATAGGTGTTTTTATTTTCTTAATCTCTTTTACTAGGTTATTACTACGTAGTTTTATTCTATATTTAGTTTTTACATACATATTTACTGGGAATGTGAATATGAAAATATCCATTAGTGGTAGATTATAAAAAGAAACCATTCTTTTTATTTGGTATTTTAATTTTTCATAAGAAGATTGTAAAATTAGTCCGTTAAACATGTGTTTTTTACTTTCTGCTTGTATTAATGCAGCAGCACCTAGTGAGATTCCAAAGCCATAAATAGGAAGTTTTTTGGTATTATCTCTTGTTTTAAAGATTTCAACAGCCGCCTCTACCTCGTTTGCTTCATTAAGACCTATTGTTGAATATTGATTTTCGCTATCCTCACCATGTCGCCTAAAGTCAAAACGTATACAGTTATAATTAGGAAATAGTTTATCTTGGTATTCCTTCATATACTCTTTATCTCTTGTTGCTGGATGACATAATACAATGTTGCCCTTAGCATTAGGTTGAGTAGTTATGATTGCATGACGTTTTAGTCCATCTTTGGTGGTAAGAATGATTTTTTCTTCGGTAATGACTGTTTCTTTTTTTTCTGGAATTATTACTATTTTAGGAGAATCTATTTTGTATAAAAATCGTGGAAAACCATCCGGAGAACCGGCGGTTAACATTAAAACTTCAAAAATAATTAATACAAAAAAATTTTTATAGTTCATTCTTATTAACAGTTTTATATAATAATAATCTTTATATTCTTTTTTATTAAATAAATTATCTCAAAGCTGAAAAAATTGAAATATAAAAGAGAAAAAGATCAACAAATATATTGAAAGAAGAACCATGATCCTTAATCTTTCTAACCTTTTTACATTTTTGCGCGTTTTAATCTCTCCATTTATTTTTATTTCAATAATGAGAGATAACGTAATATTATCTATAATATTATTCATATTTGCAGCGCTTACAGATTTTTTGGATGGCTATACCGCTAGACTTATGAACTTACAAACTGTTCTTGGTACATATTTAGACCCATTAGCCGATAAGATTTTCTTACTTTCTTGTTTTATTGCGCTTACTTTACGCAATGGCATTCTAAATATTCCAGTATGGTTTGTGATCTTTATGGTATGTCGTGAGTTTATTATTGTCATAGGTGCTATTATAATTAAGCTTATTAGACCAAATTTTATAATTAAGCCAACAATTTGGGGGCGTCTTAATACTTTGATTTTAATATTATTTATTTTTTCTTATTTAATATTTTCAATATTTAGCTTTATTTCAGCTGATAATCTTCAATATATTTTATTGATAGTTACTTTTTTTTCATTTTTTTCATTGATGGACTATATAAAAATTGGTATAAAGCAGATACGAGATAAATTGGTATTAGATTAAGAAAGGAAGATGCAATCGGATTTAAAAAACAGTAATTAAGTGTTGTTAATATAATCTAATTTTAAAAGTAATAGGAGTAAAAAAATGAAAACTTTCTTAAAAGGAATGTTATTTACATTAGTAATGGGAATGAGTGTGTTTGCTGTACCAGCTGATGATACTGTACAAGTAGTATTTACTCAAGACGATTTGAAAATAGTAGTTGATATGGGAAGAGCAGTTAAAAAGCTTCAGGAGGATGTTGATTCCCTTCAATCAGCTTACGTTGGTAATCTTGAAGCAGCATCATTAGATGTAAATCAAAAATCTATATTAGGTAGTATTTTAAATGGCTTAGGTTATGTATTACGTTCAAAACAAGCTATAGAGTTAATAGGTATTGCAGTATTGGCTGGTGGTATGAATACAAAGCAGGGTATAGCTATTAGTCAATGGGTAAAGAATAGTTTGACCGAGACTTATGGCTTTGTTGGAACATCTCTATGGAACGTAGTTTTAACTGTTAGATATATGGTATATGATTTACCATTCAAGCGAGATATTGAACCATTTATGAAAAAACTTTCAACTTGGAGTGGTCGTATAGAAATAGCTACTTATCTATTATTAGGTATTGAGGCTTATTGTGTAGCTACTGATAAGACAGGTCCTACAGTAAAAGTTTTGTCTGGCACTGCTAATCTAGGTAATGGTGCCTATAATCTTGGTACTAGAGCTTATACAAATAGTGCAGCGAAAATAAGGTCATTAAGAACTCCTAAAGACGCTTAAGAAGTAATAAAATTAAGTATATAAAGGCAAGGCGTTTTGGGACTCCTTGCCTTTTTGTTTAAGTGGTAAAAATGAAGAGATATATTTTAATAATTTATTGTTTTTTATTTTTTCATAATTCTCATGCTGAAGAATTAAATTTACGATTATTTTTTATTGATATTGAAGAGGCATTAGTAGAAAAAAAAATAGAAGATAGATGTGTAAGTAGTATTCTTTTACAATTTAAAAATATATTAAAATATTTTGATAATTTTGAGCCAGAAGAGCATAAGGAAGAGTTTGAATTAATACAAAAAGAGTTTTTTAGAGTATATAATGAAAAGTTTTCTTTAAAAAATTCAGAATCAATGCAAGTTATCATCTATTTGATTAAACGATTTCAAAAAACAATTTTTGAAGAATTAAAAATTGTTATGGAAGAAATTAAATTTGGTAATAATGTATTAGTAAGGTATAAAGAGTTACTTACTATTATCCAAGCATTAAATATTAGTGTATTAGAGTATTTTAAAAGTTGTGAAAAAAATCCTTATATCAAGTTATTTAGAGCGACGGTTAAGAATAATATAGATATTATAGTTGAGGCATTAATTTTTTTATTATTTTTACGAGAGATACAGATTAATAAAAAATTTAGGCAACTTGTATCTGATACTGAGATAAGAATATCTGCAATGGATAGATCTGGAGAAAGTCATAGTTTATCTAGAGTAGCATTAGATTCCTTAGAATAGAGAAAAGATTAAGTAGTATTAAGTGTAAAATTAGGTATTAAATTAAAAAATATAGAGGTAATAAATTTCTTTTGCTAGGATTAATCCATAAACATTTAGTTGAGTATTTCAAGAAAGGATTTTTAATGAATATAGTGTTTCGATCATATGTATTGCTTTGTATGCTAAGTGTATCAAGTAGCCTATTAAATGCAGTAGGTGTAAATCCTCTTTATGATGTTTTAAATAAAGTAACTTTTAAAGAGGCTATAGATAAAGGAGTAGATGCAGAGGTAATTGGTCAGCTAGAAAAAATAGTAGCTAAAAGGGATGAACTTCTAAGAAGAATAGAAGGAACAAGTACATTAAATTCTATTTCGTTAGAGAAATATCTTCCAAATTTAACCTCAAAAATTCATACTTTTTTAGTTGGTAATTTTCAATCAACATATTCTTATAGAAGATTTGCATTATCTTTAAAAAATGATGTTAATAAAGAATTAGAATCTTTAAATAATAATTTTAAAAATCCTGATTTAGCTAAAATCAAAAATTTAGCATTACTTGTGACTAATGAACTTATAGATGTTGGTTTAGCTATATCTGATCATATAGATGAATTAACTAAGCCAGGATGGTCTCGTTGGGCTAAAGATAAAGCTTTATTTGCCTATGATTGGGTTAGTGAGCATAAAGCACGAACAGCTGGTGTTACAGTTGGTATTACAGTATTAACAGGTATCTGGTTTCTTTCTAGAGAACCTAAACAGA
>CAZBHK010000002.1:31776-71393 GCA_964491895.1 uncultured Pseudomonadota bacterium | reverse complement strand
AAAAAGTAAAATTTATAGACGATGAGCTTTCTGACTTTTCAGAAGGCTCTGATGCTGAAGGTGTTGTAATTACATTAGAAAGTCCAGGTTTAGATGAAATTACAACACAGGTACAAGCGTTAGGTAATAGACTTGAGAGTGCTAACAAACCTGTAACAGAAGTTATTAAAGATTTAGGTGAAAAAAAAGAGCTATTACTAAAGCATCGTTTGAGTCTTCATATACGTCGTCATCATTATGTTAAGAGATCTGATACTGGAAAGGTAGCGCAGTATGAAGGTAAAATAAAAAAGGTTAATGGACGGATTACTGCACTTGATAGGTTTATTCAGTCTTTACATATAGATAAGAACAAACTGCATTCGAAAATACCTGAGTTAGAGTCTCAAAGTGCTTCTACTGAGATTGATGAATTTATAGCATTTATCAACAGTGTAAGTAGAGATTTTATAGTTAAAAAATAAAATCTGAGTAGAATTCTTTTTTATAGTTTTATTTTATTAAAAATACAAAAAGTGTATTATATTTATATTAGAATTATTTACAATAAATTATTACAATAAAGAGGATTCTTATGAAAAAAATATTTAGATCGTGTTTTTTATTTTCTATGCTAAGTGTATCAAGTAGCCTATTAAATGCAGTAGGTGTAAATCCTCTTTATGATGTTTTAAATAAAGTAACTTTTAAAGAGGCTATAGATAAAGGAGTAGATGCAGAGGTAATTGGTCAGCTAGAAAAAATAGTAGCTAAAAGGGATGAACTTCTAAGAAGAATAGAAGGAACAAGTACATTAAATTCTATTTCGTTAGAGAAATATCTTCCAAATTTAACCTCAAAAATTCATACTTTTTTAGTTGGTAATTTTCAATCAACATATTCTTATAGAAGATTTGCATTATCTTTAAAAAATGATGTTAATAAAGAATTAGAATCTTTAGAAAATCATTTTAAAAATTCTGATTTAGTTAAAATTAAAAAATTGGCATTACTTGTGACTAATGAACTTATAGATATTGGTTTAGCTATATCTGATCATATAGATGAATTAACTAAGCCAGGATATAGACGTAAGGCTATTGATGCAGGTTATTATGCTTGGGATTTTACTGAGTGTCATCCATATATAATAGGTGCTTCTGCAATTGGTTTTGCGATTGCTATAGCATATAAGTTACATGGCTTGTTAGTTCCTAGCAATAATGTTGAGCCTGATACGAGTATTGTTCGTGGTGATTGTAGAATAGACTTTTTAACTATGCGTACTGAGGATTGTGAATCTGCTAAAGAGTTTGTAGCACGTGCTAATTGGTCTAAGCTAGATGATGATTTGAGATCATCTGATGATAGTTCTTCAGAGTTAAAGAATGCTGACAGAGTACATTCTGTTCGACCTTATTCTAGTAAACAACCTATTCCAAAAAGAAACATTTTTAGTCATTTCTATAAGAGAAAAAAAGAAAACAGAGAATTAAAGGAACTTTTAGATGCTTCTAAAGCAGCTGACTGTGTTATTGATGATATTAATACTGATAGTGATATGGCTGATGGTGAGGCATCTGATCCTGATAAAGAAGTAAAAACTATTAGGAGAAGGCGAACAAAAGATTAAAGGGCTTGATATTTTTTGGTATAGGAGTGAAAGCAGCTGAGGTTAAAGTTTCAGAATTAAATAAACTTTAATAAGCTAATTTATCAGGAAAAGTATTAAAGCAAACAAGAAGTGGTGTTGCAGCTAAAGTTGCATGGTCAACTAGATAAAATATACATTTAGATGTTGGTGAGGGTTATATGAAAAAAATATTTTTGATTTTTATGCTAGTACAGTTTGTTTTTGCCAAGGTTCCTGAATTTATTATTCCGCAAAAGAATTCCAAAAATGAACTTAAGGAGATTATAGGTAGCAATTTTAAGTTAGTTATCGATAAGTGTGCTGAAGTGGTACAGAATATAGGTGTTGTATTATCAACAATTTCTAAGGATAATTTGAAAGAGACTGGTAACATTCTTCAGATTGTTGGAGACATGCAAAAAACTTTTTCTAATAAGGCACAGGAGCTGGTTGAAAATAAATCATATTTTAAAAAAGCTAGTCGAGAACAGTTAGATCAAGCTGTTAAGGGAACAGAAAATATAGTTTATAAATTAAGTCAGCAAATTGAGTTATTTGGTAATAAAATAAATATGGTTGAAATAAAGAAAAATTTTAATGAAATTAAGTCTGATGTTAATTCTATTCATTGTTTAAAAATATGAAGAGACTTTTTATTTCAAGCGGTGAACTTTCTGGAGATCGTATAGCTGCTTGGTATTTAGCAGGATATGAAAAAGAATCATATTGTGAAGGGATTGGTGGAGATTTCCTAAAGCAACAAGGTATAGTTCTTTATGAGAGAATGGAAAAGCTAAGCTTTGTTGGAGTGACTGAGATTCTTAAAAATTTACGATATATTTTTAGATTTTTAGATACGGTTACTAGATATATTCTTAATAATAAATTTGAAGAAGTTTTATTGGTTGATTTTCCTGGATTTAATTTAATGTTAGCCAAGAAACTTAAGCAAGCTAAGCCAAATTTAAAAATAGTTTATCTGTCTCCTCCACAACTGTGGGTATGGGGAGCTTGGCGTATTAATAAGATAAAAAGATATATAGATAAGCTTGTTGTCATTTATCCTTTTGAGGTTGATTGGTATAAAAAGAGAGGGGTTGACGCGCTTTGGTTAGGTTATCCGTTCTATAATGATTATGCTTATATAACAGCGGAGAAACAAAAGAAAATTGCTATCTTGCCTGGTTCTCGTAGATCAGAGACTGAATCTTTATTACCTTTCTTTATAGAAGTTATTCATTTTTTAAGACAAAGACATCCAGAGCTTAAGTTTGTTATCCCTCTTGCTGAATCATTTACCAAAGATTTTATAGAAGAGAAACTTAAAGAGTACGGACTTTATGATATTGAAATTGTAGCAGGAGATAAAAAAAATATGGCTCTTGCTGAATGTATTTTAGCTATCTCAAAGCCTGGTACAGCTACCTTGCAACTTGCTTTAATGAGGATACCTACCATTATCATTTATAAAACTTCTTGGATTACCTATTTTGTTGCTCGTATTGTAGCTAATGTCAAGTATATGGGGCTAGCTAATCTTCTTCTTAATAGGGAGATTGTTCCTGAGTTTATACAGGGTAATTGTAATTCTAAGAATATTTATGAAGAGGCTTCTAGGCTTTATACTCAGTTTCTATTTGAAAACTATGCATATTTAGAGCGAGTTGAAGATTTCAACGAGCTACATAGTATGTTAAATAGGTCTTAAAAATCTCTTTTTTCTAGTAAAAATAGGCTTTTGACAGGCTTCCATGGATATAGTTATATAGATTATATGGATATTAATATGGGGGTTATTATGGCTATATTTAGAAAGATTGTTTTATCTTTAATATTATTAAATTTATTTAGCTTTGTATTTGCACTTAATTTGCAAAATAGAGAAGCTCTACATAGTGAGATTCACCAATGTATGAGTAAGGCTTTCTATTATGTTGATGGCAGAAATGTGTTAGCTGATCCTCTTAATCCTAATAGGAATGTACAACTACGTAATGAGTTAGAGACTTTAAATAGAACAATAGTATATAAGTTGAAACATATCGATGTAACATTTGAGGCTGATGCTGCTAATGCATTGAAAATTATTCATAGAACAGTGATCGGTAATAATCATTGTGGTTGTAATATAGATGGAGAGCAAGTTGCTGATAGAGGAGCATATGCTTTGAGATTGGTTGCATGTATAAAATCAAATTTAGATAGAAAAGCTGCAGTTGAGCCGTATAGAAAAAATAGTTTTTTTACACATTTAGGTTATAGAGTATACGGTAAGTTAAGAAATACTTATAATTATATTGGTTACTTAACAGAACAGCCTGACGTGAGGGTAGGTATCATTGGCCTTTCAGGTGTAGCTGCTTTAATGATTGGTTATGATCTTTTTATAGATAATGATCCAATTTTTACTAATACATTCTTTTATTTGAGAGATAGGGTACTTAATTTTGCATCTTGGATTTTATCTAGAACATTTGAAGTTAGACACCATATTAGAGAATTTTTTGTAGATGAATTATTTAGAAAACAGATATCAGTTGCTGTTATAGGTATGGCTGGAATTTTTGCATATTTAGATTCTATTGATAATGGTAGTAAGAATACACTTCCTGCTAAATTGTGTGCAAAAATTGCAGATGCAACTAACTTTAATAATTATTCTAAAGATAAGCAGTTTTTTATTACATCGGCTTTAGCATTAGAAATAGGTTATCAAATTTTGCATAATGAGAGTTTGCTTTATTCATTGATAAAGCCTTATAACAAAGATGGTTCTCAGAAAATTGGTTTAAATATTGCTGCATCTGGTAAGCCATTGTATAAATGGATACCAATACCAGGTATTGCTGATTTAGGTTACAGTATTAAAAAGCACTCAATTTTTGCATTGATAACGTTGAGTTTTGGTGGCGCAGCATGGAATAGATATAAGAATGATTCAAGATTAGCTCAGATGGGAATCTTTGATAAGACTATGAGACGAGCAAGATTATTAATAGAAGAAGTGGGTATTGTATCATTTGCAGCTTTGATTGCACACTGGGCAACAACTAGTCCCGTACAAAAAAATATTATACCATAATCGTATAGATTTATAATTCAAAAAATTCCATACTTGTGTTGCGTTATATTATGCATCTGGCATTTACACTGTGACACAGGTATGGAAAATACTATCTCTTTTTTAAAATTCTGGTTAAATTTATACAACAAGTTTTTTTAAAAATTTTGGCTTTGAAAGGGCAATTAATGGCAAGTTTTAATAGAGTTATAATTATGGGTAATTTAACACGTGACCCTGATTATAAACAGTTAGCTTCAGGTCAAGCTGTTTGCCGTTTAGGATTAGCTTCTAATCGACAATTTAAAAACAAGCAATCTGGTGACATGGTACAAGAGGTTTGTTTTGTAGATGTAGATGTATGGGGAGCTCAAGCTGAAAGTTGTAAACAGTATTTACAAAAAGGACGTTCAGTGTTGATTGAAGGACGTCTTAAGTTAGATACTTGGGAAGATGCTGGTCAAAAACGTAGTAAACATTCCATTGTTGCAGATAGAGTTACCTTTATTTCTAGCACAGCTCAAGGTGATACTGCATCCTCTTCAGAATATGATGAAGTTAAAGAAGAGGTTGTTACAGAAAAAGTATCTACTAAAAAGAAAAAAGAAGTCTCTAGTGGCGAAGTTGATTTTACCGATCAAAAACCATTTGAAGATGATCTACCATTTTAAAAAGAAAAGGGGCTCATTAAGAGCCCCTTTTTCTTATTGTAAGTGAGAATTTTGCAAGAATACATTTAAGTTAGCTTTTTTGGGTAATATATTTGACTCAGGTGTTTGTAGGCTTTCAGTTACTTCCTTAATAATGTTTTTAACTGCATCAGAGTGTTTAAGGACATTTTCGCGCATAGTATTTACGACTTTAAGAGCTTCAGATTGTGTATATTGAAGTTTAAATGCTGAAGGGAATGGGTTTACATGAAGAATAAAGAATATTATTGTTGGTGTTTTTTTTGTTAAATCACCTTTGTATATAACAAAATCCTTTTTAGATACTTCGTCAGCATTAATATTAGGAGTGGGTACATTATGACGTTTAGCCCATTCCATGAATTTATTAACAGCTATGGCTATTCCTTCTGAAGCAGCCATTACTAAAATAACATCAGCTTTATAAACTTCAAAGAATGGTTGCATTGGATCTCCGCCTCCATAACCGCCATCGATAAGTTCTAGGGTAGGATTATTTTTCATAGGACCACTGCCTTTATATGTAGGGTTAGAAATGTGGGCAGCGATGCCTTCAGGTCTATCTTTTAAGATATTAGGAGAGATTTGTGGAGTTTTTAAAATCTTGAGTAGCAGCTTGAAGGCTTCTTTAATATTGAGTGGTTGTTCTGGTAATATTTTTAGTATTTTTTCTAATTGGTCAGGATTGAGATCATAAATTAGTTTTTCTCTAAGTGCATCACCAATACTAGCAGAGAATGCTGATCCACAAATTCCCATTATATAAGATAACAATAACGGTACAGACTCATTTGTTGTTTTATTATTTTCAAAATTACGTCCTAGAGACCACCATGGGATAGACATGTTCAAATATTTTGATGATACCTGATAAGGTGTCATGTATATCCATTCATATGGATAAGGGGCTATTACAGCTGTTAGTATAGGTAATGGGTTTTTACCATTTTCAATTCCTTTTTGAAGTGAATTCAGGTTAGTATCAAAATTGTTTGGAGCAATTTTTTTTAGTAATGTATTAGCTAGAAGTGCACCAAAGAAATCTACAATACTAATTTCTTGTTTTGATAAATCTCTTAATTCAAGTGATTTAATAATATTGGATAAAGCAATATTATCTTTAAGTAGATGTGTTTCTGTATAAGAAATAATTTTATCATAAGTTTTGTCTAAGCTTTCATTTTGTGATAACCACGAAGAAAGTGCCCATGTTGATCCAGAAAGAGCACTTTGATAGGTTATACAGTCTAGAAGACCTATTTCTTTTGCAGCTAATGACCAACCAAATGTTGCAAACATGGCACGGTATCCACCACCACTAAAGGATACGGCAATAGTAGGTTTTCTAGTTGATTGTGTCTTGATAAGTTTATCAATGGCTGGTGCTGTGATTTGTCCACGTTGTTCTAGAAATCTTTTTTCTTCTTGTTGAACTGTAGTTACAGGTTGTACTGTAGCTATTTTTTTCTTATATTTATCGTTATAAATAGTTGTATATGCGGCTTTTACACCTTCAATAGTTTGGTCTACTGTCTTGATTGCAGCGTTAACAGCATTTTTAGGTAGGTCTGCTATTGATTGAATTGCTGTGACATTGGTGTTATGTATTTGTGTTATTTTATCTACAAAGGGGAATATTATTTTCCATTGCATTTCATTATAACCATCAATTTTAGTATCTTTTCGACCAATAAAGAATTTATTGCCTCTAGTGTTACCTATTGCTACATTTCCAAGTTTGCTTATGTCATTAGTACTTAAAACTGATTTTAGATCATCTGGAGATTCAGATAGGTAAATTTTTCTATCAAAGCCTAATTTACGGTCTGGCCTCGATATATTTTTATTTTCACCAGATTTTATTGTATAAATTGGACCTTGTCGTTCGGCTTTTTTATTTATATAGTATGTGCCTAAAGATATATCTTTATTGGGAACTTCATTATATATAATAATATTGTCTGCGCGTAATAAGCTGGCTGTAAATATGTATAAAATTATACATATAGTATTTTTATTCATCATTATACTCCTTTTTGGAAAAATATGTTTAAAAATATTATATTAATATTATATTGAAGAGAGGCTATTAAAAACAATGAATGATAGATTTTTCTTCTAATAGCCTTTATAGACAGATTTCTTATTTTTGTTACAATTAGAGGAGTTTCAAGTATAAAGGGGTAAATATCCATGAAAGAAATAAGTAAGTCAGTGTTTGACACATACGCTATAGTAGAAACTGGGGGCAAACAATATCAAGCTATCCCTGGTAAAACAATAGCAATAGAAAAGTTAGAGGGTGATGCTGGTAGCTCTGTTGTATTAAACAACGTTCTTTTACTTAAAAAGGATGGTAAGGTTGATATAGGCCATCCAACTGTTAAAGGTGCATCAGTTAAAGCTAATATTTTAAAGCATATACGAGATAAAAAAAAGATCTCTTTTGTATTTAAAAGACGTAAAAAGCTAAGAACTAAGAAGGGTCATCGTCAAAACTTGACAGTTATTCGTATTGAAAGTATTTAGGCATTATTCTGAGGCTAATCTAGCCACGCCTTCTAGATAGTGATTTTCACCGATTAAGACTAGCTGGTCTCCTACTAAAATTGTATATTTAGAGCCGACCAGCTCTATGTCGTTACCTTTTTTAACTCCGATACATGTTATTCTTCTTGTTTCTCTAAGATTGAGTTCTGTCAAAGTTTTACCGACAAATTTCTTAGGAGCAGTAATTTGTGTTATAGAGACTTTTGGTGTTACTGAGATCATATCTACAAAAGGGAAGCATAAGTTTTTAGCTAATCGGATACCGCGCTCTCTTTCTGGGTATACTACCTTATCAGCGCCTACAAGTTTCAATATTTCTTCATGTAATGGGTTAGATGCTCGAGCAATAACCGTAGGAATTTTTAAGTATTTTTTAAGTAGAGCTGTAATTAATATAGATTGTTCTATGTTTTTACCCATGCTAACTATAGCTGTATCCATTTCTTCAATGCCTATGGCTTGAAGTTCTTTAACGTCTGTAACTTGCATGCAGATTGCTTGGGTTACTATGTCTCTAATCGAGGCAATAATGTCTTCTTTCATATCTATTGCTAAAACTTCCATACCATGAGAGGCGAGAGTTTCTGCAACGTGATATCCAAATCTTCCAAGACCGATAACGCAAAATTTCATATGTTCTCCTATAAGTTTTTAACCTATCATTACTCTTTCTTTAGGATATTGATATAAATGTTTCTGTGTATTTTTTCGTAGAGCTAAAACAAGGGTTAAGGAACCTATTCTTCCTATTAACATAGTTATAATTAAGATGATTTTACCAATTGATGATAAGATAGATGTTATACCTGTAGATAACCCAGTACAGCCAAATGCAGATACTGTTTCAAAAAATACTTGTATAAACTCTAGTGTAGGTTCTGAAAGTAATAAAAGAAAGGTTATTATAAATATCCAAAATATAGCAATGGCTACTATGGCCATTACTTTATAAACTTGGTCATTTGGTATTTCTCTACCGCGTATTTCTACAGATTCTCTATTGCGTAAGATAGCAGAAACTGTAGCAATAAAGATAACAAAGGTTGTTGTTTTTATTCCACTTCCTGTTGATCCTGGTGATGCTCCTATAAACATTAATGGAAGAAATAAAAATAATGTTGGTAGAAGTGCATGGTTAATATCTACTGTAAGATATCCTACTCCTCTAGCTGAAATACTTGTGAATAGAGAATTTAAAACTTGTTGTTTCAGGCTTAATCCAAGTAGAAGATTACCTTTTTCAAGAAACCAAATTGCAATAGTTCCATTAACTATTAAGATTACTGATGCCCAGATAACTAGTTTTGTATGTAATGAAAATTTTATTACATTTTTATCTTGTTTGAAATGTCCTTTTATTATACGTATAAAGTCATACCAGACAATAAATCCTATGCTTCCTGCTGTCATTAAACAAATTATAGATATAAGCACTATAGGATTATGTTGAAAATTTATAAAGCTATTTTCAAAAAGTGAAATTCCTGCATTACAGAATGCAGAAATAGAATGGAAAAAAGCATAAAACCAAGGGCTATCTATTGTAGGTATATGCTTAAATTGTGTATATAAGATTATTGTTCCTATGAATTCACAAGAAAAAGTTATACCTATAATAAGAATTAAGAATGTTCTGATTCTACTCCATACTTCAAACTCTAATATTTGTCCTGCAAGTAATTGTGTTGTCATTCCTAAATTAAGAAATAGAGAGGCTAGAAAAAAAGACAGTGTCATAAGACCTAAGCCACCTATTTGGATTAAGGCTAAGATTACGTATTTACCAAACATAGTAAAATTATCTATTGGAACGACTTTTAATCCTGTAACACATAATGAAGAAGTTGTTGTAAATAATATATCTATGAATGACATATCAACTGTTCTTGCTTCAGGCAATGACAGTAAAAATGTTCCTATACCCATTGCGAACAAAAAAGATCCTAGTAGAATTCTACCAGGTGAAAACGAAGGAATTTTAGAGTTCATATATCCCTACTTGACCATCCATACGCAAATAGTCACTAATATCACAAATAAGAGTACCAATTGATTAAAGTATTGGTCAATAAAATGTTTAATTGGAGTTCCCCATATTTTAATAGCGCCTGCTACTAAGAAGAATCTTGCACCTCTTGCAATAAATGAATAAAAAATAAATGGAATAATAGGAAGTTTACAAAAACCAGCAGATAATGTAACGGCTTTATATGGCAATGGACTAAAGCCAGCTATTAAGACTGCCCATGTTTGATACATTGCATATTTTAGTCTCATTCGTTCAAATGCATCTGGTGAGACAACTAAATGTACTAATGTGTTTCCAATACTATCCCATAAGATGTATCCAATAAAATATCCAAAAATACCCCCAACTGTTGAAGCTATTGTAGATATTGTTGCAAAGGTTAAAGATTTTTTTGGATTTTCTACGCAAAATAAAATTAAAAGTGGATCAACAGGAATAACAAAGCAAAATGCTTCAATAAAAAATAATCCTATTAACCATAACGAAGCATACGGTGAATGGACTTTAGTGCCCATCCAATCATATATTATGCGAATCCATTTAAATATAATTTTCATTTTAAAATTTTATCTAAGTATTCCGATATTTTGTTAATTTCTATACGTTCTTGTTTCGTACTATTTCTATCTCTAAGTGTTACTTTATTATCTTCATCACTTTCAAAATCATAAGTAAAGCATATAGGTGTTCCTATTTCATCTTGTCTTCTGTATCGTTTACCTATAGATCCAGAAGTATCAAATGTTACTTCATAATTTTGTTTTAATTCTGAATATATTTTAGCTGCTTTTTCTTCTTGTTGTTTTGTAAGTGGTAGTATTGCAGCTTTTATAGGAGCTATTAATGGATGAAGTTTTAATACTGTACGTTTTTCTCCATCAATTTCATCTTCACAATAACTATTAAATAGGGATGTTAAAAATAATCTATCAAGTCCTACTGAGCATTCTATAACATGTGGAATATAAGATTCTTTTTTTGCATCGTCAAAAACAGACAAATCTTTACCTGAAAGTTTTATGTGTTGAGAGAGATCGTAATTACCTCTGTGATGTATACCTTCAAGTTCTTTCCATCCAAATGGAAATTCGTATTCTATATCAGATGCCATCTTAGCATAATGAGCAAGATTATCTTTTTCATGTTTTTTAATTCTGATTTTTTCTTTTGTAAATCCTAGGACATCGTAGAATTTAAGTCTAGCTTTAAGCCAACTATTAAAAAAATTATCGGATTCTTCAGGCTTGCAAAAAAACTCCATTTCCATTTGTTCAAATTCGCGCATTCTGAATAAAAATTGTTTTGGAGTAATTTCATTTCTAAAAGCTTTTCCAATTTGGGCTATTCCAAATGGTATTTTAACTCTGGTACTAGACATTATATTTTTGAAATTTATAAAGATTGCTTGAGCTGTCTCTGGTCTAAGATACGCGACTGATGCATTCTCTTGCATTGCACCTAATTGTGTTTTGAACATTAGATTAAATTGTCTAATCTCGGTCCATTGTTTATTCCCGCAATGAGGACAATTTTTGTTAATATCTATTTCGTCAGCTCTATATCTTTTTTTGCATGCTTGGCAGTCAACCATAGGGTCACTGAATCCTTCTAGGTGTCCTGAAGCTTTCCAAACATTTTCTGGGCCTAGGATAGATCCATCAATCATTACAATATCTTGAGTATTCTTTATATGTTTAATCCAAAGGGTTTTTAAGTTTTGGCGCATTTGAAACCCAAGTGGACCAAAATCATATACTCCATTGATGCCTCCATATATCTCAGCTGATTGATATACAAAACCTCTACGTTTACATAGAGCTACAATTTGATCTAAGTCTACTGACATAAACAACACCTTTAATATTTATATATAACTTTAGGTTAGTAGAGTAGCATGTTTTTTATGGAAGCTCTATACCTTCATTGGCTAAAGCTTCTACCATTTTTAGAAGTGTTTCACATATAGGTTTATTATATTGAAGTACCGCTCCAGCTCCAAACAATACTGTTCCAAATGCTAAATGTGTGGTAGCAGGGTGTGTTAATACTTTATGTGTTAAGGAGCGTTGAGGGTATTGATCTGGTATAACAATGCGGATTTGTGGTTTAGGTGGAATTATAATATCGCTGCCTTTATCGTCTAATAGTAGTGAATCTTCTTCTTTAATTAATTGGATTTTTAGGCTTAATGGAACAATTACTACAGTTTTATTATCACCAGTATTTGGTCCTGCAGCTGCTATTAATCTTCGAGCTGCTAGGTCGGGATTTCCAGATCTTTTAAGTTCAGCCATTACAATATCTGCTGCAACTTGATTACTTATTCCACTATCAGGAATTCCATCAGTTGTTAAGATAGCTAATTGGTAGTTTACTATCTTCTCTTCAAAAATATCTGGAACATTCGTTACTAAATCACCTTTTGGTATACATTGTTCATTACAATTATGACCTGCATCAAATTTTTGTTTATGAAATAGTAAAATTGATTGTTTAAATGATTCTTCTACAGACTCAAAATCTTGTCGTTCATCAGGACGATTAACTTTTTTTTTATATCTTCTGTCGCCAAGACTACCTGCTGGTATTAATCCCCCGCAAATTCTAAAGTTGCCCATACCAGTTTTTAATATAAATCCTCCTTGTTGTTCTATGAAGTCTTTGATATCTTTTCGTTTGGCAGTTTGTTCTTGTAGTGGTTGTATTGCTTTATTATACTTATCAATCAAGATTATTCTTGAGTCTCCTAAGCTAGCTCCATAGAATAATCCTTTTTTTTTATTTATCCATAATTGTAAGGCAGTGCACCCAGATTTAATGTCTGTATTTTCCAATATGAATTTATCTGCTGCTATAAAGCCTTCTTTTAAGGCAGTGTGCATATTTTGGGGAAATGCATCATGTTCTTTTACGTATATAGGTAGGTTGGTGCTTGCCCATTCTGAGGCTCTATATCCACGATGTCCATCATAAACTCCATAATATTCAAGGCCTTCAAACTCATCTGGATTGCCTTGAGAATGTGCATCTTCATCATGATCTCGTGCGCCTATGGCTGCTGCTGCCCCAGCGGCAGAGTCTGTCTTGGGTGGTGCATATAATTGAGAATTTATTATGAAAACTAATAAAATGTATTGTAACTTCATATTTTACCTCCATTCATAGGATATTTTTTAATAAATATGGAAATCAAGTTATGCGGTTTTAAGAGCTGAAAATCATGATATACTAATCTTTATGAACGAACTTTTATTTTTTATACACATTCTTATTGTTGTAGCCTTTGTATTAGGAGCACTGAGGCTTGGTAAAGAGGCTCTTATAAGTTGTATTGCATTGCAAGCTGTAATAGTTAATTTATTTGTTTTAAAGCAGATTACATTATTTGGATTGCATGTTACTAGTAGTGATGTTTTTTCTGTAGGTGGGATTCTTGGAATTAATCTACTTAATGAGTATTTCGGAAAAGCTACGGCTAGGCTTTCTATTTTAATAAGCTTTATGGCAATGTTATTTTTTGGGGTAATGGCATATATTCATTTAGTATATCTTCCTAATATATTTGATAGTTCACAGTTACATTTTGCTAAGTTATTATTACCAATTCCAAGAATTTTAGCTGCTTCTTTTATTGCTTATTTCATATCGGGGCAGTTTGATGTGTGGTTTTATTCATTACTTAAAAAAAATATTCATTCATTATTGTTATGTAGTTTTATATCTATAGTAACAACACAATTTATAGATACTTTTATATTTAGTTTTCTTGGGTTATATGGAGTAGTAGAATCCATTTTTCACATAATTGTAGTGAGTTTGTGTATTAAGGTTGTGATTATTTTAATTGCGACGCCGTTTAATCTTCTTTCTAGAAAAATTGTAAAGCATGTTTAAATTTGAAGTTATTCATACATCCAAAAAATCTCGAGCAAGAGTTGGAAGAATATATACACCACATGGGATTATAGAAACTCCTAATTTTGTGGCGGTTGGTACAAATGGTACATTAAAGGCTCTTGATAATGATAGTGCATTGGGAATAGATCTACAGCTTATGTTTTGTAATACATATCATCTTATTTTACAACCAGGTACAGAGGTTGTAAAAAGTGCCGGTGGTATTCATAAATTTGTTAATAGAAATAAACCTATTATTACAGATTCTGGCGGGTTTCAGGTATTTAGTTTAGCTTATGGTTCAGTTGCAGATGAGTTGAAAAGTAGAGGTTTGAAAAAAAGTGAAGGCACTGTGTTAAAAATAACAGAAGAAGGTGCTTTATTTCGTTCATATCGTGATGGTAGAAAGATTCTATTAACACCTGAAAGTTCTGTGCAAGCGCAGAAGGATTTAGGTGCAGATATAATAATTCCTTTGGATGAGTTGCCTCCATACCATATTTCTAAGGAAGAACTTGTAAAGTCGTTAGAGCGTACCCATAGATGGGAAAAACGTTCTTTAGATGAACATTCGAAAAATATTAACTCACAGGCTATGTATGCTGTTGTGCATGGTGGTATAGATGAAGGGTTAAGAGCAAGAAGTTGTGACTATTTATCCTCGTTACCATTTGATGGTTTTGCCATTGGAGGTAGCCTAGGCAAGAATAGAGAACAGCTATTTAGTTTACTTGCCTTTCTTATGCCACGTGTTCCTGTAGAAAAGCCAAATCATTTATTAGGTATAGGTGATTTATCTTCATTAGAGATAGGGATACCGCTAGGTATAGATACCTTTGATAGCTCTTACCCAACTCGTGCAGCGCGACATGGAGTATTATTTACCAAGCAGGGTTTTCTTAGGATTAATAAGTCAGAAAATAAGTATAATTTTAGTTCTATAGAGAAAAACTGTATATGTGTTGCATGTAAAAATTTTTCTTTGGCTTATATACATCACTTGTTTAAAGCTCGAGAAATAGTAGGACTTACTTTGGCAACCATACATAATCTACATTTTATGGTAGATTTAATGAGTATTTATAGAGAAAAAATTTTAAGAGATGAGATCTAAGTTATTTATGAATGCTTGAAGAAAATCTTTAACGATTGTTTTAGCAACTTTTTTATTTAAGTTATTTGTTAGGGTATTAATTAATGCTTTTTTTGTAAGATTTCTTTTTTTTATACATTTATCTAATGTTTTTATATAAGCAGTACAAATTTGATATTCAAGTATTTTAAATTCTTCTGACGCCTCTATTGTTTTCTTTATAGTAGTATTAAATTTTTCAATTAGTTGATTCCATTCTTGTGATTTTTTAAAGCTTTCATTATAACCATTATGGTACGACATTTTTTTATTTTTGCTGAGTTTTTTTAATTGTTCTTTATATGTATTAACTTCTTTAAAATTTTTTATTAATGTTTTTATACTTGGTTGTTTCCATTTAACGCATTTTTGTATTATGTTTTTACCCTTTATGGTAGTTAATATTAGAACAGTCGTGCTAAGTGCTGTTATTCCGATAATTTTTTTATTGTTATCAGATTGTAAAATTGAATCTTCTTTAAAGAATTCTGAAAGATCTGATTTTATAGTTTGTTTAATGACATTATGCCTAATTATTTCGTCAAGTTCAGGATATAGAATTTTAAGTTCTTTACAGAGTCTTTTTTCGATTTTGAAATCTAGGCAAAAAATTAATTGTATTGAGTTTTTGGATTCGATATTTGAAAAAGTTTGTTCATTATTATTTATTCTTTTTATAACTTTTTCTTTTAATTGTCTGTATTGTGGCCGTAGAACAGAGTGATTATTGCTTTTTAAATTATTGCAAATTTCACAGGCACTAATATTAAAGAGAAAGAGTGACAACATTAAGATTAGAGTTTTATTCATGTATTAAGTCCTAGATAGCATAATTTATGGAGTGAGGTTAACAAAAAAAAATAGGCAGGTAAATATTTAAAAATATAGGCAATTATATAATTTGTTGGTTAAGGAGAGTTGTTGTAGTAAAAATATTTAACGGATAGTCTTGGAAGCCAATAAATATGCATTCTGGTATAGGTATAATTTTAAATTTGTTATAAACAAGTTTTTGCATTTTTGTAGCTAATGTAATGATATCTGAGCTTGTTGCATTACCATTATTAACAATCATGTTTGCATGAAGGTGTGATACTGATGCCCCGCCATGAGAAAGTGTGCCTTTGATTCCAACGTTATCTAGATAATAAGCTATATGCTTAATTTTATTAGAGCCTAGTTCTTCTTGATGGAAGTTACGGAAAAAACTGCCACAGGTATTTGCTGTTGGATATCTTCTATGTCGATGACGAATAGTTTCGTCTCTACGTCCTTTATTATATGCTGTTTGTAAAGCATCAACTTTTTTTAGTTTGAAGGTAGCATTAAGTAAAAAAAAGGTTTTATCTTTTAGTCTAGAGGTATTGTAACCAAATTGAAACCAGGAAGAATCAACATTAAATGTTTGAGCATTGTTATCAATTATTTTTGCTTTGACTAAGAAATGTGATAGAAAAAAATCAAAATAGTGTATGTTAATAAATATAGCTCCACCTATAGTGCCTGGTATGCCGCTAAACTCTTCAAGTCCTATAAGTTGCTTATCTAGGCAAAAATCTATAAGTTCTTGTATTGTTACTCCAGCTTCGCTGCATACAAGTTCATTTTCAATAGATATCCTCTTCATTTTAGGTCTTATTACAAGACCATTGAAGCCACTGTCTGCAATTAGGATATTTGCACCTTCTCCTAATACAAAAAGCTCTAGTTTATGTGTTTTTGCGAATTCTAGAGCGGCTGAAAACTGAACTTCATCTTCAGGCTCAGTAAAAAACCTTGCATTCCCGCCAGTTTTAAACCAATTTTTATCATTTAAGGAAATATTTTCGTAAATCATATTATAATTATAATAAGTTATGTTTATATATTAAAAAGTAAGCTTAATCTAAGAGCTTATTGAAGTCTACTTTTCAACTCTAAAAAACCTTTATTGTCCTTATTAAACTCTATTCTATTGTTAAATAATAATAGAAAATATACCCACGCTAATATTTTGTTTAATTGACAAATTGAAATACGTAGTGTTAAGGTTATAATATAAGATTAACATTTTTTACGATCCTGGGGGGGATATGAAAAAGGTTATAGTAGTAGTGCTATTTTTATTTATTGGAACAATCTTAGCGTTTGAGGAAGCTGAGAATGTGCTTAGAGAAGTAGAGGTATCTTCTAATGATTTTTCAACACAGGCTATATTCTTTTTTTCTGGTTCATTCATGCCAAAACAAAAAGTGGTAGAAGATGCGTCAAAATTGACTATCTTTTTCCCTTCAGTAAGTATTGGTCAATTAGATAAAGATTTACTTTTAAAAAAGCTTAATAAATTTGGATTAATTAAGTTTTTAAGGTTGGATTATAAAACAATTCCTAAACAAGGTGTTTTGTTAGAAATTCAATTTAATCCTGGTAAGGCCTTTGTAAAATTACTTCATATGGATGAACGTAAAAAGTTTATTATTGAAATCTATTCGAAGGCGGAGCTTGAAAAGAAACGAGAGGCATCATCCGGACCACTTTTTTTAGCACAAAACTTAGAGTCAAAAAAAAAAAAGAATGTTAGATTACGTGTCATGTTAGATCCTGGGCATGGGGGATTGGCTTTAGGCACCCAAGGTTTATTTAATATTATTGAAAAAAATTTAAATCTTGATATAGCTCGTAAGGTAAAAGCAATTTTAATACAAAAGGGATATGAGGTTGCTTTAACTAGAGATAAGGATGAGAATATTTCTCTAATTGATCGATGTAGGATAACAGAAAGTTTTAAAGCCGATATATTTTTATCTATCCATGCAAATTCTGCTGGCGGATCAGAATATCCTCATGGCATTGAAACCTATCACATCAATAGTAAACCATTTATAGGTGATCTTTCAAAAGGAGGAGCTGTTTCTTATCAACTTTTATTTGCTAAGGAAGATCAAAGATTAGTAAAAGTAGCTAATAATTTAATCAATAAAAATGAGTCTATTTCTTCTCTTTTTGCTAATTCTATTCAAACAACTCTTGTAAATATGTTAAGTAAAAGAAAGATTAATATAATTGATAGAGGTGTTAAAAAATCCTGTTTTGTAGTTTTACTAGGCCTTTTAAATAAAATAGATTTACCATCAGCCTTAGTAGAAGTAGGATTTATAACTAATAAAAATGAAGCAAGAAGGTTAACTGATAATAATTATAGAATAGTTATTGCGGAAGGCATTGCTCAGGGGATACAACGTTTTGTAGCTACTGTGAAAATGTAGGGAAATATGAAAAAAAACTTAATTCTTATATCTCTTATTACAATTTTTGGTAGCGTTTATGCGTTTATGCCACTTGCTTTTCTTCCAATTCTTGGAGGAACTGCTCTTTTAGGAAAGATTCCGGGAGGTCTTGCAGAAACATTAGCAAATGCTAATGTCACCATGGCATTAATTCAATTATTCCTTATTTTTGCATTTATTATACTTGCTATATGGAGTTATTTTAAGATATTTAATTGGAAAAAAGATAAATTTATAAAAAATTTTCTTTTTCAACTTAATAATCTTCATATAGAACTTCTTTTAGATACTGTTCTAAATAATGAGACTATTGGACTGCTTAATAATTATATGATGACAAAATGGTTTTTTAGTAAAAGAGTTACTAAAAGTACTTATAAAAAAATAGAAGATATTTTTCTTGCTCTTAAACAAGAACAAGTCTCTAATGATAAAAAAATCCTTTTAATATCAGCAATTAAAGAGATTATTCTATTAATTTGATGTGTTGTTTTCTTCGATAATGCTATACTTAAAGTAGTTTTGTATAATTTATTACATTAAAAAGTATATGAAAATAGGTATTTTAGGATTTGGTATTGTTGGAAAATCTATTCTTAATTTCTTTAAAAATAAAGCAAACTCTATAACTATATGGGATGATAGAGTTTTATCTAAAGATGAATTGCAATATGTTTTTGAGAGTAATGCTACTGTTTCTCAAGACATTACTTCTTTTTTAGAACATAGTGATTCTATTGTTATTAGTCCTGGTATAGATTTTCGTAGATTCGAAATAAATAAACTAGTTTGTGAATTAGATATTTTTGCCAAATATTTTTCGAAACCTACTGTTGCTATTACTGGTACAGTAGGTAAAACAACAGTAACTCGCTTATTAGGAAAGCTTTTGTATGGAAGTAGTGTTGGTGGCAATATAGGTGATGCCATGCTTGATTTACTTGATAAAGATGTATCTCAGGCTGTTTTAGAACTTTCTAGCTTTCAGTTAGAACTTAGTAAGTTTTTTGCTCCAGATTTAGCTATTTTAACTAATTTTTATTCTAATCACTTAGACAGACATGATGATATGCAAAGTTATTGGGATGCTAAGCTAAAACTTTTTCAATATCAAACAAGTTCTCAACATGCATTATTACCAGTTGCTCTAGCTTCAAAGCTTCCTGTTTTACAAAGCACTATTAGCTTTTTAGGTGGTGAGCTTGATAATAATGAAATAAAATTATTATTATCTAAAGCAAAAAATATTTTTTATATAAAAAATAATAATTTTGTTCATAAGAGTCAAATGCAAGAAAGCATTTTGTATAGTATTTTTGATATTCCAAAAATTTCATTTATGGAAAATTGGTTGTTTGTTATAGCCACGCTTACACTTTTAGGTTTTAGTAAGGATGAGATTCGATTAAGAATTGATAAGTTGGCTCAGGAGTTTACAACAGGTCCTCATAGATTTGAGCTTTTTGCTACTATTAATGGTGTTGATTTTTATAATGATTCTAAAGCCACTATTACTGAAGCAACCATTGCAGCGTTATCTCAGCTTAATAAAAATAATCGACAGGTGATTCTTATTCTTGGCGGTTTGAACAAAGGTGTTGATAGAAGTAAGTATTTACCTCAAATATTAGCAAATAAAAATCTTAAAGAAATCGTTTGTTTCGGTAAAGATTGTCGAGATTTTAAAGGTTCTTGCACAGAGTATGAAGATCTAGATATTCTTGTTAAGGCTATTATGAAAATAGTAAAAAGTGGTGATCAGATTTTATTTTCTCCAGGTGGTTCAAGTTATGATTTTTTTGAAAATTTTGCCAAAAGAGGCGAATATTTTAAAGAGTTGATAAGAAAGTATGATAATAAAAAACAGAACCTTGAAAATCAATCTCAGGTTGCTTCTATTAATATCTAGTATATTATCTGTTATTGGTTTATTGTTTATTTATTCATCTAGTTGTATATACGCATCTGAAAAATTTTTTTCCCCCTTTTATTTTTTAAAGAAACAAATTTTTTATTTATTCTTAAGTATCATTGGATTTATTGTGTTTGCTTCTATTCCGTTGAGTACAATAAAAAAACGATCACCATTATTTTTCTTATTTTCCGTTATAGGATTAATTTTAACATTTGTTCCTTCATTGAGTCTCCGTGTACATGGTTCTAATAGGTGGGTTAATTTTTTTGGATTTAGTTTTCAGCCAAGTGAATTTTTTAAAATATTTTTATTTTTATATATAGCTTTTTTATTTGAAAAAAAGACACATCAAATTACATCTATTTATAGACTATATTTACCATTTATAAGTATTTTAGGTATAAGTTTTGTAATGCTTCTTAAGCAACCAGATTTTGGTAGCGTAGTTACTATTTTTATAACGACAGTAATTTTATTTTTTGTTGCAGGTGTTAGAATCACACATCTTTTTACAGTTGTTTTGGTATCTTTGCCAGTAGCTGCTGCTGCTATTTTTTTAAAATCATATCGTTTTAATAGAATTTTAGTTTTTTTGAATCCATGGTCTGATCCTCATGGAAGGGGTTATCAAATAATTCAGTCACTTATAGCTATAGGATCTGGTGGCTTTTGGGGTTTAGGTATTGCTAATTCAAAACAAAAGTTTTTTTATCTTCCTATGCAACATACAGATTTTATTTTTTCCATAATTGCTGAAGAAATGGGGCTTGTGGGAGGTATAATTATTATTCTTTTATATGTTTTTTTTTGTTATTTCGGTATTAGAATAGTTACTGAGTTAGAGGACTCTTTTGCATTTTATTCAACTTTATCTTTTATAGTTCTTATAAGTTTAGAGGCTGTTATTAATCTAATGGTAGTTACAGGGCTAATCCCCACTAAGGGACTTGGATTACCATTTATAAGTTATGGCGGCACTGCATTAATTTCTAATTTTATCATGCTAGGCCTTATAGCTAATTTTGTTAGAAATCAAGAACTATCTAACTATTAGTTGTCATATATTTAAAATTATTTTATAAATAGTATCATTTGAAAAATACAATAGGGATGCGTTTTCTATGAAAAAATTTATTTTATTTATTCTTTTTTCTTTAAATATATGTTGTGCTGTAGAAAATTTTGCTGCTATTTTCACCAGGGACATGGATAGGCTTTTTCAAAATGAAGAAGAAATTATTTTGTTAAAGAATGCAATGGCTACTACAGGTTTTAAAAATGAAGCAGAGCTCAAAGCTGCGTTTTTTATTATTGTTGAGATTAATGGTACTATTGCTATAAAAAATTTAGAATTTTTTGAAAATGATTCTCTTTATAAAGAAATTCTTTCTAAAGCATTAAAGATAGTTACTTTTTCAGTCTTTGATATTAAAGAGTTTAGGATAGTATCTAAGAATTTATTAATCAATTTAAAAAAATTTCAAGAGAATAACGAGCTTACTTCAGAACAGCAATATTCAGTTAATTTATTAATAAAATATGTTTTATTTTTTCAATTTTTCCCTGATGATTTTTTGAGAAATAGCCTTGTTTTATCAAGAAAAATACATAGGCATCTCGAAAGTTCTAAGAAATCTTGGGTAACTCCAACTAATGTTGTTATAGCAACAGGGGTGATTTTAGGAGGATTTTTTCTTGGATACATCATTAAACATTTTTTCTGGGAAGGTGATGGTAAAATAGATAAAAATATTACAAAAAGGCTTCTTGATGCTCAAGGTAATAATTTTTTATTAACTAATGGGATAAAAACATTAGCACAACCGGCAGGAGTTTTGGGTGGGGTTGTGCAAGCTGGTTGGCTTGCAACTGTACCTGGTCAGCCAAGCTTTTTAAATGCTTCAAAATTATCCGAGGCTTCCAATAGTGATCTTTCGCCTTATTTCCCTAAACAGATTTTGGATAATGCAAAAGAACAACTTTTACTTTCAGATCAGACTCTAAATGGGTTTATGCCTCGTTTAAATATAGGGAAACATAATTTAATACGTGCTATTAAGACGGGATATCTAGAAGGTAATATGGCTGAGGAAAAAATTAAGGAAGGATGGTTACGACGTTGTGCGCCAGATCTTAAAAATAGAGCAAGAAAGTTAACTTTTAATAAGTTAATTATATCTGCTATGCCTGCAACAACTGGAGTTATTGATTGGCTTATGGATGCTTCTGTAAGAAATAGTATTTATTCTTTGTTTGGTAAGGCCGATGGAGATAAGTTTATTAATGGAATGAGCTTATGTGTAAGTTTAGTTAAGCATACTAGTAAGTTTGTTGTATCTGAAAAAATAGAATCATTTACTTTGTATGGAATGCCCTCAGATCTTAGAGGGCTTATTATGCTAATGGATTTGCTAGGAAGAAGATTTCAATTTCTAAAACCTGTTCTAAAACAACTTATGAAGGTTGCTAATGCATCAGAAATAGCGTTTTTTACATATGAACTTTTTAAGCCAGTATTTATTTATAGAAAGAACTGGGGTTGCTTTTTACCAGAATTATCGGAATATATGAAATATAATTTTTGTAAATTTACTGCATTGAAGATGGCTTTATATGGTAGTATTCCTGGCAAGCTTCTTAAAGAAGATTATTTTAAAGTAGTTGTAGCTACATGGGAAAAATGTTTGCTCATAGACTTATCTGGTCTTAATGAAGGACAAAAAAAGGATATTTTACATGCTGCTATTGAGTTGTATAAAAATCCTGAACATAAATATCATTTAGGTGCAATATTAATTAATTTATATGAAAGTCTTAGTGATCCATTGTTAACTGTATATGCAGATATAATGAATAATCCAGAGGTCTTATTCAGAGAGGGGTCTACTGAATATCCTTGTGATCCTAGTACAATATTGGGGCTTATGGAGATTATGAAAATTAATGGATTTGTTATTGAATAGCTACTAGAGTAATATTAAGTGTTTGTGCAAGTTTGATAAAGTTATCTTTATCGGCTATGAGTGTTTGAGAAGCTTGCCATGCAATAGCGGCAATTTCTCCAGGTTGGATATTATGCAATGTAGCGGGACCTAGTGTTGGTAGATCATATTTTTTATTTTGATCTAAGCTTGCACCTTTACAAACAATTACATTCTTTTCACCGAGTTGTATACCTCGTTTTATGCAAGCATCAGTACCTTCTATTGCTTCTATGGCGATTACCATTTTATCTTTAATGACTACGGTTTGGCCTATATCATGTTGAGAAATACTCATAGCGATTTTAATACCAAAGTTAATATTGTTTTCGAGTTCTTTGGTTAGAGTCCCATAAAGGACACCTGGAGAGACGATTAAAGAAGCGAGTACTTTATTTTGATGTAGAACTTCAATGCCATTTTTTTGAAAAGTTTCTAAAATTTTCTCCATGATTGCTTTATCTCCATGATAAAGCATACGTGCAAGTAACTTGATTGTAAGCCAATCAAGCTTAATTTTTTTCAATAGATGATTTTTTTCTACTTTGCCAATCAATAATACTTGTTTAGTATTTTTGTTTTTTAATAATGCTAAAATTTCTGCAGCTTTATAAACATCTTTTTTTATAATATCATTTTTAGTTTCTACAAGTTGTTCTAAGGCATCGAAATTATCTTCTGGAAATAACGAAATAACAAAAAATGGAATATTTTTTGTTTTAAGACTTTTACAAGCTTCGACAGGTAGTATGCCTGTGCCAGCGATAATAGCAGTTAATTGCATTTAAAAAACAACTGGTTCAGATGTACGTATAATGTGGGTCATTGCATTAATTTTTTCTAAGGAGTCTTGTTTTATTGTTTCTCCTGTAAAAATTTTTTCTATTTCTAGAGCAAGCTTGAGAGCTATCATATCCTGTTCCGGTTGTAATGTTCTTTTGGCACTTCTTATAGCTTTAATATAATTTTCTATTTCTAGTTTGAGTGGATTATCTTTATAAACAAAAAGTCGCTGTACTGTACCTTCTTGTTTATATTTAAGTTGCTTAGATCCTACTTTTACACTATCAGTGATATGACTGTGTATAGAAATATCTTGTGTAGTAAAATCTAGAAGGATGAAGCAGTCTTTTTGATGAACGGACATAGTTCTTCGTTTAACTTGGGCAACTCTACTTGAAACAATATTAGAAAGAACACCATTTTCAAATTTTATTTGCACAACAGCGATATCACCTTTACTAGTTTCTATTTTGTTTCCAATACTACTTATAGAAGTTATAGGAGAGTTGACTAAGTTGAGAACAATATCTAGGTCATGAATCATTAAATCTAAAACGACAGAATCTTTTTGTGGTCTATTTGAGAAAGGTCCTATTCTATGACATTCAATAAGATATGGGTCTTGTACAATTTTTTTTAATTCTTGTACTGCACCATTAAATCTTTCTACGTGACCTACATGTAATACTACTTTATTTTCTTTTGCGATTTTAAAAAGTTCTTTAGCTTGTTCTACTGTTTTAGTAAGAGGTTTTTCTAGAAGAACATGTTTATTTTTAAGGAGACATTCTTTTGCTATATCAAAATGCATTTCAGTTGGTACTGCTATGATGACAGCATCTACCGAATCGATCCATTCTTTATATGATTTTGTTTTAATTACTTTGGAGGATTTAATTTTACTCCAATTTTTTATTGTAGGGTCTGCTATAGCAGTTAATTCAACATTATTTAAAGTAGAGCATATAGATCCATGATATCCACCCATATGTCCTAAACCTATAATTCCAACTTTTACAAGCATTAGAGTTCCTGACTATTATATGTTTCTACGCCGTAAGATATAGCTCTACGGGAAACACCACGTTTTGATACTTCGATAAATTGTAAAAATTCCTGAACAAATTTATCACTACCCCAGACTTCTTTACTTGCTAGATTTTTAATTTCTGCAAGTGGAATTTTATCTTGAAAATATAATTTTGCCACTGTTTTAATAAAATTAATATTTTGTGAAGCAATACCTGCTCTTTTTAGAGCTATTAAATTTAAACCAGAAAAATGACTTGGTTGACCTGTAAACATACTGAATGGAGGAATGTCTTGTCTCGTGCCACTATATGGTGTAATACAACTTAATCTTCCAACTTTACAAAATTGATGAATGCCGGTATTTGCCATTAACATTACATTACTTTCAATGTGAGCATGTCCAGCGACGTTAACATTATTAATTAAGGTAACATTGTTTTCTATTGTTACATCATGAGCAACATGAGAAAAGTTCATAATATAGCAGTTATTGCCAATGGAGGTAGAACCAGTCTCAATTTTAGGTGCATGAATAGTTACAAATTCTCGGATATTGCAGTTTTCACCAATTACAATACGGCCCAAACTTTTTTTTGTTCCTATATCCTGTGCTGGGAAACCTATACTAACATTAGCAAAGATTTTGGTGCCTGATTCAATTTTAACGTTACCTATTAGGATACAATTAGGACCAATTTTGACATTATCTCCTAATTCAACATTTGAACCTATTACTGCAGTTTTATGTATATAGGTACCAATAGTATTAAAAAAAATTTCTTCAAAGGATAAATGTTCTAATGTTGTACTAGTTGACACGATAATACTTTCTGGCTGGGGCGGAAGGATTCGAACCTCCGAATGGCAGGACCAAAACCTGCTGCCTTACCACTTGGCGACGCCCCAATGATGTTAAATAACTTCAGTAACAGTTTTTTGATATTCCTTTATAATCATTTCTTCAATCTCTTTACGAGTATCAGAATTTAAAGGATGCACAATGTCTTTAAAAGAACCATCTTTTTTTCTTCTAGACGGCATAGATACGAACATACCTTTTTCACTTTCTATAACTTTTAAATCTCTTACAATAAAACAATTATCAAATACCATTGTTACATAAGCTCTAAGCTTGCCTTCCTTTGCAGGATAGACTTTTATTTCTGTAATCTTCATATTACTATCTCCAGTTAACATCAAGTAGTCTTGAGTGTTCTATTTTATATACTACTTATAGCAGGCTTTTTTTATAAAAAAAACTCTAAGATGCCTACAAATCTAAAGTCTTATGTTTTTTTTGTCAACAAATCTTGAGAGATTATCTGGAATTAATTGCTTAGTGTCAAATAGTTTATGATTTGTATGCTACTCTAAGTTTTGCGCTTCTAGAGGACGAATTTTTGGAGATTTCTGCGTCGCTAGCGGTGATTGGCTTTTGTGAAAAGTTATTTATTTTTTCAGGATTATTTCTAAAAAAATCTTTAACCAGTCTGTCTTCCAATGAATGAAAGCTTATACATATAATAGGTGCACCTTGTTTTAAATATTTAGGTGCTATAGATAAGAATCCATTAATATGATCTAGTTCTTTATTGACGTAGATTCTTAATGCCTGGAAGACTTTGGTTGCAGGGTGTACATGACTTTTTTCATGATAAATGCTTCTATAGATAGATTCAACAAGATTTGCTAGTTGTAACGTTGTATTTATTTTTTGTTTTTTCCTTGTTTCTACTATTGCTCTGGCTATGGCCTTGGCATTTTTTTCTTCTCCATATTCTGCAAAAATTTTGAGAAGCTTAATTTCTGGATACTTTTCTAATACCATTTCTGCTGTTAGGAAGTTATGGGAGTTGGACATTCGCATATCTAATGGAGTATCTATACGGAATGAAAAGCCATCCTTGCTATTAATTTGGTATTGTGAGGTTCCAAAATCGGCAAGAATACCGTCAACTTCAGATATTCCATGGCGCTTTAGTATTTTGTATAAGTCAGCAAAATTGCCCCATATAAGAGTTATACGATCTCCAAATTGATCTTTAAATTCTTTATTGTATTGATTTATAACAGTTTTATCCCAATCAAGAGCAATAACCTTACAATTGGGCTCTTTTTCTAAGATTGCCCTAGTATGACCACCGCAACCGAATGTAACGTCTAGGTAGACTTTATTAGGTTGTGGATTGATAAATTTGATAACCTCGTCCATTAGGACTGATTTATGTTGTAAATCCATAGAAAACGCCTTGTTCCTGAGTAAAAAGCTTTATTTTATTATATCAGCTATATGAAAAAGAGAAATGGCTTTATTTTTCTTTAGTTTCATATTCAAGGTAAGGGAAAATATGATCAAAGCCTCCTATGGCACCATACGTTCTAGGAATAATTACAATCTTTTGGTTTTGATATTGCATAAGTTTGCCTATATTTATTCTTTCATCTGGTTGAAGAAGTTCGAAGGTTGATTTTTCAGCAGCGGCTTTATTTTTGAAGATTCCTAAAACACCTATAACATTTTCTTTATCTTCTTTAGAGATATCTAGGGTGTCTACATCAATGATGGCTTGAGAGCCTTTTTTCAGCTCTATTACGTTGGTTTTATCCATGATCCAGGTTGGTTGATTTGGTTCTAATTGATAAACAAAGCAGGTAATAAAAAAATTTTCATTAGAAGCATTTTCAACTATAAAATCTAGCTCATTTGTTGATTTTTGATCTTGATTTATTGCTAGTTCCAAGCGCTTGCCTTTAAATCCATAGTATTCTGGTCTAATAGATAAGATTTTATCCTTAATTTTTATTAATAAGGGTAGTTGAATCTTTTTATGGTCTGGTAAAAGTTGATATATAGAAGTTTCTGCTTCTTCTAGTGTATCAAATATTGCCAAGTCACCATAAATATCTTGGGTATTTTTGAGTGATTTAATAGTTTTAATATCGATAAATTCTTTATTATTTGGTTCTAGTTTTACTATTGAAGATTTATTCCATTGCCAACGACTATCTTCGCTAGTAGCAGCATAATAAAAGCAGGTTACATAGATAGTTTTAGATGTTTCATTTTTTACATAAAAATCTAATTCTATTTTTGGGGTTATTTTTTTATAATGCTCAAATTGATTTTCTTTATGACAAGCTGGCATGAGGATACATAAAAGTATTAATAATATTTTTTTCATAACTATACCTTTTATATGGTAAATTCTTTTTTTATTATTTTTAGGATTGGAGCTACTTGATAATCTTGTTCTTTTAAAGAATCTATTTTGTTGAAAGCATGCATTACTGTTGTATGATTTCGTCCTCCAATCATAGAGCCGATAGCTTGGAATGAATACGAGGTTGTTTTTTTAAGTACATAGAAGGCAATCTGTCTAGCCATGACAATATTCTTATCACGTTTTTTAGATTTTATTTCATCTATAGAGACGGAACAATGTTTTGCAATTGTTTTTAAAATGCTATTTAGAGAATTGTTTTTATTATCAGGAAATTTTTCACCTTGGAATAAAATATTGTTTGCGATTTCTAAAGTAATTTTTTCTCCGGTTAATGATGCGAATGCAGAAAGTCTTATATAATAACCTTCTAATTCTCGAATACTATTTATTTCTAGTGAAGATATAAATTTGATTACTTCATCATCAATATCTATAGATTGTAAAGCCATTTTCTTTTTAAGAATAGCGATTTTCATTTCAGTTGTAGGGATTTGTATATCTGTTACTAATCCACATTGTAATCGTGATTTTAATCTATTTTGTAATCCGGAGATATCCTTTGGAAAGGTATCGCTAGAAAAAATCACCTGTTTATTTTTGCTGAATAAGTTATCAAAAATATGGAAGAAAGTTTCTTGTGTTTGCTCTTTATTGGAAAAAAATTGAATATCATCTAATAAGAGTAGATCGGCTCTTTGATATTTTTCTCTAAATTGACGTATTTTGTCGCCTTTGATTGAGTCTATATATTCGCTCATAAAATTATCAGAAGTTTTATATAGGATTACGCAGTTATTATATTTTTGTTTTATTTCATTACCGATTGCATGTAATAGGTGTGTTTTTCCAAGACCTGTTTTTCCATAAATAAAGAGAGGGTTATATATTTTGCCTAGATTTTCTGAGACAGCTATGGCAGCAGCATGTGCTAAAGAGTTGCTAGGGCCAACCACTAGAGAGTTAAATGTAAATTTAGGATTAAGTTGATCTGTTGAATATCTTCTTTGTGGTTTGCCTATAAGTTCATTTTTTATGTAAGTAGCAGGTAAAATTTTAGTTGATGGTTCTGGTCTATAGAAGTCAGCAAGAACTTGTTTTTGTAAAGGAGAAGCAGGGATAATTTTTTTTGATGAAGATTGATCTTCTTCTTTGCAGAAAAAAAATAATTTAATTTCATTAGTATGCAATAGTCTACTTAGGTGTGTTTTTATAAGTGTTGTGTAATGCTCTTGTATCCATTTACGAACGAATGGATTTGGCATTAAAAGAAAAATTGTGTTAGTTTCTTTATCCCAACGCTCAAATTTGACCGCTTTGAACCAAGTTTCAACTACTTGAGTTCCAGCTTCTTGTTTAATAATGTTTAAAAAATCGTCCCAAATGAACACTTTAAAACCCTGTGCTTTTAGCGTAAAATTAAATTGTAAGTTTTAACCATTCCGATTGCTTTATAAACTGAATTATATCAAAGTGAGACTGTAATGAATATCAAAAATTTAATTCCTCTTTTTTTCCTTTGTTTAACACTATTTTTAACTGGTTGTGGGAAAAAAGAAAATAAGAAATTAGCGGGGAATTATTATAGATTAGCGATCAATTATATTGAGAGCTCTGATGGTAGATTACAAAATGTTAAGCAATCATTAGATTGTTTAGATAAAGCCATTGAATATTCACCAGAGCCAAGTTATTTTGCTTTAAAGGGAACGTTGTTATTAAAATTGGGTAATGTTGATGAAGCTGATGAATGTTTTCAAAAGGTATTATCTGGCAATATAGATCCTAAAGTTAAGTCTGATGTTTTAAATAATTATGCTTGTTTATTAGCGGAGATAGGTAGAGTTAAAGAAGCCTGTAGTATTTGGGAAAAATTAAAGGAAAGTAAGCATTATTTGACTCCGGAGGTTGCGCTTTTTAATCAAGGCAAGCTGCTTGTTTTGAATGGTGATATCCTTAAGGCAAAAAATAAGTTGTATGAAGCAGTTCAATATGCACCTGATTATATTGATGCGCATTATTATTTGGCTATTGTTGCCGATAAATATTTAAAAGATAGTAGGTTAGCTAGGATTGAGGCAGAGACTGTTTTATCATTGGAACCTTTGCATATTGGTGCACGGAAGCTAGTTTCTTTAATTACTAAAAGAGAAATGGCTGATAAGCAATATAAATTTTAAGAAATTTACGATCAATGCTTGATTTCATATTTGTTAATCAATTATCATATTTTTAGGGTTGGTGGGGTAGAGTATTGATTTTATGGACAGATATTATAAGGGTTAGCTTGTGCCTCGCAACTTATTTTTAATTATTTTATTATTTTCAAATAGTATATTTCCTTATGAAGGCTATCCTGTAAGTTTGGTAGATCATGTTATTCAAAGAAGTTATGAATCAAAATCAGATGGGACCGATAGTTTTGTATTAGAGGTATCTGGATTAAAGAATTTATATAATGAGATTTTATCTAGTAAAAAACCTGTAATTGCGAAGTTTTTTGTTTCTAATTCTAAGCAGCCTGCAGATTTATTTCAAAATATAGCCGAAAATTTTAATAATAAATTAAAGTTTATATCTATAAATGTGAATTTAAATCAGGTTATGATGAAGCAGATTGTAGAGTTTTTTATGAAACTGAGTATGGAATTGCAGAGTAGGGGCAAAGAGGGTTTGTTACTTGTAGCCAATGTAATGGGTATAATGAAAAGAATTTTAGCGTTGGAGCAGGAAAAGGAACCAGTACCATTTGTTTTGTTTTTTAATGAAGAAAACCTTTTTTTTCCTAAAGTTGAAGATATTTCTAATATAAAGTTATTTAATGAATCGTTAGAAAGTTTTATTACGCAACCAGAGACATATAATTATATTCATTTTTTTAGTAAGAATGAGCAAAGGTTGTCAGTTTGGAAGAAAATTAAATTTAAATTTAGAAAATGGTGGAATCAATAATAAAAGGAGTTGATATGTTTAATGGGTTGGTATGGTTATCGAATCTGTTAAGTGCATTAGGTGCCATAAACTGGGGTACTGTTATGTTTTTTAACTATGATATGATAGCCCGTTTTTCTGAGATGGTACGTGTTAAGGGATTAGATAAGGTTTTATACGCGACTGTTGCAATAGCAGGAGTGTATTCTATCTTGGCATTGTTTAGTGGGAAAATGTAAGGAGAAATAATATGAAACTTGTTTCAAGAATATCTTGTTTAATTAACTCTATAGCCGCAATAAACTGGGGCATAGTAGCGTTTAAGGGTTTGGAATATAATTTTGTAACATTGATACATAACCTTTTTGGTGTACCATATGTTGATCAAGTATTATATTTGATTATAGCTATTAGTGGTATTTATGCTTTTATTATAAGTTTGATGCCAGGTTGCGGTACTATGTGTGAATAATAACTGCTTCTAGGTAGTAAAAGCCCCATTAAGGGGCTTTTTTTATTTAAGGGTATTTGTGAATGAAAAAGTATTTAATAATATTAAGTTTATTGATAACATTAACAAATTGTATTTTTAGAGATTTATTGGGAGTCAAAGAGAACGTGGATTATATTAAAGTAAAAGATTTTGCAGATATTCAGCTATTATTTCCTAAAAATGTTTCAGAAATAAATGATTGTCTTAAGAATGCTATTGAGTTAACAGATAGAGAATTAAAAAAAATTATAAATGAAAAGAATAGAACTTTTGAAAATACAGCAAGAGCTTTAGATAAAGCTACTGCGTTTTTTTCTGATAAAATACATCCATTAAGTATCTTGGAGATGGTAAGTCCTAGTAAGGAAATTAGGGATGCTTGTAGAGATGCTGTTGTAAAGGCTGAAGAATTTTCGGTTGATGCATTTAATAGTATAGAGCTTTATAATGCCTTTAAAGAGTATGTTGATTTTCAAAATGAAAATTTGGATTTTGAACAAAAATATTTCTTATCAGAAGGAATGAAAGATTTTATTAGGTCAGGATTAAGTCTACCTAAAGAACAGTATGAACAAGTACAGAAATTACAGAAAGAGATTTCTAAGTTATCAATAGAATTTGATTCTAATATTAATCAGGATAAAAGTTTTATTAAAGTTAATAGAGATGAGCTTGAAGGATTAGTAGAAGATTTTATTGCTCAATTAAAAAAAGATGGTGATCAATATATTCTTACGTGTGATTATCCTGTTTATTTTGAAGTTATGAGTCATTGTAAAATAGCTTCTACGCGACAAAAGTTGTATTTAGCATTTAATAATAGAGCATATCCAAATAATACATTAGTTTTAGAGAAAGTTATTGCTTTAAGAGATAGGCTTGCTAAGAAATTAGGATTTAAGAGTTTCGCTGATTATGATATAGATTCTCAAATGGCAAAGACTTTTGTGAGGGCAGAAAGTTTTATTTTGGATTTAGTTAATAAATCACAGGATAAGGCGAAACAAGAATTTAGAGAATTGATTTTTGATTTACCAACTGGCGTTGTATTAACTAAAGATGAAAAAATACAACCATGGGATATAAGTTACTTAAAAGAGAGTTATAAGAAAAAATATTTTGATCTTGATAGTCGCAAGATAGCAGAATATTTTCCTATGGAACGTACGATTAATGAGCTTTTTAATATTTATCAAAAGTTTTTTAATTTAAGTTTTAAAATAAGTATACCGTCATGGTCATGGAATAATGATGTCCAACTCATAGAGGTTTATGATAATAGAAATAATAAAATGATAGGATATATTTTCTTGGACCTATATCCAAGACCTGATAAATATTCACATGCATGCCATGTTGGGTTTATAGAAGGTATTAATGATAGACCTTCAGCTGCCGTGTTAGTTGCTAATTTCCCTAAAGCTACAAAAGAGAAACCTTCCTTGTTAAAGCATGGTGATGTTCTTACGTTTTTTCATGAGTTTGGTCATGCAATGCATCATGTCTTAGGTCGGACAGAGTTAGCTGCCTTTGCAGGTACAGCTACTAAGACAGATTTTGTAGAGATGCCTTCTCAAATGTTAGAAGAATGGATGTGGGATAAGGAAATATTGAAGACTGTAAGCAGTCATTATTTAACTAGAGAAGCATTGCCCGATGTTCTTATAGATAAGATGATAGAGTTGAAAAAATTTGATTCAGGTTATCATGTTTTAAGGCAATGTAGTTTAGCGCTTATTTCCTTATATTTATTTAAAGAAGGAGAGGCTAAGGATTCCAGTAGTCTTGTAGAAGAGATTAATACAAAATATTTAACTAAAATAAGATATGAACCTGCTTCACATTTTCAGGCATCCTTTGGACATCTTATGGGTTATGGAGCTCGTTATTATGGTTATATGTGGTCTGAGGTTTTTGCTTTAGATTTATTTGGGGCAATAAATCTCATGGGACTTTTAAATCCTATTGCAGGTAGAAAACTTGCAGATGAAGTTTTAGGTAAAGGTGGTAGTGTAGACCCTAATATTTTACTTAGGAATTTCTTAGGAAGAGACCCTAATCAGGTTGCATTCCTTAAGAATTATGGATTTATTGACTAGCTTATAGTTACCTTTTGACAGCTATTTATGCCATGTTAAGATGATTTAAATAGAATTTCTTTAATATGCAACAGTATGAGGTTTTCAACATGAAAAGAATTATATTTTTATCATTACTAATTATGGGGTCACTTTATAGTGCTGGTCCAGATAGTGCTAGTACTACCGTCTATAATGAATTGAAGAAAATTTATACTATAGGTGGTAATCTAGCAAATAAATTTCCATCATTGAAAGAGCTTGATCAACAAGCTTATGCTAAGTTTGTTGATTTATCTGGCTTGGTAAAAGCTTATCCTACTAAGGTTACTGCTTTGACATTGGGTACAGTATCTGTAGTTATTTTGGCTAAGAAAACTTGGAACAGGCTAGATGATGCCAAAAAGAAGCATATTAAAAAAGCATTTGTTATTTTAACTGGTATTACTGCATTAGGTACAGGCATAGTTTATTTAGTTACTCAAAATAATGTTGTTAATGATAAAATATCTGTGAAGAATGAAACTTTAGTATCTAATATTCGTGAGGCATTCAAAAGAGGTTTAAATGGTTTTTTATGGAAAGTACCTTCTGAGGAAGGGATAAAGAAAGTAGTTAATAAAGTTGGAGAATTTGCTAATAAAACTGTTGAATTTCATGCAGATAATCCATTACTAAGATAAATAATATATAACTTATATAAGTTGAAGCGGGTACCTTTATGGTACCCGCTTTTTTTGTTATTGTTTTTCTTTGAATTCAGCTTCGATAGGTTCATCTGTTTTAGTATTTTCAGATGGTTGTTCTTGCTGAGGTTCTTGTTGAGTTTCTTTGTATAAGATTTCTGATATTTTGTATGATGCTTGCATTAAGTCATCAGTAGCTTTCTTTAAAGCTTCGTTATCAGTTTCTTTTTCGAGTGTTTGCTTAGCTGCTTCTAATGCTTTTTCAACGTTGTTTACTTCAGCAATTGGAAGTTTTTCTTTATTTTCAGTAATTGTTTTTTCAATTTGCATGATCATATTGTCTAAGCGATTTTTGTTTTCTATTGTTTCCTTTTTATTTTTATCATCAGCTTCATGCATCTTAGCTTCTTTAATAAGATTCTCAACTTCATCTTTAGATAATCCGCTAGAGTTACTTATGGTGATAGATTGTATTTTGCCTGTACCTTTATCTTTAGCAGATACGTGAAGTATACCGTTTGCATCTATATCAAATATTACTTCAATTTGAGGAACGCCTCTAGGAGCTGTTGGAATACCATCTAATCTGAATTGGCCTAAAGTTTTGTTATCTTTGGCGAATTCGCGCTCACCTTGAACAATGTGTATATCAACTGCTGATTGGTTATTTTCAGCTGTTGAGAACACTTGCGTTTTTTTGGTAGGTATAGTTGTGTTACGTTCAATAAGTTTAGTTGCAACACCGCCGAGAGTTTCTATAGCTAAAGAAAGAGGTGTTACATCTAGAAGTAATACATCTGTTACGTCACCGGCTAAGACACCACCTTGTATTGCGGCGCCAAGAGAAACAACTTCATCTGGGTTAACAGATTTGTTTGGTTCTTTTCCGAAGAACTCTTTTACCATTTGTTGAACTTTAGGTATTCGTGTTGATCCACCAACAAGAACTATTTCATCCATTTCAGATGCGTTTAATCCAGCGTCCTTGAGGGCGTTTTTGCAAGGCTCAAATAATTTGGTAAAAATATTTGAGCAGAGACTTTCAAATTTTGCTCTTGATAATTTTTTAACAAGATGTTTAGGTCCGGAAGCATCAGCTGTTATGTATGGAAGATTAATTTCTGTTTCAAGGGTAGAAGAAAGTTCTATCTTCGCTTTTTCAACAGCTTCTTTTAATCGTTGTAGGGCCATTTTATCTTTACGAAGATCGACACCTTGTTCTTTTTGAAATTCATTTGCTAGATAATCCATGAGGACTATATCAATATTATCACCACCTAGCATTGTGTCGCCGTTAGTTGATTTAACTTCAACTACACCATCGCCAACTTCTAGAACAGAGATATCGAAAGTTCCTCCACCAAAGTCGAATACAACGATTTTTTCATTATGTTTTTTGTCTAAGCCATAAGCTAGTGCTGCAGCTGTTGGTTCATTGATTATTCGTTTTACGTCGAGGCC
Source organism: uncultured Pseudomonadota bacterium (assembly GCA_964491895.1). Lineage (GTDB taxonomy): Bacteria > Babelota > Babeliae > Babelales > UBA12411 > CAZBHK01. The sequence continues at coordinate 35,576 of CAZBHK010000002.1, read as the reverse complement.
AGCAATTTTACCAGCATCTTTAGTAGCTTGACGTTGTGCATCATTGAAGTAGGCAGGAACGGTTATTACAGCTTCTGTAACTTTTTCGCCAAGATATTCTTCAGCGGCTTGTTTAAGTTTTTGGAGTACGCCGGCTGCTATTTCTTGTGGTGATAATGTTTTACCATTTATATCTACGGCAGCATCATTATTTTTTCCAGCTATTATTTTGTAGGCTAAGTTTTTTTGTTCTTCTTTAACATTTTCAAACTTTTTACCTATAAGCCTTTTTGCAGAGGCGATTGTATTAGTTGGATTAGTAACGGCTTGTCGCTTTGCTATGTCTCCAACTAGTCTTTCTCCATCTTTAGTAAATGCTACTACAGAAGGAGTTGTATTTTTACCTTCTTGGTTAGGTATGATCTTAGCAGATCCACCTTCCATAAATGATACTACTGAGTTAGTAGTTCCTAAGTCGATTCCAATTATTTTAGGCATATTATTCTCCCAATATTATATAAATACTTAACAAACTTTATCTATTCAGGTAATCCAATTATTTAATCCTTAAATGTCAACTTATGGCTATATATTATCACTAAAAAAATCTTAGCGCAAGAAGTTAGATTTTTTATAAAAATTATTAAATCACTAAGGAAATATGAGTCTGGTAGGCTCAAGGTTTATAAGGTATTTTAAAACCTATTGCAACCCTCTTCTATTCAGCATGTGGCTGTATATGCTATGTTTTCTTTGTAATCTTTTCCATGAGAAATGTTGATAAAAGGATTTATTTGTTTATTCATAAGGGGTAGCCCCTAGCTACGTCGCATAATGCCCCCCTTGGGAAAGGATGGGGTTTTTCTTTGAAATAGCATCATTTTCCTCCTACCTTACGGATTGCTCGATCGCGCACTCCGTCACTGCATCCCCCATCCTTTTTTCTCTGGAGTATAGCGATGAGGCTTGAGGGCTAGTGGGTTTTCTCTGAGGGCTTGGGGGTTTTTAGGGGCTACATATGATAGTAGGCTACGTGGGTATTGTGAGGGTATGAATTATTGGGTGAGGGATGGAGTTGGCCTATGGAGGCAAGTAGGGGGTTGATTTGAGGGGAAATATTAGGGTATAGGATTAGGGATAATGAATGGGGATAGAATGGTGGGTATTTTATAATTGGGATGGTGGCCTTGGACTACGTATAATTAGACTAAGTGTAAATGGCTGTTGTAAATGGCTGTCTAATTATATAGTAGGCAGTATTAGGCAGTATAAGTTATAAGGAAGGTGGCAAGCAGATATAAGGAAGAAGAAAGGTGGCAAGCATTTATTCGGATTTAATCTGATTTAATCGAATTTCAAATATCTATCATTTAATAAGGACTTTTTCTAAATAATGAATGAATAATACATAATCTTCAAATGAATAATACATAATCTTCAATTGAGTTTTATTAGATTTCAAATGTGTATCATTCAGTAATGTGTATCATTCAGTTCAGTAAGGATTTTTGTCAAAAAATAAAGAATAAGGAGAAAATAAGGAATTTATAGTTAATTATATATTGTATAAGTATATATACAAAAAGGAGTATGCCTGACCTTTAACTACTTAAATTTGTTCTACTCTATATAAGGTAACCAATCGTACGCGTATTAAATAAAAGAATAATCTTCAAACCAATCTGACGGTTTTCTATTCTTTTATTTTTTAATACATAGATTAATAATAATTAAAATTTTATTTAAAACCAAAAAAGGGAAATAGGGGACGAAGTTAAGATGAGTTAATTAAAATAAAATATTTAAGTCATCTTTTTATCTTGCGATGTGATTTTATATTAATAATATATATCTTTAAATGATTTGGTTTTGTAATTTATTTTTAAAAAAGTTTGAAGGTTTTTGCGCAGTTTTACCTTGGTTAGTAATAGAGCTTAAACCACGACCTGGTCATCTTGTTGCTGCTCCTGATCTTGATATAGCTGGTCCAGTAAATTATGGTAGTACTGGAATATCATAAATTCTTCTTAATTCTCTTTGTTTATCATCTTGGAAAGTTTTTAGGATTTTGAATAAATGTGGGTGTGCTATTCCAATCGTTTCATTTCTTCGTTGTAACATTTGTAAAATCAGTATTAGAAGTGATTGTTCAAATGTATATTTATTTTCCCAGACGGTTGCTGTATGGTTCATGTGTATTGTGATAAAGAAGGTGCTATCTTGGCTGATATATAGATGCCGTATATTTGGAGTATTAAGTTGTTGTGGTTGCCAGGTGCCAGCAGGATTACGGGTCCAGATGCTTGCTGTATCATCCGTGTCTACTGTGATAAAGAAGGTATTGTCTGGGCTGATATATAGATGCCGTATATTTGGAGTATTAAGTTGTTGCGTTTGCCATATGCCAGTAGGATTACGTGTCCAGATGTTTGCTGTACGGTTTCTGTGTATATCGATAAAGAAGGTATTGTCTGTGCTGATATACACATATTCTATTTCTCGTATGTTTAGCAGAGGTTGAGCTATGGCTAGCATATGTTTTGCAATATGTGCTTTAAGCTGTTGAGGAGTTTTTAATGTGTTAAAATAATTCGTATTATTCAAAATTATTTCTAGTTCATTGGGATCCATAAATTTGGCTTCCAAACTAGCAGCTTTTCTAGCGCTTAATTCTTTCAATGTAGGGATCAAAGGATGAAGCTGCATAATCATAATTAATGATAATAAAAATAATTTTTTCATAATACTCCCGTTAAGATTTATTATTTTATTAAGTATGGAGCTTTTTATATACAGATAGCAATATATTGAAAAAAGATGAGGCGCCGTTTTAGCGCCTCATATAAGAATTTGTCTATTATTAGGATGTGGTTTATTTAAGTTTTTCTTTATCTTTTTTAGAAGGTGGTTGTTTTTCTGTTGTAGTAGGTTGTGTTGCAGGGCCAGCGCCAGAACGTTTAATTTCTTCTTTTTGAGGTGGTATTTTGTACTTTTGTATTAGCTGTTGTTTGGTAGGTTCATCGAATGTTCTTAGTATTGCATATAGATGTAGATGTATTTTGGGATTAAGTTTATGGCGTTGACTATGTTGATGCTTAAGTATAAGTATTAAGATACTTTGTTCTAGTGTTGTTGTTTGTGTCCATATAGCTGTTGTATTGTTTCTATATGTTGTAATAAAGCTTAGCCCATTAGGGTTCCAGTTGATATTAATAATATTTTGAGCAAGTTGTCCTTGTAGCGGTGTAGGTATCCATACTCTAGCTGTATTCTGTGTCCATATAGCTGCTGTATTGTTTCTATGTATTGTAATAAAGCTTAGCCCATTAGGGTTCCAGTAGATAAACCAAATATTTTGAGCAAGTTGTCCTTGTAGTGGTGTAGGTATCCATATTCCAGTAGCATTCTGTGTCCATATAGCTGTTGTATTGTTTCTATATGTTGTAATAAAGCTTAGCCCATTAGGGTTCCAGTATATATTTATGATATTTTGAGTAAGTTGTCCTTGTAGTGGTGTAGGTATCCATATTCCAGTAGCATTCTGTGTCCATATAGCTGTTGTATTGTTTCTATATGTTGTAATAAAGCTTAGCCCATTAGGGTTCCAGTATATATTTATGATATTTTGAGTAAGTTGTCCTTGTAGTGGTGTAGGTATCCATATTCCAGTAGCATTCTGTGTCCATATAGCTGTTGTATTGTTTCTATATGTTGTAATAAAGCTTAGCCCATTAGGGTTCCAGTATATATTTATGATATTTTGAGTAAGTTGTCCTTGTAGTGGTGTAGGTATCCATATTCCAGTAGCATTCTGTGTCCAT
>CAZBHK010000002.1:0-31676 GCA_964491895.1 uncultured Pseudomonadota bacterium | reverse complement strand
TATCCATATTCCAGTAGCATTCTGTGTCCATATAGCTGTTGTATTGTTTCTATATATTGTAATAAAGTTTAGCCCATTAGGGTTCCAGTAGATAAACCAAATATTTTGAGCAAGTTGTCCTTGTAGCGGTGTAGGTATCCATACTCTAGCTATATTCTGTGTCCATATAGCTGCTGTATTGTTCTCATATATTGTAATAAAGTTTAGCCCATTAGGGTTCCAGTAGATATTTATGATAAGTTGATTTAGTTGTCCTTGTAGTGGTGTAGGTAAAAATATCGGCAGTTGAGCTAATATGAATTGACGTAATCGAAGATTAGTTTTAGCTAAGTATTCACTTAATTTATTAGGATTTTTTAGAGCCTCATTCAGGAATGCAGGACTCATTATTCTTTGAGTCTCTGTTTTTACTGCTAATTGTTCTAGTGTTGGTACTACTGCTGTAATTGTAGTTGTTATAGTAAAAAACAATAAAAATAATTTATTCATAATACTCCTTTTAAAGTATAATTTTCTTAAGTATGGAGCTTTTTATATACAGATAGCAATATATTATAAAAAGAAGAAGTGTCGTCTTAGTGCTTTTACTATAATGAAGCAAATTGTTGCTATTTGTAAATATATGTCTATATAATGGGTTATGGAGGTAATAATGAATAAACAGGGTCTTATATTTTTAGTTTTATTTATAGGAATAGGATCTATTTTTTCTTTTAATTCCGAAGATCTTGCTAAGTTAAAATTAGGATATAAGGATTTAAGTCATTCTGATTTTAGGGATACGGATCTTAAGGGTGAAAATCTAAGTTTTGCTTCTTTTATTGGTTCTAATTTAGAGAATATTATTCTTAAGGATGCCAATGTACAGAGTAGTAAATTTCAGGGAGCTATTCTTCGTTATGGTAATCTTAAATCATGTGATGCTCAAAATTGTGAAATGGAAAACATTAATGCCGTAGGTATTAATATGCATGGAGCTAATTTACAAAATGCTCAATTTCAAGGTGCAAATTTAGAAAAGGCTAATTTACAAGATGTTAACTGTCAAAATGTAAAATTTGATTCAGCTAATCTTAATAAGGTAAATTTTAGTGGTGCCAAATTAATTAATGCTTCTTTCCAAGGAGCAAACCTTTCTGATGTTAATCTTGAAGAAGCTATTCTTCAGGGTGCTAACTTTAAAAATGCGATAGGCCTTACAGATGACCAAAAGCAATATATCAAAAGAAAAGGTGGCCTTGTATAACTTATTTTAATTCCATAAGCTTTGTATCTTAGCAGTATTAATTTCTCTTTATTACAACCCAATTTTATTCTTGTTTTTTTTATTAAGAAATTATCGTTTTTAACAATAAAATAATTCGTGAAATTTCAATCTAAATATCTTTTATAGCTTTATAAGAACCTAATTTAATAAAGTATTGCAAATAGGCATTAAAAATTGTTAACTTGAATATATATTTGGAGGTAATAATGTTTAAGAGATTTTTATTTTTAGTGCTAGGATTTGTTTTTTTTGCGTTAGGAATAAGTTTTTATGATATGGATGTTGCTGCTGATTATCCTGAAGATAGAGTTTTAGTATATATGCAGTTCGGTAATCAATATTTAGGTAAGCTTGATAATGGCGATTGGGGGCTAATTAATAGACCTCAGGAGCTTGTTGTTGAACGTCAGTGGACAGGACCTATGGAGAGAAAATATAGATTTAGAGCATTAGATGGAAGTTATCTCACATTAAATAGAGAGCAGTGGTTTTATTTTTATCCATCGCCTGGTACCGATATTAATGGTAATGTAATTAAAAATTTATTTGCTATGTCAGATGCGTCAAGAACTAAAGTTTTTAAAGTTAATTCTGGAAAAGTTAAGGTATTAAATTTAGATAAGCATGATGGCTCAAAAAAATCTGTCATAATGAAAATTTATGAAAGTGAGCCATCAAAAATTATAACGGCTGGATTAAAAGCTGCCATAGGACTAGGTTTTGAAAATCCATCATATCCTGATGAAACATTATTTAAAGTAACCTATATAAATAAATAAGTTACTTATAATAAATCCTAAAGATATAGAAGCTAGTATAATTTTTATCGTATATTTGACTGGAAACTTGAGTTTGTAAATTTTTTTTGCGAAATATATTCTGATAAAGAGACTTGAAATTTTTAAGCTTTGAAGTATTAACAAAATACTATAAAGATTATTAAAATATTTTTTTGATGTTAATAAAAATAAGATAATAGCTGTATAAGGTAAAAAACTTAAAAATAATTTTTTATATTGTCTTTTTACTTCAAGTATTCTTTCATATGCCATGAATATGGTTTGGGCTAAATATAGACCTGTTAATAAAAGAACAATTTTGAAGACTTCATGATTTTGATTATTAAATTGGAAAAATAGCGAGAAGGTTATTCCTAATATTATAGAGTTTAAAAGTATTATTTTTTTTGTAAGTTTTTCAAAGGCTTGAGTAGTACTGGTTGCTACTTGTTTAGCTTCAATATGGGCAAATAAAGATGTTCCAGTTGTTCCAATTGTTTTAATTATAAAGCGTTGAAATAATAAGGCTATATCGTTTGCTACTTTGAAAATATTCGCTATATCTGATCCCAATATATGTGTAAGGAATGGAGTTAAAAAATTTCTTTCTGTAAGGCTGTTTATAGATAGTAGGCTCCACATAACACTTGAGTGTAGTATAAATTTTTTAAAAAGTTCTTTAAAATTAATTTTCTCTGTTCCTTGATAATTTTTATCAGTATTAAGTTTTTTGATCATTAGTCCAGATAAAAAAATAATCATTATTCCTGAGAATATATCTAGAATGAATATGCTTTTTAATATTTGATATCCATTCCAGTTTAAATAGATTATGTATAAAGTTACTAAGGATTGTAGTCCTATAGATAGAGAATCTAGTAGGTTAAATTGTTTTTGCCAAAAATATGAATAAAAGATAAGTCGTATTATAGATTTGATACCTTCTGTTATAAATAGTAAGCATCCTAATTTAAAGAATATGGGGTTATAAGAAAGCTTTAGAAAATTAAGAATACTTGGAGCTGTAAAAAATAAAACCATTCCTGAAATAGTGGCAACTAGGCTTTTGTAAAATATAACTATCATTAAGAAGAGTTTTTTTGCCTTATTATTCTTAGCGAATTCTATACAGTATTGTGGCAATGATCTTGAAAAGCCAAAGTCAACCCATAAAAGTGTTATAAATATTAAACTATATATATTTGCCCATATGGAAAATTCTTGGGTAGAGAGTTTATTATATAGAAACACAGACAATAAGGTCTTACTTATTTTATTAAAAATAAATAAGAGGCCATTCCAAGTAAGAGCGACATTGATTTTTTGGTAGAGGATAGAGCTTCTCATTATTTAATGAAAACTCCCTTGCTTAAGCTTAAAATATAATATATAGCTCCGGAAATTAGTATTGAAGTAATAGAGAATTTAAGACTGATTTTTATTTTTTGAGTTATTTTCCATAAATGATAAGAACTTGTTGCAATTATAGCGAAATTTACTAATTGCACAAGTGCAATATTTATGAATATAAAAAGTGGAGGAGTTATCTGATTTAGGAAGACAACCATAGCAAAAAGTATAAGTTCTAAAATTTTGAATATTAAAAGTTTATCACTATATTCTTCTATAATATAAAATTGTTCATAAATGATTAAAAGATTTTCTAAAAGAGTTAAAATTAAGAAGAATAAGGCAAAAAATAGTAGTGATTGTGGATTATAAATATTATTGTTGAGGTTAAGTAATGGTTTTAAATTTATTATAAGAAAGATGGCTATAAAATAAAGAATATTATTGAGTTTTTTACTTAGGATATTAAAAATATTTTTTTTATCATCAAGGGATTTGTTTTTTAGTAAAGCTAATACTGCACCACTTGGAAGGCCTATAGCGATATTTAAAATACTTTTTATTGATTCTGATAGAGAACTGGCAAATTTTAAAATACCAGCCTGCTCTAGACCGAAGTGGTATGCAAAGAGAGGTACTAGGAAGTTGCCTGTGTATATATAGCGTGTAAACCTGATTGCATAGTTATAAAATCTTGCCTTTAAAATTCTTAATAAAAGGTTTTCTGGTTTATAAAAATCATTTTCAGGTAAAGTTTTATAAAAAAGACCTAATGAAATCAAAAAGAGTGTTAGTCCTAAAAAGGATGTGATTAGATACTGTGTAAATATAAGATTAAATGTTAATGGTGTATTAAAAATAAAATATGGTATCCATATTAAAAATAAGTATAGAATGAAAGTTAAAGAATCTATTAGTATGGTAGATTTATTGTAAAAGATTGTATGTAAAAAAGTACGTAAGATTATTCTTATACCTTCTATTACTATTATGCTTAGAAGTACTGATTGGCCAGTTGCACCAAAGAATAATATTTTATAAGTAAATATTGCAGCTATTAATAGTATGAATACTTGTATTAAAAGATAGTTTATAAATAAAACTCTAAAATTTTTTCTATTGCTTATAAAATTATTTAAAAAGGTAGGTATTGTGGAGGCGGCACCAGCATTAGCAAAATTTACTGCTAAAAAAATAATTGAAAAGGTGGTTCCCATACGGCCATACTCAGTGGCATTCATAATTTTGAGTAGAATAACTTGATGGATGATCCTTAGGCTCTCATATAAAATGCTGCCAACAAGATTCCATTGTATCCCTTTATGAAGATTCTTATATTGCATTGCTTTTCTCTGATAAAAATATGACCTACCAGAGCTAATTATACACTTCTGGATTATAAAAACAAAATGTGTTTAAGTGTATTTATTATATTAGTTTTATACAGTAAAGTTTTCTTATTGTATGATTAATGTTAAATTTAATACGAGAAACACATTTTATAGTTTTTGGATGTGAATAGTTTCAGGCAGGAAGAAACGTTCTTTGTGGAGTATTCTGATTTGCATGTCAATAGTATCATTTAGTCGTGGTTTTGATATGTTTTTATACTAAATTGTTGATTAATACAGTGTCTTGCTGCAAGAGTATTATAATGATGGGTAATAAAAAAAATTATATTAATTAGCTCATGAACTATTTGATTTTTTGTGTTATAATATGTCTAATGATTTCACAGAACTAGTGACACAAGCGAAAGGGCTTGGCTATGTTTCAGGTTAATGATAGGGTTTTTTATCCTGGCCATGGAGTTGCCATAATTGAAGAGGTCATAGAGAAATTTGTAACTGGAAAGACGCTTAAATTTTTTAAGTTAAAATTTCTTTGCAAAGATATGACTATTCTTATACCAGTTAATGGTAATTCAGATAACATGGGTATTCGCCTTTTGAATTCTATTAAAGGTGTTGATGACGCTTTAAAAGTGTTATTTTCAGCTCCTAAAAAAGTATTAAATGCTTCTGATTTTACTCCTAGTAGCTGGAATAAGCGCAATAAAGATTATCAACTCAAGATTCAAGGTGGAGATTTAAAGGATATTGTTTGTATATATAAAGATTTAATGTATATTTCCAAATATAAAGAATTATCTTTTGGTGAAAAAAATCTTTTACAGACTATAGAGGAATTATTGATTCAAGAAATTGCTGTGGTAAAAGGTATTGAGCGTAATAATGTTATTAGAGATCTTAGAGCGCCTTTTCAGCATATATCATTTACTGGAGGAATGAAAAGCAGTTCTGTTACGGCTTTATAATTATCTATAATGACTTCAGCTTTAATAATAACAGGGCCTACGGCTTCTGGTAAAACTTCTTTAGCTTTAAAAATTGCAAATATTATTCCTTCAGAGATTGTTAATGCTGATGTTGGACAGTTTTATAAACCTCTTTCTATAGGGACTGCAAAACCTGATTGGAAGAATAATTCTGTTCCTCATCATTTATTTGATATTATTGATAGGCCAGAAGATCTTACTGTTTTTCGATATAGAGCATTAGTATTAGAAAAAGTTCAAGAGATATTTAAAAGAAAGAGAATTCCTATTATTGTAGGTGGTTCTTTTTTTTATTTAAAATCTCTTTTTTATCCACCTATTAAATTATCAAATAAAAAAAATCCACCTATTCCAGAACAATCAAAAAATTTATGGCAAAGTTTATTTGAGATAGATCCACAAAGGGCTGAAACCATACACCCTAACGATACATACAGGCTTACGCGAGCTTTAATGATTTGGAAGTATACAGGAGATAAACCTTCCAGTTATCTTCCTAAGTTTGATCCAGAATTTAATGCAAATATTATATTCTTATGTCCAGATAAAGAAGTTTTGAAACAAAGAATTAATGATAGAACTATACAAATGTTTTCTTGTTTCCCTAGTTGGATAGATGAAACAAAATTAATAATGGGAACAGAATGGGAAGCATTTTTAGAGTATAAAAAACTTATTGGATATCCTGAGATAATCAAGTGGATTAAAGAAGGTCAACAATCAGAAAAAGAACTTATTGAAATTATTCAGAAAAAAACTTGGGGTTATGCTCGTAGACAAATTGTATTCTGGAAAAGTTTTAGTAAAATGCTTATTAAAGATAATGGAAAATCTAATTTTATTTGTAAACCTTCTGTTGTACAGGATGATTCAGATAAAACAGCTTTTGATATAGTAACGTCCATTGACTCAATTTAACCCTACTTGTAGACTCATGTGAAAATTGTTTTTTGATAAGCTTAAAAAAGGAAACTTATGCTTTCTACTAATAAAGGTATAAAAAAGTTTACACCTATACTATGGGTTGTTCTTATAGGAATGGTTCTTGGATATGGATCTGGTATTATTTTTTATAAACAAAAAGGGGTTCGAGATATAGTTGTTGCAAGAGTTGATAAGGTTCCTATTTATTTTAATGAATATAGATTGAAGCTTATGGATGTTCAATTCCAAATAGAGAAATTAAAATATTTTGCACAAACTAAGGGTATAACACCGGAAATGTTTTTGGCTTTGACAGGGTTTGGTGATCCATCTCAGTTGGCTATGAAAGAAGTTATTTCAGATAAGCTTTTAGATAAAATTAGTAAGGCTTTCAATCTTTATTTAGATCCTAGTTATTTTTCAGAAAAAATGTTGAGAGATATTCCATATCAGCTACTTGATCAACAAGGGTTTATAAATCAGAAATATTATCGAGAGTATTTGAATCGGTTAAATTTAACTGTTGAAGAATATGAGACTCTAAAAGAGAACGACATTAAGAAGACTTTAATTAGACAGTTTATTAAAAATTCAGGATATGCTCCTCAACAGTATCTTAGAGATGCATTTTATAAATCTAAACTAAAAAAAAGTTTTTATGTTTTAGATATACCATTTGAACGCTTTAAGAATGAAGCAGTAAATGAAAAAGTATCTGACGAAGTTGTAAAAAAATTCTTTGAAAGACAAAAAGAAGATTATCGTATATCAGAAAAACGAAGTGCTGAGTATTGGATAATTTCTTCTAAAATGTATGAATCTAAAATTGATATAAGTGATCAAATCATAGAGGCATTTTATGAGAAAAATAAATCAACTCAGTTTAGAATTCCACCAGAGATAAGTATCCGTAAAATCTTGATTAAACGTCCAAGTTCTGAGTTAATTGATGAATCAAGAAAAGCTATGGAAAAAATGAAGAATATACAACAAAAGGTAGAAGCTAATCCTGAAAAGTTTGCAGAGCTTGCTAAAAAATACTCTGAAGATACTACTGCATCAAAGGGTGGTTTTATAGATTATTTTAAGCGTGGAACTTATGATGCTGATATAGAAAAAGAGGCTTTTAAACTTAAAGAAAAAAATCAGATTTCTTCTGTAATTTCCACAAAAGAAGGTTTAGTTATAATACAGTTAGTTGATAGAAAGGCTGCTAAAGATAAACCATTTAGTTCTGTTAGAGATGAGATCGTTAAGTCTCTTAGGCAAAAGAAGGCAGTTAATCAAGTTAGAAGTGATTTGGAAACAATTTTACACCTCGTTAAAGATCAATCAGGTGCTATTGATACTTTTGTTAAGGAAAAGGGTTTTAAAACTGAAAAAACAGGATTTTTAGAGCGTAATGAAGCTGGATATGAGTTGATTGCTACTTTATCTAGAAAAATCTTTGATAAAAAAAATGTTTCTGAAAATTTTGGATTTTTTGAATTTGAAGGTAATTATATTTTATTTAAAGAGGTTGCTAGAGAGATCAGTAAAATACCAGCTTTAGAGAAGATTAGATCTAAGGTTGAGGATGATTATTTTATAGGCAAAGCTGATGAAAAAGCTAAGCATTTTGCAACAGATTTAAAAGTTAGTTTACTTAGTAAAAAGAAGAGTATTGAGGCCTTGAGTAAAGAATTTAAGTTAAAGCTTCATTCTACAGGATTGATTAAGGTTTCTGATAAAATTGAAGGTATAAAAAATTCTGAATCTTTGGTTGATAAGGCATTTGATCTTATTGATTCAAACTTGGTTTTTTTGGAGAAAATTGGAAATAATTATTATTTAGTACAACTAGAAAAGGTAGAAGATGTAAGTGAAGCTATGATTATAAAAGGTGTAAAAGAGCTTGATGCAGGAGAACGGGAAAGCATTAATTCCTTTTATTTGGAGGCATTTATTGCTTCTTTAGTAAGAGCTGCTAAAATAGAAAAATATGAAGAGTCTTTACAAAACTTTAATGGAATAGGGTATTAAATGGCCCAGATTGAACAGGACAAGGGGATAAAGGACTCAAAGAGCAAGGCTTTAGAAATAGCTTTTGCTCAAATTGACAAACAGTACGGAAAAGGTTCTGTAATGCTTATGGGAGATACAACAGCTCATAAGTTTGATGTAATCTCTACAGGTTCTATAGCCATAGATGCAGCTTTGGGTATAGGTGGTCTTCCTAGGGGAAGAATAATTGAAATATATGGTCCAGAGTCATCTGGAAAGACAACATTGACATTGCATGCAATAGCCGAAGCTCAACAAGCAGGCGGTGTTTGTGGGTTTATTGATGCTGAACATGCTATGGATTCGTCTTATGCTGAAAAAATAGGCGTAGACGTTAAGAATCTTATTATTTCTCAGCCAGATTATGGTGAGCAGGGTCTTGATATAGCAGAGGTTTTGATTAGATCTGGAGCTGTTGATATGATTGTTATAGATTCTGTGGCAGCACTTGTTCCTAAGCATGAACTTGAAGGTGACATGGGAGAAGCTCATGTGGGGTTACAGGCTAGGTTGATGTCGCAGGCACTTAGAAAATTGACACCCATTGTACATAAATCTAAAACTGTATTAATTTTTATTAATCAGATACGACAAAAAGTTGGTGGTCTTGCGTTTATGAATAATGAGACTACATCTGGTGGTAATGCATTGAAATTTTATGCTTCTGTAAGGTTGGATATACGTAGAATAGCAACTTTAAAGAAGATGGAGAAACCAATAGGTAATAGGGTTTCTGTAAAAGTTGTTAAGAATAAAGTAGCTCCACCATTTAAAAAAGTAGAGTTAGATATTATATTCAATCAGGGGATTAGTAAGGAGTTAGATTTACTTGATGCAGCTATAAAGTATGAGGTTATAAATCAAGCTGGTGCTTGGTTTACCTTAGATGGTGAAAAGTTTGCTCAAGGAAGAGACAATTGCTTTAAGAAGCTTAAGACAGATAAGGAATTGTTTAAAAAATTATATAATGTAGTCTTAGAGAAGATGAGGATTAATTTGCACACGGAGAACATGAGTGAGTAAATTTCAAAAAGATAGACCAGCTCAAAACGAGGGCTTTCTTATCAATTATCAGATAAGAGATAGAGTTTTAGATGTTATTGATGCATCTGGAGAATTACATGAAGGTATTTCTTCTGAAGAAGCTTTGTCCTTAGCAAGAGAAGCTGGCTTAGATTTAGTTAAGGTTGGAGAAAAAGACGGTCGTTCTATTGCAAAAATCATGGATTTTGGCAAGTTTCTTTATTCAAAAAAGAAGAAGCTTACTAAATCTAAGAAGAAGCAAAAGGTTATTCAGGTTAAAGAAATCAAGATGCGTCCAAAGATTGGACCAGGTGATTATGATACAAAACTTAAGACGGCCATTAAGTTTTTAGAAGAAGGCAAAAGAGTTAAATTCTCGTTGCAATTTAGAGGTAGACAGCCTGTCTCTGTAAGGGAAGTAGGAACTAAATTTTTTGAGAAGATCAAAGCTGATCTCGCTGTAAAGAATTTGGGCAATATTGTTGAAGAGGGCGAGACAAAAAGCGGTTTTATGTGGTCAAAGATTTTTTATATTAAGAGTTAGGGTACAACAATGCCAAAGATGAAAAATCATTCAGCAAGTAAAAAACGTTTTAAACGTAGTGCTTCTGGTAAGATTAAAAGAGCTAAAGCATATAGACGTCATCATGCTTGGGCAAAAAGTAAAAAACGTATTCGTCAGTCATGTAAAGAAACATTTTTTGTTGGAGCAGACAAAAAAACTGTAGACAGACTTTTACCTTATTAAAAAGAAGTTTATAGCTAAAATTAATGGTGCATTATGAGTAGAGTTAAACGCGGTACAGTTACAAAAAAACGACATAAAAGAGTGCTAAAACAAACCAAAGGGTTTTTTGGCCAACGAAAAAATGTCTTTAGAAGAGCAAAAGAGACCTTGTTAAGAGCATTAGCTTATGCTTACAAGAGTAGAAGACTCAAGAAACGTGATTATAGATCATTATTTATAACTAGAATTAACGCAGCTTGCAGATCTCATGGAATGTCTTATAGTAAATTTATTGATGGATTATCTAAATCAGAGATTAGTCTTAATAGAAAGATGCTTAGTCAGCTTGCTATATTCGAGCCAGAGGTTTTTGCATCTATTATAGCTGAAGCAAAATCTAAAATTTCTTGAAATCAAAAAAACATCGTTATTAGAATGTGGTAAGTATACAACTTGCCACATTTTTTTATTTTATCTGGAGGTAACGATGAAACAATTAGAAGAGTTAGAAAAAAAAATTACGACAATTCTCGAAAAAAATCAAAAATTAGCAAGAGAAGTTAATTCATATAAAGAAGCTAATCAAAAACTTGAGGAATCAATACTTAAGGAACATGTTAGTATAGATGAATTAAATAAGGAAAAAAATGCAATAAAGATAGCTATTGAAGCCTTGTTAAAAAATATAGATCAATTAGAAGAAATAAAAGAATAAGTTATGGAAAAGAAAGTCTTAAAAGTATCTATTTGTGATAAGGTTTATACTATAGCAACAGATGAAAACGAAGAACAAATACACAAGGCTGCAGGTATGGTTGATGCCTTGTTTAAGGATATTGCTTCAAAAACTAATTTCAATAATGATGGTAAAATTGGAATATTTGTTGCCTTACAGCTAGCCTTTGATTTATCTAAAGAGCGTACTTCTGTGAACGAATTGCTTGGTAAAATTACCACACTGAATTCTTTAATAGAAGATACTGAATAATAATTTCAAAAATCAACTAATTATGAAGGGTACCTTACAAGGTGCCCTTCATTCTGTTCTAGGTTGAATATACATAGTTTTGCAAAATATTGTTTACTCTAATATACTTATTATATGCCCGTATATGATATGAATTATTGAAAGAAAAATAATGCAAGATAATAAATTGAGATTTTTATTTTTAGGTGATCTTATTGGAAAGCCTGGTAGAGCTTTGTTTAAAAAATGGGCTTATACATTAAGAGAGCAATATAAGATAGATGCTATTATTCTTAATGGTGAAAATTCTGCTGATAATGGTCGGGGCATTACACCTGAGGTTGCTGATTTTTTCTTTGAAAATGGAGCATCTGTTATTACTACGGGTAATCATATTTGGGCTCAGAAAACAATATTGAATTATATAAATGAAGAAGAACATTTGATAAGACCAGCTAACTTTCCTTCTAGTTGTCCTGGTAAGGGTTATAGCTTTTTTCAGGTACAGGGACACACTGTAGCTGTATTAAATCTACAGGGCAGGGTGTTTATGCATGAGCATTTAAATTGTCCTTTTAAAACAGCAGAGTCTTTACTTCCTCTTTTAGTATCTAAAACGAACATTATTTTTGTGGATATACATGCTGAGGCTACTTCTGAGAAGCAGGGTATGGGATTTTTCTTAGATGGGAAGGTTTCTGGTGTTTATGGAACACATACTCATGTTCAAACGGCAGATGAAAAAATTCTTCCTCAAGGCACAAGTTATATTTCTGACTTAGGGTTTTCAGGTAGTTATTTTTCTATGTTAGGTATGAGAAAAGAACCTATTTTAGAAAGATTCTTAACACAAATGCCTATAAAGTTTTTTGTTGAACAGAATGGACCGATGGTTATGACTGGAATTTGGGTAGAGGTTGATACTCAAACAGGTCGATCTACAGAGATCGAACGTATATTGGTTTTAGATAAAGAAATACATTTAACTTTATAATGCTTATCTCTTATTTTTTAAAACGTTTTTATTGGACATTTACCAGTATATTTTTAATTTTATTGGGAATTTTAGGATTTAGTGATCTTTTAATAAGGTTGACTGTTTTACCTTCATTATCATCTGTTCCTAAAATATTGGCTTTAATGTTACCTTTAATAGCAGTATTAGCTTTACCCTTGGCTACAAGTCTTACGATAAGTATTGTTTTAGGAAAATTATATGAAGATAGTGAAGTCATTATGCTTTATTTTTTATCTCGAGCAAATCGTAAGTTAATTAAATCTATTATTATTTTTTCTATAAGTATAGCAATTCCCTATTCATATATTGTTTTTGAATGGGCTCCTAAAAGTTATTTTAGAGGTAAACAATTTATAGTGACTTTAGCTAAGGACAGAATTAGTCAGTTAGAGTCTGGAGTTTTTCATAATCTTATGTCTAAGGGCTCAATATATTTTCAACAACGATATAAAGATAATTTTAAAAATATATTACTCATATATAGAAAAAATAATATTAAATATATTGTAAGTGCTAAAAATGGCATTTTAACTGATACAACTTTTATGTTACAAAATGGGACGATGACAACTAATACTAATGGGAAAAATTATATAGCAACTTTTGCGACAACTGAGCTTAATATGGAAAAAATTTTTCAGGAGGAGGTCTCAGGTGTTGCTAGTATAGATCCCAAATTTTTAAGTACGTTAGAGCTCTTTAAGACTTTTAGTTTTAGGAAGGATGTATATATTGAGTTACAAGTAAGAATAGCGCAAGTTTTATGGCAAATACTTTTACCTTTCTTAGTATACTTTATAATGCTTTTTTGGTGTGTTATCGGTGTAAATAATCTATTTGTTAGTATCTTAATTGCCAGTGGTAATTTTTTATTATCATATATGGTTATAGGTATAGGTAAGGCATTGGCAAAGCAATTTGTAATTATTAGTTTTATATTATATTTTATTCCTATAATAATTTTATTTTTATTAATTTTAAAGAGAAAAAGGTTTGTGTGATTATTCTAGTTATTTTATATGCTGTATTAGCTTCAACATTTTTCTTTGCTAATGGTGCAATGGCGTATTCTAAGCCATTCTTTTTTATAGGTATACGGATGATCTTTGCTGGAACAATGCTTATAAGTTATTTAGCATTATTTAAAAGAAAGCAACTTAGTATAGAAAAAAAGGATATATTGCTTTTTTTAAAGGTTTCTTTGACGCATGTTTATATAGCATTTATGTGTGAGTTTTGGGCATTATCATATCCGTCTATAAATTCTTCAAAGGCTAATTTAATTTTTTCTTCTACACCATTTATAACTGCATTATTATCCTATTTTTTATTAAAAGAAAAATTAACTGTACGTGAATTAATTGGAATGATTGTTGGAATACTTGGTATAGTTCCAATTATGATGTTAAAATCTATAGAATCAGAGGTTTTCAAAGTATCGTTTCCGGAGCTGATTCTTCTTCTTGCTGTAATATCTGCAGCATATGCATGGTTTGATGTTAAAAAATTGATGAGTAGTGGATATTCATTAATTTTAGTTAATGGATTTGCTATGTTATTTGGAGGTTCTGGTGCATTATTAACATCGTATATTTATGAAGGTTTTACGCCATTACCTGTTAGTAATATAGAATTATTTATAAAGTATATTTTTGTATTAGTTTTACTTTCAAATATTATTTTTTATAACTTGTATGGCTGGTTGTTACAACAATATAGATTTACGTCTATAGCATTTGCTGGGTGTTTAACTCCTATATTTGGTATTATTTTTGGTAAGTTTTTAGGAAATGAGATTATTACGATAAATCATTTTCTTTCTATTGGATTTATAACAATAGCTTTATATCTTTTTTATGGTAAAGATTTGTTTAATAGGCGTAAGAAAATAGTACAAAAAATTCATATCTCCGAACCACCTAGAAGTGCAAAATCATTAAGAGACTAGTTCACTTTTAATGATGGAAGATATTTCATTTACTGTTTTATTGAAGTTATCATTGATAACGTGATATTTGTAAAATTTGTGTTTTTCTTCATCTTTGATTTCTTGCTTGGCTAAATTAATACGATGCTCACTTTGAGCTTGAGAGAGTCCGCCTCTTTTTTTTATTCGATTCTTGAGTTCTTCTAGGTTTGGTGGAGTTATCCATATAGTTACAAGATGTTTGATTTTTTCAGATATAGTTTTAGCTCCATTTTTATCTATTACAAGAATAAGTGATTTATTGAGGGCTAGTTCTTGTTCTATGTTTGCTGGTGAACCATAAGGCTTATCAGCATAAATGACTGATTCTAGAAAGAATTTATTTTTGATTTTATTATCAAAATCTTCTTGTGTTATAAAGTGATAATCTATTCCATTAATTTCGTTAGGCCTTGGCTTTCTAGTGGTATATGTTACTACTTTGCTAATATTATATTGACTGGAAAGTTTTTGTACTATGTTATTAACTAAAGAGGTTTTACCAGTACCTGATGGTGCTGATACTATAAATAATTTCCCTAGCATATTATCTCCTTTAAGAATGATATTTTTATAACATATCAAAATCCATTTTGAGAAGGTAGATAATATTAAATTTATTTAAGTATTTACTTTAGTTATTAAGTATAGATATTTTTTATTGATATTTAATAAGGTTTATATATGAAGATCAGAAGAATATTTTTTTATATACAATTTTTTTTTATTTCTGGTGTTCTTTTTTCAAAGGATATTATTATAGGAACATCAATACCTTTAGCTGCTGAGGGCAAAGAAATTTTAACTGGATTGAGATTAGCTACTAAAAAGTTCAACGATTCTGGTGGTATAAATGGTCAAAAAATGGTTATTACTGCTTTAGATGATGAAAAGAGTATAGGGACCTCAGTTAATAATGTTAAGAAACTTTTATCTAAAACTAAGATTATTACAAATATTTTTACAAATGGTGTAGTAGAAGAGTTGTTATCAGGTACAGATAAATTTTTATATTTTGCTCCGGAAGAAAATAGTACATTTTTAAAAAAAACTGAGCATATTGGAATTATTAATTTAAAGGCACCATTAAGTGACGAGCTTAAGGTCATGATTGATTACACTATTGAGCATAGAAAGAAGTATACCTTTGTAATTTTTTATGAAGATAGTACTTGGGGTAAGTCTGGTCAACTAGCCGCAGAAAAAATTATTAAGGAGCATTCTAAGATAAATCAAAATATAAAAATGTTTACATCATTTTCTTATCCCAGGGGTACAGTTGATATTGATACTGCTGCACGAAATATTATTTCACTAGCACCTGAAGCGATTATATGTATATCACGAAGACATGCTACCTATAATTTCATATTGCAATGTGTTAATGGAGGTTTATTTAGAACTGTTTATTTAGCTCCTTCATACTTATTACCAATTCAGGAGATGGTTGAAAAAAGTAGAGGAGTAGAATTTATAGTTACATCTGTTTCCCCTGATCCTAAACATAGCAATTTAAAAATAATGAATGATTATAGACAAGCTATGCAGACAAATAATCAAAATCAGGATTTTTCAACAATTTCTTTTTCTGGTTATTTTAGTGGATTAGTACTTGGTAGATTAATGGAGAAAATTTTAGGTGATATAACATTTGAAAAGATTATTACTGTTGCTGAGAATTTACATAATGAAGATTTAGATGGCTTAAAATTGAATTTTGATCCTAGTACACAAACACTTTTTCATTCTATTTGGATAAGTCCTTCATATAAATCTCAGTGGATATTAATAGATAGGAAATAAAGAATAATGATATTACATCTAAAAAGAATTATAGCAGGATATATTTTTAAGGGATTTTGTATAATTTCTGTAACTATTACGATCGCTATTATTTTTGTTTTATCATTAAGATATCAACGAACAGCTGATCAGATTCCAAGTTTTTCTGTTATAAATTTAGAGCAACAGGAACATAGATCGCCTTTTTTTGTAAAGGTTAAAACTGGTCTATATATAAAGAATTTTTATAAATTTGATGTTTTTAAGAATGATTTTATTATGGATGCTGTGGTATGGTTTGAGTTTCCTGATGGTGAGATCTCCTTGGATAATATTTCAAAGTTTTCGTTTATAGATGGTGATATTCTTCAAAAAAGTTTACCAGATATAAGGCTTATAAATAAAAATGTTTTTGTTAAATATGAACTTAAGGTAGCATTTTATAATGATTTAAAGTTTAATTTTTTTCCTTATGAATATCATCGTTTGTCTATAGTTATTACTAATAATTATATGTCTACAGAAGGGTTAGTTTATGAGACTAAACCTGATAACTTTATACTTGCTCCAAATATATCTCTATCAAATTGGAAATTAGGTAATCAAATAACAAATTATGGTTATCGATTAGTACAGTTTGAGATTAATAATTTAAAAAAGACAATGTCATATCCTTTAGCAATTTTTACTGTTGATTTTCAAAGCATAGGAATACAGAATATCTTGATTATTTTTATACCAATTTTATTCATCTTACTTTTAAGTTTATTTTCATTATTTGTTCCATTTGCTTATGGAACAAATAATTTTGTAGGAATGACATTTGCAATCGCTGCTATTACCTCTATTTTAGGATACCGTTTTGTTATAGAAAGCATTATTCCAGCTGTTGGATATATGACTGTTGCTGACAGTGTTTATTTATTGGTTTTATTTGTGACATTTATACCATTTATATTACAAGTGGTTGCAGCATTTCTTGTTACAGTGAAACAAGTAGGGTTAACCCAAGAAGAAGGAGTAGTGTTAGCTGAAAAATTAAATAGTTATTTTTTACTATTTTTTTTAATTTTATCTTTTTGTGTTATAGGATCTTTATATAAATTATTAATTTTTTAAATAGGAGTAATAATGAAAAAACAAATTTTAGTATTAATTTTTTTAATGTCTAGTATTGAGGCTAGAACAAATAGAACATTTTTAATGCCAAGGTCTCAAAATGCTAATGAACTTTATGAGATGTTTATCTGGAAAAAAATTATTCATAGTGTTAGTGAAGATTATGGAACGCATGTCCAATTAACACCATTTTATCAAGCATCTCATTCTAGTAGAGATTTATCCAAGTATTTTTTATTCAGTGGTAAGGATACCTTAAAGGTGTCTACAGCACAAGATGGAGATATTGATCCTGTTCATTTTGATTTAGCCTCTTCATTTAATGGAACATTTGGGTTAAAACCAAGACAAAAAGTATATGCTGTACGTTTTGATTTATATCAAAATATTAGAAGGTTATTAAAAGATTTTTATGTTGGTCTAAGTACAACACTTGCCAATGTTGCTAATGATCCTTCTTTAGTAGAGGATGGAACAACGGCTATAACTAATACATTTAAAGCTAAAGCTTTATCTAGTCAATGGGCAGAGAATTGGAAATTTGGAAAAATTGATGGCAAACAAAGTAAACTTGGCTTAGCTGATATAGATTTCAAGTTTGGATATAAACTTGTAAATACTGATAGGCTTAAAATGGCTGCAGCATTATTTGTTACTGTTCCAACAGGCAATAGTGCAAAGTCTGTATATGTTTGGGAGCCTATTCTTGGAGCAGGTGATCATTTTGCATTAGGAGCTTCTATTAACAGTAATTTAAATTTATATGATGCCAATTATAAGGATTCTAGATGGAATTTACTTGGATTAGCTAATTATAGATACTTATTAAGCAATAATGAAGTTCGCACTATAGAGCTTAAGAATAAGAGTTGGGGTCGTTATTTAAAAATGAGAAAACAAAATCCTACTAATACAACACAAGTCTTAGCTCATGCATATCCTGGAATAAATGTCTTAACTAGAGATGTTAAAGTTCGACCTGGTAGTGAATTTGACGGAGTATTAGCAGTTCAGTATGAAAATAAAGGTTGGGGATTTAATTTAGGATATAACGTCTGGTTAAGAGAGAATGAGAAAGTAAGTCTAAGAAAAGCTTTTAATGCGCCTGGTATATTTGGTATAGCTTCAAGTAATGCTACTGCAGGACTTCCAGCTGAAGCGGCAGCAGTTGCTGTTTCTTCTTCTTCGAGTATAAAATCTCTAGATTTAGCTAATGGTATTTTCTTAACAGAAAGTGATTTAGATCTAATTGGACAGCCTGCAGCTATGACTAATAAGCTTTTTGTTGTTTTTAATTTTGATAGTAAATGGAATAAGGCTGAATTTTTTGGTAGCCTTGGTGGTTCTTATGAAGTTGCTCAAAAGAATAATGCTCTAGAACAATGGACTGTTTTCGGGTCATTAGGAATGTCATTTTAATATAAGATAAGCTTATAGTCATACATTATGAATTATTTAATTATTAAAGAATATTTTTCTAGATACATTCATAGAACAACAACTATTAGATTTCAAACAATATGTATGACTATAAGTTTAATACTTATATTATTTATGTTTCAGCGAGGAGCTGCAAATTTTATATTTAATGATCCATATCCAGAAATGTTTTATTTGACGCCTATACGTCAAACTGAATCAGGTGGAGCTGTTTCTATTGTTCAGACAGGAATGGTAGTTAGATCATTTACATTCTTTGATATTACTAATAATGATTTTGTAGTTGATTTAGTTGTATGGTTTGAATTTAATTCAAATGCTATTTCAATAGATACAATAGAAAAATTTAGTTTTGAGCGAGGAAGTATTTTATATAAATCTGCGCCTTCAACAAAGTTGATAGGTGATAATATTTTTGCCAAATATGATGTTCGTGTAAAATTTTCTTCACTTTTAAATTATAAGTATTTTCCTTTTAGTGATCATAGACTTTATCTTATTTTAATAAATAAATTCATTTCTGCATCTGAAATGATTTATGAATCGGTAATTGATGGGTTTATTATACCTGAATCTATATATGCTTCAGACTGGGTATATACAGGCAAGGAAGTAAGTTATGGTTATTCTAAATCTATAGTAGATATACGAGATGAGAAAAAAAATGTTAGTTATCCACAAGTTGTGTTTTCAATGGATTTTCAGAAAACTGGAGTAAAGTATGTTTTCTTGATTATTTTACCGATTCTTCTTATGTATTATATGGGGCTTTTTTCCTTATCATTGGATCCAGAGAGACATGGTAGAATTATATATACTTTATCTGTAGGAAGTATTACATCTATTTTGGCATATCGTTTTGTTATAGAAAGAATGTCTCCTGCAGTTGGTTATTTTACTATAAGTGATTTTATATATACATATATATTGGCTGTTTCCTTTTTTATATTCTTATTGGGTATTTTTTCAACAAAAGATGAAAAGTTTTCAGTTATTATGAATATTATAAGGGTTATATCTAGTTTACTGTTTAATTTTGTTATTGTTTTACTTATTTATTATCTCGTATTTGTATGGACAAAATAATTAAATATCTATTTTTATTTAGTTTTAATATTTTTAATTTGGCGGCATTTAATACGATTACAGAACTTAAAGAATATGCAAAATCTGTTGATGAGCTTCCAGAGATAGATAATACGAATTTATTAAATCCTGATTATACAACATTTCATAAAACCATGCTTAAATCACCGGGTGTTTTAGGGAGGATTGGTTCTTTTTTAGGATTAAAGAAAATTTCTAATATAGAGCGACTGGAACAATTTAAAACTCTTTTAGAGAAAGTAATAAAAAAAAGAGAGCTTTCTTCTTTTACTAGTAGTTTTATACAGGCGTTTACTCCGCTGGCAAATTCTAAGATAGTTGTTTTTGGAGATATCCAAGGTGCTTTTCACTCATTAGTAAGAGATTTAGAAGAACTTAAAAGACAGGGAATCATTAGTGAAGATTTGGTGGTTTCTAAAGATTGTTATATTGTCTTTAACGGTGATTTTATAGATCGTTCTCCATTTAATTTAGAATCTTTAACTTTAATGTTGAAGCTTTTAGAGTTAAATCAAGATCGAATTTTTTATATAAAAGGTAACCATGAAGATAATGATTACTGGGAAAATTTTGATTTAAAAAGAGAGTTAGAAGTTAAATTAGGGCATCTATCTACTTTTAAACGTTTATTTGATAGATTTTTTGAAACACTACCAATCAGTATTTATTTAAAGTCTGGCAAACAAAAAGATGCTAGCTTTGTAAAAATCTATCATTATATATCTCCTGATTCGTCGGTGATAAGTAATTTTCTAATTAATAATGATAGTAATGTTCCTAAAATTTTTAAATTAGTTAATCAGACGCCATCAAATATGTTAATAGACATTAAAGCAGTGATAGCAGGAGTTAGTCGTTCTACAATATATCAACCAACACCCGGACTTTCATTATTGTCATCTGAAAAAGGTGCTACTACTTGGACATTATTATCTTCTCCTACAAGGACCTATCAGAAATTATATGATTTTCATAATGATGCTTTTTCCATAATTGATGTTAAAGCATCATTAGATAATTGGACAATAACTTTATTTTTTCAAGATACTCGTGATATGCAGGGATTTTCTAATGTTATTTATAATTTTGTAACTAGCCAAAAAATAGTAAAGAAGAATGAAGTAACTCAGGTTGTAGAGAGTAAGAAGGAAGAACTTTTATCTACAATTAAAAAGTTAAAGGAAACAATTAAGGTTTTAGAGGGAGACCTTAAGCCTGAGGCGGCAGCCGAAGAAATATCTAAAAGAGAGATAGTTTTCGGCTCTACTTTTTGGCTTTCTGGAGGATCAGATGATGTTTTTAGACTTTCTTATAAAGGACTTACTCTTGCTATTAATAAAATTAATAGAGAGGGTGGTATAAATGGGAAAAGACTCAAGGTTATATTTTTAGATGATGAATATTCTCCAGATAAAGCTAAAAAGAATATAGAAACATTTTTAGAAAAATATAAAACTAATTTAATTTTTTCACCTATAGGAAGTCCGTCACTTTCTGGTTATTTAGACATGATTAAGGAGAAAAAAGTATTAGTATTATTCCCGATAACAGGATCAGATGATTTTCGTATACCAGAAGATCACTTAGTTTTTTTTAGAATACCATATTCTTCTGAAGCAAGGGTGTTAACAGAGTATGCTATTAAGGATAGACAGATTAATAAATTTGCTATTTTTTACCAAAATGATTCGTTTGGAATATCTAGCTTTGAAACTGCTAAGAAAGTTTTTAAAGAAAATAATATAAAAGATTGGTTAGAACTTCCTTATCAGAGAAAAACTTCAGATTTTAGTATCGAAGCTAAAAAAATTATAGAATATAATCCTCAAGCTATATTGTTTTTTTCTACAGATAAACCTGCAGTTTCATTTATTAGACAAATAGAAGCAATTAATCTTTCAGGCAAGTTATTATTTTGTATTTCCATTTTAGCTATTAAATGGTTTAAAGATTTTATTAATAATTTAGGAATATCTTTAATAAATACTCAGATTATTCCTGATCTAAAAACAAATAAGTTTCCTATAGTAGAAGAATTTAGAACTGAAGCGAATGCTTATGACTTATCTATAGATCCCTTTACTTTCGAGGGATACATTAATGCAAGTTTAATAATAGATATACTTAAAAAAGTTAAAGGTGATATAACTGCTGAAAAAATTATAGAAGTTATTAATGGAATAAAAAATTATAATTATAAGGGTTTTGATCTTAATCTTGATCCTAAAACTAGAGGTTTATTGAAAACATTGTGGATCGAAACAGAGAAAGGTGTTTGGTTAGAACGTACCATTAAAGAAGATGTTCCTTCAGTTGCTCAAGAGAATCCAAGCGAAGCGCCAAAACCAGCAGAAGTAAAAGTAGAAGAGGAAAAGGTTAAAAAGGTAGAGGTAGCTATTCCTGTTAAAAAGGTAAAACCAACTTCTATGGTTATTTCTAATGGAGAAATAGTTTTGGGATCTACATTATGGTTTTCTCGAACTGATGATATTTTTACTTTACTTCGAAAGGGGCTTTCTCTAAGAATTAATAAGGTTAATCGTGAGGGTGGTATAAATGGGAAAAGACTTAAGGTTATATTTTTAGATGATGAATATTCTCCAGATAAGGCTAGAAGCAATGTTAAAACTTTCTTAGAAAAATATAAAACAAATGTCATTTTTTCACCTATAGGAAGTCCTACACTTTTAAGTTATTTTGATCTGGTAAAAAACAAAGAAGTATTTGTACTTTTTCCACTTACAGGAGCAGAAGAATTTCGTGTACCAGAAGAATATTTAGTACATCTTAGAGTATCATATGTTGATGAGGCTAGGACACTAACAGAGTATGCTATAAAAGAGAGAGATATTGAAAAACTTGTAATTTTTTATCAAAACGATTCATATGGGAAAACTTGTCTTAATAGTGCCGTAAAAGTTTTAAAAGAAAACAATATAAAAGATTGGTTAGAGGTTCCTTATCAAAGAAAAGCTGTAGAATTTAGTGCTGAAGCTAAAAAAATAATAGCTTATAATGCTCAAGCTATATTGTTGTTTTCTACAGATAAATCAGCCGCTGGACTTATTAGAAAATTAGAGGCAAAAAATCTTTCTGGTAAATTTTTATTTGGGGTATCAGATTTATCTGTAAATTGGTTTAAAGATTTTGTAAAAGAGCTGGGATTATCTTTGATTCTTACTAGGATAATGCCAGATATTAAGATTAGTACATTGCCAATAGTAGAAGAATTTAAGGCAGAAGCTATAGCTCAAGCCCTTTTATTAGATCCATTTGTTTTAGAAGGTTATATTCAAGCAGATGTTGCGATAGATATACTTAAAAAAGTTAAAGGAGAGATAACTGCAGAAAAAATTTCAGAAGTTATCAATGGTATTAAAAACTATAATTATAAGGGCCTGATTCTCGATATTGATCCTAAAACTCGGGGTTTATTGAAAACTTTATGGATTGAAACAGAGAAAGGTCTTTGGTTAGAACGAAATCTTAATAAAGTTGTGACCGCTTCTGCAGAAAAGAAGCAATTGGAAGTCAAATAAATTATGTTAAAGAAAATATTAATTTTTATTTTATTTTCGTTCAGTATTACAGTTTTTTGTTTTGAAAATTTAAAGGATTTAGAATCTTATACTGCTTCGCATCAAGAATATGTTGATCCGGATAATTTTGATTGGCTTAATCCGGACTACTCTTCTTTTTATAAAAAAAATTTGAAGGGTATGCTTGGTAAAAAAATTCTAACGTTTTTTGGAT
Organism: uncultured Pseudomonadota bacterium; assembly: GCA_964491895.1. Lineage (GTDB taxonomy): Bacteria > Babelota > Babeliae > Babelales > UBA12411 > CAZBHK01. Next base: position 8,073 of record CAZBHK010000002.1, on the reverse strand, counting down.
TTAGAAAAAAACTATGGTCTGCTAATAAATTTCAATCTTTATTAACAGAATTAGTAGAAAAAAATGAAAAGAATTCATTTCAAGGTAATTATGTACAAAAATTTGCCCCTTCTACAGATTCTAAATTTATTATATGGGGAAATCTAGAAGGTGCATTTCATTCTTTAGTAAGAGATCTTTTAAGATTAAAGGATTTAGGTATTATAGATACGAATTTAAAGATTCATGGTAACCATTATTTTATTTTTAATGGTAATGTTGTTGGTCCTTCTCCATATATTTTAGAAACATTAACATTAGTTATAAAGCTTATGTTAGTTAATCCAGAAAAAGTTTTTTATATAAAGGGTGAGTTAGAAAATAAAGAAAATTGGCATGGAACGAGTCTTGAACGAGAATTAAAAATACGCGCCCATTCTTTATCAAAAGAAAAAATCCCTTTAAATACATTAATTAAGCGATTTTTTATGACGCTTCCTCTTTCATTATATTTACAATCTAAAGATGGAGATTATGTTCGGATTTCTCATTATGGGAGAGAGGAAGAAACATTAAATGAAGCTTTTTATTCTGATTTTCTTTTAAATAATAAATCTTCCAAAATTTTTAAATTGATTAACAGAAGAAAGACTAGTAAAGCCGTAGATATTAAAGTAATAATAAAGGATTTAATGATCAAAAATAAGTATACGGTTACTGATGGTCTTCTTTTTTTACCAAAAGATGAGGGTGCTGTAACATGGCAAATTACATCTTCTCCAACGAGCACTTATAGAGTTAAATACGAATTTTTTAATGATGCATTTTGCATTTTATCAACTAAGTCAAAATTTAATGATTGGGAGATTGTACTTAATTTTCAAGATGTTCGTACTTTCCGTGGGTTCAAGATAAAAAAGTATAATTTGCTTTCTGGTAATCTTATATTAGATAAAAAGTCTGATATAAAAGAAGATCCTGAGATAAGTAAGTTAGAAGAGATTATTGCAAAATTGAAGGGTCAGATTAAGCAATTAGAAGAGAAAAAGATAGTAGTGACTCCTTCTACACTTGTGGATGCTAAAAAAACAGAAGTTGCTCCTAATATTGTGCTTGTTGAAGAAAAAAAAATAGAAGTGGTAAAATCTTCTAAAGAAGAGAAACCAGAACAAGATGATAGTGCTAAGGGTGATATTGTTATTGGATGTTCATTATGGTTATCTGAAAAGGGTGGCTTATCGCCTTCTTTGAATTCAGGTATGACTCTTAGGATTAATAAGGCTAATAAGGAAGGTGGTATAAATGGGAAAAGGCTTAAAGTTATATTTTTAGATGATGAATATAGTCCAGATAAGGCTAGAAGTAACATTATTACTTTTTTGACTAAGTATAAAACCAATATTATTTTGTCACCTAATGGCAGTTCAACTTTACTTGCATACCTTGATATGGTTAAAGGAAAAAAGGTATTAGTTGCATTTCCTGTAACTGGAGCAGGTGATTTTAGAATTCCAGAGGATCATTTAGTACATTTACGAGCATCATATCCTGCTGAAGCAAAAGTTTTGACAGAGTATGCAATTAAAGAAAAAAAAGCCAAAAAAATTGTAATTTTTTATCAAGATGATGCTTATGGTAGGACCGGACTTATGAGTGCTAAAAAGGTTTTACAAGATAATAACATAAAAGATTGGTTGGAGGTATCATATATAAGAAAATCAGCTAATTTTATTAATGAGGCTAAAAAAATTAAAGAGTACAATCCACAGGCAATTTTATTTTTTGCTACTGATAAATCTGGTGCTGCTTTAATTAGAGAGCTTGAGGTACATAATTTGTCATCCGTAGCCTTATTAGGTTTTTCAGATTTTGCTATAAGTTCGTTTAAGAATTTTATAAAAGAACGAGGCGTAAAGTTTATTACAGCGCAGGTTATGCCTGATTTTAAGACAAGTAATCTACCAATAGTGGAAGAGTTTAGAAAGGAATCTGAAAAACAAAATCTAAGTTTAGATCCTTTCATATTAGAAGGTTATATTAATGTTGATTTTATGATAGAGCTTCTTAAAAAAATCAAAGGTGAGATTACAAAAGAATCTATTATAAAAGTTATTAATGATATTAAAGATTATGATTATAAAGGATTGAAACTTACTTTAAACCCGAAAACAAGAGAGCTTTCAAGTACCTTGTGGATAGAAACAGATACTGGTCAATGGCTAGAATATGTGATTACAGACAAATAATTATATCTTTGTTATTATGCTTGTAAAAATATTAAAGGCTCAAAATGCAAAAACTTTCGGATATTAAAAAGAATTTTCCTGAATGGTATCAAGATATTGTAGAGGCTTCTGGTCTTGCAGAACATAGTCCTACGCCTGGCTGTATAGTTATTAAGCCTTACGGGTATGCTTTATGGGAAAATATTCAACAAATAATGAATAAAAAAATTAAAGAAGTGGGTGCTCAAAATGCGTATTTTCCTTTATTGATTCCTGAATCTTTTTTTAAAAAAGAAGCTAAGCATGTTGAAGGTTTTTCTCCTGAGCTTGCAGTTGTTACCTATGGTGGTGGTAGTAAGCTTGAAGAGCCATTGGTAGTTCGACCTACCTCTGAAACGATTATTTACTATATGTTTGCTAAATGGATTAAGTCTTGGAGAGATCTCCCACTAAAGATAAATCAATGGGCTAATGTTGTTCGTTGGGAAATGCGTGCTCGACCATTCCTTCGTACTAGAGAATTTTTATGGCAAGAAGGACATACGGCACATGAATCATTTGATGAGGCAAATAAGTTTGCATTGCAAATGCAAGAGATTTATCGAGATTTTGCTGAAGAGTATTTAGCTATACCTACGGTAACGGGTGAAAAATCAGCTAGTGAGCGTTTTGCAGGAGGAGATCATACTTATACATTTGAGGCTATGATGCAAGATGGCAAGGCACTTCAGATGGGAACTGCCCATGTATTAGCAAAGAATTTTTCCAAAGCTTTTGAAATTTTATTTCAAGATAGAAATGGAGAGCTTCAGTCTCCACAATGTACGAGCTGGGGTATAACAACACGCTTAATAGGGGCGCTTGTGATGGTACATGGTGATCAGAATGGGCTTATAATTCCACCACGTATAGCAGCGATAGCTATTATAATAATACCTATATTTCGTACAGAAGAAGAAAAAAACTCTGTGATGGAAAAGGTTTTTGTTATAAGAAAAGAATTATTAGAAAAAGGTTTATCTGTAGAGATAGATATAGATGATACAAAGACTCCGGGAGCAAAATTTTTTCATTGGGAAATGAAAGGTATTCCATTAAGAATGGAGATAGGACCTAAAGATTTAGAGAAACAACAAGCAGTTCTTGTAAGTAGAGTGAATAAGAAAAAAGAATTTGTATTATTTAATAATCTTGTTGATAGAGCAGAAGAGCTTTTAAAGTCAATACAGGCACAGTTATTACAACGTGCTAAGGATAACATGAAAGCTATGTGGTATAATGAAGATAAGTTATCCTCATTTGGATCAGTATTGGAAGCTAATAATGGATTTTATCAGACAGGTTGGTGCGGTAGTGAAGAATGTGAATTAAAACTTAAGGAATTTAAGGCTACTGTTCGTTGTTTATTAAAAGAGAATAAGCATGTAACATGTTTTAATTGTAATTTAGCGAGCAAGAATGATATTGTTGTAGCTAAGGCCTATTAATTAAGGGTATTAATGAAAAGTAATGCCAATTTACTTGCGCATTTTGAATCATATCTACTAGCAGAAAAACGAGTTTCTAAAAATACATTTTTGGCTTATAAAAAAGATATAGACCAGGTTGTAGAGTTTCTTAATAATAAAAATTTAGATCTTGCATCATGTACATTGGAAGTTTTACAAAAGTTTGTTGCCTTTATGCGTAGGCATGGCTTGAATCCTAGGACAGTCTCTAGAAAAATATCTACATTAAAATTATTTTTTGGTTATTTGCATAATAAGTTTGATATTGGTAATAATGCAGAGGGTCTTGTTTTTCCTAAACTTCAAAAAAGTTTGCCATCTTTTTTAACGGACAAGGAGATTGAAATACTTTTTGAAGTTGCTGCACATGATATAACATCTAAAGGTATAAGGAATAAAGTTATTATTTTTTTATTGTATGCATCTGGTATGCGTGTATCTGAATTGGTTAACCTTACTATTGATCAGATTCATTTTGATACTGGATTTATTCGTATCATGGGTAAGGGGAATAAGGAAAGAGCTATACCTTTACCACAGGCAATGTTAAAATTACTAAGTTATTATTTAGATGTGGTGCGTAAGGAATTTCTGCCTAAAAAATCATTGCAAAGTTCTGATTATATATTTGTTAATTCTACAAAAAAGAGCATACAACCACTTACTAGACAAACAATTTGGAATATTTTGAAAACATTATTGATATTAGCTGATATTAAGAAAAGAGTTTCTCCACATAGTTTACGGCATTCTATAGCTACACATCTTTTGAAGAATGGAGCTAATTTACGTTCATTACAAATGCTTCTTGGTCATGAAAAACTTTCTACAGTTCAGATATATACACACTTAGAAGATTCACAGCTTCGTGCTATTTATGATAAAGCACATCCTAGGTCATGATTACTTTAGAACTTGACCGGTCATTTGTTCCCAGATTATAAGATCTAGTTTGCTTTGTTGGATATTGAAGCTTGCTAGTATTTTTTCATAATCTAGGTATTTTTTAGGTGTTATTGTTTTTGGAATAGCTCGGATAAAATTTTCTTTAAGAAGAAATCTCAAAATATGTCTGTCTATTATGGCTAAGTCGTCATAGCCTACATTTCGCAGGAAATGAGAAGCTTCTTTATATCCTAAGCCTTTGATATTTCTTACAAGAAACGCTCGTGCATGTTGTGAGGACATATTGCTTAAAATATCTTTGATGTTTTTGTATTTACGAGCTTCTATGATAAATTTTGCTTTATTGTTATGAAAACGATGACCATGATTTTTTATTATAGAGCTTATTTCTTCTTGGCTTTTATGTAAAAAGCCTTTTGTATGAAGTTCTTTTTGAATGGCAATAGCTTTAAGTGCTTGTGAGTTGGCAGTTAATATACAAAAGCATAGTTCACTAAACCATTCATCATTGCCTTGTTGTTGTAAATGTTTAAACTCTTTTAAACGTTTTTCTATTTTGTTATTACTTTTAAGATTCATAAATTTTTGCCAATTCTTTTCTAAGTTTTATAATATATGTATTGTTTACAAATTAAAACATAAAGGTTGTTATGGAAAATAAATTTATTGTACCTCAAAGAGACTTAGTAGCATTACTTGCATCTATGCAGCCAATATGCAGTAAGAGGACTACCTTAGATGTTACTGAATATATTTTATTTCAAATAACACCTAAGGAGCTTACTCTTAAGGCAACTGATTTAGAAGTAAGTTTACGTTCAAGTTTACCTTTAGAAAAAAATGATATTGAAAATTCTACATTTCTTGTTTCGGGAAAAAGAATATTTGATCTTGTAAGAGAGTTGGATGGCGAGATAGAGTTTACGCTTACACAGAGTCAAATAAAATTAAATTCTGCAGGAGTTGATCTTGCACTTAATATACGTGATGCAAAAGATTTTCCACCATTTCCTGAGCGTATAGAAAATTTAATGGAGATTGATTCTGCATTTTTACAAGCATTATTAGGAAAAGTTGCATTTATTATTCCTCAAAATCATTCTAATCCTGCATTAAATGGAATGTATTTAGAATTTGATAAAACTGGTATGTCTATGGTTGCTACTGATGGACATTGCTTAGCGCAAGTAAAATCTAAAGAGTATGAGTTACCTGATAAGCAGCAATGGCTTATTCCAAGAAGAGCCGTATTGGAGATAAAGAAAATTTTAGAAGGTAGTGATACAAAGAAAATTTTCTTAGGGACATGTGGTAATCAATTAGTATTTTCTGGAATAAATTTTAATTTTTTTACTAAACTACTTTCAGATAAATTTCCACAATATAAGCCTATTTTAAATAAAAAAGAATTTATTCCTGCTGTTTTAACTAAGGATGAGATGCTCAGGGCATTAAAGCGAGCAAATTGTTTATTAGCAGGACAGTTTCTTTCAGCTAAGTTTAAATTTCAGCCAGGTAAGCTTGATTTGTCTCTTCATAATAAAGAGGTTGGTAACTTGGATGAAACGCTTACTATTAATGAATTTAGTGGAGAATTGGTAGAAAGTAGATTCTATTCTCCTTATCTTTTGAATGGCTTAAATGTATTTTCAGATAAAGATATTAAATTCTTTATTAAGAATTCAGAAAAACCAATAATTTTTGAGTCTATACAGGATGCATATGAGTTTACATATTTGGTAATGCCTGTTTCAGCACAAAGTAAGTGAAGATACAGAAGCTTAAACTTACAAACTTTCGTTGTTTTAAGGATAGTCTTTTTGTTTTTGATAAACCTATTGTTGTTATAGAGGGTAACAATGGTTCTGGAAAAACAAGCTTGTTAGAGGCTCTTCATTATGCGTGTTATCTACGTTCATTTAGAACTCGCATAGGTAAGGAATTAGTAAGTTTTGAAGGAGATCACTTTTTTATACATGTTGATGTAGAAGGGCGTGATCTTTTAAGTCAAAGTATACAGATCGGTTTTTCCAAAAATACTAAGGTTGTTAAACTTAATAAGAAGAGCATAAACTCATATAAGGAACTTATTTCTAATTATAGGGTTATTGCTACTACAGAGGATGACCTTGAATTAGTAAGGGGAGCCCCTGAAAATAGACGTTATTTTTTAGATCAGGCTTTGGCATTGGAAATTGATGACTATGTTGAAACTTTAAAGGCTTATAAGTTAATTCTCAATAATAGAAATAGCTTACTTTTTAAGAATCGTAATCTTAAGTCAGATTCTAGCAATCTTAAAGTCTGGACAGAGCAGCTTTGTAAAAGGACTGAAGAGATTCAAGCTTGTCGGATAATTTATTTAGAAAATTTAGAAATTAAACTTAATGAACTAGGTGCTATAAATTTCTTTAATGACAGTGTTGTAAATTTGAGTTATATGCCTAAGTTAACAGTTGATAAGGTAGATAGTACTATTATAGAAGGAGAAATTAGAGAAGGTAGAACCCTTTTTGGCGCACATCTTGATGATTTTACTATAATTTTTAAAGAGCATGGAGCTAAGCGTTTTGCATCTAGGGGACAACAAAAACTAGTCTTATTTTTGTTAAAAATTGCACAGTTTCAAATGCTTCAAGAAAAGGGTATAGAAACTGTTTTATTATTAGATGATTTTTTAACAGATTTAGATAGACCTATCCTTGAAAAATGTTTGAAATTACTGATATCTTTGAGTTGTCAAACATTTATTACTTGTCCTATAAAATCTTTCATTACAGCTAATCAGATTCCTGATTTTGATCCCTTGATTATAAGTCTATAAGAAAATTATGGTATCATGTCATGCAGCTTTGATTTTTTAATAAAAATATTTTTCATTTGAAAACATATCTATAAAAACCCTTAATTTATGCATGGATTCGTAAATGGGTTTGACTTTCCCAGAGAATAGATTATTATCTTTTTAAGTTTAAGAAAATTATAGAAGACTTCATTACTACTCTCCTTTTTCCGTCATACAGGGTTTACGCTTTGTATGACGGTTTTTTTTATTGATATTATTTCTATTTGAATTATCTGTTTTAACATTAGCTCTTAAATGATTATATAAAACCAAGGTTTATATTAGAATATTTAGTGTCTATATTTAGTATTTCTTATAGTCGAAGCCAAAACTCTAGTAAATTTATATAAATTTACTAGAGTTTTCTAGGTTTTGAGGTCAGATAAGAAAGCATTCATCGAAGATGATGATAAATATACTCTTAGTTAGCCTTTAATACTAAGTTATTCATAGTAAAAGTATCTTGTTTAAGGTTGATTTTGCCATCAATATTTAGTTCTCCGGAGTTTGTAGCGTAGTTAACGGAATAGACTTGAACATTAGTAGTTCCATTACTACCACCAATAGCTAGATATTTACCATCAGGAGACCAGGCTACTGAGTATGCATA
>CAZBHK010000001.1:161607-164976 GCA_964491895.1 uncultured Pseudomonadota bacterium | reverse complement strand
TAGTGTATGTTATCTGCATTAGTAAGAATTACCTGACTGTTATACCCAATATTATTACCAAGTAACGTAGTATCTGTGCGTATAACATCAGCATTTGCAAGACCTTTTATTGTTCCACTACTTATAAGACTCAAATGACCAGATGTTGGTATACCAAATATTAAACTTCCAGGATTATCTTTATCTAAAGAATCTAATATTAATGAAATACCATCTACGCTTAAAGAAGCTACTTGATCAAAAGTCCAATGATAATTGTTAAGAGCAAAAGTAGTTGGTCCTTTAACATAAATATTACCTATGGTATTTGTAAAATCATTATCTAACTCAATATATGTATTTGAAAGTGAAATAGTTGCTAAATGATCTAATAAGGCAAACTGATTTGAAAGTACACCTAAATTTTTAAATATGGCATTAGATATCTGTAATGTAGACCCTGGACCTACATAAATACCACCCTCATTTTCAAAAGTTATAACATTCCCATTAGAATTTAAAGTCGAAATACCATTAAATGTAAATGACGTAGCCAACGAGACATTACTATTAAAAATCAAATCAGAAGCATTCAAAAATACAAAAGGATCTGAAAAGATCAAATCTTTACCACCAAATTCAAGCCTGTTTTTATTAAGATCTACAATGCCACCACTCAAAATAGACTTCTCATCTGCAAACTTTAAATCATTCTCTAACCTTAAAAATCCACCATTTAAATCGATACTTTGATTCAAAGAATTTTGTATAGCTATTGTCAAACTAGAAGTTGCATCAAATAATGAAATAGTATCATCAAATAAAGCCTGTCCTTCTAATCTATTATTAGTAGCACTAACAGAAAGTGGTTGAAAAACTTTGCCAGGCTCTCCCCTCAACGAATTATTACCTTTAAGTAAAATATTACCACCAGGAGTAAATGTTGCAGTCAATCTTATCTCATTACCCTTATCCTCTAAAATACCAGAATCAAATGCTATAGTTTCACCTGAAATAGTTGAAGATATCTGCTTTTTTAATGTACCATCCCAGTTATTAATTGGAGAATTAATAATAAAACTTGAATTATTAGTTTGATAATATGGCTCCAATGCAATCGTAGACTGCCTAGAATTAAATCTAAATCTAGGAAATACCTCAGAAAATAAAATAATTAACAAAAATATAAATCTAATAAAATAGTTCATTTTTACTTCTAAATTAAAGTTTTATATTTACTAATAGTTAATTCTATCAATCTGAACTCTTAAAAACCAAGAATTTGTAATAAAAAGATTAAATAACCTAGGTTGTTTCTATAATTCCACGAAGTATAAAATTAGCACTACCCAAAACATTAATATCTAAAGTAGTCTCCTGTAATACAGAAGCTTCTTGATCAACACGTGCTTCACTTTCCAAGATACATTTATCTTCTACAATCAAGCCTCCAGTAGAAAGAATAGCACCTGTCCAAGTAGTATGTAATGTAGCACCCTTAAGATGTAAAAAGGATGTGTTATCTGTCATGATTAATTTAGATTTACTATTGTTTAATGTATCCGCACCAAAAGGTCTTGCATCATAACTGTAAGTAAAATCTCGATCTAATAATAAAGTAGAATTTGCAGAAATTATTACATTACTTGTGGTTGTTTGAGCAAAAGTAAATGCCCCAACAAAATCCACCATATTTTGAATTATTAAGTCTCCTTGAGTAAACGAATAATTACCATCAAAAATAATAGTACAATTATCTAAAATAAGGTTTGATGATGGCGCTTCCATAACCAAACGCTCTGCAGAAAGATTTTTTAATACCAAGTTTTTTAAAGTAAGAGTATCATCAGTAATTACCCATAAACTACTTTCTGAGTCCAAAATTAAGGCATTACCTTGACCATCTATCTCTAAAGCTAAAAGTTTTACTGTAATAAACAAAAATATAACTAAATAACCTATTTTCACTAGAACTCCCACATTAATGCAGCATTAGCCTCAAACAATTCTGGAACATTTTTACCTGAAAATGTATAAAGACCTCCTGCCTCTATCCTTAAATACTCATTAGTATGATAATTAAAACTTAACCCTACCTTATGAGCAACTTCAAAAGAATTTTGAACTAAAATAGATGCATCATACCTATTCTTATCAAGATTAGCACTAACATAATCTCTACCTTTCGCTCTAAAGGCATAAAATATATCTAAGAATGCTCGCCTATCAATAAACCGCTCAAAAATATTACCCAGCTTAAAATTAATCTCTGGACCTCGATGAATCTTAATTCTAGCAGTTTGTGTTGAAAACCTTCTTATAGAACTATCTGAATAATCAAAGCCTGTATTAAGCTTATAACTAACCTCATCAGCGAAAATAATACCCTCTAGTCCTTGAGAAACTTCGTCTGATAAAAAGCCAGTTTTATTTTCTAATTCGCTATAAACTCTTCGTCTAGGTACTCGTCGATCAACATATGCTGGCAAGCTATACGTTGTTTGTAAAAAAACATGCGGATTAAAACTTGAATTATAGTTAAATAATAAACCAGTAAATAGTGATAATTCTGTAAATCCACCATTACCAACTTCAGCATCCCATAATTTATGAAGATCACGGTCTCTAGCAGTAGGAAACATTACTTTAATACCCATAACAAACATCTCAGCATCTTTAGATTTAATAGCAGTATTTAAAAAAATAGATATATCACCTAAGCCACTCACTGTATTTTTAGGATGATATTTAATATCCTTATCATTCAAAATATCTAGAAAAAAATTATCAAAATTCTGATTATAAATATCTGGAAAATTATCTGTATTAGAAACATTACCAGTCAAATTAGCTTGATTAGTTTGAGAAACAGCTGTTCTAAGTTTCAATTTATGAGTTCTATGCACCAAAGGAATCTGAAGACCTAGGGTAAGTCCATTACTAAACTTTCTAGAATAATCAAAAGAGCCCCTCCACTCTTCAAAGTTAGCATCAAAAGATATAACCTCATCAGCCAAATAATAAAGGTAAAAATTACTATCTAAAGCTCCAGCAGGTCCTACAACCTTACCATCTTTAATAAGCTTACTTACCAATAAAATATCCTGAATTCTAATTGGTTGCTCACCAAATATCAACTTAGACATATCTTGTGTATGATTAGATGAAGAATAAGACTTGGTTGCATATTGATATTTTAAACGAAAATTAATTAAATCATGTTTCTTAGGCACTGAAGCACTAAATGGCCATGATGTGATAGTATATACATAATCAAAGGTTCCTAACTCACGTGCTTCTTGTTCTTTACTTTGCTTTAACAATCTTCGCTTTTCTTTTTTAGAGTTATCTAAAAGCTTTTTATCTCTTAACAATCTATCTCTAAATTGT
>CAZBHK010000001.1:0-161507 GCA_964491895.1 uncultured Pseudomonadota bacterium | reverse complement strand
ATTTTCTTGCTACAAGCTCCTTTTTACGTAGATCATCTTGAATTTTTTTAGAGTTATCTAAAAGCTTTTTATCTCTTAACAATCTATCTCTAAATTGTTTTTTCTCTAATTTTCTTGCTACAAGCTCCTTTTTACGTAGATCATCTTGAATTTTTTTAGAGTTTTGTACTTTTAATCGAGATTCATACTCTAAATCTTTCAAAACTACCTTTTCTCTAACTGCTAATTTCCTTAATGTTGCCTGTATTTCGGCATAACTTTGATTTAAATATTTAATTTTTTTTTCATATCGAGCTTTTCTCTCTAAATTTTGAAAGATAGTAATTTTATCATCATAAAGTTCTTCTTTTTTATTCTTAGCTTTAGCGCGCTCAACAGATAATTCTTGTTCTTTTACCTTAAGTTTCTCTTGTTGTAAATGTATAACACTTAAAGTATCTCTCAATTTACTAATACGTACATTTTCAGGTTCATAAAAACTAAACGGCCAAGCCATAACACTGTTATGAAAACATAATAAAATTAATAATAATAATTTCTTCATTCTTTATTCCTATGTTCTTAATCCTGAAGGAGAAATTATTCTAAATCTTCTTCTAGTACCAGTATACCCATCAATGCCAGTAGCATCTTCTCCAACCACTATATCCTGACCTGTAAACGAATTAGCTCCACGTAACTCAACAATCTTTACAGCAGAGGATAATACATCCAAAAATTGACTTGATTTTACTCTAAGATACTGTTTATCAGCTCTATCCCAAAATACTGTACTATACAACAACCCATTAACAGTGTTAGTAAGTTCTCTTACAATAACCTCCGCATAAGTATCCCTGGCAAAATTTCTATTATTACCTATTGGTTGACCTGCAAAGGCTGTTTGGTTAGCAAATTGCACAAGACCAGTACCCTCTATAAAACTTCTTCTACTATCCCAGTTAATTGTGTTATCATTGGCATTTTCACCCAAAATAAACGTTCCGTCTATATTCAAATGCCCATCATTAATAAATAAAATATCACTTATTACACCAGGAGAAGAAACTCCATTTAAAGAATTAATTTCTATAGTAGCACCATCTGCAATAGCAAGACCTGCTCCCTGCTCAAAAGACAATGTTCCTAACATATTATGTATAGTTATTTTAGCATTAGCTTCAGCCGCTTTTATTATTCCATATCTATCAATAACTATATCTATATCATCTATATCCAAAGGAACACCAGTAATTCCTCTACCTCCAATAATAAGCTGTCGAGCAGAATCAATACGTATTTCTGCACCATCATCTATAATAATTATTCCCTGTCCAGTAATGTTCATCTTAGAAGAAACAACGCCTGATTCAGGTGCAGCTATTGTTAAAAATGCAGAATTAGTAAATACAAGCTTAGGTTTTTGATTATCTGAAGGACCTTCAAGAGATAAAGAAAAATTATCCCTAAAAACAACTGTACCATTACCAGAGAAAACTAACCTAGTATTAGGGGATAACGTCAAATTAAAGTCAGTATTGAAAATAATTGTTGGATCTTCTCCAAAATCATCAAACTCAAAAATCAATTCAGAGAATGGTTGTAATATAAGGTTACCATCAATAGTTAAGGTATCTGATACTAAAATAGAATTATTAATACCAAATACACGTATTGTATCTGTAACTTTTAAACTTGTAGATCCTGAATCAAATCTAACCTTTGCTTCATTAGTCATAGTTAAATGTAGCGTTTCAGCAACAACGTTACTTATAGATGCTCGTTTATCTAAACTATGATCTAGAACAATATTCCCACCAAAAGATCCAAAAACTCGATCCAAATATTCTATATATATAGAATCACTCAAACTTAAAATAGCCTGACTGTTATACCCAATATTATCTCTATTGGTTAATATCGTCTGACTATTATAAACAATGTTATCTGCATTAGTAAGAATAACTTGGCTGTTGTAATTTATATTATTCGCATTAATAGTAATTTCACCAAGAATATCCTCTGGCTGAAACCCTATAATCTCTGCACCTAAACCTAAAACTGTATAATCACTTACAGCACAAAGATTAGGTATAAATATAAGTAAAATAAATAAAAATTTTTTCACAATATTACCAATTAAGGAGTTAACAACGTAACATATTGACTTAAATTATTAACATTATTTGCAATAATTTTACCAGCAGGATAAATAATAAATGAAGTAGTCTTTACAATATCTAGATTATCTCCAAATACAACACCATCCGATATTGTTGTTCCATCTGCTACAATCTTACTATTATGATCTACCACAATAACTCCCCCATTAAGATACATACCTGTATCCGTCACACTTAAAGTAGATCCATTTAAAAATAATTTTGAAGTAAAATCTGTAAACTCAAACAATGTTCTAACATCATTTTTTCTTTTAGCACTTGTTGGTGCATAATTAAATATAGAACGTACATCAAACTTTAACATCGAATTAGCAGCTATTGTACTAGTCATATTTGAAGTATATTGAAAGGTATATGTACCTGCAAATTCAACCATTGATTGAAAAATTATAGCACCTTGAGTAAAAGAATAATTACCATCCAAAATAATAGTACTGTCCCTTAATACTAGAATACTATCTGGATTTTCCATAACTAGTCGCTCACCAGACAACCCACTTAAAGTAAGATTTTTTAAAGTTAAAGTCTTGTTACTTCCTACCCATAATGAAGATGTATCATTCAATTCAAAAGTAGCACCATTTCCATCGATAGTAAGATCAGGAAAAAGCGAGGTCATAAAAAGTAAAAAACTGAATAAAAATTTTAACATATTAAGGACTCTCTTTATTATAAAGAGTTTAAAAATAAATAATCTAAAAAAGCAATACTTTTAAATTACTCAAAACCTATAATACGAAAAACACCACGAAAATCTTTTTCTTTAATAAATGGTTCAATCAAAACATCTTTAACTTCAGATAAAGATGTCCCCTTATAAATACTATCAATTAAATTATCTAAATCTTCAGATAATCCACAAGCATAAATTACTACACCACCATCCTCCATATTTTGGATGGTTCCTTCTATAGTATATTTTTGTGCACTTTTTTTAACAAATTCCCTATACCCAACATCTTGAACATTTCCAGACACTGTAATTTTAAGACACTGTTTCATAAAAACTCCCCTTTTGACATTAACCTGCGTACTTTAGCAAACAAGAAAATTACAAGTCAAAGTAATAAATTATTATACGTTTCAAAATGCCTGGCAGTCATAACATTGTAATTAAACTCTGATAAATCTTCTTTGTATGACCGCATTGTATTATAAATAGCTGTATCATCCAATAAAATTCTCATTTTCTTTGCCAAATTATCAATATCTTTAGGTAAAACTAAGTATCCATTAACATTACTTTGTATAACGTCAGATATTCCTCCAATATTATACGCGATTACAGGTAACCTTAATAATCTAGCTTCAATAATAGCGCAAGGTAACCCCTCCCATAGAGAGCTCATTACATAAACATCCCAAGTTCGCATCCAAGACGCAACATCTTTTTGCCAACCTAAAAGATCTATACAATGTCCCATATTATTAGCACTTATCCAAGCCTCTAATTCATTACGCATTACCCCATCACCAATAATTTGTAATCTAGAAGCTCTAGTACTATTTTGAATAACATTTTTAAAGGCTTCTAATAAATCCAATAAATTTTTTTGTGGCTTAAAACAAGAAACTGTACCATATACAAAATCTGACTTAACTCTAATTGCTGGTAAATAAAACTTTTCAACTTCAACTGCCGCTCTAATTATTGAACTTTTTTTCCTAAATCCTGGAAGTATCCTACTTCCTTCTTCTAAGTCTACTGAGCTTACACATATGTAATGTGTTGTAATCAAACAAACAACAGCCTCTAATAAATAAATTATAAACCAATGTAACTTGGATTGATAATTATTAAAACCAAAGCCATGCACAGTATGCACTCTATTTTTTATACCAGCCAAAAATGCTGCAATACGTCCTATAATACCAGCCTTAGTACTATGAGTATGCACAACAATGTTACTATATTGTTTTTTAAGTTTTCGAAGATAAGAAAAAAGATTTAAAAAAGTCTTTATTTCAAACCAAATAGTTCTAATTCCAACTTCTCGCCTAAAGCTATCTAGTAAATAAACATTATCAAAATCTTTTAATTCACTTAAAAGCTCACCTTGCGAACCTGATATAATAGTTGTTATTCCACCAAGCTCTCTAATTCCCTTAAATAAGGCTAAGCATACCTTCTGAGCACCACCAAGCTCCAATTTAGTAAGAATATAAACAACATGAAGTTTATTTTCCATAAACCCTTTTTAGAACACGCTAATTATAAACATTGCAACAATTAAACAGTAAACAACAGAGGCCTGTATTAATGCATGTGCCGCCAATGATGTTGCAAAAAGCGCACCGTATGCTTCAGGATTAATAACTAGCTCAGAACATGCTGCAGCAGCAACACGACCATTAGATATACCTGCGCCAAAAGAACCAATTCCTATAGATATTAATGCTGCTATAACCGCAATAATAGATATAGATGGTGTGTAAAAAAAATTAGCCTTATATATAAACATAAAAGATAATAATAATGAAAAGAGAATAGGTGTTTCTATTATCGCTTGATTTAACAGTGAAAATGAAAAAATTTTTGAGTAAATCTTCTTATTAAAACCTAATGCTTTACAAGCACTCGAAGCAAAAATAGCCTGTCCAATGGATGGCCCTATAGACCCAAGTGCACAAACCATTGCAGCAGCTAAAAGTATAATTCCTTGGGACACAGAAAGAACATTTGCGGTCTTCAACTTAATCATTAAAGAAATTAAAAATGCAAATATCATAGGCGCTTCAATTATAGTCTGTACTATCAACATAAACGTTAAAATCTTTTGACCAAAAAAAGGTTGCCTAGAAATCGAATTTGCTGCATTTTTTACAACCATTGCGGAAGCAAAACTTACTACTGCTGAAGTAATCCCCATAAGAAGACCAATGCCTAACTCTGCCAACCCTCCTCCAAATGTAGGAATAGGCCCTGAAAATAACATAATCATTAAGGTAACCAATGTTAAAATAGAAGAAGTTTCACTCAAGGCTAAACCTATAATCATTGCTCTAAGACCAATATCTGAACCTAATGGTTGTCGTATCATTGAAAAAGAATAAGCACTTCCGGCCATACCCTGACCAATAGCCGTACCTAAACCAGCAAGAAAGATTGCAAAACTTATACCTATATAACGAAAAAAGATTGGATCGATCATGCTACTTCCTCTTCATGTTCACTACCAAGCGCAGCCGACAAATATGTTAAAGTAAGCATAGAAATAACAAATGCCTGTATAAAACCTTCAAATATACCAAAAAACATTTGGACACCCGTTATAAAAAAAACAGCTACTAATAAGACTTGTAAATAAATTTTTATAAAAAAATACTTTTTTAAGTCTAAATATTTAGAAGCCAAAAAATATAGTATCAGGGTTATTATTGAACCAAGCATGTAAGGGACCTTATAAATACCTATAAGATTACGCAAAAGATCAAAGATAATATAGCCGCCCAATATATTTCCAAAAAGCCTAACTGATAGAGAAATAATACTTGAAAATCTACCAACTATTTCTAAAGGAATAAGAAAGATAAGTGGCTCGCCATATGATTTTATATATCCCCATAGCCCAACCTGCTTTATCTTTTGAGTCTGAACATAAGTAAAACAACTTATACCTAAGGCTAAGGTTGTATTTAAATCCTTAGTAGCTTCCTCAACAAATGGCAATAGTGAAACAATGTTGCATGTTAAAGTAAAGAAAAAAATCGCTGTAATAAAACAAAAAAATCTATATTGAAAACAACCTAGTGACTCTTTACATAAATCCGCAAAAAAATCTATTGAATTCTCCAATATAATTGCACTTATAGAGTACTCGTTTCTAAGCATATACTTTCTAGCAAGTAAGGCTAAACTAAAAAGAATCACCATACCTAGCCATGTATAAAACAAGGTATCAATATTAACATCAAAAAATGAATTAGTAAGACCAAAATAAGATAATGGTTTTATTACTGTATACTTAAATAAATTGATCTCTACAGCCATGTTTTAGAACCTTTTAAGACAACTAACCAAAAAAATATCTCAAAACTTAGTACCGATATTAAAACTACTATAACTCCATAAGGATATAAATACCATAATCCAATAGCTAAGCTTACATATCTTGCCATAGAAAAAAAAGAATGAGCAAGAGTTCCCGCCTTGCTCATAAACTTTCTTCTTTGAGCTTTAACGAATAAAAGCCCATAAATAAATCCTACTATCGCTGCTAATACAAAAAATGTAATATATACAACCATAAAATCCCAAATTTAACAGCATTTTACCATATAAATGATAGCTTAACTCTATTTGTAGTTAGCTGCAATATTATTTAGCTATTTTCTAGACCTAGGCTTAAGAAAATTTAAAACTATTAAAAACATCATTGATATTAACATTATTTTTTCATATTTCAGTCAGCCCTATACCACACTTATTGTCTATTAGTAAAAAAAAGAACACTAATATATAAAATTTAACGCTTTCAAAATGTTTTATACAAAGCGTTGAGCTTTAGCCAATAAAAACAATGTTATAAAATAAATATTTGATAAAAAAACATTAGAAAACTCATTCTATTGCTTTTCTAATAGAAATAATCTTATTATAAACTAGGAGGAGAATAGTATGAAAAAGAGATTTTTTATAATCATTATGTTATTAAGCACATCTATATATGCAGTTCAAGGTGAATGCTACAAGTACAATGGCCATAATCTTAACTATCTTAACTGTAAATGTAACTGTTATTCTTACAAGAATAATACCAAAAGCTGGTGCAGTAACTGCTGGCATTACAGAAATATACGTAATCCTAAGCTTGTACCACCATCAACTGGAAAGCATCATCATAGTACTCAAGACAGTATCAGGGTTAAGTGACATAGAATCGATACCACACTTTATCAAGAACTTAGCGATCTCGGGATAATCTGAAGGAGCCTGGCCACAAATTCCAATAGGTTTATTATTTCTTTTCGCTCCATCTATAGCAAGCTTAATCATCTTTTTCACAGCCTCGTTTCTTTCATCAAAGAGCTGTGCTACCAAATTTGAATCCCTATCGATTGCCAATGTCATTTGTGTAAGATCATTAGAACCTATAGAAAACCCATCAAATACCTTACAAAACTCATCCAAAAGTATCACATTTGAAGGAATCTCACACATCATTATAATTTCTAGATCCTTGCTACGCTTCAACCCATTTTTCTCTAATTCAGCTATAACTGTCTCGCCTTCTGTAACTGTACGAACAAATGGAATCATAATCTTAACATTAGAAAATCCCATCTCTTCCCTAATTTTCCTTACAGCAATACATTCCAAGGCAAATGCCTCTCTATATTTATCATTATAATACCTAGAGGCACCTCTAAAGCCTATCATTGGATTTTCTTCTTCTGGCTCAAAAAACTCTCCACCTATAAGTTTTCTGTATTCATTACTCTTGAAGTCAGACATACGTATAATAACAGGCTTAGGATAGAACGCTGCAGCTATAGTTCCAGCCTCTTGTGCTAATTTATCTATAAAAAATCTTTTTTTATCAGTATATCCAAAGGTAAGTTTTTCTATTTTATCTAAAACCTTCTCATCCTTAACAATTTCTGGATGAACTAATGCCATAGGATGAATATAAATAGAATTATTTATAATAAACTCCAACCTAGCCAGTCCGACACCATCATTAGGAATCATAGCAAATCCAAATGCTTCATTAGGGTTCCCAACATTCATCATAATTTTAGTTTTAAGCTTAGGTAACTTATCCAATACAACCTTATTTAACTTGAACTTAAGCTCACCTTCATAAACTGTGCCAACCTCTCCACCACTACAATCCATTGTTATAGATTGACCACTCTTAATTACAGAGGTTACATTTGAAGTTCCAACAATAGCTGGTATCCCAAGCTCCCTGCTAACTATTGCAGCATGACAAGTCCTACCCCCACGGTTTGTAATAATACCAGAAGCCAATTTCATAATCGGTTCCCAATCTGGATCGGTCATATCTGTAACAAGAATATCGCCCTTTTTCACTTCGCCTATATTCTCAGGAGAATCAATAACCTTTGCTTTACCTGATACAATTTTCCTACCTACCGCCCTACCCTCAATAAGAACCTTACCTTCTTCAAGAAGCTCATAACTCTCCAAAATATTATTTTCTTGTCTTGCATGCACAGTTTCAGGTCTTGCCTGAACAATATACAATTTTTGATCTACTCCATCCTTAGCCCATTCAATATCCATTGGCATCCAACGATCATATTTTTTAGAATAATGATCTTCAATAATCAATGCATACTTAGAAAGCTGTAAGATTTCATCATCTGTTAACGAAAATTTTTGTTGTTCTTCTAATGTAACATCTTCAGTAACTGTGCCATCTTGTGAATACACAATTTTATTACTTTTATCACCAAGTCTTTTCTTCAAAATAGGTTTATACCCATTCAAAAGAGTTTCTTTATGAACATAAAACTCATCAGGATTAACCTTCCCGGATACAACACTCTCTCCTAATCCATAAGAAGAATTAATCATAATTACATTTCTAAAACCAGTCTCTGTATCTAGTGTAAAAATAACACCAGCGCATGCCTTATCTGAACGTACCATTTTTTGTATACCTATAGAAAGCGCTATACTCAAGTAACCAAAACTATGATCAATACGATATGAAATAGCCCTATCTGTAAACAATGAAGCAAACGATTTCTTACATGAGTCGATAAGCTTCTCAACACCGCGAACTCCTAAAAAAGTCTCTTGCTGTCCAGCAAACGAAGCTTCAGGTAAATCTTCTGCTGTACCAGATGAGCGAACAGCGACATCACAATCCTGTCCATACTTTTTACATAACTCTTGATACGACTCAGTTATCTCTTTTTGTAATGCCTCTGGAAAAGAAGCATTTAAAATCAAGGCTCTTACGGAAGAACCGATACTACTTAATTCTTTTAAATTATTTTTATCAAGATTCAATAATAATGAATTAATTTTTTCATCTAAATGGTTCTCAGATAAATAATATCTATAACCATCTGCAGTCACTGCAAATCCACCAGGCACCATCACACCCTTTGAACTCAAGGATCCGATCATCTCCCCAAGCGAGGCGTTCTTACCGCCAACAAGAGAAACATCCTTAATTGTTACATCTTCAAACCATTTTATAAATTTCATATTCGATCTATAATCACATTAAAAGGGTTGTACATGCATTTAACATTCATAATGTATGATAGTATTACAAATTCTGTATTCTTTAATGTAGTTCTTTCACCTTTAATTGAAAAATTAAATAAGAATACTAACTTAAATGTAACACTTATATCATTTGAAAAAAAAATTTTATCAAATGATATTATAAAAAAATATATTCCTATAAGTAACCGATTAACAATTATTCAAATTAAACGTTATCCATTTTTCGGACAGTTAAGCTTTATTCCATCAATTTATAAACTAAAAAAAATATTAAATAAAATCTCTGATGGTGAAATAATAGCACGTGGACCACTTGCTGGCTACGTAACATTACAATCAACAATAAAAAATATAAAAGTCCAAGCACGTGGATTATGTGCAGAGGAATTTCGTTATACAAAAAAATTTATACAAGAAAACTTTTGTAAAAAAATTATCTCATTCTTTCTTTATAAAAACTATTATAAAATAGAACGATTAACATACAGCTCTCCACGAGTAATAATCGAGGCTGTAAGTTCTGCTTTAAAAAAATACTTAGTAAAAACTTTTAAAGCAGATAAAAATAAAATTATAATTTCTGAAGAAGAAATTTATCAACCAAACAAAGCTCAAATTAAATTTTTCAGAGAACAAATACGTAATGAACTAGGCATCGATAAAACAGCTTTTGTTTATTGCTATAACGGCTCAGCACAGCCATGGCAATGCATAGAAGAAACCATAAACTTTTTTGAAAAAAATCTTTCTTCTAATAATTTTTTACTAATACTTTCTAAAGATATAAATAAATTTCAAACACTACTCGATAAAATCCCATCAACCAAATATAAGCTCCTAAGTGTTCTTCCCGAAGAATTAAATCAATATTTATCTGCATGTGATGCAGGTCTCTTATTTAGAGAAAATGATATTATAAATTGGGTATCACGACCTACAAAATTATTAGAATACCAAGCGTGTGGTTTAAAAATTATTCACAATAATACAATCGCCTATATAACAGAAAAAAATAATTAAGCTATCAAGCGTTAAACTCTCTAAGTAACCTAATTGCCTCTTCTCGTACAATAGGATCCAAATTATCAAAACTCCCACCCACAAATATAGAATCAATTGTACGCATAATTAAATATCGCTTAGATTCTCCAACTGTTTTAGAGTTTTTAATGTCTGTATATCGCTTAAATAAAAAGCATGTAAAAGCATCATAATTTAAATCAATATTATTTGGCGCAGAAAAAATTATTGTAGTACATAATAAAAAAGAAATAACTAATTTGTTATACATAAGTTTCCATCAAATTAAAAGTGACGCTATTGCAGCATTCAAAAAGTTTGTAAGTGTTCCACCCAAAAGTGCTCGCATACCTAACTGCACCAATACATCACGCTTCTTAGGAGATAATGAACCAATACCACCTATTTGAATACCAATACACGAAAAATTTGAAAATCCAGCTAAGGCATATGTTAAAATTGCTTTTGTCCGTTCAGAAATAACAAAGTCCTTAAAATTACTAAAGGCTACAAACTCATTAATAACCAATTTTTGACCAAGAAGAGCACCTGCTGCTTCTGTTTCTAGTTTTGGAATACCTAACAAATATGCAAATGGACCAAAAATATTAGCAAAAATATCATTCAATGTATAAAAGCCTACATATGCCAATAAAAAATTGATTAATGAAATTAAACTAATAAATGTAATAAGCATGGCTAAAACATTAACTGCTAAACCTAGACCATCGGTAGTACCGGTTGATATTGCATCTAAAATATTTGTAGCTGTACTCTTCATTTCTACTTGCTTATTCCCCATAGTCTCAGGTGTCTCTGTCTCTGGTAATAATATTTTAGAAATTAGAATAGAACCAGGTATCGCCATAACACTTGCTGTCAATAAATGTAACATAGGAACACCTATAGAGCCATATACAGCTAATATAGCACCACTAAGTGTTGCCATACCACTTACCATTACAACCAATATCTCTGACCTAGTCATTCTGTCTAAATAATTTCTTATAAGTAATGGTGCTTCAGTTTGACCAAGCATACTGTTAGCTGCAGCACATAATGTTTCTGCTCCTGAAGTTCCAAGAATAGGACGTATTATAAAAGATACTATTTTGACCAAAAGCTGTATTATTCTTAAATGGTATAGTACTGACATAAGCGCACCAAAAAAGATTATTACTGATGCAACCTTAATTGCAAAAATCATCATCCATGGACCTGAAGGATCTGCCAACCTTCCAAATACAAATCCTGAACCTTCTGATGCAAACTCATAAATACGCCTAAACCCACTAGCTAATCTTAAGAACAATGCTTTACCTATATGTGTTTTAAGAATAAAGAAAGCTAAGAAAAATTGCATTAACAATGCATTAATAACAAGTCTAAAATTTATTTTTTTTCTATTACTAGAGAACAAATATGCTACACACAAGATTGTAACTATTCCCAAAATACCGATATAGTTATTGTTTTCAAACATAAAAGTTCCTTAAAATAAAATAATGAAAAAATTTAGAATAAAAATGCCAAAAAAGAAATTTATTGTCTATGAAATAAAAAATTAACTTAAAACGCTCATACCTTCTTGACGTCTATTTTCAGCATCCCACTCAATTAATGGTTGGAATAAATCATCAAGAACACCATTCATTACTATGTCTAATTTTTTAAGAGTAATATTGATTCGATGATCGGTGATTCTATTTTGAGGATAATTATAAGTACGAATTTTTTCAGAACGTTCTCCTGTTCCAACTTGTTTTTTACGTTGTGCACTCCTTTCTGAAGCTATTCGCATTCTTTCTGCTTCAAATATTCTTGATTGCAATACCTTTAAAGCCTTAGCCTTATTCTTAATTTGTGAACGCTCATCTTGGCAGCTCACTACAACACCTGTCGGTATATGAGTAATCCTAACAGCAGAATCTGTTGTGTTAACATGCTGTCCACCTGCACCACTGGCACGAAACACATCAATACGTAAATCTTGTGGATCTATTTTAACGTCTATGTCATCAGCTTCTGGCATAACAGCAACAGTTACTGTAGATGTATGGACACGACCCTGCGTCTCAGTCTTTGGAACCCTCTGAACTCTGTGTACACCAGATTCAAACTTGAAAAACTTGTATACACTTTTACCCTTAATATGAGCAGTTACTTCTTTAAATCCACCAAGATCATTAGTGCTTGATTCAACTATAGAGACAATCCAGCTTTTTGAAATTGCGTAGTTATCGTACATCTTGAATAAATCTAGAGCAAAAAGTGCGGCTTCTTGTCCACCAGCACCAGCTCGTATCTCCAAGAAAACAGACCTATCATCCCGCTCATCGGGAGGAAATAACATCTGTGCAAATTCATTTTCTGCATCACGCAAAGCTGTTTCTTTCTCCTCAATATCTTCCTCATATAGTTCTATGAGTTCAGGATCATCAACAGCTTGCTGCTTAAGTTCAATTATATCTTTTTTTAATTGTTCTATAAGATCACAGACAGATATCACATCACTTAATTGTGATGACTTCTTTTGTAAATCTCTACGTTTCTTAGGATCTAGATTCGGACTAGACAGTTCTGTAGAAATCTCATCATATCTTTTCTTAATATCTGTCAAATTCATGGACAGTCCTAATTACTTAGCACCTTTTTTAAAACGTCTTTCAAACTTCTCAATTCTACCAGCTGTATCTAAAAACTTCTGTGCGCCAGTAAAGTATGGATGACATTTAGAACAGATATCAACATTAAGCTTTTCTTTTGTGGAAGTTGTTTCAAAAGAATTACCACAAACACATTGTGCTCTAACGTTAAAAATGTGTGGATGAATCTCATTTTTCATATGTAGCCTCATTTAATACTTTTTTGCTTATGCTTCTCTTTTAATTTTTCTATAAGAAGAACTGGTTCAGCCTCTATGTTTTTTGCCTTAGCCAAAAAGAATGAAGCAAAATCGGACCATAAAATAATGTGAAACAGTTGCTCTTCCCAATTATCCCCTAAAATAGGTGGATTGTAAAGATCTACCCCCTGCTCCTTAAGCACCTCCGATAACGCCTCTATAGAGACTTCTAAAGCTGGAGAAATAAAATCCGTAGAATAAAGGATAATTAACGGCCTTTTCGTAATATGACTAAACCCTACCAATAGATTATGATTAGCTTCTGGTAAAGCTGAAAAAACAGCTGATACCTTACTATTTTCATTAAATTGAGTCTGTGCTCTATAAGCAGCAGAAGCACTATCACCAGCTACACCAAATATATGAAAAAACTCCCTATCCTTAGCTAAAGCTATAAAATCCTTATAATAAGCCTCATCCTCTAATTTAGGTAAATATTTATCAACATGCCCTTCTAAAGATTTTAAAATAGTCTTACCTTGCATAATCCCCATCAAGTCCAAAAGTCCTAAGATCATACCCAAAAAGCTACCTAAGGCACTCCTAGGCGTTCTACTTTTAGGCGAAATCATAAAAAGAATATTTTTGGATTCCGCTAACTCCAATAACTTACCATTAGATGAAATAGATATGGTAGGAATATGTCTCAATGTTAGCTTATCAAAAGCCTCTAAAGTCTCCCATGTATTACCAGAATAGGAAACAACTATTGCTAGCGTTTCAGTATCTATGTATGCAGGAACCTCTGGAGAATCTATTACAAATGACGGTATTGATGATTTTTTATCCAAAAATGCCTTAACTATATGACCAGAAATACCTGAGCCACCCATACCAAAGAATGCTATCTTTGTAATGTTCTTTGGTAATGCAACAGAATGTTCAAAATAAAAATTATTGGCTATTTCAAAGCCATCCTTAAACTTCTGCTTCCATAATTTAACTTCTTGCAACATACCAGCTCCTCATTATTTAACAAATTTCTATATCACTCAAAATAAAACATTTTTGAATTTTGAACAATCAGAAAAAAACCAACATATTAACTATAAACAATAAGGTTTGAATTCTATTAAAGATTTTTTGCATTAACAGCTTTAAATCATAGGAATATGTCAGACTCTAAACACTCGAAACATATTAAAAATATAAAAGAGATTAAAGACGTGACATCTTAATCCACTTTTTTTCTTAACATAGCAATTGTCATCTGTCTATTAGCTGCATTCTGCTCTCTACGATAAGAACAGTAATTAGAATTACAAATTGTACAATTATTATAAACCTCAGAAATGTTATTTTGATTAATCCCTTTTTCTACTAACTGCATCTTATTTAAAGCAGATAGATCAAAAAAATGACGCCCCTCTTTACTTATAACACATAAGCTTTGATTAATTTTTTCTGCTTGAAGACTATTAAGAAAATCAGCTTTAACTTCATAACAACAAGGCTTAGCCGCTGGTCCTAGATGCACTTCTATATTATCCAGATTACAATCAAAACGCTCCTGCATCATAGATAAAGTCTTTTTGGCTACACCTGCTACAGTACCTTTCCATCCAGCATGAGCTATAGCTATAACATGTCTTTGATTATCATAAAAAACTATTGGTAAACAATCAGCTGTTAATACACCAATACCTACATCCTCAAGATCTGTTACAAGGATATCTCCACTAACAGTAGGAATATCTATTGGATATTTGAGTTTATAGTCCTTGGAAATAATAACACCATTTGTTTCATGTGTCTGTCGCAAAAACACCATACTTTTTGTATTAAGCTGTTTTTGCACTTTAGGTATGACAACTTCTAACCTAGCTTCTAAAGGATATTCGGATGTTTTAACATTATGTTTATTATCACCAAAAAATATTAAATAGTTTGACTTATCATAAAGCACAAATTATACCTCTTGTTCCTTCTCAGTCTTCTTTCTCAAAAATGTTGGCGTATCCAAATCATTTGCTTCTAAATCTAATGGATTATCAGCAATGCTAGCAGATTTTTTTTCATTAACAATAACTTCTTCTCTTACTGCTGCATTAGTTTTAAATCTAGAAACTTCACGTGTATGAGCTATAGATGCAGAAGATAATTCTTCTTCTTTTTCAAAACCTGTAGCAATCACTGTTACCATAACATCTTGTCCCATATTAGCATCTATTACTGAACCCAAAATAATATCTGCGTCATCACTGGCTTTCTCATAAATAACTTTTGCTGCATCATTAATCTCTTGTAGTCCTAAACTAGAATCACCACATATATTTATAAGAACACCCTTGGCTCCATCAATGCTTATATTTTCAAGCAATGGAGAACTTATTGCCATTAATGCTGCATCTCTTGCTCTGTTTTCACCAGTACATTTACCTGTACCCATAATAGCCATTCCCATACCACGCATAATTGCACGAACATCTGCAAAATCAACATTAATGTGTCCCGGTTTCAAAATAATATCTGAAACACCCTTAATGGCTTGCTTCAAAATATCATTAACCAAAGTAAATGCATTAAGCATTGAAATATTAGGATCAACAATCTCTAATAATTTCTGATTTGGAACAATGATAAGAGTATCCACTTCTTTTTTAAGAAGATTGATTGCATCTTGAGCTTGTTTTTGTCGTTTCTTACCTTCAAATATAAATGGTTTTGTAACAACAGCTACAGTCAGTATTCCAAGTTCTCTAGCTGCTCTTGCAATAACTGGACTGGCTCCGCTACCTGTACCACCACCCATACCAGCAGTTAAAAATAAAATATCTGTACCACTTATCTGCTCAATTATAAGCTCAAGGTCTTCTTCTGCTGCACGTCTTCCTACATCTGGATTAGAACCAGCTCCAAGACCTTTTGTTACCTTACCACCAAGCTGTATTTTTATATCTGCAGGTGAAGCTTTTAAAGCTTGTGCATCTGTATTAGCTATTAAGAATACAACATCGTCTAAATCACTATGAACCATACTGTTCACAGCATTACTTCCTCCACCGCCTACTCCCATTACTTTAATACTTGCACCAAATGCATTTCTATCTTTATCTACACCAAATTCTATCATTTTTTACTCTCCTACAAAAAATCATATATCCAAGATTTCATCCGTTTAAAAACTCTTGAAAATAACGGATCTTGTAGACTTTCCTTTAATATCACATCCTTTTCTCGAGCACTATAAACTAATAATCCATACGCAGTAGAATAAATTGGACTTTTAAGTAAATCAGGTACAGAGTCTATCTTGCTCGCGTCTCTTGGGAAGCCAATACGAACAGGCATTCCAAAAACCTCTTGTGCCACTTCAACAATACCACTCAATAATGCACCACCACCAGTTAACACTATTCCATATGGCATAAATGGTCGTAATTTAAATTTTAGAACATCATCAAGTATTAAATCAAAAATTTCCCTAGCTCTAGACTCTAAGATTTCAAACATATAACTTGTCTCTACCTTAGTAACTCCAGCTTCCAACTCTAAATCTATTAAAGTCTCTAATCTCAAATTTTTTGCAATATTACCATACTGCTTTTTTATCATCTCTGCCTTATCTAAGGGTATACGTAAGCATACTGCCAAATCGTTTGTAAAATGATTACCAGCTATAGGTAAAACTTTGGAATGACGAATTCTACCATCTTTATAAATAGCAAAATCAGAAGTTCCTCCACCTATATCCAAAATTCCAACACCTAACTCACGTTCACTTTCCGTAAGCACAGCATCCGCAGAAGCAAGCTGTTCTAAAACAATATCTTCAACTCCAATACCCGCAAGTTCGCAACACTTAATAATGTTACTAGCTGAAGAAATATTGCCAGTAATTATGTGTACTTGAGCCTCTAACCTAACACCATGCATGCCTATAGAGTCCTTAACCACTTCTTGACCATCAATCTTAAAATATTGCGGTAATATATGTAAAATTTCACGGTCACTTGGTAACGGTATAGCCTTAGCAGACTCTATAACCCTATCAATATCTCCTTGAGAAATATCCCGATTCTTAATCCCAACAATGCCATTAGAATTAAATGACTGAATATGACCACCAGAAATACCAACAGCTGCAGACTCTATCTTAATACAAGCCATTTTCTCAGCTTCTTCTACCGCCTTCTTAATAGATTCTACAGTCGCTGTTATATCTACAACAACACCCTTCTTCAAACCTAAAGAAAGAGACCGTCCTACACCAACTACATCCAAATTACCCTTAGAATTATAACGAGCTATAAGTGCACAAATCTTTGTCGTTCCTATGTCTATAGCTGCCCAATAATTATTAAGTATTACTTTAGCCATCAACCCCCCTCACACATCAGTTTTCTTTATGCGAGACTTTGCAATAATACGACCATCAAACCGTATATCAAAAACTTTTTTCCCATCTCTAATATCATTAGCATATTGTAGCTTTTTCTGATCTAACACTGTTATTTCATCAGCCAAAATCATTCGCTCTTTATCGTTAAGTAAAATCTCTCGCTTATTCTTATAGTTAATAGTGTATCTAGTTGGAAGATCATGTGGAATCTTTTGCAAAAATTCATATACAGAAGAGTTTAACTTTTCGCTATAATGCTCTTCAGAAATTGTAATTTTTTTTAATCCTTCTATATTAGCAAAATACTCCTTCAAATATAAACGTTGCTTATCCCCTACAATAAACTCATTATTAACAACCCACTCAGGAGTAACACCAACTATTGTAAGATTTAAGCCAATCGGATCCATATTATCCCACTTAATCCCCTTAACAATCTTAAAACTCTTCTTTAACTCCTGATAAAAAATAGCTGGAGTTGCAAGATACCCATTTACATAAGCATATTTAACAAACTCATTCAAACGAACAGACATCACTTGAGATTGTATATTTTCTAAAGTCAACTTATATACAAGTACTTTTCTATTCTTACAATGAAAAAAAACCACTGCAGAACTAAGTAATAACAAGGAAAATAATATAAATCTCTTCAACACAACTCCCTTCTCTTACCTCATACCTTATAAAAACCTTCCAAAATTATGCAAGAGCTTTGCAAAAGATTAACCTCATCTCTCTGAACTTTTTTCTAAAAAAACTAACAAATCATTGCTGTTTGTAATAACACAGGTATACACTTGGATCTAGTGCTGAATTTAAGATTTTTGATTAACAATAATTCAACAAAAAAAGAAATTTTAGGGATAAAAATGAAGAAGGTTTTGAGCGTTTTAATATTTTTCTCGTTTAATTTAACATTAAGTGCTGGAAATCTTTTGACTCAAATCTTAGAAGAAAATGATCAAAAGATTCTACAACAAACTGCTAATTTACTTATGTTCCTAGTATCAACACCACCCAATGAAGCTGATTTCATAAATAAGGAAATAGGTAAAGCCAAAACAACAGCCTTAGATATAGTCCAAAGCATCTGCCCAATTACACTAAATAAACTACAATCTGAACCTATATATAAAATAGAAAGATATGAACAAAAACTTAACGAACAGTATAAAAAAATACGCTCCAAACTCGACCAACGTTATAGTAAAATTATTTACGGACCACGTAAAGGTAAACAACTACCTCAAGAGATACATTTTTTCCCCAGCAAAAAAACAAAACTTTCCCTAGAAGATAATGACCCTCATAATGAATTATACTTCCCCTTTTTTACAGAAAAATTTAGCTGTTAATTTCTATTAGCAAAGATTAATTACTCTTCTGTGATAATAAAAATAACAAGATTCCAGCTGCAACAGAAGCATTATAGGAAATATCCGCTCTACGTTGAGGAATAGTAATCAAAACTCCATCCTTTTGAATATCCTTTGAGATGCCAAGCGCTTCACTACCAATAACTAAGCACATAGGTCTCTTATACTCAACCGACATGGCGTTCTTACCATTATCTAAAACAGACATATACAATGAATACCCAGCCTTCTTAATTTCTGTAACGGCTGAATTAATTGATGAAGCTTGATAAATATCCAAATACTCTGCTAATCCAGCAGAAGCCTTAAATACGGCAGGCTCTAAAGAAGCACCACCTTTTCGACAAAGAATTACTCCTTCCACGCCCGTACAATAAGCGGTTCTTAAGATCGCTCCAAGATTCCTAACATCCTGAACACCATCAAGTAATAATATAAATGGCTTTTTTTTAGAATCAAACATGCTTGTAGCGAACTTGAACGGAGAAACCAATGCCACGATACCTGAGTGTTCTGCAACACCTGCCATCTTGGTAAGCTGGTCCCTAGAAACGTACTGTAAATTAGGAATATGTTGAGGTAGATATCTCTTTATTCGGTCCCAAGACTTAGGAAGTGGCTTGGTTGTATAAATAGAGATTAATTTACGGCGTTTTGCCAAAAGCATCTCTATAATGGCATGCGGACCATAGATTAAATCGTACTTCTGTTTTTTATCGTGCATTATTGTTAATTTTCGGTTAAATTTTTTAATAATAAGTTTAACCAATTAGTATTTAAAAGCAAAAATGTATTTAATAGAAGGCAATATTGGAGTAGGTAAATCTACCTTTCTAAAAACCATTCAAAAATATCTACCTCAGGTAGAAGTAATCCAAGAACCACTAGAAACCTGGGCAAATAAAAAGTATGGACAATCACTACTAGAAGAATTTTATAAAGACACCGCGCGTTGGGCATATACCATTGAGATTCTAGCCATGATGAGCAGAGTCAGAGACTACTTAAAAGTCTCGCTTACACAAA
Source organism: uncultured Pseudomonadota bacterium (assembly GCA_964491895.1). Lineage (GTDB taxonomy): Bacteria > Babelota > Babeliae > Babelales > UBA12411 > CAZBHK01. Next base: position 141,463 of record CAZBHK010000001.1, on the reverse strand, counting down.
ATCCTCTAACCTTGATGGAACGCTCAGTATACTCAGGACACTACTGCTTTGCTAAGAACGACTACTTTAATAAACACCTTACAAATTTAGAATGGAATATTTATAACTCCTGGGTAGATTTTATAGTAAAAAAACAATGCAAGCCACCACTTGGCTTTATCTACCTCAAAGCTACACCAGAAGTCTGCTATAAACGTATCTTAAAACGTGGTCGTAAAAGCGAAAAAAGACTTACACTAGATTATTTAAAACAAGTGGATTATTGGCATGACAAGTTCCTACTTGAGAAAGAAGATATTTTTCAAAACATTAAAAATGTGCCTGTATTACTATTGGATTGCAATGGTGACTTCTTAAATAATATGAGTATAATAGCTGAAAAGCTTAATTCATTTATACTCAATATTAATAAAGCACAAGAGCATACAAATATTTTGACTTATTAAGCGATTTCTTTTACATTCATTTCAACCCTTAGACACTTGTTTAAGTGTTGGTTCGGGGGCGAATAGCTCAGTTGGTAGAGCATCTGCCTTACAAGCAGGGGGTCACAGGTTCGAGTCCTGTTTCGCCCACCATTTGAAAGTCATTCCTCGGTAGCTCAGTTGGTAGAGCAAACGACTGTTAATCGTTGGGTCGCAGGTTCGAGTCCTGCCCGAGGAGCCAGTTTCTTAATATTCTTCTTGCAATCAACATAATTCTAGCTAATTTTATTGAATACCTTATCATCAAATAAAAAATAAATAATAGATGATGACCAAAAAAATTAATCATTATTTTCATAAAACTATGTCTTAATACTGTTATTATTGATTTATATTCAAATTAATTCACAATTTCAGATAGTATCTTAAAAAGTTCTATTATTTTAAGAACCATTTAAGCGGCTGTAGCTCAGTTTGGTTAGAGCGTCCGCCTGTCACGCGGAAGGTCGCGGGTTCGAGCCCCGTCAGCCCCGCTATATTATATGGCCAAAGGTTCTTGTTATAAAGGGTTATCTAGAAACATTAGATTGGGAAAATGTACTTTTACTTAAAGGCTTCATTAAATTTCAGATAAATTGACTATTTTAAAGTAAATCTTAAAAATTAAATTCTCTAATTTTAAATTATATTAATAAAAAGCATGTATTTTGGAGCTTTTTATTAATATGCAGTTGCCAAATAGCATATTAATCCCTATCATTAAACTATATGACAAAATCCAGACAAAGGTTAAATATGACGCGAAATGCTCAAAAATATAGCAACAGAACCAAGGAGAGGGGCTCTTACAGCAATCGCTCTCATTATTCTCGAAGCTCAAAAAGACCCGTAAAAAAATTCGATCCTTCAATGTTTATGAAAAAGGTTGAAGAACAGACAGCAGGACCAGTTTATGCTCCAAAACATAAATTTACTGATTTTGCTATAGACGACCGAATTAAGCAAAATATTATTAACAAAGGCTATGAAAATCCTACTCAAATTCAGGATAAGGTTATACCCTTAATCCTAGAAGGTAGGGACGTCATAGCTACAGCAAATACTGGTACTGGTAAAACTGCCTCTTTCTTAATACCTTTAATTAATAATATATTAACAAAAAAAAGTTCAAGAGTACTCATTATTGCACCTACAAGAGAGTTAGCTGAACAGATCCAAACCGAACTTAGAGCTTTTAAAGATAAATTGGGTATAGCTTCTGCTTTATGTATAGGTGGTGTAAGTATCCATTACCAAATTACAGCATTGAGAAAAAATCCTCAATTCGTAATAGGAACACCAGGTAGACTACTAGATCTAGAAAATAACAGAGTAATCAACTTTAGTAAGTTTGATGCTATTGTTTTAGACGAAGTAGACAGAATGTTAGATATGGGATTTATCACTGATATAAAGTATATTATTGAAAAACTACCAGCTAAACGTAGCTCATTGTTCTTCTCTGCTACTATCCCTCACACACTTAAAGATTTAATGGGTGGTTTTTTAAATGACCCTGTAACAATAAGTGTACAAACAAGACAGTCAGCAGAAAATGTTAACCAAGATGTTATCAAGATTGCTCAAAACAGTAAGATTGATCTTTTACATGATCTCCTAATCAAAGCAGATTTTAAAAAAGGGATCATCTTCTTAAGAACTAAACGAGCTGTAGATAAACTATATAAAATCTTACAAGAACGTGGATTTACTGTTACAACAATCCATGGTGATAAAACACAAGGTCAACGTAAAAAAGCCTTGAGTTTATTCAAAACAGATAAAATCAAAATTATCTTGGCTACAGACGTAGTTGCTCGTGGTATCGATATAGACGATATATCACACGTAATCAATTATGATCTACCTCAAACATATGAAGATTATATTCATAGAATAGGTAGAACAGGCAGAGCTGGCAAGATCGGTCAAGCCGTCACCTTTATAGAATAAATTTTTCTAATATTTTTCGTGTGTCTCTCTTTAATAGTAAAAAATAAGTTTTTTTTATTAAAGAGAGACGCGTAAACAACTCCCCACTAAAGTGGGAAGCTTTATAGTCAACCATTTTTAACTGGTTGCTACATGCGGGCAATTTACTGTGCCCGTTGCAATATCGGCAGACACTGCAATCCTACGGATGTTTTGACTTGCATTCAAGTCACTGTGCCGTTGGATTCCACAAAATTTACATACCAAGCGATGTTTTTGGCGAACGCCAAGCTGTCCACAGACAGCACATATTTGGCTTGTATATGCCGGATCAACAAATACAATATTCAACCCAACTGCTTGTGCTTTGTATTTCACAAACGATTGTAGCTGCGCCCAAGCCCAGCGATGTAAGCGTGATCGCATACGTTTACCTGCTCTAATCCTACGACGAATATTAGTAAGCGATTCCATTGCAATCGTGTCGCACCCAGTAGTTTGTGCTTCATTAATAATCGCTTTGCTTATAACGTGATTGATATGTTTTACGTGTCGGGCTTCTTTGCCAGAGATTTTCTGCAAGCGCTGCCTGGCGCTCTTGGAACCGTTGGACTGAAGCCGTTTACGCAAAGCAAGAGCACAATCTTGTTTATGTCGCAATTCTCTACCTCCAAAAAGTTTTCCTGATGACGTTGCTGCAAGATTATTTTCACCAAGATCGACCCCCAATACATTGCCCTTGGGTATCTGTAGCTCACTATCTTGAATATCAAGAACTAGATTAAAAAACCATTGCCCCCGCTTGTATATCAATTCTGCTTCTTTGGCATAACTCCGTTGAAGATATGATTGTTGAAAAGCTCCCACATGCATTCGAACTAAAATACGCCCAGAAAGTGTGTAAAGAGAAATTGTATCATCTTTTAACGAATAGGTTCTTTTATCAAAATGGATACTTCCTTGTTTAAATACAATCCTTGGAACAGTTTCTGTCTTCTTAATTTTTAAAACCTTGTAAGCATCACAAACGTTTTTGATCACATTACATGCCATTTGCGAACCAAGCGCTGATTGCTCATTTGTTTGATTAAATCTGATTTGATAATAGGACAGGTGATGTAAAGCAACGCGATTCCAGCAACGATTTTCTCGTGCTATTGAAGCAACGAAATTACATGATTTATTGAATGCTTTCTGCAGCAGCGACAATACTACATGCTGCTCTGACGTTATATCTAATTTTATGGAAACAGTGCGACGCACTTATCGACTCCTGATAATATGTTCACTTTTATAGTAACATTTTAATGTGTTTATTCCAATATTTTTGTTACACTCAAATTCATGGTATTTTTAAAGACCTAATGGCGCCTTCCTCCCGCGACTGAAGTCGCAGGTTTCCGGCGTTCGGGAGAATACATGAAAGATATTATAGTTCTTGTTTTATGTTTATCATTTTTAAGCGGATGTTCAGATAAGATGAATAAAAAAGAAATAACAACTCAATCAGGTCTTCAATATCAAGTTCTTAAAGAAGCATCTAGCGATGCTCAAACCTCACAACGCGGACAACATGTCACAGTCCATTATACTGGCTACTTAACCAGCGGTACAAAATTTGATAGCAGTGTTGATCGTCAAGAACCATTTACATTTGTTCTTGGTAGCGGCATGGTGATAAGAGGTTGGGATGAGGGTGTCCTAGGTATGAAGATTGGTGAACAACGTCGTCTAGTTATCCCTTCTGAACTCGGATATGGTGCTCGTGGTGCAGGTAACATTATCCCACCAAACGCTACATTAATCTTTGATGTTGAACTACTCGCGCTTAACTAAGTATTCACTACAAACCTGTTATAAATTCACCAAATGCGATTAACGAGGATGTCGCAACTATTGCTTCGTAAAAAGAGATAGTATTATACTCTTGCTATGAATACATATATTTTTACATTTATTACTGGTGGCATTATTACAACACTAATCGTTTATACTCAAATAAATGGTTTACCATTTATTTCTAGAATAGCAACACTCTTTCCTGTATTCACTTGGTTATCATATCTTTTTATTGGAAAATTCAGTCATAGCAAAGATATAGCGCAACATACATTATTTGTATTACTTGGAACACTATTTGCATGGATACCATACATGCTTTTTATTTATTTCTTTATAGATCGACTAGGATATTTGAAAACAATAATAGGTGCCTTACTATTATTTATAATATTGGCTATTATCTTTAGCATACTTTATAAAACTACTTAAGTTTAAATATCCTATGCTTACCAACCTTGACAACCATACCAGACTTCCAAGAAACTTCAGCTTTAAAATCAATAATCTTTTCTTCATCTATAGAAACAGCACCCTCTAATATTAAGCGCTTACCTTCAGAAGAAGACTGTATAGCATTTAAAGCACGTAAAAAATCTACAATCCAAGCAGGGTTACTAAAATCTTTTGGTAAAGAAACTTCTGTTGCCTTAGAATAATCATGCTTTTGAAATAATGCTTCAAATTGCGCCTTAGCTTGTATAGCTTCTTTTTCTGACCAGAATATTCTTATTACTTCATAAGACATAGTCTTCTTTAAATCCATTGGATGAACTTTTCCAGAAGCAGTATTCTTTTGCATCTCAATAATCTCAGTATCTGTTTTTTGAACTAATAGTCTAAAATAATTCCACATAAGATCATCAGATATAGACATAAGCTTACCATACGCTTCATCTACTGATTCTTTAAGGCCTATATAATTTCCTAAGCTCTTAGACATTTTGTGTACACCGTCCAAACCTTCTAGAATTGGAAGTGTTATTATTACTTGAGGTTCCTGTCCAAGCTGTTCTTGCAAAAATCTTCCCATAAACAAATTAAACGTTTGATCAGTTCCACCTAACTCGACATCAGCCTTAAGTTCTACAGAATCATAAGCCTGCATTAGTGGATAAAAAAGTTCATGAAAACCTATAGCTGTATTATTTTGTAATCTTGTTTGAAAATCTTCTCGTTCAATAATACGAGCTAGGGTAACCTTACCTGCTATTTTAATAAAATCTTCAAATGATAACTTAGATAACCATTGAGAATTATAAGTAATAGTAGCCTTATTAATATCCAAAATCTTACCAACTTGTTCAAAATAAGTCTTAGAATTTATTGCTATCTCTTCTGAAGAAAGTGATGGTCGAGTTTTAGATTTACCAGAAGGATCTCCAATTTTTGCAGTAAAGTCACCTATTAAAAAAATAACTTCATGACCTAAATCTTGAAACTCTTTTAATTTACGCAAGACAATAGCATGGCCTAAATGTAAATCCGGAGCCGTTGGATCCATACCAAGCTTAACTTTCAAAACCTTCTTTTTTAAAAGCTTTTTTTGAAGACCATTTTCTGGAAGTATTGAAGCTACTCCATAACTTAATTTTTCATCCATGTTCGTTCTCTCAAACTACAAAATTTTCTAAAAATGCTCTTACTACTATTATCGACCTTAAAAATAAGGCAATTACATTAGGATTCATAAATAATAATATCAATATAAATAAATAATAACGAGAAAACATAAAATAAATATATTTATAACTCTCTGGTATAAGAGCGTATAGCACATGACTTCCATCAAGTGGCGGTAATGGCAATAAATTAAAAACACCCAACATAACATTAACATATATAGTTGCATTAACCATTGCACTAATAAGCTTTAAACTTAATGTATATTTATAAATATTAAGAAAGATAACAGCTAAAATAAAATTAGAAAACGGACCAGCAAGACCTGTTAATATTGAATAAATTCTTGGGTACCTAAAATTGTTAGGATTAAAGATTACTGGTCGTGCCCAACCTATTCTAAAAATAAGTAAAAACAATAAACCAAATGGATCAATATGTACTAATGGATTAAGCGATAATCTTCCCATCCTCTTTGCAGTATCATCTCCCAAAAAACTAGCCATCCATGCATGAGAAAACTCATGAAAGGTTAGCGCTATTAAAAAGGATGGTAAAAGAATCAGTCCTTGTATCCAAAATATTGAATAATTCATTAAAACACTAAATGTATAAGGAATAGCTTTATTATAAAAGCTATAAATCCAATTCCCCTAAAAAACACATCTCCAAAAAGAAATAATATCAATAAAATATATATGGCATAATCTTGCAGCATTTGAAGTGTATTATAAACAGATGTAGGAAGTAAATATGACAATAAAACTGCCCCATCAAATGGATAGATAGGAATTAAATTAAATACTCCAAAAAATAATGATAAATCTATAGTTGTTACCAATATTGCATCTATAGGATCTACAGCATGTATAGGCAAACTACCAAATGGAAAATATTTTCTAACATATAAGAGTAAAAAAGCCAAAAAACAATTACCCAAAAACCCAGCCAATGATACAAATATCATACTTAATCTAACATTTTTAAAGTTATTTTCATTAACAGGAACATCATAGCTCCATCTAACTCCCATGAAAATAAGTACTAGTAAAAGTAACGTTTGAGAAAAACCTCCTGGCACAAGACCACCTATAACAAAAAGAACAAAGACTATTAATAATAAACCAAAAAGATCTATATGCGCCACAGGGTTTAGTGATAAAAATCCATCATTATATGCAGTATCATCACCCATAACTTTAGCTACAAAAGCCCTAAAAAATCCCCTAAAGGTTAATATTAATATAAGTGCAGGAAGGAAGATCGCTGCCATATTTATAGATGCTAATAAATTATTTTTCATTTTTATCTCGTTTCATGTACATCCAATATATAATTTTAAGAAAGTTTATAGCTATGGTCAAATGCTAATTTATATAAAATAGGCTTTTCATCTATATAGCGAATACAAATTTTGTAATTTTCAAAAAATGAACTAAAATTATAACCGTATAGAATAAAAATTTATAGCCTTTTTCAAATAAAGGAGAGAAAGTGTCTAGTCAATCTGAAAAAAATAAACGCCATGAAATGGCGGAAACAGTTACATGGTGGTATAAAATTATTCCTCCTTTCTTATTAACCATAATTACTACAGCATTCTATTATCCATCACTGAACTATCCATTTCAATTCGACGACCTTGCAAACATTACAAAAAACTTCGAAATACGACTTCTTAAACCACCTGTACGTATATTCAGTGGTCGATGGCTTGGTGAAACTCTCAATAGAATAAACTATAGCATAGGTAAATTTGATCCGTTCTATTACAGATCTTTTAATTTAATTATCCACCTACTTACGGGTTTAACACTTTTTTATTTAGTGTTCAAGCTATGCAAAAATTTAAAACAATCATCAATTCTCTATAAAAATTCAATATTTACCGCATTTATCACAAGTGGTATCTTCTTACTACATCCAGTCCAAACACAAGCTATATCGTATGTTGTACAAGCTAGATTAGAAGGTCTTGCTGGTTTATTTGGATTATTATCCGTCCTGCTATTTATACAATACTGCCAATCCAAACGACTTATCAGCAAAACAATTTTTTTAGTACTACTACTAATTAATGGATTTTTGTCTTGTGGTACAAAAGAAATTATTATAGTAAGTCCATTATTATTAATAATAACTGACTGGTTCATAATATCTGAACAGAGTTGGCAAGCATTTAAAAAACGTATTTTTATTCACGTATTATTCAGCCTAGTAGTATTCGGAACATTTGCCTACTTTTTATCACTAAAATGGTTTACACATTTTTTAAGCTTACAACATACAACTCCAAATAATACTGGAAATATTCTTACAAAATCAGCTAATGACTTAATTAAACCTTACGATTACTTTATTTCAGAATTCAAAGTAATACTTCATTATTTAATAATATATATCTGGCCATTTAATTTAAGCGTTGAATATGATTGGAAGCTTTCTTCTAGTATATTTGCACCAGACTCATTCTTCCCATTACTTATACTTTTAGGTATAGCTGCTTTCATAATTCGAAACACAATAAAAAAACAATATGGACCATTAAATTTTGGACTCCTATGGTTCTTTATAGCTATTGCTCCACGTTCTAGTATTGTTCCATCACCAGAACTTATCTGTGACTATAAAGCATATTTACCATCAGTCGGCTGGATTTTTGTATTATCTGCAGGCCTTGTTTATCTCATTAATTTTGTAACAATAAAATACAAAAAGAAACTCCCAGAAATTATATCCTTTTGCTTTATACTCTCAGCTATAGCATACAGTGTAGTTATAGGAATAATTGTATGGCAAACAAATTATAATATGAAAAGTTTTATAGCCATGTTATTCATTATCCCTATTACAATAGTATACTTGGTCTATTACATTTTAAAAAATAGACAAATCAACTATTCTGCAAGAAACCTCATGCTTTTCTCTATGTTATTTTTAATACCGCTAGGCTATGGCACTGTTACTAGAAATATTGTATGGAGCAGTACTGTAGAATTCTGGAGCGACATTGTTAACAAAGCTCCTCTCAAAGCTAGAGGACATAATAACTATGGAGTTGGACTCTCTGAATCCGGCCGTGTTCTTGAAGCAATTAAACATTATAAAGAAGCAATTAGATTAGATGGAGATTATTGTGATCCATATAGTAACCTAGCAGTAGCTTACTCCTTAACAGGTAAAACAGATCAAGCTATACAAGCGCTTAAACAAGCCCTTAAACTAAGACCTAATTATCCTGAAGCCTATAATAATCTTGGTTCATTCCTATTACAAAAAAAAGACTATAAAGGAGCAGAACAATGCTTTAACCTAGCCATTCAACTAAGGCCTTGGTATGGAAAAGCTCATCTGAATTTAGGTAGATTATTTTTAGAAAAAAATGAAAAAGATAAAGCCTGGGAATGCGCAATAAATGCAACCAAGGGAGACCTTGATAATGATATGGGATTTATGGCACTTGGAGAAGTTGCAATAAAATTACAAAAATATAGTGAAGCAATCAAAGCATTAAAACAAGCCATAGCGCTTGGTGCAAATAATCCAAAAGTATTATTCAACATTGCTAATGCTTATTACATGGAAAAACAATATGATACCGCCATACAATATTATAAACATTTACAACAAGTTGTTCCCAATAATCCACACTACCTATATAACTTAGGCGAAGCTTATTTTATAACAGGCAACTTTGCAGCAGCACTAGAAACATTTAAACAAGCAAAAGAACTACCTAATGCTGTACCACAGACACATATACGCATTGCTAATTGTTGTGAAAAATTAGGAGATAAAAATACCGCAGTACAATATCTCACTATGCTAAAACAAGCAGAATCTCCAGATTGGTTCAAAAAAAATATAGAAACCGAACTTGAGAGATTAAATGAAGAACATAAAGTATAAACTCTTAAATTATTTAGGTTTAATTACATTAACTATTATTAGTTACTATAAGTCATTATGGTATGGTTTTGTGTTTGATGATTTTCCAACAATTGTAGATAACGTAAGTATCAAAACAGATTCTTTATCACAAATTTTTTTACGTGACCATAGATGGTTAAGTTACTCAATAAATCAAATAACTTACAAATATTTTCAACTAAATCCTCTGCCATATCGACTTACATCTCTATGCATACACCTTTTAACAGGATTAATAATTTTATTAATCACTTCTAAAATTTTACAACAACCCTCATTATTCAAAAAAGAACATTTTACTATTGCTTTGCTAACTTCAGGACTTTTTCTGCTACATCCTATCTCAACTCAAACAGCTACTTATATAACACAAGCACGCATAGAAGGATTAGCAACATTACTTATATTTATAAGTATTCTATTTTTTATTAATGCTAGATTGGCTAATAGTAACTTTAATAAAATTATTTTTTATATATTAACATTAATTACAATAATCTTAACTACCGGAGCTAAAGAAACATCCTTGTTAATACCTGTAGTGATATTACTCATTGATTTGTTCTTTTTAAAGAAAGAAACCTTTAAAAAAAGAATTTTAATTCATCTTTCTATATTAATAATTCTTTTAAGTACACATTTTTTTATGGGACAAATAAAACATTTTTTCAATATTGCGACTTTCAATATAGAGGCTCCCAATAGTCATGGGGCTCATATTACAACAACTGATGATAAGATCAAACCTTTCCAATATTTTATTTCAGAATTTAAAGTTATGATTCATTATATAACAATCTTTTTCTGGCCAAATTTAAGTTTTGACTATGATTGGAAGCTGGCAAAAAACTTTATTGAAGTTATTCCTTCACTCATTTTATTAATACTATTATTTTTATTAGCTATATTTTTGTTAATAAAAAATAAAACGAATATAGTAAGTTTTTGTATCCTATGGTTTTTGTTAACTTTATTACCAAGAACAATCGTCCCCTCAGGTGAGCTAGTTTTCGACTACAAAACCTATCTTCCTTCTTTTGGAATTTTTTTACTAATATCAATCAGCATAATAAAATTAGTACAAAAATTTAAATTACAAAAATATTATTCTTACATAATATGGAGTATCTTCATTTGCTTAAGTATCTTAACACTGCACAGAAATAAAGTCTGGAGCTCTCGTCTAACACTATGGGAAGATGTCATAAAACAATATCCAAATAAACATAGAGCTTTAACCAACTATGCCACAGCATTATTTGAATTCGGTCAATATCAAAAAGCTATAGATCTCGAAAAACGTATCATAGAAGCAAATCCTCAATATATCGAACCCTATATAAATATGGCACATCATTATCAAATAATAGACAATAATGATGAAGCTTCCAAGATATATACAAAAATTTTTCAAATGAAATCAGTACCCAAAGAAGCATATAATAATTTAGCATCATTATATTTTTCACAACAAAAATATAATGATGCTGAAAAATTTTTTAAACTAGCCTTATTAATAGATCCAAATTATAGCAATGCACATTTCAATCTGGGACGGGTATATCAATTACAAAATAAATTCAAAGAAGCACTGACATCTTATGAGACTGCACGTAAGTATATGATAGAGAATATAAAACTTAATTACATTTACGGAGAAGTTTGTTTACAACTAGGTTTATATGACAATGCTATTATGAGCTTAGAAAAGGTTTATCGAGAAAACAAAGATTTTTTAAATACTATTTTCTATTTAGGCTGCTCTAATTATTTAAAAAATAATTTTAAAAAATCCACACAATTATTTAAATTGGCATATGCTAAAAATCCTAATATGCTTTTTGCTTTTAACCTTGCTCAATCACTGCGCAATGAGCAAAAATACAACGAAGCTCAACCTTTATATGAGTTAAGTAAATCGATAACAAATTTTCCTTATGCATATATACATAATGCTGTATGCTTAAAAGAAATAGGCTATAAAGACAAAGCTAAAAGTGAATTAGACTATTTTATAAAAATGTCTCAAAACAACGAGTTAAAACAAGAAGCCAAAGAATTATTAAAAAAATTATGCTAAACCGTAGCAAACTTCTTCAAGAGATAGATAAATGTTCTAATTTTTTATTTCCTGACTCCTCATCTAAAAAACTACTTGCTTTAGATATCTGGAATAAAATTCTAAAAGACTCAGCTTTCCTGAAATTTGCTATAAATACATCAGCAACTCCTGGATGGCATGGAAACTTAGACGATTTATTTACTATAAAGAATAATCTAGAACGGTATGCTGTTCTAGCAATAGATGGCTCACAAATCTATCCTGATCGTAATATGCCAGGAAGCAACATTTTTCTTATTAATCTTGGTGGTACCTTATTACAATATCAAAAAACATCTAGCGTAAAGTTTTTCTGTGAACCTTTTCTTTTTATGCCTGATGATCTCAACTATAAAGAGTTTCCTTTCTCAAAAGATATTGTAGATTTAAAACGAGAAGAACTAGAATTCGATTACACTCTCAAAATGGCACAAGAACATAAATTCAATAATACAAAAAATTTATGCTTAATTGATGGTTCATTAATATTTTGGCATCTAGAATCAAAACTACCAGAAATTAAAAACCTGTTTTTAAACGTATATCTAAATTATTTAAATAAATTTTATGAAAATCAAATTCTCATAGCTGGGTATATAAGCCTACCTAAAAGCCGAGAGATTATAAGCTTAATCAAATTGGGACTATGTCGTAATGACATAACTCGTTGTATCAATGAACATAGAAACATTAGCACCGCTCCATGTAAACAACTTGATAACCTTATAGATACACAAATACTAAAATCACTTTTAGAGCCAGCTCAAAGAACTACTATTTTTTGGAGCAATTCAAAAATATCTTCATTGTACCCAGCATACTTAAAACCACATTTTTTCTACATAAATACAGGTAAAGAACTCGCACGTATAGAAATTCCTGCCTGGATAGCAGAAAATAATATTTTAGTAGAACAAATATGCAAAATAATATTAAATCAAAGTTTAAAGGGATATGGATATCCTGTTGCCTTAGCAGAAGCACATGAACAAGCAGTAATTAAAAGCATAGATAGAGACTTTTTTTATAATATTATAATGAAAATAGGAATGAATAGTAATAAAAAATTTCACCATTCACAAAAAAGTATCAAAAAACGTGGTATTAGTATCTAGTTATTTCGATATAGAAAAAATTGGAACATTAAAACAGAATTAACAATAATTCCATATAATCCATTAAAAATAGTTTGTCCTGGTAATTTTAATATCATAGCAGCAATAAATTCTAAAAAGGAACCTACCCAAAGTATTAATACAAAGAAAAAACTAAAACCATAAACAGATTTTGATTTATAAAGCTTAGCAACCTGTGGAAGTTTGTAAGTTGACCAAATAAACGCACCTATCCACCCTGCAATATTACCCACTAAACTTAAATTCTTAAATGCCAAGGGTAAAAAGAAAAAACTTATTCCAATAATGCCTACTAAGATATTTAAAAAACCCTTACTAGAAGATAAGCCTTCAAAATAAATTTTCTGAAAACATAATACTATCGCTGCAATAATTCCCAAGGGTAACATCACCCGATAACCGTTAGGTAAATACAAGCATTCAACATAATATGTCTCCGCAATATAACCAATAAGTAACCCAAATAACATTAGATTACTTAGACCTGTAACACTCCTTAATTTATAATTAAGAAATATTTGCGGCAAAATAGAACTAAAATATATAATACATATTAACCATACGGCTCCCAACGCCATACTTTCTACAGAAAACATCCCAACCCCTAAAAAACTATCTATTATCTCTATAAATATAAAAAAATATGCTAAATATTAAATAACCTACTATCCCCCTCAAACAATTAAAAAAAAGCTGCAATGAAAGCTTTATAAAAAAACCAGCTATAAACTCCATTAATAACCCTATGGTTAAAAATGTTAAATAACCATAGCTAAAGCCCCTTACTGACCTCTCCGTATAAATCTTATATATTTGTGGAAGCATATATAACAGCCATATAACAAAATATAGCCATCCAGATAGTATAGCAGCTATAACAGGATATTTGAAGGCTATTGGTAGCAATAATCCAGAAAAAACTATTAAAAATAGATATAAATAGATAAATTGCCGTCTACCCGCATAACCATCATAATAAAAGCTTTGTATAACTATAATAAATGAAGCCAAAACACTTAATGGAACCAATGCCTGGTATGGTAATGGAAATCCTTGAAAATATATATGATACCAATATGCAATATAACCTAATACTAAACCAAAAAGGGTTAAATCATTAATACCATTTACAGTCTTAAGCTTATAATCCAATAACATCTGTGGGAAAAGCGATAAAAAATAGATAGCATTCGCTATCCAAACACTTATATAACTTAATAGTTCTGGCGTAATATTCATAATCTTCCTTAATTTTTTTGGGAAATAGCCCTATCTATATAATGCCATATTATGAACAAAGAATACAAAACTTAGGGTTTTAGCTGATTTTTAGCCCTAAAATTGCATTTTTCAAGACTAACCTTTTGACTCCTTTTACAAAAAATTTTATAATTAAAAAATAGAAAGGAACATTCATGATTAAACAATTTATATCAACACTTTTTATAACCTTATTGACTACACAACTTTTTAGTGCACCTAACAATAAATCTCTGGTGGACCCAACATACGATGAAGAATCTGATAAAGAAGAATTCAGAACACCAGAAAAACCACACCTACTTACCCCTAAAAGTCGAGCTAAACTTTTTGTTGATTTAGACAAGCAGCAATCTCCAAAAAAAAGAGCAAGGCGTGCCCTATTCGCAACATTTAATGGTTTATGCGAAAATAAAGATAGTGCTTCTAAACAAGAACAAGCCAAATATACTTTTGCACAAGATAAAGAAAACAAAGATTTTATTAAAAAATTAGCAGTAAAAGCAGAGATAAGTCCTATAAGTCTTATAGCTCTTGACCATATTACGCATGGAGATAAAAATGGAGGTGGGCATTACACTCCAAATAAACGAGATGGTTATGAAAATAAACAGGGAGTCCGTCTCCAACAAAAGGGAAGGGGTAATAAAACTATCTATCCCGTAGAAATGAATGCTAATAATATTGCTATTCTAATTCGCGAAATAATAGAACAAAAAAAACATACTATCGAATCAAAAATCAATAATCCAAGCAGTACTTGTAAATTCAGATTTCTAGGTAAACATAGCTCAGGCATAATCATTGAATGGATGATTTTAAATAAAGATATAGTAGAAGAAGTACGAACAGCTTATCCTATTCTTCACTACATACAAACAAATGAAAATAATGAACCTACACCCGATCAAGAACTTCCAGCAAATTTAAATGTTAGTGATATAAAAACTGCTATCACCTCAATTTTATCAGAAAATCAATATAATCTCAAAAATACATCCTATTTAAAATACGAAAGAGGCCTACATGATCCAAAAAAAATCGTAATAGATATCTCATCTAAACTACCTGTAGGTAGTCCAAATTGTTCTGTTTATGCTGAAGTGACGATTTAATTATTTTTTAGAAATTTTTATCGAACTTTTTTGCAAACTCTACAAACAACCTCACACCAACACCAGTAGCACCCTTATTGGTACCTGGAACTCGATCTGCAGTTCCAGCTATATCTATATGCGCCCATGGTGTTCTAACAACAAAGTTTTCTAAAAATAAAGCTGCTGTAATAGTGCCTGCTCCATAATCGGGAGAACCACAGTTTGCTATATCAGCAACAACAGATTTATTACCGCCTTTATAAATATCATGTAATGGTAACCTCCAAAGACGATCACCCACAAACTCACCAACAGCTATAAGCTGTTTTGAAAGTTTATCATTACGTGTCATCAACGCAGAAAATGCATGACCTAAAGCTACAACACATGCGCCAGTAAGAGTCGCTATATCAACAATAACATCTGGCTTATAATATTTTTCCGCATAACATAAAGCATCAGCCAAGATTAGTCTACCTTCAGCATCCGTACTGATAATCTCTGCTGTCTTACCATTCATAAATGTTAATATATCGTCTTGCCGATCACTTTTGCCACTAGGCATATTTTCAACTGCTGGAGCTATACCTATAACATTGATATTTAGCTTAAGCTCTGCTATTGCGCCCATTGCACCTATAACTGCTGCAGCTCCTGACATATCATATTTCATGCCAGTCATGCTATTAGAAGGTTTCAAACTTATTCCACCACTATCAAATGTTACACCCTTACCAACAAAAGCAATTGTTGGTGCATTGGCAGAACCCTTGTACTCGAGAATAATAAACTTACCAGGTTGATCAGAGCCAGAATCAACAGCGCAAAAACCACCCATGCCTAACTCTAAAGCTTTTTCTCTTCCAAAAATTATACATTTTAAACCAGTTTCATTAGCTATCTTTTGTGCCTCTTCACTAAGTTTTGTAGGTGTCAAAATATTTGGCGGTAGATCTGCCCAATGACGAACATTGTTAACATACTTTCCAATAATATTACCTTCCTTAGCCGCCTTATCATGAGAACCATTAACTATGTATAAGACAGCATCTAATTTTTCAACATTATCTGTCTTAAATGTAATAAATTCATAATCTGCCATATTAAGACTTATTACTACTTGTCGCACAAGCTCCTCGGCATCTACATTGAATATTTTTGAATCAGGCAATAAAAGAACACTCTTTTCAAGAGAATAACTTTTGATTAAAGAAATCACACTATTAAGCGAACTTCTTAATGATTCTAAGGAGTCTACTACAGACTCTTTAACCGAACCTAGCCCTACAAAAAAAAGCATATTAATTTTATTATTACGTGTAGGTGTTAAAATAAATGACTGACCAACTTTCCCTGTAAATTTATGCTTTTTAAAAATATCTTTTAAGTTACTATAATATTCAATCTCAATCTTTTGCAATTCAGGAGAAAAATTAAAATTTTCCTCTAATAAGAAAAAAAAGCCATCTACATTATTATCCCAGAAAGACTGTTGGGAAAGTTCTATTTTAATCATTTTTACACCCTCTTTGATAAGATTTTATCCCCGCTTGCAATACCAATAATGGTAACATCGCACACTTAATTCTCACAGGTCCTAATTCTAAGCCTAGCATATCTAGAATATCATTTCTTGATATTTGCAAAATTTTATCCAAATTAGTCCTAATAAATCGCTCTGTTAATATAGAAGCAGTAGCCTGACTTAAGACACAACCTTTTCCAGTAAAGCTAACATTTATTAGTAATCCATTTTCTACCTTGCCATAAATGCTTATAAAATCACCACATGAAGGATTTTCATCCATAATAACAAAATCAGGACTATTCAAAACTCCATAATTACAAGGATTTTTAAAGTGTTCCATTAATTCTTCTTTATACATACTTAATCTTTTCTAAAAAAAGTAACAGCCTTGTATATTGCATTTAATAACTTTTTAACATCATCTTTTGTATTATACAAATAAAAACTTACTCTAACAGAGGCATCTACACCTAAAAGTTTATGTAGTGGTTGAGCACAATGATGACCTGCTCTAACTAAGATATCCTCTTCATCCAAATAAGCAGCAATATCATGTGCATGTATCCCATTCACCACAAAGCTTACCAAATGCCCAAGAGTTTGTTTGTCACCTAAAATTTTAATGCCTTCAATCTTTTCCAATCCACTAATAAGCATCGAACATAAAGAAGCTTCATGTCTTTGTAATTCATTAAAATCTATAGCATTTAAATAATCAATAGCTGAACCTAAGGCAATAGCCTGTTCAATAGGAGGGGTGCCTGCTTCAAATTTATATGGTGCCTGCTTCCAAATAGAGCTACTATAATCAACAGAATAAACCATTGAACCACCAACCTGATATGGCTCAATAGAATCATGTAATCTCTTGTTAATATACAAAATGCCTATACCTGATGGTGCCAACATCTTATGTCCTGAAAATACCACAAAATCTGCGTCTAAATCTCTGATATCTAACCTTCTATGAGGAATGTCCTGTGCTATATCAAGTAATACCTTGGCTCCCACATTATGTGCTTCTTTTATAAACTGCTTTAATACAACATCATTTTCCCATACAGATCCAACTACATTAGAATAGGTAGTAATGGCAACAAGCCTAGTATTAGGGGTTATTGTATTAGCTGGCATTAATTTAAAAGTCTTTAAATCCAAGGGGATAAACTTTAATGTAGATTTAAGTCTCTGCCAAGGTAAGAGATTAGAATGATGCTCAACCTCAGTGATCAAAATTTCACCATCCTTAATACCACAAGTAGAAGCAATAAAATTAATGCCCTCTGTAGTTCCTTGTGTAAAAACTATTTCCTCTGGATCAACATTAATAAACGCAGCAACCTTTCCCCGAGCTTTTTCATACTCAAAACTAGCCTGTTCCGCCATCTTATATATACCCCTATGGACATTTGAAGCGTAACCTTCATAAAATGCCATAAGTGTATCTAAAACCTGTCTAGGTTTTTGGGATGTAGCAGCACTATCCAAATATACTTTGTTATCTTTAATCAAAATAGGAAAATCTAATTGCCTGTTCATTTAATGCCCCAATAAACATGTTTTTATATAGTTTATATCCTTATCATGGAATGTACATAAAGCCCCATAAATAACCCTTTTTAACAAAAATATTCACTCTAGAAACCTTGATACTATAAACTTAATAATAATGGAGGAGAAATCATGTTAAAAGTAAAAAAAATTTTTATATCAATAACACTTCTACTATCCTTGTCCGTATGTAATTGTATAGCTCAAAATCTTCAAATCTTAGATCTACTAAATACCGCTAGTGAGGAGTTAGCCTCTAATCCAGCAACACGTATAAAGTTAGAAAATATAGGGTATAACAATAATGGAATAACCAAATGGTTAATAAATAATTCACTACAAAGCTATCAATTTCAAATCCAACTAGAAGATAATAGAATACTTAATATCACTCTAAAATCTAATGAATCTAAGCGTATATTTTATACACCTAAAAAAATAAACATTAAGACTATAAAAGAAATTAGTTCACAAAAAGCAATAAATGATCCCAATAATAAAAATAAACGAATTTTTCAATGGGCTAACAATTCATGGTTTTCAATACCATAAAATAATTAAGATACTCGTGTTCCATTCTCTACAAATTCTGATACTGTAACCATTTTAAGCTTTCCTGTAGAGTCCTTAGCAAATAACATCATCCCATCTGATGTAAGCCCCATCATCTTACGTGGAGCTAAATTGGCAACATATATTCCCTGTTTACCAACAAGATCGTCAATAGAAAAAAACTGTGCAATACCGGATAGAATCTGACGAATTCCATAATCGCCTAAATTAACAGAAAGTTTATAAAGTTTTTCTGAGCCTTCAACCGGTTCACAACTCAATATTTGACCAATAACTAAATGTACTTTTATAAAATCATCAAAATTAATTTGTTCCATCTTTTTTTTCCGGTCTAAGAAATAAGGGTGTTTCTGGTTTAGTTAAACTAAAGGTTCTATTCCAAACATTCTTACGAAGAATAGCCTCATAATTATTCTTTAAATCAAACTCATGTCCTAAGTACGATAACAACTGTTCCATTTTAGTAGGCATAATCGGCCAAGCCAATATAGCAGCCATCTCTAGACAATGACATACTGAAGATATAATTTCTTCAAATAGCTCTCTATTTTCCTTAACAACTTTCCATGGGCGCTGAGTATCAAAGTAAACATTAATCTCAGAGATAAATTTCCATAAATCAGCAATAGCTACGTGATATTCAAAATGTTGCATGTTATCCCAATACAACCTAAATGCTTCTTCACATTTAATATGCAATGCAGCAGATGCTGGCTCCAATGTAGCTGGTGCAGAAATATTATCTAGTTCATTATTAATTGCCAAAGCAGTAACCCTATTTAAAAGATTACCTAGATTATTAGCAAGATCTGCTCCTATCCTAGCCTCTAACTCATTAATATCAAACTTTCCATCCTGATGTACCGACATTTGTCGTAATAAATAATAACGTATCGCATCAACACTATAACTATTTGCTAAATCTTCTGGATCTATAACATTACCTAAAGATTTAGACATTTTTTGATCTTTAGTAAGGATATAACCATGCACAAGTAACTTTTTTGGTAATGGAAGGTTAATAGCCATCAAAAATGCTAGCCAGTATACTGCATGAAATCTAACAATATCCTTAGCCATTATTTGTACATCTGCAGGCCACCATTTTTCAAGCAATGTATCATCAGAACCATAACCTATAGCACTAATATAATTGAGTAAGGCATCTGCCCAAACATAAACAGTCTGCTCTGAATCTAGAGGAAATGGGATTCCCCACTTTACAGATTTACGAGAAATACTTAAATCTTGTAACCCAGACTTAACAAATGAAATGACTTCATTCAAACGCTCTCTTGGTGTTATAAAATTAGGATTAGATTCATAAAAGCTAAGTAACTGATCTGTATAAGCAGAAAGCCTAAAAAAATAATTCTCTTCTGATATTTCCTTTAATGCTCTCTTGCAATTAGGACATAAATATTTTGAATCCTCAGACCTAGGAACCTCTGGAGTAATATTAATAAAAGTTTCACAAGGAACACAATACCATCCAGAATATATTGATTTATAAATATCGCCTTTATCCTGTAAATTTTTTATAAAACTAATAACTGAGTTTATATGTTCTTGATCAGTTGTACGTATAAACTTATCATATTCAATATTATAAAGCTTCCAAACTTCTTTAAATTTGGGAACCATCGAGTCAGTAAACTCTTTTGGATTCTTACCCTCTGATGCTGCTTTTTCCGCTATCTTTTGACCATGTTCATCAGTACCAGTAAGGAAAAAAGTCTCCTTACCCATAAGCTTTTTGAACCTAGCAATAACATCTGCCAAAAGTGTAGAATAAAGTGTTCCTAAATGTGGTTTAGAATTTACATAATAAAGTGGTGTTGTAACATAAAAATTATTATTTTTCACTAGGACACCTTTGTTTTAAATTTATATTCAATATAGTATAAAATTTTTTATAAAAAAACTATTCACTTTCTGTATGTTCTTGCCATTGAAAGGACTGTTACAACAAAAATGAAAAATTGATAATGAAGATGCGGAATAATAGATACACTTGAAATACCAGCTATAGAACCTGCCAACAATAATTGAGGTGCATACGGAAGTATACCTTGGCAAATACAAGAAAAAATATCTAGTAATGCAGCATTACGCTTTGCACTAACACCAAACTTATCACCTATATGTTTCGCAACCGGTCCAGTAATAAGAATAGCTATTGTATTAATAGCCACAGCAGCATTAATTAAAAAAATCAAAATAGATATTACAATCTCTGCTCCAATACTAGACTTTACACGCTTACTTAGATTTTTTAACAAATAATCTAAACCACCATTATACTCTGCTATCTTAGAAAGACCCGCTACTAATAAAGCTAAAATCAAAACTTCATGAATACTACGAGTTTTAGTAAAACCATCTAAAATAAGAGACGATGATTCTATAACTGAAAAATATCCTAAAAAAATACCTATAACTAATGTCGCCAAAATACCTATAACTAATACTGCTATAACATCTATACCTAACAATGCTAATCCCAAAATTATTATATAAGGAATAAGCTTTATTAATCCTATAAACCCTACAGGCTCCACAACTAAATCCAAATCAACGTGTGTAATACTGTTATTTATAAATATCAACACTATAAGCGTTAATAAAAATGCAGGAATAACATAACGTAAATTTTCCCAAAACTTATCCTGCATTCTAGCGCCAACCGTCTGTGTTGCCGCAATAGTTGTATCAGAAATAATAGATAAATTATCTCCCAACATTGCACCACCAACAACCAATCCTGACATTAATGCTGGAGAAACACCTATCTTCTGCGCTATTCCAATTCCTATTGGAAGAAAAGCAACAATGGTACCCATTGATGTTCCTATTGCAACAGCAAAAATAGCAACTACTGTAAAAAATCCGGGCAATATAAGAGAACAAGGTATTAACTTCAAACTAAAAAATACAGCTGCGCTTATTGCACCTATCTGTTCCAAAACATAAGTAAAAACTGATGAAAATATGAAAATATAAATCATTGCTATAACAGTAGGATGAGAAGCTCCCGCTAAAAAAATATCCATCTTCTTATTAAAAGGAGTTTTATCCAAAAATGTAAAAAATGAAAAAACTACTGCTATCAAACAAGAAAAAATAGGAGAAATTTTTGATGTAAACCAAATTGTAGAAATCAAAAAAAGAGAAACAAATATAATAAATGGTGTAAGCTGAAAAAACGTTGCCCTTTTATTCACTATATGCTCCCATTAACTAATTGTTTTCAAAATTCTATTCCAACGTACTGACTTTTTCCAAAATTGAATTGGACTCTTAACCAATTCAAACAACCAAAGCGGCTCTTCACTATCTATAGAATATAGAATTAATACCACTTTACCAGTAATGTATTTCTCATCAAGCAAGCCCCAAAATCTACTGTCCTTACTATTTTGACGACTATCACCCATAACCCAATACTGACCTTCTGGTATAACTACAGGATCAAAAACATCAACAACTTTTCCATACTCATTAACTGAAGGTTCATGTGGTTCTTGCATCCATGGACGTAATGTACCAGGTTTTAATCCAACCTCTTCAGAAGACATATTGTAATATGGTTGATTAGAAAACGAAACTCCAGGAACATATGTATAAAACAATGGATATTTAGAAGAAGTTTTTAAAAATTTAGGAATTGGCACTGGACCAATACTATCTAAATCAATGAGTCCAGTTTTTTTCTCTATAGCTATAAGTGGATACTTATTAATATAAGATTCTTCTAATTTAATTCCATTCTTATATATCACTGGCTTACCATTTTCAAGCCTACCTTCAATAGTCTCTCCTGGAATAGCTATAATCCTTTTTACAATATTATCTGGCCCATTACTTAATCCTATAAATGATAATCCTATACCTACATATTTTTGGAAAAAATATGTAGCCTTATTATACTGATCATACTCAAACTTAGGATCTTCAAACATAATAAAATCATTAACTTTAGGTTTTTTACCAAAAATATATGCCATTTTATTACCAAGTATACGATCACCTACTAATAACGTAGGCTCAGCTGATCCACTATTAATATGATTTAGACCAACAACAAAATTTCTCAAAAAAAGTACTACTACTATTGCTATGGCCAAAGCTTCAAGCCATTGTATTGTTTCAGGCTTTGTAAGATCTAAAAGATTCTTATATATAGATTTAAATTCCTGAATCTTTTTTTGAAGATCTAATTGATCTATCTTAATTGAATCTTGCTCATAAATGTCTTTAATTTGCTTAACTGTTTCCTCTGCTCGCTCCAAAAGCATATGTCCTAGTTTATGTTTTGTTGATAAACCTTCTATATCAAAAAATTCTATTTTATTTTTGAATCGAGCACTTTTATTAACAAACTTCTTATATAATCCTTCAAAGGATTTACGTAACTTATCCATATCAACCTTAATTATGCAACCTTAATGGCCAACCATAAATCTTCTATTTTCCTTCGTGGAAAATCATCATGAAGAGTATCAATCTTAGTGAAATCCTTAGCGGTTAAAGAAAAAATATCCCTATATTTTTCTATATCTAATCGTGGATATACTCTTGTATTAGATGGAGTATAATGAAATGTTTGACTATTAATTAATGCTACTTCTTCTGATAGCAAAAAGTTAATAAACTTATATATATTATCCATTTTATCAGTAGATTTAGAGACAACCAAATTTTCAACAACTAGTAAGCTGCCTTCTTTTGGTATAAAGAAACTAAAATTCTTAGTTTCAGTAGAAATTTTTCTAAAATATGTACTATCTATTACTGTAAGAGCAATAAGTCCTGCTAAAACAAAATAATCTTGTCTATTATTTGTATAACTTTCTACCCATTGTTTTTGCTTAACAAGTAAATCCTTAATCTTATCTAATTGTTCTTCATTTATATTACCTAAATGTCCAAACATATATAACGAAACTATACTTATAGCTTCACGAGGATCCTCTACCATACAAATTCTATAATCTTTATTCAAACTCGCCGGAGACTTAAAAAGAATATCCCAAGAATCACTTGGTGGATTTTCCCAAACATTTTTATCATAAGCTATACCATAAATATTCCATGATAATGGTATAGAATATTTATTATTAGGATCAAAAGATCGATTCAAAATCTTTGTATCTAAATCCTTAAAACTAACTATTCGTTTATTATCTATCTCTTTAAGTAAATTCTGATCACGCAAAAGTTTAACAACATAATCGGATACAATAAATAAGTCCTGTCCCTTACCTTTTGTAATTTTTAATTTTGCAAGCAAATCATCATTATTCTCAACGTATGTTACATGAACCTTAATACCTGTTTTTTCTTCAAACATTTTTACAACTTTGGGAGATACTGCATCAATAAATGTTAAAAATGATAATTCTTTTTCTGTTTTAAAAAAATTAGATATTAATTTTGGTGTATACAAAATACATAAAATTAATGTAATCCAAAAAACTAAAATTATTCCTTTATAGAATAAGGATATCCTATTCATTACTTATCACCTGATCAACCACTTTGAACATAGAAAGAATAATAACCAAAAGACTACTAATAGCTAACATACAAGCTGATAAGGCATTAATAGTAGGATCTAATAAATCTTTAATCTTTGAAAAAACATAAACTGATAACGTTTGAATCTTTGCACCAGAACAGAAAAAAGCAATGAAAAAATCATCTAATGATAATGTAAATACTAGTAACCCAGCAGCTAAAAATGATGGTCCTAATAATGGTAAAATAATTTTCCAAAACGTACCAAGTTGTGTTGCACCTAAGTCTAAAGAAGCTTCTGTCAATATAGGATCTATTTCAATAAACCTAGATTTAACTATAGGAACAACAAACCCTAATCCTATTAATGTATGTCCTGTTATAAGACTTACATATCCTAGTGGTACACGAAAAAAAGAAAAAATACTTAATAAACCAACAGCCAAAATAATATCTGGAAAGATCACGTTACTTAAAAAAATCTTTTCTAACAAAGGTGATTTCCACCACTTAGTTGCAAATACAAAACTTGTACCCATCACAATACTCAAAAATGTCGCAGAGCATGCAACTATTAGTGTAACCTTTAATGCAGATAATATTTCCGGTGATATAAACAAATTCTTATACCATATCAATGAAAAACCACCCCACTTCAATGCTGTCGAAGTAGACGCATTAAAAGAAAATAAAATCAAAATAAAAATTGGTATATATAAAAATAAATACACTATCGAAACAAAAAAAGGATGCATCGCCCTTACAAAAACATTTTTAGTTTCTACCATTATTCTCCTGTAAGTGTTTGATGTTCGTTAATATTTTATATAAATAAGAAAAAACAAAAATTATAAAAAAACATAATATAATAAAAACTATACCTGACCATGCAAATGCAAAGCCAGATGCCCAATCCCTTAATACTAAGAATTTTTCAACTATCACAGTTCCCCAAAATGCATTCTTAGAACCTCCTAATAAAGTAGGTATAGCAAACTCTCCAAATACTGGTATAAACACTAATAAAAATCCTGTATATATACCAGGCATAGATAATGGAATAATAATTTTGATAAATGTTGTTGTTCTGCTAGCCCCAAGATCTGAAGAGGCCTCCAATAGACGCTTATTCATCTTCGATACAACCGCATATATAGGTAAAATCATAAATGGTAAAAATACATAAACCATACCTATCAAAATTGCATAAATTGTATTAAGTGTTCGCAGCGGCTTCGAAATCATACCAAAAGCAAACAAAAGATTATTAAGTATCCCATTAGGATCAAGCAGAAAAAACCAAGCATAAACTTGGACTATAAGATTCGCCCATGATGGTATTATTATCAACAACAATAATAACATTCTCCATTTTCTAACCTTAATAGCTATAAAATATGCAACTGGATACCCTATCAATAAACACAGGCCAGATGTTAATAATGCTAATGAAAATGATGATATAATAATTTTTAAATAAACAGGCTTCAATAGACGTAAATAATGCGATAACGTTAAAGAATACTGAAACCCTGAATCAGTAAACGACATAAAGCTAAATACTATCATCATTAAAAAAGGAATATATAGAAAAAAAATCTGCCATAAAATAGCTGGCGTTGCTAAGAAAAAAGGAAGCTCTTCCCTAAGGATATCACGTAAAAATTTCATTAGTGCTCCAACAACACAACGTTTTCCTTCTGAAAATATAGATTAACTTTATCATCATAATCTATATATTCTCGTGGAAAATGTTCTTCATTTTGTTCAAAAACCATCAATATAGAGCCTTTAGATAATCTAACCTTATACTTCGTGGACTGACCATGATAAATAATACTCTCTACTGTTCCCTCTAAATGGTTAGAAAAACCTTCCATTGTACTTTTAGTAATTAGAATTTTTTCCGGTCTAACACTCATATAACAATCTGTATTAGAAACCATCCAAGCTTTCTTAATTGGAGAAAATACAGAAAACTTATAAAAACTTGTATCGAAAATAAAAGCTTCTTTATCTATTATTAATTTTCCTTCAATAATATTGGTAGTTCCAACAAAATTAGCAACAAATCTTGATGCTGGAAACTCGTATATTTCCTTAGGAGTTCCAATCTGATCAATCTTTCCAGCCGTATTCATAATAGCCATCTTATCAGCTACCGTTAATGCCTCAGTCTGATCATGAGTAACATAAACGAACGTTGTTGCAAACCTTTCTTGAAGATCTATAAGCTCTATAAGCATCTGTTCACGTAAACGTAAATCTAATGCAGCAAGCGGCTCGTCTAATAATAAGACATCAGGTTTATTAATAATTGCTCTAGCAAGTGCCACACGTTGTTGTTGCCCACCAGATAAATTTTGGATATTTTTATATTCATGCCCACTAAGTCTTACAGTCTTTAAAAAAGATAAAACTCGCTCTTTAATCTCATCTTCCTTCACCTTCTTAATACGTAAACCATATGCAACATTCTCAAAAACATTAAGATGTGGAAACAACGCATACTGCTGAAAAACTGTATTAATACTACGCTTATAAATAGGCGTCTTAGTAATTTCTTGATCGCCCAAAAAAATACGACCAGAGTCTACCGTTTCTAGACCACCTATTAAACGTAATAATGTAGTTTTTCCACAACCACTGGGACCCAAAAGAACAAAGAACTTCCCAGAAGGAACTTCTAAACTAAGGTTATCTATTATAACTTCACCATCAAGTGATTTTGAAACATTATCAATACGTATACTTCTCATATCTTATCTTTTACTTCTTTTGCTATGTAAATACGCAAAAATCATGGGAACAACTATGTCTGCTAATGAACATGGTATCAAAACTGCTCCTATTAAAAAAACAAATACAAAACCTATTTGACTATACCAAGATTCAAAGCCATAACTAAAAAAATATAATATTGATGCTAGAGAACTAATAAATACATGTAAAAAATGTGAACCAGTAGAATAAAATAAAGCCTTGCCTTCTGAATTACTACTCATTACAAAACCATTAAGAATACCAAAAGCTAAAAATGGTAAAACGATTCTTAAGTGATCCCAAAAACAAATATGAAAATGCATTGGTAGCCCTAAATATATACCCCCAGCAAATGGCAAAATAGAATCAGACAATGTACAAAAAACAGCAGGAACCAGAAACCCTAAAGCTAACCCTAATGGCACATTCTTAGAGTATTTCCTAAAAATTAAAATAACACCCGTTCCTGAAAAAAGCAGATGTAAATAATGGAAAATATGAAAGAACTTTCGGGCATCTTTTACTGTAAATGCACCATAAGTAAGTAAACTTAATGTTATTATACTCAAGGCCACAGAAATGATTGCATACGGAAAATGAGCTGTTAACTCTTCCCATAGAGATTCATGGATACGCATCTCTGTTAAATCATGTGAATGGTCATGTGAATGTTTCATGCTATAAACCTCTTTAATATAGGGGATAACCCCACCCAAAACGCCATATTTCATTAATATAAAGTATTAAGGCCTGATGTAAAGAAAAGTGTAAAAAAAACTCTAATTAGATATATAAATGTACTTGTTTTTAATTTAACTCAAATGAGCCTTTACTAGGCTTAAAAGCAACGGTATATTATAAAGACACTAGGCCCCATCGTCTAGTGGTTAGGACATCGCCCTCTCACGGCGGGAACAGGGGTTCGAATCCCCTTGGGGTCACCAAATTTTATTATAAAACTCTTCCATCTTTTCTAATCCGGCTTGAACAGATAAATTTTGTTTAACATGTGTATAGGCATTCTCACCAAGCTGCTTAGCTAATTTAGGATTATCCAATAAGCGCTCAATCTGTCTAAGAAGATCTACTTCATCATTATTCTTAAACAATAAGCCTGTCTTTTCATGTATAACAACAGCTTCGCCACCATTGCCTGTAGAATAAATAAGAGGCTTCTTCATAAGCGCACCTTCTAAGAGCACAATGCCGAATGCCTCTCTGCCGCTAGGAAGTATATTAATATCGGAATGATACAGAACATCAGCAATTTTATCCGTAAAACCTAAGAAATGAACATTATCAGTTAATTTATAGTCGGCTATAATTTTTTCTAAATTCTCTCTATCTGAACCATCACCAGCTAATACAACCTGTACAAATTTATTCTTATCATGAACAAGTGTTTGCAAAACTTTAAATAATAATCGATGATTTTTGTGTAAAGCATCCTTATACATATTAGCTATAACACAAATAACCGGTAATTCATTAATTGTTACATTAAAATGTTCTTTAAAAAACTTTTGACGATTCTCTGATGTTTTAAAATTTAAAAATCTTTCTTCATCAAAAAACGGTGCTATAAAATCTATACTTTTAACACCAAGATTATACTTGTTATTAATTTGTTCTAGATCTTCTTTAATATATTTACTTACAGCTATAATACCATCCATATTGCTCATTGTTTCCTGAGCATACTTGAATGGAGTTGGCACATGCTTAGTGATAACAAGCCTTGCAGGGAGACCCTTTGAAGCCCATCCTTCATCTTCTGTATAAACCTGTATAACATCTTTATTCTTAGCTAACTCTTCTATCCTCGATCTAACAACTCTTCTAAATAAAGCTTTAATCCGTTTATAATTTTCAGCATTCGTTGTATAAAAAGGCATCTTGAATTCTCTACATTTCTCAGCTAACCCAGAAACTCTAGAAACAAGAAGATTTACATTGTATCCTTTTTCAATAAATCCTCTATAAAGGTTTAATGTATGCATCTCTGCGCCACCAAAACCCTTAACTATATGTACTAAAAAAATCTTTCTATCTTCTCGTTTCTGATTATCTAAATATTTTTTAGATAAATCAGAGTCAAAAGTATAAAATTCGCCACTAGATAAAACATTATAAAAAATTCGTGTCATAGGCAATACTAAAATAATAACTAAAATAAATAAAAACTTTTTCATGTATTCTCATTCACCTTATTACATAATTTTATAACTTTTTCAAAGCCAATCTCACTAGAAAAATTTTCTCTAGCATGCTTATAGGCATTTTCACCTAGTTGCTTAGCCCATTCAGGGTCATCAAGCATACGCTCTATCTGTTTTAGTAAATCATCTTCATTTTTATTCTCAAATAATAAACCTGTCTTCTCATGAAGAACAAGCTCATCTCCACCATTACCTGTTGAATAAATAAGCGGTTTCTTCATAAGGGCTCCCTCTAAAAGAACAATTCCAAATGCTTCACGCTCACTAGGTAAAACTTTAATATGTGAGTGATACAGAATAGCTGGTGTAATATCTGTAAATCCAAGAAAATGCACATATTCACTTATATTAAGTTTTTCAGATAACTCTTTTAATGCTTTTTTACCATTACCATCACCAACCAAGATAACCTCTACAGGCTTATTCTTTTCATGAACAAGTCTTGCAACAACATTAAGTAAAATATCATGTCTCTTTGGACCTTGCCAATGCGGCATACTGCCTATCATAGTAATTACTGGTAGATCTTTAAGATTGATGTTGAACTCTTTTTTAAAGAAAACTTTTTTTGTATCAGTTGGCTTAAAATTAAAAAATTTATCCTCATCAAAAAATGGTTGTATTACATCTATGTGCTTTAATGGTAGCTGGTATTTATCAACCAAAGCTCTCAAGTCTTTCTCAATGTATTTGCTTACAGCTATAACACCGTCTAAGCCAGATAAAGTTCTACGTTCATGTGCAAATGGACATGTAACATGCCTACCTAAAATAACCTTAATTGGAAGACGTTTAGCTACCAGCTTAGCCGCAAAAACCTCTCGTTCAGAATGAACAATAATAGTACATTTTTTAAATCTTTTACAAAGCGAATATATTTGTGCAGCAAGAACTCGCTTATAAATAAATCGGAACCGTAAAAATTTTTCTGCATTAGAAACATAATAAGGTAATTTTAATCTATCACATTCATGTGCTACTCCGAAACCTCTAGATGTTAACATATACGAATTGTATCCATTCTTAAGAAACATTTTGTACATGTTAGCATTACATATCTCAGCACCACCATAATTCTCTTCTAAATGTACGATAAGAATATTTTTTACCTTGTCATTATTAGTAAATTTATGTGCAACATTAGGACCAACATGTTCAACTTTAGATAAATATATATAGAACTGGTCAGTATTTAACAAAAGTGTAAATGATACCGCACATATACTAAAAAATATTATTAAAAAACGTGTAAATTTTTTCATTTTTATATTTCTATTACAAATTGTACCTGTGGAACTTCTTTTTTAAGTGTATCTTCAACAAGAAGTTTAAGTGTATATGAAGAAGCATCACATCCTGCACAAGCACCAAATAATTGAACATATACATTACCCTGCTCAAATTTAACAAAATCTATATTACCACCATGCATAAGAAAATATGGACGTAATTGTTCTAAGACTTCTTGTATCTGTTTAATAAGTTCATCATTATTGAGCATAAACATCAAACAAAAAAAGGCGAGCTATAAGCCCGCCTTTTAATATCTTTATTAAGAACTATACCCACTCTAGGCGAGCTATAGGAGCAGTATCGCTTCCACGTCTACCTAAAAGGATAACTCTTGTGTATCCACCTGGTCTATCTACATACCTTGGTGCTATATCTTCGATAAGTCTCTTTGCAGCTGACTTATCATAAGGAAGAATTTGATTGACTCTACGTATTGTATTAAAATCTTTACCAACACGAGCTACAGTAACTGTTCTTTCAATCATGCGCTGTACTTCTTTAATACGAGGCTTAGTTGTCTGTAAACATCCATTCTGAATAAAATGAATAACTTGGTTTCTAAGCATAGCTAATCTATGGGCAGGTTTTCTATTTAATTTTCTTCTGCCATTCTGATGCTTCATTGTTTGTCCTTATTTTTCTTCTCTTGATCTTGAATCATTTTCTTAAGATCTAATTCTTTAATATTCATGCCTAAGTGAAGATCAAAAGCTTTCAAAATTTCCTTTACCTCACGCAAAGATTTTCTACCAAAATTCTTAATTTTAAGAATATCTTCATCTGTAAGATTAACTAAATCAATAACCCGCTTAATACCTGCACTTACCAAGCAGTTATGTGCACGAACAGAAAATTCTAACTCATCTATTGGTTTTAAAAATAATTCAACAGGAAGACCTTTAGTTGGACCTTCTACATCCAACTCAACAGTTCCTGTATCTACCCCTGCAATAGAAACTTTAGAAATTTCATTAAATGGAATCTCAGGTACAGCTAAAAAATGTTCTAATTGTGTACGTAATACAGATGTTGCATAATATATTGCATCTTGTGCTGCTAATGTACCATTAGTTTCAACATCTAAAATTAACTTATCATAATTAATAGCTTGACCAACACGAGTTTTTTCTATTTTATATTCAACCCTTCTAATAGGAGAGAAGGATGCGTCCATAAAAATTCGTCCATCAGCCTGTAACTTTTCGCCAAGAGGCCATTTAGCTGTTTGATAACCACGACCAGTCTCAACAAAAAATTCTATATCTAATTCTCCGTCATTAGCCAATCTTGCTATAACATGATCCTGATTAACTAATTCAAGATGCTCATCTGCCTTAATGCTTCCAACTCTAACAATGCCCTCGCCCTTAGCAGAAAGATACATTTTACCAGGCATGCCCGTTTTATTTTTAACGATTATTCCCTTGATGTTCAACAATATATGTAGGACATCTTCTATCACTCCAGGGAGAGAAGAGAATTCATTATTAACACCTTTAATTATAACAGAAGTAACTGCAGATCCTTCTACTGAAGATAGAAGAACTCTTCTAATTGCGTTACCTAATGTTATACCAAAACCCGATTCTAAAGGGCTTACTACTAATTCACCAAATGTATTAGATGACTTAGAAGTTTCCCATTCTAATTTAGGAAGAGTAAGTGGTCTATATTCCATCGACTGTTTTTGCATTTATACCCCCACGTTCTCGCATGGTTATTAACTATAACTATCTTACTTAGAATACAACTCAACAATAAGGTGTTCTTCTACTGGAACTTTAATCTCAGAACGCATAGGTTCTCTAAGAACAATACCTTTATGTTCTTGTTTCTTAAGTTCAAGCCATTCTGGAACCTTAATGCCAATATTCATTCTCTTTTCAACTGCATCCTTTAAATAGGTCTCCCTAGATAAAGTTCTGTTAGACAATGTAACCTCATCCCCAACAGCTACAACGTATGCAGGAGAATGAACACGTTGACCATTAACAAATACATGTCCATGAGCAACCATTTGTCTAGCTTGTGGCCTTGATAAAGCCATCTTCAATCTAAACATAACATTATCAAGTCTTCTTTCAAGCAAGCTCATTAAAGCTTCTCCAGTAACACCTTTTTTACGTGAAGCCATCTCAAAAAATCGTTTAAATTGACGTTCAGCTACACCATACAAAAATTTAACTTTTTGTTTCTCTTGAAGCTGTTTTCCATACTCTGACAATTTCTTAGTACCAAGCTTTTTACCATGCTGTCCTGGATGCGTAGCACGCTTCTCAATAGCACATTTAGCTACTTTAGAACAAAGTTTTTCACCAATTTGTCGGCACTTTCTGCAGCCTTTTATTAATTTTCCCATCGTTTATACCCTACGTTTCTTTGCTGGACGAACACCATTATGAGGCAATGGTGTTACATCTCTTAACACTGATACGTTAAGACCGGATGACTGGAATGCTCTTACAACAGAGTCGCGTCCAGAACCAGGGCCTTGTAGATTAACCTCAATTGTACGTACACCTAAATCCATAAGATCTTTTGCTAACTTACTACCAATCTGTGTAGCAGCAAAAGGAGTTCCTTTTCTAGAGCCTTTAAATCCTAAAAGACCTGAACTTGCACGCATTAGAACATCGCCAGTAAGCGTTGTGATTGAAACTAATGTATTATTAAAAGTAGATTTAACGTTAGCTAAAACCACTTCTACACTATGCTTTTTTTTACCTTTTTTCTTATATGCCATAATCTTCTATTTTATTTCTTTGTAGCCGTTTTTTTCTTAGGAACAATTGAGCCAGCTTTTTTTGGACCCTTACGAGTTCTAGCATTCGTTTTTGTTCTTTGTCCTCTGACTGGTAAAGAACGCTTATGACGAATTCCTCTATAAGAACCAATGTCTGTTAGCCTTTTAATATTCATAGTAACCTCTTTTCTCAAGTCACCACCAACAAGATAATCATTGGTAATAATCTTTTGAATAGATGCTACATCCTCTCCTGTCAAATCTTTGACACGAACATCAGGATTTACACCACTTTTCTTGAGTATATCTTGTGACGTTCTAAGACCAATACCATAAATATATGTTAGGCCTATTTCTACACGTTTTTCTTTTGGAAGAAAAACTCCTTCTATTCGAGCCATTAGGATCTCCCTAAATACATTAAAGCCATGCTACCTCTCTAACAATTAACCTTGACGTTGTTTATGTTTAGGACTTTTCGTACAAATCACCCTAACAACGCCACTACGTCTAATAATTTTACACTCTCCACAAATCTTTTTAACTGATGTTCTAACTTTCATCATACACCTACTTGCAACGCGAAACTATTCTTCCTTTAGTAAGATCATACGTGGATAATTCTACAATTACCCGATCTCCAACCACTAATTTTATATAATACATACGCATTTTACCAGAAATATGCGCTATTACCAAATGTCCATTATCAAGACGCACCTTAAACTTGGTGCTCGGTAAAGTTTCCTCTACCACTCCCTCAACTTTTATTACATCTTCCTTATTAGCCATATTAAGCTATAACTCCATTCAAACGAGTAAGAATTTCCGTACCCTTTTCCGTGATTAAAACAGTATCTTCAACATGACCTGCTAAGCCACCATCCATGGTTCTAGCAGTCCAGCCATCATTATCAAGAACAACAGCATAACCCTTCTCCGTAATCATTGGCTCTATAGCTAATGTCATACCTGCTCTAAGAATCTCCATTGATTCTCCAGAAACAAAATTAGGAATTTCAGGTTCTTCATGTAAAAGCTTTCCAACACCATGTCCAGCAAAATCTCTCACTACTCCAAAGCCTTCAGATTCAACCACTTTTTCAATAGCCCTGGAAATATCCGCCACCGTATTACCAACAATAGCCTTTTTTATACCAGCATCTAACGCTTTTTGAGCAATATCTACTATATGTTGTGCCTCTTTAGAAGGAACACCCACAAAATAACAACGGGCCATATCAACACAATAATTTTTGTAAGCACCAATAACATCAACCTTTACAAGATCCCCTTCCTGCAAAATAACCTTATCGGATGGCACCCCATGCACAACAACACTATTAACTGATATACAAGTAGCATGCTTATAGCCTTTATAACCTATACATGAAGGCTTTAACCCGGCTTTTCTCATGCAATTCTCTATAAAATCATTTACTTCTAATGTAGAAACGCCCTCTTTAATAATCTTTGGAATCTCTATCATCACACCAGCAAGTAATTTTCCAGCCATTCTCATCTTATCCATGGCTCTCTTATCTTTAATGTATACCATTTTTATTCATTTAGCATCTTAATAAATGCCTCAAAAACCTCTTCTTGAGTTTTTCCATCTATTTCTAGCTTCTCAAGTGGCTGATTAATACCATTATAATATTGCTCAAATAACTGCTTATCATTTAAAAAGGACTTAAACCTAACTTCTACGACTGATTCCTTATCATCTTCACGTCTCAATAGAATCGAGTCACACTTAAGGCACTTGTCACCCTCTTTAACCTGAGTTTTTGTAGAAAAAATAGCCTGACATTGTCTATTTGAACAAATAAGCCTGCTCTTTAATCTATCTATAACTATTTCATCAGATATTTCAAATAAAATAACTCTAAAATTAAACTTATATTTTTCTTTTTTACAAAGATCATTAAAAAGCTTAGCCTGACTAGCAGTTCTAGGATAACCATCTAAAATAATAGACTTTTTTAAGGAAAGTTTATTATCTAACCATCCTTTAACCATCTTAGTAATCAAATCATCAGAAATCAACTGGCCTTTACTAATTTGATCCTTTATACAAAGACCTATTTCAGTATTACCTCTAATATGTTTTCTGCAAAGATCACCCGTAGAAAGAACCTTAAATCCAAGTCTTTCTTCTAGCATTCTAGCCAACGTACCCTTACCAGATCCTGGCGCCCCAAAAAAAACTAATACCGTGTTGTTTAAATCGTATTGCATAATTAGCGAGAAACCCTTCCCCTCAATCTACCAGAAGATAAAAATCCTTCATATCTTCGCTCAATTAAATAAGATTCTATCTGTGCAGAGGTATCCAAGGCAACACCAACAACAATCAATAAGCCTAAACCACTAAATAAATAATTATAATTAAGCAAACTTGCCAATACTCCAGGAACAATTGTCAATATAGCTAAGTACATAGCACCAGGTAATGTAACCCTGTTAAGCACGTAACTCAAAAACTCAGATGTCTTACGGCCAGGTCTAATTCCTGGTATAAAACCACCTGATTTTCTCATATTTTCAGCTACATCATCAGGATTTAATTGAATAGTTGCATAAAAGAATGCAAAAAATACTATAAGTAAAGATTCCAAGACATAAAACAAAAAACTACCATATCCAAAAACTTCAGATAATGTCTCTAACCACTTAAATCTAGATGCTAACATTCCTATAAGCATTAATGGTAAATAAATCACTGTATTAGTGAAAATAACAGGCATAATTCCTGAAACGTTAATCTTTAAGGGTATATAAGAACTCTGACCACCATATATCTTATTACCTATCACCCTTTTTGCATACTGAACAGGTATCTTACGCTCTCCTCGCTCCATAAACACAACGCATCCAGCAACTAATATTGTCATAGCTAATATAACTAAGACAACCAACGGTGAAACCTGTTCCAAGCTTATATCTTGAAACGTCTTAAATATCGCTTCTGGAAGTCGCGCCACAATACTACTGAAGATTATAATAGAACTACCATTACCTATGCCCTGGGATGTAATCTGTTCGCCTAGCCACATAACAAATAATGAGCCAACGCATAAAATAAAGATCGCTAATATTCTAAATCCCCAACCTGGAGAAACTACAAGTCCTTTAGCCTCAGCCCAAAACACCACTCCATATCCTTGAGCAATACTCAAAATCAAAGTAAGATACCTTGTGTACTGATTAATGATCCTGCGACCATACTCGCCCTCTTTTGCCAACTTTTCTAAAGTCGGTACGATACCAGCCAAAATAGCCATCATAATAGAAGCAGATATATAAGGCTGAATACCTAAAGCAAATATAGCTAACTTTCTAAGAGCTCCACCAGAAACAAGGTCAAGCCATCCTATTAAGCCGCCACTTGTAGCCACGCTTTTCATCAAAGCTGCTAACTTTATTGTATCTATTCCAGGAATAGGTATGTGAACACCTAATCTATACACTCCCAAAACAAATAAAGTAAAAAGAACTTTTTTACGAAGTTCAGAAACAATAAAAATATTTATTAGATTATGAAGTAAAACTATCACTATCTCTCCTGGATTACATTAACCTTTCCGCCAGCAGCTTTTATAGCTTCTGCTGCTGCTTGACTAAAATTATTAGCATGCACGTCCAAGCTCTTAGTAAGAACACCCTTACCTAAAATTTTCACGTATAAATTAGTATTACCTTTAATAATACCTTTATTACGTAAGGTTTCTAAATTAACAATCTCATCTTTTTCAAACTTAAGATCTAACTCTGAAAGATTTATAACTTTAACTACTCTCTTTTGAAAGCTGTTATTAAAACCCCTCTTAGGAAGTCGTCTACTAAGTGACATTTGTCCACCTTCAAACGCCCTACCAACATAACCACCTGAACGAGCCTTTTGTCCCTTATGACCCTTTCCAGATGTACCTCCCAAATCTCCGCCTCGGCCAACACGTTTTCTAGCCTTATGTAATTTTTCTAGGTTATTCAGATTTAGCATTTTCAACCCCAATAACATCTTTAATTGTTTTTCCTCTTAGTGTTGCAATTTGTTTTGCTGTTCTTAACTTAGATAAAGCTTTCATTGTTGCTTTAACTACGTTTTGAGAATTACTAGATCCCAAAGACTTTGCAAGAACATCCTGAATACCAGCAGCTTCAATAACAGCACGAATAGCACCACCAGCTATAACTCCTGTTCCCTTCATTGCAGATCTAATTAAAACCTTGCTTGATCCATGCTTAGCAGAAACAGTATATGGTATAGTAGTTTTATACCTAGGAATAGATACCATGTGTGCTTTAGCATGTCTAGATGCCTTAGTAATAGCTGAAGCAACATCTCTAGACTTACCTAATGCTATACCAACATTGCCATTCTTATCTCCAACAACAACGGTTGCAGAAAATGCAAAACGACGACCACCTCGAATTACTTTAGCAACTCGACGTACAGATAAAACTTTTTCTACAAAATTTTCTGAAGAGGAATTTCTGGTTAATATTTCCACTCTATCTGATTTTTTTATCTTTTCTTTATTGTCGACAGTGTCTTTTATCATAAGTTTCCTTTAGAACTTCAGCCCTGCTTCTCTTAAACCTTCTGCCAAAGCAGAAACTCTTCCGTGATATCTATATCTACCACGATCAAAAAATATAGTTGCAACTGACTTATCCATTGCCATCTTACCCAACTTAAGACCAACCTGTTTTGCAATAGCTTTCTTGTCACCTTTTTTATCTTCAATCAACAAAGATGAAGCACTTACCAATGTTGAGTGAGTTGCATCATCAATAATTTGAGCATAAATATTACTCAAACTTCTAAATACTGTAAGTCTTGGCAATACACCCTTACTTACTAGTTTATTTCTAGTTCTAGAAGCTCTAGCCAATGCTCGTCGTTTTATTTTTTTATTTACCACCTTGTTATATCCTCAAATTAAGCAGCAGAAACTTTAGCTTTACCAGATTTACGTCTTACAACTTCATTACCAACAATAATACCTGTACCTTTATACGGTTCTGGTGGACGTAAACTTCTTATTACATCACAAGTATTACCTAATAAAAATTTATCTATAGATTTTATAGTTAAAAGTTGTCCAGTTTTATCAACTAAAGCTTCAACACCTTTAGGTAAATTAAGAGTCTTTTTATGACTATAACCTAAAGTAAATGTCATAACTGAACCAGCAATCTGTGCTTTATAACCCAAACCTACAATTTTTATTCCTGTAGAAAAACCTTCTTCAACGCCTTTAACGTTATTAGCTAAAAGAGCACGATGCAAACCCCAGTCAACATTGTGTTCTGATGAATCATTATTACTCAATGTTACTGTCAATTTTTTATCTTTTAAATTTACAGATAAAAAACTTGGTACAGTATGAGTTAATGTGCCTTTTGGGCCTTTTAAAGTTACTATACCATTTTTAACTTCAGCTGTTGCTGAGGTTAATGTTATAGCTCTTCTTCCTATCTTAGACATGTTGTAACCCCTTTACCAAACATGACAAATAACCTCGCCACCAACTGATAATTCTCGAGCTTTTTTATCACTCAAAATACCAACATTAGTAGATAAAACAGATATTCCTAAACCACCAATAACTGAAGTCATATTTCTGAGACTCTCGTATCGCCTACATCCTGGTTTACTTACTCTTGTAATTTCATGAATTGTTGACTCGCCAGTCACATATTTCAAAGTTATTGTTATTACTGGTTTGCCATTAGCATCTTCTACTTTTGCATATTCTTTTATAAAACCCTCTTCCTTCAAAACTTTAGCAATATTAAGTTTTTCATTAGAAAAAGGTGCAACAACACTTCTCTTACGAGCATGTATGCCGTTACGAATTATTGTCAAAAAATTTCCTATAACATCGATTGACATATTTAGCCTCTCTACCAGCTACACTTCTTTACACCAGGAAGCATTCCTTTAAGTGCAAATTTTCTAAAACACATTCTACATAACATAAACATCCTAATAAAACTCCTAGGACGACCACATTGTTCACAACGGTTACGTTGTCTAGTCAAAAACTTTGGAGTTTTTTTAGATTTTTCTATCAAACATTTTCTTGCCATACACTTAATCCTCTAGCTTGCTCTGAATGGCATGCCAAAATTCTTGAGCAAAGCCAATGCTTCTTTATCGTTTTTAGCTGTCGTTTCAATGGTAATATTAATACCACGAATTTTATCAACTTTTTCATAATCAATTTCAGGGAAAATTAACCAATCTTTGATACCTAGATTGTAATTTCCGCGACCATCAAATTTTGTATTTACACCCTGAAAATCTCTCACTCGTGGTAAAGATATGTTAATTAATTTATCTAAAAAGTTGTACATATTATCACCTCTAAGTGTAACCATAACACCTAATGGCATACCTGTACGAACCTTAAATCCAGCAATAGACTTTTTAGCCTTAGTAATTACTGATGCCTGTCCCGCAACCGCACTAATTAGCTCTTTTATACCACCCAAAACTTTACTATCAGCAACAGCTTCTTTAACACCAACATTAAGAACTATTTTAGAAAGCTTAGGAACTTCCATAATATTCTTATAATCCAACTCAGTTAAAAGCTCTTTGCAAATTTTTTCTTTATAAATTTCTTTTAAACGCGAACTCATTTTATTATCACCTAGCAGCTTATAACTCTTTATTACAACGATGACAAACTCTAATCTTCTTCTTACCATCTTCTGCTTTAGCACGAACACGGCAGGCTTTCTTACATGTAGAACAAATAGGC
The DNA here is from genome assembly GCA_964491895.1 of uncultured Pseudomonadota bacterium. Taxonomy (GTDB): domain Bacteria; phylum Babelota; class Babeliae; order Babelales; family UBA12411; genus CAZBHK01. The sequence goes on along the minus strand of CAZBHK010000001.1, from coordinate 101,112 downwards.
ATAATCTTATCTTGTGGAATATAACTTTCTTTTTGAACTATGCTACTTTGTTCTCCATGTTTTTTTGCTTTTTTATGCTTGGAGACAATGCTAATACCTTTAACAAGAACTCGATTGTTCTTGCTATCAACTTCTATTACCTTGCCTTCTTTTCCCTTATCTCTACCAGAGATAACATAAACTTTATCGTTTTTTCTTATATTACTTAACATTGTTATTACTTCCGTTATAAAACTTCTGGAGCCAAAGAAATTATATCAGCATAACCCTTAGCCTTAATCTCACGGGCAATAGGTCCAAAAATACGTGAGCCTATTGGTTGCTTCGTCTTTAAATCTATAATTACAGCTGCATTATCATCAAAGCGAATATAGCTGCCATCAGATCTTCTTGTTTCTTTTCTTGTTCTAACAATCACAGCATCTAGAACATCACTCTTTTTTACCTTGCCACCAGGAATAGCTCGTTTAACAGTAACCTTAACAATATCACCTAGAATAGCCTTATCTTTTTTAGTACCACCAGGAATACCTATTACTTGTAAACTTTTTGCACCAGAGTTATCTGCAACTATTAACATTGTTCGTTTTTGTATCATAACTTTCTCCTAAGCTGTTCTAAGCACCTTATGCAATACCATGTGCTTTGTCTTAGACAGAGGACGACATTCCTTAGCTTCAACTAAATCGCCAATCTTAGCTATTTCTTTTTCGTCATGCACTTTATATTTCTTAAATCTTTTCACAATCTTTCCAAGCTTAGGATGCTTAAAAGTACGTGTAACCTTGATTACGACTGTTTTGTGCATTTTATCGGAAACAACTTCTCCCTCTAAAATACGCTCTGAAGTTGTTTTCTTTATTTCATTAACCATTAGCTTGCTCCCTGAAGCTTGTTAATGCACGAGCAATTCTCTGCCTCAATTTTTTAAATTGAGAGTAATCTTTAACATGCATTGTTGAAGCATTAAGTTTTAAATTAAAAAGCTCTTTTTTAAGTTCAAGAACTTCCTGTTTTAACGTATCTTTAGAACTTTTGTTTTCCATTTTGCTATTTTTCTTTTCTAACGAACTTAGTTTTTATTGGAAGTTTAGATGCAGCTACCTTAAAAATTACTTTAGCTTCTGCTTCTGATAAATCTCCCAACTCACACAAAACACGACCTCTTTTAACAACAGCTGCCCAAAACTCTGGAGCACCTTTACCCTTACCCATACGAGTTTCTGCAGGCTTCTTAGATATTGGCTTATCTGGAAAAACCCTTAAATATAATTTGCCGATCTTTTTAATTCTTCGAGCAATTGTTATACGCATAGACTCAATTTGCTTAGAGGTTAGCCAAATAGGCTCCGTTGCCATCAATCCATATTCTCCAAAAGCTACAGTTCTTGCTCCTTTGGATAGGCCAGACATACGACCTCTTTGCGATTTTCTAAATTTTGTTTTTTTCGGCATCAACATGGCATAATCTCTTTACTTGTTTAAATTAGAGTAATCACCCTTGCAAATCCAAACCTTAACACCAACTATTCCATAAGTTGTTTTTGCTCTTGCTGTAGCATAATCAACATTAGAACGTAATGTATGCAAAGGTACGCAACCAAGACGTATCCATTCTTGTCGTGCTATTTCAGCCCCACCCAAACGACCAGAACAACAAACTTTTATACCCTTGGCTCCTGCTTTCATAGCAGAAAGACCCGCTCTCTTCATAAGTTTCTTAAAATGAGCACGTCTAACAATTTGTTGAGCTATATCTTCTGCAACTAACTTAGCATCCAATTCAGGAACACGAATCTCTTGAACTGAAACGTCAATGTTCTTTTTAAACTTTGCAAAAAGATCTGCTCTCAATTTGTCTATACCAGCACCTTTTTTACCTATAACTAAGCCTGGTTTTCCAGAATAAACAATTACACGAATATTCTCACCAGCTTTTTGAATAACCATCTTAGAAACTTCTGATTGCTCTAAAGCACTGTTTAAATACTTTCTAATACTTAAATCCTCAGACAATTCTTTGCCATATGATCTCTTAGCAAACCATTGAGCCTTCCAGTCTTCGAAAATTCCTAATCTAAATCCAAATGGATTAACTTTTTGTCCCACAAGACACCTCTAGCTTTTCTTCTTTGTATCGACTTTTATTATTTTTTCTAAACCAATTTCTAAATGACTCAACCTTTTTCTCAAAACAGCCGCTCTTCCCATTGCAGATGGCTTAAAGTAACTAAAGGATGGGCCTTGATCAACCTTTAAAATTTTGATCCTAAGGTCTCTCATAGTCAAATTCTCTTCTGCGTGCTTAGCATTTGAATAAGCAGAAAAAATAACCTTTTCTAACGGACTAACTCTCTTGGTTCCTGCATAAGTTTTAAGCCAAGCTAAAGCTCTCTCAACATTATACCCACGAATTACATCCGCGAGAGGCCTCATCTTGTAAGGCGATACTCTTATAAATTTACTTTTTGCTTTAAACATATCTTACCCTATTTCTTCTTTGCTGGAGCTTTTGCCGCTGGAGCTTTTGCCGCTGCTGCTACTGGAGCTGAAGCTGGAGCTGGAGTCTTGGCCGCTGATGCTGCACCTGATTGTCTTTGACCACTATGCATACGAAAAGTTCTTGTAGGTGCAAATTCGCCCAATGCATGACCAACCATATCTTCTGTAACAAAAACAGATTGAAACTTTTTGCCATCATGAACAGCAAAGGTTATTCCTACAAAATCTGGTGTAATCATACTAGCTCTTTTCCAGGTCTTAAGAACTTCTTTTTTCCCGGAACTCTTAACTTGCTTCAGCTTTTTTGCAAGACAAGAAGCTACGTATGGTCCTTTTTTAATCGATCTTGTCATATCGCAAATTCCTTATGTACACCTACTTACTTCTTCTTCTAACAATAAAATCACTCTTTCTCTTCCTTGTTCGCATACCCTTACAATTCTTACCCCATGGTGTAGTAGGATGAGAACCAGATTTGGAGCGACCTTCTCCTCCTCCATGCGGGTGATCAACAGGATTCATAGCCATACCTCTTACAGTAGGTCTAACACCTCTATGACGAGTTCTTCCTGCTTTTCCGAGGACTATATTTCTATGATCAGCATTTGAAAGAACACCAACTGTTGCAAAACAATCTAAAGAAACTTTTCGAATCTCACTTGATGGCATCTTAAGAATGGCAAAATCGCCTTCTTTTGCCATCAATTGAGCAGACGTACCTGCACTTCTTGAAATTGCACCACCACGTCCAGGCCATAACTCAATGTTATGTATTAAAAAACCAACTGGAGTATTTCTTAATTTTAAAGAATTACCAGGCTTAGCTTCAACTGCTTCACCAGCAATTATTTCATTCCCCACAATTACGCCTTCTGGACATAAAATATAACTCTTTGCTCCATTTTTGTAAACAAGCAAAGCCAAAGGAACGTTCCTATTTGGATCATACTCTACCGCAGTAACTATAGCAGGAATCTCTCTATTAAGACGCTTAAAATCAACTATTCTATACTTTCTCTTAGCTCCACCACCTTGATGACGAACAGTAATTCTTCCATAAGCATTACGACCACCTTTTTGGGTCATCGGTGCTAATAAAGATTTTTCTGGAGCCTTCTTTGTTAGATGCTTAGTTGAAATAAATTGTTGACCTCGTAAAGATGAATTTCTAGGTCTTCGAGTTACTATAGCCATAGTTATTCATCCCCCTTATGTTCTGTCTCATTTATACCCATAGACTCAAATTGATCTGGAAGATCAATTTTATAGCCCGGCATCAAAGAAACAAGTGCTTTCTTTGTATCTGCTCTATAATGCTGTATTCTTCCAACCATCTTAGATTTACCAGGCAGATTTATAATACGAACATTTTTAACTTTAACATTCCAAATTTTTTCAACGGCTCCACGTATCATAACCTTATTAGCAAGCTTATTAACTCTTAGAGTAATAGTCCCTAATTTTTTTCTAAGCAAAATACTTTTTGGTGTAGATATAGTGCCTTTAATTATATCGTAAATACCTAGTTCCATTTTGAAACCATATCTTTAAATGAGGCCATATCCTTCTTAAGAAATAACCAATGTTCACAATTGGTTAATGCATATACGTTTGGCTCATCAAATAACAAAATATTAACATTTGGAATATTTTGAAAACACAACATTGATGTCCAATCAGAAGGATTTAAAAATAAATTCAATTTCTTTCCACTTAATCCGATAGCAGTTAACGCATTAAAAGCTACCTTAGTTGTTGGCTTTTCTGGAGTAAAATCTAAACAACTTATATTTTCTTTTTCATTCATAACATGAAAAATATTATTTAGAATAGCTGAGCGCATCTTTTTATGTATTTTTAAAGTGCGTACTCGTTCTTGAGGTCCAAAAACAACACCACCTTTTCTCCATAAAGGAGAACTTTTCATTCCAGCTCGTGCTCGTCCAGTTCCTTTTTGCTTCCAAGGCTTCTTTGTAGAAAAGGCAACCTCTCCACGATCCTTACATGCAACAGTACCTTGACGCCAGTTTTGACGTAAAACTTGAATAGCACAAGAATATGCTAATGGACTTACTTCTTTTTTCTCAAGTCCAAAATCTAAATTAATGTTTTCGGCTTTGCCGTTTAAATCATATACTTGCATTGTGATTACTTTCGCTTACCTATGTAAACAAGAGAATTTTTCTTTCCTGGAATTGCACCTTTAATTAAAAGGTAACCAGCATTCTTGTCAAAACCAACAATCTTTAGACCCTGTACTGTTACACGATCTACACCACAATGACCAGGAAATTTCTTTCCCTTAATAACTTCACCCTGTCTTCTCATATGACTTGAAGATCCAGGAGCTCTATGAAATGTTGATCCATGGGCTCCAGGTCCACCAGCAAATCCCCATCTCTTAACAACACCCTGAAAGCCAAGACCTGTTGAAGTACCTGCAACATCAACCGTATCTCCAACCTCTATGCCCATAAGATCATAAGAAAATCTCTGTCCTATAGATACTTCTTTTTTCTCAGCAAGTCTTATCTCTTTTATATGAGAAAAGTAAATTTGCTTATGAGAAATCCAATCATCTTCAAATTCTTTATCTTGATATTTCTTCTTAATCTTACCAAGTTGTAAAGCATCATATCCATCATGCTCTTTTACTTTAACTTGTGTAATTAGCCAATCAGAAACATCAACTACAGTAACAGGGATTACTCCCTTGTCCTTATCAAGAACCTGAGTCATTCCAATTTTATTTCCTAATACTCTTGCTAACATCATGATTCCTATCGAACTTCTACATCAACACCAGCGGATATATTAAGCTTCCCTAACGCATCCATGGTTTGTTCGGATGGCGCCACTATATACAAAATCCTTTTGTGAGTAATCAATTCAAACTGCTCACGAGATTTTTTATCAACATGGGGAGACCTAAGCACAGTAAACACTTGCGTTCTGTTTGGAAGAGGAACAGGTCCCAATACCTGAGACCCTGTTCTCTTAACAGTTAATACAATTTGTTTTACTGCTTTATCTAAAAGCTGATGATCATATGACTTAAGAGTTAAACGTATTTTATGTTTCTTCATAGCCCGATCTTCTTACTCAATAATAGATGTTACTGTACCAGCACCAACTGTACTTCCACCTTCACGTATAGCAAACTTTAAGTTCTCTTCCATTGCTATAGTAGTGAGAAGTTCAATTGTCAACTCTACCGTATCTCCAGGCATAACCATCTCTCTACCTGCTGGTAAAGTGACAACACCTGTTACGTCTGTTGTTCTAAAATAGAACTGTGGACGATATCCAGAGAAAAATGGACTGTGTCTTCCACCTTCTTCTTTAGTAAGAACAACAACTTGTGCTTTAAATTTCTTGTGTGGTGTAATACTTCCTGGCTTAGCAACAACCATTCCACGTGCTGCATCTTCTTTTTTAAGACCACGAAGCAATAAACCTACGTTATCGCCAGCTTCACCATAGTCAAGCTCTTTTCTAAACATCTCAACACCTGTAACAGTTGATTTGAGTATAGAACCTAAACCGATAAGTGCGACTTCTTCTCCAACTTTGACCTTACCTTCTTCTATACGGCCTGTTACTACTGTACCACGACCAGCTATAGAGAATACGTCTTCTATAGGCATTAAGAATGGTTTGTCGATAGCACGCTCTGGCACTGGAATATATGTATCTAATGCATTCATAAGCTTCAATATTGCGCCTTCACCTATTTCTGATGTATCGCCTTCTAAAGCCTTTAATGCAGAACCTCTAATAACTGGAACTTCTTTTCCAGGATAGCCGTATTTTGCAAGAAGATCGCGTACTTCTTCTTCAACAAGGTCAATCATATCTGGATCATCAACCATATCAACCTTATTCAAGAAAACAACTATCTTAGGAACACCTACTTGGTGAGCTAAAAGAATATGCTCTCTTGTTTGAGGCATAGGTCCATCATATGCAGAAACAACCAATATTGCACCGTCCATTTGAGCAGCACCAGTGATCATGTTTTTAATATAATCAGCGTGTCCAGGACAATCTACGTGTGCATAGTGTCTATTAGGTGTTTCATATTCTACGTGTGATGCAGAAATAGTAATACCACGTTCTTTTTCTTCTGGAGCTTTATCTATTTGATCATATGCAATAGCTTCTGCTCCACCACTTTTTGACAAAACCTTTGTAATTGCAGCGGTTAAAGTTGTTTTACCATGATCAACGTGACCTATAGTACCAACGTTAACGTGCGGTTTCGTTCTTTCAAATTTACCCTTTGCCATAGCCTTCCCTTACTTCTTATTAATTATGTTTTCTTGAACACTTTTTGGAACTTCTCGGTAAACCTCAAATTCCATAGAGTAATTTGCTCGTCCCTTTGACATGGAACGCAAATCCGTTGCGTATCCAAACATCTCTGATAAAGGAACCTCTGCTGTAATAACTTGAATTCCTTTTCGAGACTCCATACCAAGGATCCTTCCCCTACGAGAGTTTAAATCTCCCATAACATCACCCATGTAATCATCAGGAGTCAATGCTTCAACCTTCATAATAGGCTCAAGTATTACAGGTGATGCCTTTGCCATACCTTCCTTAAATGCCATTGATGCTGCAATCTTAAATGCCATTTCTGAAGAATCAACATCATGGTAAGAACCATCATAAACAGCAACCTTAACATCCACCACTGGATATCCAGCTAAGATACCTGAAACAATTGCTTCTTCTACTCCCTTCTGGATACCAGGTATAAATTCTCTTGGAATACTACCACCAGAAATTTTGTTTTCAAACTCAAAACCGGTTCCTCGTTCTTTTGGCGACACCTCAATCCATACGTGTCCATATTGACCGCGTCCACCAGATTGACGAATAAATTTACCTTCGGCTTGAACAAAACTTTGAACAGTTTCTTTGTATGCAACCTGTGGTGCACCAACAACAGAATTTACCTTGTGTTCTCTTTTTAATCTATCAACAATAATCTCTAAATGAAGCTCGCCCATTCCAGAAATAACTGTTTGCCCAGTTTCTTCATTATATGTAAACCTAAAAGAAGGATCTTCTTGCGCCATCTTACGTAATGCAAGAACCATCTTTTCATAACCACCTTTTTCAGAAGGTTCTATGGCTACACTGACAACTGGTTCTGGTGTCTGTATTGTTTCAAGCAAAATTGGATGCTTTTCATCACAAAGTGTATCTCCAGTAAAAGTATCTTTTAATCCAACTACTGCAACAATATCACCAGCTGAAGCTGAGGGAATTTCTTCTCGTTTATTAGCATGCATTTTCACTAATCTAGTAACACGCTCTTTTCTATCCTTGGTAATATTATATACATAAGAACCAGCTTCTATTTTACCAGAATATAAACGAGTAAACGCTAATGATCCAACAAAAGGATCTGTCATAATTTTAAATGCTAGAGCTGCAAATGGTGCTTCAGGATCAGATGGCCTTGTATCTTTTTCCTTAGTATTAGGATTTATTCCCTCTATAGAAGGAACTTCTAACGGTGAAGGTAAATAATCAACAACAGCATCTAATACCAACTGAACACCCTTGTTTTTGAAAGCAGAGCCACAAAACATAAGAGTTACCTTAATGTCCCTTGTACCTTTTCTTAATGCTGACTTAATTTCAGAAATAGCAATCGGTTTACCATCTAAATATTTTTCTGCAAGAGCATCATCAAAATCACAAGCACGCTCAAGTATTGTTATATAAGCCGCTTCAACTTGATCTTTATACTCAGCTGGAACATCCTGCCAAATAACAGTGGCTCCTTGAGTACTATCATCAAAAACAGCCAATCTCTTTGTCAAAACATCAATAACACCAGAAAAATCTTCTGACTTTCCAACAGGTATCTGCATAGCCAAAGCATTGCCATTAAGCTTTTCCTCTACCTCAGAAACCACATTGAAATAGTTAGCACCTATTCTATCTAATTTATTAACAAATCCTATACGTGGAACATGATACCTATCAGCCTGTCTCCATACAGTTTCAGACTGAGGCTGTACCCCACCAACCCCGCAAAAAACAGCAACCGCTCCGTCTAAAACTCGGAGCGATCTCTCAACTTCTATAGTAAAATCTACGTGACCAGGAGTATCAATAATATTAATATGATGATCATTCCAAGAACATGTTGTAGCAGCAGAAGTAATAGTAATTCCGCGCTCCCTTTCTTGCTCCATCCAGTCCATAATAGCTTCACCAGAATGAACTTCTCCTATCTTGTGAGATATTCCTGTATAAAACAATATACGTTCTGTAACAGTTGTTTTCCCAGCATCGATATGAGCCATTATTCCTATATTTCTATATTTCTTTAAGTAGTCAGTGCTCATTATATTACCATGCGTAATGAGAGAAAGCTCTATTAGCTTCTGCCATCCTTATAACATCAACTTTCTTCTTATAAGCATTGCCCCTACCTTCAACAGCTTCCATTATTTCAGCTGCAAGGCGTTTTCCCATAGTCTTATCTTTACGTTCAGCAGCAGACCCAATAAGCCATCTTAGAGCTAAAGCTGTTGCTCTAGCAGGTCTAACTTCCGTAGGTATTTGATATACACCACCACCAACACGACGTGACTTAACTTCAACAGCTGGCCTAAGTTGATCTATTGCTCTTTCAAAAGTAGCAAATCCCTTATTACCAGTCTTCTGAGAAACAACATCTAAAGCTTCATATACTATAGTTCTAGCAACGTTCTTCTTACCTTGCTCCATAATACAGTTAATCAATCGCTGCACTAACTTTGACTTATATTTAATATCTAAGCCTATTTCTCTTATTAATCCAACTTTTTTACGTCTTGGCATTAGGCACCCTTCTTCTTCTTAGCACCATACAATGAACGACTTTGCTTTCTAGCTTCAACTCCACCTGTATCCAAAGTACCTCTAACAATATGGTACTTTACTCCAGGCAAATCTTTAACCTTACCACCACGAACTAACACTACTGAGTGCTCTTGTAAATTGTGGCCTTCTCCTTGAATGTAAGCAGTTATCTCTTTCCCAGAGGTAAGCTTTACACGGGCAACCTTACGCAATGCTGAGTTAGGTTTAACAGGTGTCATTGTATAAACACGCAAACAAACGCCCCTTCTTTGAGGGCATCTATTCAATGCTGGAGACTTTGACTTACTACTGGCCACCGAACGCGGTGAATGTAGCAACTGGTTAATTGTAGGCATATTTTTCCACCTTAAAATCCAAAACTAACGATAGTAACGGCTATTCACCGTATCATTTTTCTAATCAAATTTTCCGATTTTTATACTTTTAGAAAGCATGTATTTTCTTTTAAAAGCAAATTGGTATTAGTAATGATATATTTTTTGCGTTTTTTTTCAAGTAAAAATTATAATTTTTGTATAAATTACTTAATTTTCTATTAAAAAACATTGATTTTCGACTATATAGGCTTAGAAGTAGATAAAGTTTAACAAAAAATTAATTTTATAATAGAAAGAAATATATAAAAATTTATAAGTTATCTGCCATAAACTAATCTTTACTAGTCTCTTGATAAAAAGCTCTATGCAAGTGTATACTGCAATAATTAATAATTTATATTGTTTTTCAAGGAGAGCTATGAACCTTATTTACACATATGCAGGAAAAATAATTCCTTTGGCTATAGCATTATTAGGCTTTTGCCTCATAGTAGTTATACATGAATTTGGACATTTCCTATTTGCCAAGTTATTCAAGATACATACACCAACCTTCTCTGTAGGCTTTGGAAAACCAATTTTCTCAAAAAAAATAGGGCGAACAAACTTTCAAATAGCACCAATCCCACTAGGTGGCTATGTAGAAATATCAGGTCTTCACGAAGTAGGTCAAGGTGAACAAAAACATGCTAAGGATAAAGGAAAGGGATCATTCAGATCTAAGCCTTACTGGCAACAATTTCTAGTCCTTATTGGAGGTGTAAGCTTCAATGCATTATTTGCATATCTCCTAGTAATTGCTTGTTTCTTATTTGGTGTTCCCAAAACAGAGATTATAATTCATTCTACCGAACATAATAGAGCTGCTGATATAGGTGGCTTAAAAGCTAATGATCGTATTCTAGAAATTGATCAATATGACTTTGATAAACAACCTGACCTATGGCTAAAGGCAATAGAAAGTCTACAACAAAAAGAACCCAATGATAAAATAAAATTTGTAGTTTTACGTAATGGGCATCAAAAAGAACTATATATAAAAATATTAAAAACTGAGGAAAATCATAAAGGTAAACTAGGATTCGTAGTTATGCCAGTAAGCTCAACAAAAGAAAAAATATATACAAGTTTCTCAGGCTCTGTAGTTAAGGGTATTCAAACTGTTAATAATTATGTAGTACTCACAATCCACATGATTAAAAATATGTTTATTAAACGCACTCTCAAAGGCGTGGGTGGCCCAGTTATGATCATTTCCATGGGTATAAGTTTTGTTCAACAAGGACTTGTAATGTTCTTAATGTTTTTGGCTATGTTAAATATAGCACTGGCTGTATTTAACATACTTCCATTACCTATACTCGATGGTGGGCAACTTTGTTTCATTACAATAGAAGCAATAATAAGACGAGAAATACCTATTAAGATAAAGGAAACTATTCACATAGCCTCCTTTATCTTAATGTTATTATTATTCGTATACCTAACATATAGTGATACGTTAAATTTATTTGGTAAAAAGGCTAATTAAACAATAGCCCATTTTTCTGGATGATTAATGTAATGCTCTACAACTAATCTATTGAAGTTATGACCTGTTCTTTTAGCTTTAACAGTACCTATAAGTTTTCTACCTAGTAAGGTTAGATCACCTAATAAATCTAAAAGTTTATGTCTCATGCACTCATCTTCAAACCTAATCTCATTAATAATACCATTGTCACTAATAACAATAGTATTGTCTAAACTTGCACCTTTAGCTAAGCCTAATTTTTGTAAAAACGGCAACTGTTCTAAGAATCCAAATGTCCTAGCTGGTGCTATCTCATTAACAAATAAATCTTCAGATAAACAGCACTTCATTGATGAAGCTGGAACGTGTGGATGGTCAAAGTCTGCATTATATTCCAAATACAAATTTTTATCCAAGCCACTACAATTCATCTCTGCAGGATAAATAATTAGATCTCTATTATGTTCATTATCATGAAAAGTGATTGTTTCTTTTGGAGTTAAATATTGTTTTGGCATATCTTGTTCTATAAGGCCAACTTCTAAAATTTTTTTAACAAATGGTAATGAAGAGCCATCCATTATTGGAAACTCGGCGCCTTCAACCTCTATAATAATATTATCTACTCCCAAAACCCCTACAGCCGCCATAACATGTTCTATAGTACTAACTGTCCAACCATTACCATTGTTCAAAATAGTAGCATGCTTAGCACTTAATGGTATAACCTTACCCACATGAATTATTTTGGAAAGATCTTGTGCATTTTGTAAAACCACACCACTATTAGCTTCAGCTGGCCTTAGTCTCAAAACTCCTCTTTTACCACTATGAACACCTACTCCCTCAAACCAGACTTCCTCTTTCAGTGTCTTTTGTTTTGCTAACATGCGTATACCAAAATCCTTTTTATTACAAACTTACAAGTAAGCTAAATATTTGAGTATAAGAAAATTATTTTAATAACCTATTGTTAATCTTTTCAAGTAAACAACAAGTTTATTGGTTTTATTTTCTATTAACTATGTCCAAACTAGGCATTAAATTGTGCTTCATGAGGATGTTCATTGCCAGAATAAATCTTCAATTTCTTTATGATCTGGCGACTAAGACGATTTTTAGGAAGCATACCCTTCACAGCATGCATAATAAGAAATGTTGGATCTTTTTTAAAAACTTCAGCAGCTGTCTTCTTTTTTAATCCACTTCTCCAGCCTGTGAAATATTCATAAACTTTTTTATTCCACTTATCACCAGTAAGCTTAATTTTATCACAGTTAATGACTACTACATATTCGCCACTATCAATGTGAGGTGTAAAATCAGGTTTATCCTTGCCCCTGAGAATATCAGCTATCTCTGTAGCAAGCCTACCAAGATACTGACCATCAGCATCAATAAGCTGCCATTTTTGAGATTTATTTATCTTTTTTACAAAACTTTTATTCATGTCCATAACAAGCCTTCATAAGTAAGCATGAGATTTAAAACTTATATTAGTAATTTTAGAAGAAAAAGAAGAACCGGTCAACCAATCCTGTTAAGAACAGCTTTAATAAGTGCCTCAAAGAGTGGATGTGGCCTCAATGGCCTTGATAAAAATTCAGGGTGAAACTGAGTTGCTACCATAAATGTATGCCCTTTAACCTCAGCTATCTCTATAAGATCATTATAAAAGCCAGAAAAAACAACACCTACTTCTTCTAAAGGTTTTCTAAAATTATTATTTACTTCGTACCTATGCCTATGTCTTTCAAATACCTCATTCTTCTTGTAAGCATTATAGGTTACAGTACCTGGTACCAACCTACATGGGAATACACCCAAACGCATCGAACCACCTAACTTATGTAATCCCTTTTGTGCTTCAAGTAATGTTATTATTACATTTTTCGCAGCTACGTCAAATTCCATACTCGTTGCATCTGAAAGTTTTAACAATGAGCGAGCTATTTCTATAAGCATTACATGCAAACCTAAACATAACCCTAAATACGGAATCCCATGCTCTCTAGCATACTTAGCTGCTATAATCTTGCCCTCTACACCCCTACTATCAAAGCCACCTGGTACTATAATAGCATCAACCGATTTAAGCTCTTTCATAGAAATAGAATCATTTTTTTCAAGCTTATCAGCCGCGATATAAACAATCTCAGGATCTCTATTATTATTCCAAGATGCCGCTTTAATAGCCTCTATTACACTAATATATGGTTCTGATGTGCCAAAATATTTGACAACAACACCAATCTTAACTTTAGGTTTTTTTGTATCTATTAATGCTATAAGTTTTTCCCAAGAAAATAGATCTGCCTTAATAGGTTTAATATTAAAATATTTTTGTAGCTTGATCTCTAGCCCCTGATCATGCAACTCAACAAATAACTTATATGATGGATAAACTGTTGGAACTTGAAAAATCAAATCTTCATCAATACCACACATTGCAGCTACCTTTTTAAAAGCCTTATCAGGTAACTTATTATCACTTCTAAGAAATAAACAATCTAAAACAATACCTGCCTTCTTGAGAAGCATGACACTATGCTGTGTAGGTTTTGTTTTAACCTCATTAGCCCATTCTAAAAAAGGAACATAACTTAAATGACAATGTACTAACCTATCATCACCTACATCAAGCTTAAGCTGTCTAACTGCCTCTAAAAAAACTTCACCTTCCATATCCCCAACCGTTCCACCTATTTCTATTAGTACATAATCAACCTTGCTTTTCAAAGCAAATTTTAATGCTCTTTGTTTAATAGCATCTACAACATGTGGAACAAACTGAATACACTTACCAAGAAATTCACCCTTACGTTCACCCTCTAAGATCTCTAAAAATATTTGTCCAGAGGAAATAGATGACTCTTTTGTTAAATGAACATCCAAAGTTCTTTCATAATGACCTAAATCTAAATCAGTTTCAGCTCCATCATCAGTTACAAATACCTCTCCATGAACAAGTGGAGACATCGTACCAGGATCAACATTAAGATATGGATCCATTTTAATTACCGATACTAATACTCCTGTATTTTTTAATAAAGTACCAATGGATGATATAAGCACACCCTTACCTATAGATGAACAAACCCCTCCTGTAACAACAACAAATTTTGTACCTTGTTTTTTTACTTCAGCAATAAGTGTTTCTAAATTATTCATGCCCTGCCATTACGCTTTCTATTTCATCAACTGTTTTTGGCGCCTGCTCATTAAGAGGTAAACATCCACCCTCAACTATCACATAGTCGTCTTCTATTCTAATTCCAATATTCTCTTCAGATATATATATCCCAGGCTCTATTGTAATAACATTACCTTCCTCTAATGGAAGATTAACTTCACCAACATCATGTACATCTAGACCTAAAAAATGCCCTATGCCATGCATAAAATATTTATCATAGCCTCGTTTTTTTAAATAACTTACAGCTAAGTGATGTAATGATTTATCTTGTTTTTCAGGATTATTCAAATACATTCCAGGAGCAGCTAAAGATTCTACATACTTTTGCGTATCTAATACAATATTATAAACTTCCTTCTGCCTAGGAGTAAACTTACCACTTACTGGATAGGTTCTAGTAATATCAGAAGCATAATATTTGAACTCAGATCCAATGTCTACAACAACAAGATCTCCATCCTTAAGCTCTTTATCCCTATCAGTATAATGTAAAATTGTACTATTTTTACCTGAGGCAACAATGCTAGGGAAAGCCGGACGTGTTGCACCTGTTACTGTAAATATTGACTCTATCATGGCAACAACCTCTTGCTCATACTTACCTGGGGCTATTGAAGCCGCTGCTGCCTCATGAGCTAATGTAGTTATGTGTGCTGCCTTATTCAAGCAATCAAGCTCATAATCATCTTTTGCTTTTCTAAGCTCATGTACCAAATAACTACAATCATGTGTTACTTGAGAAAAACCAGGTAACTGATGAGACAAATACTCAAGAATTTGTATTTGAGAAATATATTTACTTGTCTTGTTCTTAAACGCAAATATTAAAGCTTCTTTATATTTAATAAAATTGCTTAAATCACTTAATAAATTAAAGTAAATATTTTGATCTATAAATGGAGTTAATGAATAACCTGCTGCAGGTAATCCCAAATGTCTAATTTCAGACACTCCAAGAGCCGTTGCTGTAACGCTATCTGTACGTAAAGCATTAGATACCCAAGTTTCTCGTTTAGAAG
The DNA here is from genome assembly GCA_964491895.1 of uncultured Pseudomonadota bacterium. GTDB lineage: Bacteria > Babelota > Babeliae > Babelales > UBA12411 > CAZBHK01. The sequence goes on along the minus strand of CAZBHK010000001.1, from coordinate 85,677 downwards.
AATAAGTAGGTATATATAAAACTTCTCTACCATCAAAATAACTGAGTAATACAACACCAGGTTCTGTAATACCCGTCAAATAATAAAAGGAACTTTCCTGGCGAAAAAGATAACGATCATCAATCTCAAAACCTGCAAATAATAATAAAACCCCCTTATCTGTTTCCGGATTCTCTTCTCTTAAAGTATCTAATAATAAATTTCTTCTATACTTATATAATGCATACTTAGAAACTGCTTCCATTAGGCACACCTTTCATGTCTTTGTGTGGACAATATTAATTTCAATAAATAATCAAGTATATATCTTAGATTTTGGATATTTTTGTTTAAATCGTTCTTTCTCTTTATTACTATAGCCTATCTCAAAACCTACCTGTTTCTCATCTACTACTTCTCGACCTTTATAACCAATCAACTGATGATTAGGAGATATTATAATAGTCGGCATTATAAAATTATCTTTGTAATAATCAAACATATTAATTAATAAATTATTATGAAATTTATAAACACTCAAAGAATATAGAATTAAAGGTAATTGCTCAATAACTAAAGGCTTAATATCTTTATGCCCTACTCCTTGACCTTTATTTATAATAGTACAGTCATAAAGTTTTCCAAAAAGTTCTGGTTTAAATTTAGATATTCTTGCAAATGCATCTAATTCAACAACTTTATCTGCTGATCCGATAAAATGATATAAATCAGAAAATTTATTTATAAATTTTTTAATATCAATAGTGGATAAAGGTGAAGCAATATGAATACTATATACTTGAGGATGGTTCTTACCCAAACCAGCAACTAAAGAATTTATTACATTACAACCATGACTATGCGCAATTGACCATACTTCTTTAATATTAATTTTATTTTTTAAAATATTTATAAGTATACTTAAATACCAACCAACAATATTACGCTCAGCATTCTCATAACTTCCGCTTGGTTCATATGCTCCACTCCAGTTAATCGACCATAACTCTACAGAGTTCTTTTTAACATGAGCTAACTCTTTGCAAAAATTAAAAATAGCTTTGCTTAATGGCTTGTTTGCGTTCTTTCCATAAGAATCACTATTAGAAATAGTACCATGCACAGCCAATAAAATAATAGGAGGAGCATCTGCAGCACCAGCACCAGTATAATTAAAAACTCTTTGAAAAACTTTAGTTTTTTGTAAAAATTGATAATGTTTTTGCTCAGTATATTTCAAGGTAAACTCTTTTTCTTTTCTTAGTAAAGTTTCGTATGATTCCTCTGTATTAAGCAAATTAAACATACGCACAACAGCAAGTTTATTATCTCGAGAAGAAAATAATATAGATAAATTTGAAGCAATATCCCTAAAAGACTTAAGTTGCGTTAATCCTCTATAATGACCTTTCATAAAATCCCAAAGAGATGATTCTATAATTTCTTTCTCAGAAAATCTAACATCTTTAAACTCAGATTGAATAGAATATTGATTATCAATAGAATTTTTTTTAATTACACCCTCTTTAAACCAAATATTTTCTATAAATTTTTGATGTGCAATTTGTTCTATTTCTTCAGATTTAAACATTATTTGCTTAATAAGATTATATTGACTCAACATTACTGCATCTCTCGCAGCATTATCTACAACAACTTGTATCTCTGGAACTACAGCTAAACCCTTTTTTTCTGATCTGATATAAGACGCTCTTCTAGTATCTATACTACTAGATACTGGTTGTACCTTAGAAATAACCTTTTCTTCTAAAACCGCTTGTTCTTTTGGAATATCTGTTACTACAGCCAAACCTTTTTTTTCTGATTTTATATAAGGCTGTCTAGTAATTACACCATTAATAAAATTAATAGTTAGTAAAATTATAATAATTAAAAAATATTTTTTCATAAATTCCATTTCTATAAATAATCTCATTATCATTATTTATCAAAATGGAATCAATAATATTAATAACCTAGAGGCGCCTTCAGAATTTCTGGTTCTTTTTTTAAATTATATGCTAGTGAGCCAAGTGAATCTAATTTAAATGATAAAAAGTATGATTGTTCACTTTTGACATTACCATCCTGTCTAAAACGTTTTTCTTCAAAACCAAATGAAGTGCTCCAACAATGTCCCGCATACTGAAATCGAAGTCTATGTAATAAAGCATCAGAATTTCTAAATACTCCAAAAAATGAATTCGATGTTGAATAAAAATTAGAATTGTAATGCATATGCATGTTCTTATAAATAGGAATCTTAAATCCTAAATTCACAAATGCTGGAATATCACTCAAAAATTCACATGATTTTTGATGGGTAGGATTTTGATATACTAATGAACTATAAAAATAACTCTCTCTAAATGAAACCCCTGTATTTATTGCTGATTCCAACAGTGTTCCAGTTCTTAAATCATAATCCTGGGAAATAGTTAATCTTAAATTATCAGAATCAAAATTTAGTTGTAATTGTAACGGTAAAAGATGTTCAGTAAATGCATTACGCCGTAAAAAAAACAAATCGGTTCTATTATTAAAATCTGATGCTAATTTAGAAATCAACTCAAAACGTACTTTTTCAAAATTCCAACTATTACGAACAGAAAAAGAAATTTCATTTTTAGCATATTCTCTATCCCAAATATCACTATTATTCCAATGCTCTTGTTTAAACTTTGGAACATAATTCCACTTAAAAATAGGTTGAAAATAATATGAATAATTTTTATTAATAGAAAACATCTCTGGAAATGCCCATTCAGCGCCAGCTTTAATAAAGAATCTATATACTCCTTCAGAAGAAAATCTTTTTTCAATAACATTCATTTTTGCAAATGCAGCATTGATATCATCCAATCTACTACGTATTTGAAAATTAGGATTAATTTTAAATTTAAAATTATTATTTCTGAATTTAATTTGTTTATTTAATGAACCCTCATAATAAGCTCTTGCTGTATCCAATTGATTATATGGAAGCAAATCAGAATTAGCATTAAAATAAGTATCAAAACTTCTTTCCCTAGAAAAAATTTGATCTATAAAAATATTATTCTTATAAAATAAACTATCAGTAATAGATAAATATGAAGAATTCCATTCAAGATGATATGCTCTGCTAACCTTAAAGTTATCTTCTATTTTAAACTTTTGAGAATTAATAAAAAAAAATTTGTTTCTAAAAAGTTTTTCTTGATCGAATGATAAAGAGACCACTCCTAGCTTGTTATGATTCCTACTAATAAAGCTATTTAAAAAATTATCTTCTATAGCATCAACATTAAAAAAGAAATCATAGCCTATGTGTTTATCTGTACCAAAATCTATTCGTAATAAATTATTCAACTCCAAATTAGGTAATTTAATTGTATTAAAATTTTTACCTGTAAACCAAAATCTATTTTTCTTAAATTCATTATCTCTTGCATATTGAGTATTTAATAACGAATATTCATCTTTTCCAGAAATCTGTCTTAATTCATCAAATAAAACAAATCCTTTTTTATCTTTCCAATTAATCCCAAATGTAGAATCTAATGTTGGTGAAATATCCCAATAATATTGCTGTATAATACCCATACCAAAATGTTTATTATATGACATACGTGGAATTAAGAAACCACTCGAAGTCTGTGGCTGAGCCGTAGCTACTAAAAGAGGAACCTTGAACAACGGAAGATTATATAAATACACTATATTTTTTTTCATCCAAACACTAGGCACAGTAATCTTCCAATGTGGATGAGTATGATCACATGCTGTATATGCTACATGCTTAAAATGCCAGGTATCATTATTAACCTTTTCTGCTTCTTTTGCATATAAATATCCATCCTTTAAATGTACCCTTACGTTTTGTGCAGAGCCTGTCTTGGTTGCAATATTTAAAGATAAATTATCTGCTATTATTAAGACTTCATCCTGTTCAAAGACTATTCCTGTCTTAGAACAAGCTTCCAATATATTTGTTTCTTTATTAAAAATAACTTTATCTGCCCATAAATGAATAGAAGAATCAACTAGAATATCAACATCGCCCTCTAAAATAATTTCGTTCTTATTAATTATTTTTTGGGAAACACTATTCACTCGGAATACTTTAAATGTATCTAATATACTAGGTTCTACCTTACTTAAGCAAAGCAAAAGAAATAAGGCAATGTTGCATTTTTTCAAAACGGTCTTCTACCCAATAACGCCTTATAAATTGTTACTCGATCCATAGATTCCAAACTTGAACCTATGGGTACTCCACTAGCGAGCTTAGAAACTTTTATATCTCTTTTTTTTAATTTAGACAATATGAAACTAGCTGTTGCTTCACCCTCAGGTGTCGGATTAGTAGCAAAAATAATCTCATTAAACTCTTCTTCATCAACACGTTTCAACAACTCAGAGATTCTTAAATCATCAGGACCAATACCCTCTAAAGGGCATAGAACCCCACCAAGAACATGATACAATCCTAAATATCCACCAGCTCTTTCCAATGCGAACAAATCATGCCAATTTTCAACAACACATACTGTAGACTGTTCTCTTCTTTGCTGAATGCAGATTTCACATAGCTCTGAAGCCTCTGTCCAATTAAAGCATTTCTTACAATAAGTTATATTCTTTTTTGCTTCTAGCAACGCATCACAAAAATGTTTTACATAGACCTCATCAGCCTCCAAAAAATGCATAGCTACTCTATAAATATTTTTGGAAGCTAAATAAGGAACATTTTGAAGCTTTTTAATAAGCCTATCAAGCGATGGTAAAGCCTTGTTCATTTCACAAAGGCTCTTCTAAAGTATGTCTCGCCAACAGTTAATAAATTTTTAACAAGCCAGTATAAAACTAACCCTGCAGCAAAGTTAGCAAAAACACCTACTAATAATATAGGTAAAAATGTCTGAATAATCTTTGTCTTCTCATCACCTATAGGACTAAGCTTTTGTTGCCAAAACATAGAAATTCCCATAAGCACTGGTAAAACATAATACGGATCTTTAGACGATAAATCAGTAATCCAAAGAAAGAATGGTGCCTGATATAAATCCATATAATTTCCAAGAATCTTATACAATGCAAACATAATAGGCATATCAACTAATAATGAAGCACACCCATATAATTGTCCTGAAGGTGGTATATCATGCTCCCTATAAAAGCGCATTACTTCCTCATGCTCTTGCTTCATATCACCTTTATACTTAGCTCTAATAGCTTTTAATTGAGGCTGATACCTTTGCATCTTCTCCATAATACTAGCACCCTTAATAGAAAGTGGTAGCAATGGAATCTTAATCAAAATAGTTAAAGCAATAATTGCATATCCAAAATTACCTAAGTACTTATAAAGAAATTCAAGCATTCTTAATAAAAGCTTACATAACCAAGAAAGCCATCCAAAATTCAATAACCCTTCAAGCTTACTATCTACAGCATTCAAATCTTGAAGATCTTTTGGACCCATATAGAAAGACAATATAAATGACTCTTGCCCTTTAACCTCAATACCCTCGTATATAGAAACAAGTCTTCCTGTACTTCCCATTTTGAAATAGGCTCTTTGTACTAAATTATTCTTATCTTCTATAAGTGTATGTGCAAAGTATTTATCTTGAGCACCAAAAACTTGTGGTATTAATCTAATATCTTCAACATTAGAAATAACATCAATCTGCTTAGATGTATCATTAAATACAAAGCCTGATATTAAGTCCTCAGGCAACTCAGATACAAATGGTGCCGATAAGAAAAGACGAGGTCTTACTAACTTCTTAGTTTTTATCTCAACATTTAAATCAATCTTGTAACTATCCTTATAAACAGAATAAATTTTTCTAATTAAAGTACCATCAGACTCAACTTCATAAGTAATATCAAATTTATTACCCTTATCTTCTTTAGAAATATAGTTATAAAAATAAGGAGTTTTCTCATCCAAAGCTATTAAAAAACTAGCTTCTTCACGTTTAAAGAAATCATTATGCTGAATTGTATGCAAAGGCTCTTTATCCTTACCAAGTCTTTTTTTAAACTTAAGACCAACTAATGTTGCCCCATAATTAGAAAAGGACACTTCATATAAATCTGTATCAACAAAAGCTAGTTCCTCTTTTTGAGTAACTTTCTTATCTATAAAATCTATCTCCCTATTAACTGGACGCATAAGCTCCTCTTTAGTTGGAACACGATATGCCTGTCCGGGTTGTATATTTTCTGGAATCTGATTTTTACTATTGTTATTAAAAGAGAAGAACCCAAAAAAATTAAGACCATAAAAAATTATAAGTCCTATAGATAACGCTGTTAAAAAATTTGATAAAAATATTTTTTTGTCCATTAAATAAAATCCTATAATTTGGAAATAAAGAGATATTTTCTAAATCTTACTAAAAGTACTGTTTTTTGACAATGATAGGACTATAAATGAATCTTAACCTCTCCATCTTTTAAGTATAGACAAGAAAAAATCAGAACTCCAAACTCCAAACGCATCCCTTTCTCGAACTTGTAAAAAATTCTTTATCACAAGATTATTAATCTCATAAATCTTTTAATAATTTCTTTAAACATTTCCTAACATAATAACTTGGATACTGTTTAATTAATAAATTAAGTATAGCTTTATCACTATTTACAAACATATCTCTATCAATTCTTAAATCTTCATCAAGTTCCATAAAATTATTCCAACATTTTCGTCTAGTATAAATAAAATCGGCCAAAGCTCTCCAAGGTGAAGTCATAAAAAAAGCTCCTCCTTCTATTTCAACACGATCAACACCAAGATAAAAATTATCTTCAGATACATTCCCAGTGGTGTCTTAAATTCTTTTGCTCGCTTTATACTAACAGAAGTTATTGTATAAACAGCCTCCGGAATCCACCCATGACAAGATAATGCCGACTCCAAACTCACAAAAGAAGATCCATAGATAAGCAGAGATAACTCAAATTCATCAGGCAAAAAATACTTAAACCTACTTTAATCAAATACAAGCCTTTTCTAATACGAATCAAAGTACCTTTTTAAATAGCCCTTTTTACAAGAGAAAATCGTGCATTATCCGTGGAATCAAGTAAAAATGCTATATCGGTGCCTCTAATAAAATATCTTGGCCATTTATCCAATAAATCCAAAAATTTAATACAAGGCGTGGCTTATAAAACCAAAATATACCCGAAAACAGCTTGAATTGTGAGTTTTTGGGCTTATATTACTCTTCGCCAACAATAGCCGCCTTAAGAATCTCTCCATCATAAAGATGATAATACTCTATGGATCCTCCTTGGTTCTTCTCTTTAACCAAGCGTCCAGGTAAACGGGTCACATCAATTTTGAGTACGTGGAGATTTTTTTCATCCTTAAAAAACTTTTCTATAATCTGTGGGACTTGTGTTTTTGTAGCTAGGTGAATAAATACCTTATCCAATTCTGGTAACTCAAGTTTATCTTTAACAAAACTTTTTTTATAAGTATCATCACTTACTATCTTGTATAAATATCTTGGTGTTGAGCTATATTGATGATATATAAACAAAGCTGCACCTAAAGTTATAGCAACAATAAGTGCGATTTTTCTTATAAAACAAAATATTTTCATAACAAGACTCCAATTATTAAAAAAATGATCCTACCCATTTTATCAAAACTTAGTTTTATTGTAGGATACATTATATTTTATTATAAAAAAGGGAAGACCATTAACAAAATATTAATAGCCAACAGAAATGAAATCGCCGTTCGGATAATAGCAACCTGTAGAACTCAAGGTTATAAAATAGCAACTATTTATACAGAAGAAGATAAACTTGCTATGCATGTGATCATGGCAGACGAAGCTTATCCAATTTCTAGTTACATGAACCAAGATGAAATTATTTCTATAACAAAAAAAAATAATTATGATGCTATTCATCCAGGATATGGCTTCTTATCCGAAAATGCTGAGTTTGCTCATAAAGTGGTTAATAATAATATAACCTGGATAGGCCCATCACCAGAAATGGTTCATATTATGGGTAATAAAATCGAAGCTAGAAAAACTATGCAAAGCATAGGTATCCCTATAATCCCAGGCTTTCATGGACCCGATTCTTCAGAACATTCAAAAAACCTAGCAAAGAATTATGCTGCTCAAATAGGATATCCTATTATACTAAAGGCCTCACTGGGTGGTGGTGGCAAAGCATTAAAAAAAATAACTCATGAGCAAGAATTTGATTTGATTTGGAATCAAACAAAAATAGAAGCAAAAAACTTCTTTGGATCTGAAGAAATTTTTATAGAAAAATTTTTAACAGGTCGACATATAGAAATCCAAGTAGCCGGTGATGGCAAAGACGCAATACATCTATATGAACGAGAATGCTCTATACAAAGACGTAATCAAAAAATGATAGAGGAAGCTCCTTGTAGATTTGTAAGTAAGAATACTTTAGAAAAAATGTACTCTATTTCTGTATCTGCAATGAAACAACTTGGCTATGATCATATAGGAACCATAGAATTTATAGTAACACCAGAAGAAGACTTTTATTTTTTAGAAATGAATACTAGGCTTCAAGTAGAACATACAGTTACAGAACAAACAACTGGTATCGATCTTGTATGGCTACAATTAGAAATAACAAAAAATAAAAAATTACCATTAATACAAAATGATATAATTCAACGTGGGCATGCTATAGAATGCAGAATCCTTAGCGAAGATCCATATAATAACTTTATTCCTTCTACTGGCACTATTTCCCATATCAGTTTCCCTCATAGTCCATTTATTAGACATGAGCATGCCTTAGAAGTTGGAAATGAGATTACATCTAATTTTGATTCTATGATCTCAAAAGTAATTTCTTATGGATATACAAGAAAAATGTCCATTAAAAATATAATTAATGCTTTACAAAATTTCTCTATAGCTGGAATAAAAACCAATATCACTTTCTTAATCAATATCCTTCTACATCAACAGTTTAACAATGGTACTTTTTCTACGGGCTGGCTAGAACAAAATATTAAGCACCTAACAACATCGCTAGATACACTTGAAGAAGCAGCTATAATCAGCACATTATTACTAGAACAACTACCTAAGAAAGAAATTAACTCTCAATCTAAAACTGGCTGGAAGAATTTATCATGGCGTTAAAGAATATAAGACTTCAAACAGAACAAGGCTCTAAAGATTATATAACCAAGTTCTCTAAAATCTCAGAAAATCTATTTGAAATAGAAATTAATAATAAAATTATTAATGTAAAGCTAATACAAAGTAGCCCTTATATAATTTTTGAAATAAATGGCAAACTACACAAAGCTTATCCCTCAAAAAATAATCTTATAACAATCTCTAATGGTTTACTATCAAAAATCTTTGAAGCTAAAATTTTACAAAATAAGTCTAATGCTAAAGAAAAAAAATCTTCTAGTTCAATCATTATGGCTCCCTTATCCGGACGTATAATCAAAAAGCATGTATTTGTTGATCAGTATGTTAAAAAGGGACAAGAACTTTTAACTATAGAGTCAATGAAAATGCATAATGAAATTAGATCTGAAACAGACGCTTTTATCAAAACTATTCAAATATCAGAGGGAGATTTAGTACAACAGAATCAGATTCTAATTACATTTAAATTAGAAAAAGCTGGAAAAGGAGACTTATATGAAAAGGGATAGACTTAGAATAGGCGATGTAGCAAGAGAATTAAACATTAAAAAATCACTTATCAGACTATGGGAAAAAGAATTTGGTTTAAACACACAAAAAAATACTTACACTATAGAAGACATGAAGGTATTCGTTAACATAAAAGAACTGGTTAGAACAAAAGGTCTTTCAATAGATCAAGCCAAAGCAGAACTTCAAGTCCAACCAATAACAAGTTCTATTATAGAAGAACCAATATTAGAAACTAGTTCTATTGAAGAGCCTATATTAGAAGCTAATACAGAAATTATTATAGACATAAAAAAAATGCCTACTATTGAAGAAAACAATGTTACAATACAGGCTAGTTCTGGATCTGAAATTAAAAACTTTAAAAAGGAACTTTTAGAACTTAAAGGTAATCTCATTAAATTAAAACGACTTTTATTGGATGACTGAAGCTTTAACTGGTTTTTTATTTATAAACAAACCCAAAAATACAAGTTCATTTTTTTGTGTTAATAAGATTAGGAAATTCTTACCTAAAAAATCTAAGGTGGGCCACTCAGGAACTTTAGATAAAGAAGCAAGCGGTCTACTTATACTGTGTATAGGTAGACAAGCGACAAAATCTATTAATAACCTACTTAACTTAGATAAACATTATACAGTAACCGCTAAACTTGGGGAACTTACAACAACCCTAGATTACAATGGTGAACTAATCCAAGAAAAAGAGCCAAATTTCTCTAAAGAACAACTTTTAAGTGCCATACAAAAAATGGGGAAAGAATACACCCAAACGCCTCCTATATACTCAGCACTTAAACATATGGGACAAAACTTATATAAGCTGGCACGAGAAAAACAAATGACTCTAGAAGAATTAGAAACTATTGCTTCTAAAAAATCTAGAACTGTTTTATTACACGAATTAAAATTATTAGATTTTAAACCACCATTTTTTACATTTTCAACACATGTATCCAAAGGAACATACGTCCGAGCACTAGCTAACGATATAGCAAAACATCTAGATAGCTATGCCACCACCTATGAAATTATAAGAACACAGATAGGAAACATCAAACTAGAAGAAACTATTAATTTAAATAATATAAATTCTATCGAAGATATATCTAAGACTCTTATTAGATATGATCAATTTTCTTCTTAAAAAAATGTATCGCTAAAAATATAAAAAATAATGAAAAAATTAGACAACCTAAAATACTCAAGTTATAAGTAAAGAGCTTTTCTGTCCCAAAAAGAGCACTTCTTACACCTTCAGTTACATATAGAAACGGATTTAAGAATAAAAATCTACCTAAGATTGGATAAATAGTTAAAACAATAGCATATGGAACAAACTCTCCACCAAATGTAACCAATACGTTAGTAATTCGCATCCAAATAGTACCCATTTGATCCATACCAGAAACATATGTAGCCATACAATGCTGATATGATGCAGCAAATAATGAACCCATATATAAAATCAAAAATAATTTAAACCAACTTATTTTCAATAATAATTCGGCATAGCCAAACAATATAAATGAAACTGGATAATACGGAATTAATACTAAAAAAATTAAAATGGATGAAAATATAATTTTTTCTACAATTAATAACCAAGGAGGTAAAATCGTTGCTTGATATCCAACAAAACATTCTCCATTAAGATCAAATACTAAATCCACAATCATTTGAAAACTTAGACTTAATAAACCCCATACTATAACACCAACGAACATATCTAAACTGCCAGTATCCACGGTTGTAAAACCACCAATAGTTGGAAGAATATATCCAAAAGAAAACATAAATAATACTGGATGTATAAATGCATAATTTATTATAAATCGTACAATACGATTTCTATTAATATAAAAATCTCTTTTTAAGAACTGTATAAAAATTAAGAAGTTATTATGAGTTTCTGCTTTATTAAACATTGTCTAACCTCTTTTTGAAATTTTTCTTTAATAAAAAGAAAAACACTAAAGACATTAATAACAATGCACTTACACAATAACCATAATGTAATGAATGCTTTGTACCTAATAATGAAATTCGTATTCCCTCAATACAATATGTTAGTGGATTAAGTAACATTAATTTACTTAACTTAGGAAGCATTTTTTCTACACCTTCCCAAGTAAAAAAGGAGGTAGAAAAAAACATAATTGGTATCAAGATTCTGGGCCATAAATGAATATTAAAACCCTCAAATGTTAATGTAAATACAATAAATATTAAAAATACTGAAAAAAACAAAATGCTTATTAACGTAATTAAGATAAAAGCCAAAAGATCAACTTGTGAAAAATCTATAATTCCACCAAGTAAAATGCGTGCAAATATCACAGTTGGAATAACAGCAAATAAAATACTTAAAAAATAATCAAGTATATACCTAAGCACTAACCATGTAGAGGGAAGAGGCAACAAAACTTCAAAATCAATTTTTCTAGTAAATGCTAAATCAAATCTAGTATCATAACTTTTAAAAACCGCTAACTGTGGCAACATCCAAATTAAAGAACTTATAATAACAGGTGCTATAAGCGCTCCATTCAGACCAGTAGCAGGCAATAACTTACCAAAAGTTATAAAACTAGTAACGACAAAAAAAAGTTGATTAATAAGTTGTTCTGGTAAAATTCGAAATAGAACTTTCAAATCTCGACGTAATAACGCAAAGAACACCTGTACATTATTACTCACTTTTTTTCCTAGTTAACTCTAAAAAGATCTCTTCTAATGTTGATTGCTTATGTGCCTTCTTAAGATTCTCAACAGTTTCAATAAAAATAATCTTACCAGCATCCATAAGACAAACTCTATCGGCTAAAACTTCAGCTTCATCCAAATAATGAGTGGTTAAAATAACATTAATGCCTTCTTTTTTAAGATCTTTAACAATCTCCCAAATCTGACGTCGTATATCAGGATCTAACCCAACAGTTGGTTCATCCAAGATTACCACCCTAGGATTATTAACCAAAGCTCTGGCGATTAAAACTCTTTGTCTATTTCCGCCAGATAATGCTTCTATATGAAAATACCTATATTTCTCTAAATGAAGTCTTTCTATAAGACGATCTACTCTAAGTCGAAGTTCTTTCTCTGGTACAAGATAAAATCTACCTGCAAACAATAAGTTATCTTCTACATTTAATTCTGTATCAAGGTTAGCTTCTTGAGGACAAAAACTTAACTGCTTCCTATAATTAGAAATATTTTTGTATATAGATATACCATTAAATAAAATATCTCCAGAAGTTGCTGGATGTAGTGTTGCCAAAATAGATGACAATGTAGTCTTACCTGCACCATTAACACCTAATAGGGCTAATGTTTCACCCCTATTGATATCAAGACTAACATCATTTAATGCATAAACTAATTGCTTACGTTCTTTATAAATCTTAACCAGATTTTTAATACTTAAGATTGTATTTAGAGTAATTCCTTTGATTTTTATTGAAAATATATATTTAAAATGGCATTTTTTTTATAAAAAAGCAATAAATAATAGAGTGAATATCTCTTGTTTTTGCCTACTTTAGGTTGACTAAGGCAAAAACAAATTTTGTATGCCATTTAACGTAAATGGTCATTATGTTAGGATAGTCATCTAGGAGTTCTCTCATGAACAAAATAGTCAATCGTTTCATACTTATATCTCTAATTTCATTATTTCATACTATAAATGCAACCTTTACAGTATCTATTGAGCGGTATCAACCAGAACGGGATAAAATAGCCATTCAAAAAATTTTAAATGATCACAGAAATGATTTAATATCTGAATCCTTAGGCCAACAAGAAAACATTGCAATCTTGTTTAAATATATCAATTCCAGAAAGTATATTACCGATGTATTAAGAGTGAATAACAAAACCAAAGGAATTTCAAAAAAAAGGCTATGATAGTCAACTTTTACAACATACTATCTTAGAACTTGAAAAATTAAAAACACCAATCATTACACTTATGGTTAAAAAAACAATACAACAGCACAGAAATTATATGAAAAAGTAGGATTTAAATGCGTGATTCTTCCTCAAATGTTTATGAATCCAATAATGAGTACAATGCCATTAATATATAACTTACAATTAAAGATCTCCCCAAAAGATCTACCTAAAGACAATATCATACAACAATATCCAAAAACTGCTGCCATTATAATTACCGCCAGCATTATTACCTTAAAACTTTTACTTAATAATTATAAAAAACCTGTAATTGCCTCATAATAAAAACTTAAATTCCACCCAAATACATAGAGTTTTGGGTGGAAAATTTACTAAAGTTCCATTAGAATATATAGGTATTATAACGTTATATAAGGAATTCAATGGAACAGAAGGGCTTTTTCTCTCAAACTTATTTTATAATAATAACTTCAATCTTAGGTATAGCTACCGGATGGTATATAGCCCACGGACTTCTATTAGCAAATATTTTATTAAAAATAGCCAACTCTATTTCTAAAATTTTCATAGATCTACTTCAACTTATAAGCATCCCAATAATCTTCCTTTCCATTGTTGCAACGATCTCCAACATGACAAGCTTTGAAGAAATGAAACAGATTGGAAAAAAACTTCTAAAGTACACCCTATTTACAACAATAGTAGCTGCTTTAATAGCACTGATCCTTTTTATTATTATAGACCCTACACAAACACATTTAAAATTAAGTGCAATAAATGCACCACTTACTGGATCTAAAAACTATCTAGACTTTATCCTAGAAATTATTCCTAATAACGTTATACAAACGTTAAGTGATAATAGCAAAGTCATGAGTGTTGTCTTTATAGCTGGTATACTAAGCTTTTCTATACTTACACTACCAGAAGAAAATAAACGGACTCTTCAGATCTTTTTTGCCAGCTTATTTGAAGCCATTCTTAATGTAACAAAGTTAATTATCTATATTATGCCAATAGGTATCTGGGCATTCATTACAATCTTTTCCTATAACATAGTAAGTGCCCATGAATCATATCAACTACAAAGCATACTGCTTTATGTTGCCTGTGTACTATTAGCTAACATTATACAGGGATTCATAATTTTACCACTCTTACTCATATATAAGGGTATCTCTCCAATAAAGACTGTAAAAGGTATGTTCAATGCTTTAGTTATAGCCTTTTTTTCAAAATCCTCGAATGCTACCCTACCTATGACCATGAAATGTGCAAAAACAAACCTTAAGGTCAAATCAAAAATCGCTAACTTTAGTCTACCTCTATGCGCTGTTATCAACATGAATGGCTGTGCCGCCTTTATATTAATAACTGTACTATTCGTAGGTATAAAAAGTGGTATAACATTCTCGCTTGCAGAGATGCTTGGCTGGGTACTAATATCTACACTAGCCGCTATAGGCAATGCTGGAGTCCCAATGGGATGCTATTTCCTCGCCAGTGCCTTCCTGGTTGGCATAGGAGTACCTGCTCAACACCTACAAATTCTAGGTATCATCCTACCTATATACACAATCATAGACATGGTTGAGACCACTCTGAACGTTTGGTCCGACTCTTGTATTACTGTGATCGTTGACCAAGAGATCAAATAGACCACCTCATATTTACAAAATGGCCTAATAGAGCTAGCTTTTCTTAGTTGATACGCATATTTTTAATACAAAGGATTTTTATGAAAATCTTCAAACTTTTAGGCTTAATTCTAACTCTCGGAATAATCAATGCTGAGGTATCCAAACCAAATATCTATAAACAAATAGGAACTCAGTATTTATTGTCTTTTGATCCTATGCCAGTTCAGGATGCTTCAAAGCAACCCGAAAAGTTTTTAGGTTTATTACCTAAAATTGAAATTAAGGCAGAAAATATAACCACAACAGAAAAACGAAAATTAGCTATCGATATACTATCACAAAATGTTAAAACTTTTGATGCTAACTCTATAAGCAATAAAAGTCTTTGGAAAGATATAGAACTCTTTTTTGGCGGTCAGGATAACAAAACACATCTTATCTCAAAAATTAATAATACAGAGACAGTCTTTGGTGAAATCGCTCTTTGTAAAAAACTTACTGAACCTTCTAGTGATATAACTACGCTTAAACAACAACAAGCTATGATTCAGGAGCTAATCAAAAATGAAAAACTCTTTAATGAGCTCAATAGTGCTTTATCAAAATTTAAAGAAAGCGAAAATACAATCTTATCTTTCTGGAAAGCTGAAAACTGGTTTACAGAACTTTATATTGAAAATGCCACAACATTTAAGATTTTCAAACCGCTAAATAATAATGAAGCTGCCTTTGGTGCATTTAGAAGAATGAACCAGCTACTAAACAGTTTAAGCCTTGGATATGGATATCATTATGTTTATACTTTCAGCAAAGCCTTCTGGGATAAGAATAAAACAGCTGCTCTCGCACTGTCTTCTATAATTGGATTATATTACGCATTTATAACTTCTGTAGCGATACATTCAGAAAGAGAACAACTTGCTTTAGAAAAGAACTTACAAAATCGCTTAATATTAATAAATAGTTTTGTTAATGGACTTGAACAAACTTATAAATCTCTACAAACAAACAAAGCCTTTCAAGTTGGTTTTGGTTATTCTTTGAAATCAATGAATAACTTCTTAAGCCAACCAGAAAAAAGTTCCGAAGAATTGGCTATTCTTTTAGAAAAACTCAATACAGAAACTTTTAAAGGTAAAGCTTCCATGTTCTCTAATGTTGGAAGAATTTTATATACATCCAGATTAACCAGAACTTTAAAAAATCAAATGGTTGATGCTCTAAAAGCATTTGGTGAACTTGACGCCATCATGTCTATAGCAAAACTATATAAAAAACATCAAAATAAAAATGTTACTTATTCTTTCGTAAATTATATGGATGCATATTCACCATATATCAAGCTTGAAGAATTTTGGCATCCATTCATATCAGAAAATACTGTAGTAACAAACAGTATTGAACTAGGTAGCAAACAAAAACAAAATATTATTCTAACTGGTCCTAATGCTGGTGGTAAATCAACAGTGTTGAAGGCTATTACAATAAACCTTCTACTAGCACAAACATTAGGCATTGCTCCAGCTAAGAGTGCAACAATAACACCGTTTGCCAAAATCAACACCTATCTAAACATTGTTGATGATTTAAGCTCTGGTAACTCACTTTTTAAAACTGAGGTATTGAGAACACAAGAACTTATAGAATCTATAAAGAATCTTGGTGATAAAAATTTCAGTTTTTCCGTGATAGATGAAATGTTTAGTGGAACAGCACCAAAAGAAGGTGAAGCTGCCGCTTATAGCATCAGCAAATATCTTTCTAAATTAAACAACAGTATTTGTTTAATAGCTACACACTATCCTAAGCTTACCGAGTTAGAAAAAAACTCTACCTATAAAAACTACCAAGTTAAGGTTGTAAAGAATCCAGATGGAACCCTTACATACCCACACAAACTTGAAGAAGGTAAAGTTAGCCAAAATATAGCTCTTGATATTTTGAGATTAGAAGGCTTCTCATCAGAAATGCTCGATGAAGCCTATAAGATATTAGGCCAATAAAAGTTAGAGGGACTTAATTGTCCCTCTTTTTTTTAAGTTCTGGGTATCTTGTAGGATTTTTAGAACAATATCCTGCAACATAAGAATCTTCAGGAGCATCAACATACTCTATATAGACACCATTAGTAAATGGGCCCCTATCTTCATTCTTGATTCTTCTAGCTTCAGCTACCTCTTCTTGAGAAAGATCCAATATTTTACAAAGTCCATCTAAAATTTCCAAGACATCTACTATCTCAATAAGAAGTTTTTGCTTACTACTTTCTTCTACTACTTCCTTAGCTTCTTCGATAAGCTTATTCTTCAACGCACTAATAAACTCTTCTTTAGATAAAATCTGATATGTAGGAGTAGCTCCAACCTTCTTGAAAAATTCTAAGGTGTCATCTCTTACAAGCTTGTTAAAAACAAAACTGTATACACCTTTTTCTATTTTTTCAGAACTAGGATATTTCTCTGGATTTTTTATACAATTATTAGAAACATAAGAACCAATTGGAGCTTCAACAGATTTAATATAAATACCTTTTGTAAAAGCACCACCATCACTATTTTTTTTATTTCTTGATACAAGAATATCTTCTTGAGAAAGATCCAATATTTTACAAAGTCCATCTAGAACTTCCAAGACATCTACTATCTCAATAAGAAGCTCTTTCTTATCAGTTTCTTCTGATACCTCTAGAGCTTCTTCAATAAGCTTATTTTTAAAGGCTATAAGAAGCTCTTCTTTAGATAAAATTTTAAATTTAACGATAGCTCTATCTTTTTTAAGCTTATTAAGAATATTATCACCAACAAGCTTATTTAAAGCAAAACGCTTCACTATCTAAGAACCTTAAAAATTCTATTCCAACGAACATACTTAAACCAAAAAGTAACTGGATGCTTAATCCAATCTAAAAACCAAAAAGCTTCCTCTCCATCTATGGAATATAAAATGAAAGTTGCAGTACCTTGTACTAAACTTTCATCTAGAAATCCCCAGTATCTACTATCTTCACTATTTTTTCTATTATCACCCATAACCCAATACTTACCCTGTGGAATAACCCTAGGTCCAAAAATATCAACTACTTTCCCATACCTGTTTTGTGTAGGATCTTTAGGGTAAAATAACCATGGCTTCAAAGTATAAGGATTAATAATTACTTCATCTGCAGACATATTATAATAAGGCTGTTTTTCATAACTCACTCCAGGAACATAAGTATAATTACCATGCTTTACATGTTTTCGTAAAATTTCTGGTGTCCTAATAACCAATAATGAATCAAATGGTATAAAGCCTACATTCTTCTTCAAACCAATGAGTGGATATGAATTCAAGTAAGGTTCATCTAATTTCTGTCCATTTAAATAAATAACAGTTTGTCCATCTTCAACTCTTCCTTCAACTGTATCACCAGGTATAGCTATTATACGTTTAACAACATTAACAGGACCTGATTCTAAGCCTAAAAGCGGAATATCCATGAAGCCTATATATTTTTGCCAAAAATAGTTAAGTTTATTAGATCTATCAAATTTAAAATTAGGACTTTCAAACATTACATAATCGCCACGTTCTGGATTTCTATAAAATTTATAAATCATTCTATTACCAACAACTCGATCACCAACAAGTATGTTAGGTTCAGCTGATCCCGTAGGAACGTGATATATACCACCTATATAAGTTTTGATTATAAAAAATGCCAAAAGTATAAAAACTATTTCACCTAATAGAGATTTTTTAAACTGATTAAAATAAAAATAAATCTTGCTATATACTTCTTTAATTTTTTCCATTAAAAACCTCTTTTGATTTTAAAATACTAGATCCTCAAATAATATAGGGATTTTATCAATTATTCTCAAGAAATAAAAAAGGGCTCTTATTTATAAAGAGCCCTAATAATCTATTAAAAGATCTTATTTTTTTCTTTGCTTTAACCAAAGTTTAGCATATTTCTTTGCAGCTCTTCTTGAGAGTCCAAAGTTTTTAAGATGACCAACCATTGACTCTACTACAGCATCACCTCTTGCAGGATCAACATTTAATCCACAGAAATCGTTAGATGTTGGATTTTTAAAATTTGGTATCTCTTGAGCAAAAACTAGATGAAATCCAAACGGATCCTTAGCTCTAAATGTTCTATGTCCCCAAGGTTGGTCTTTAGGTTCTTCTAAGATTTGAACACCTTTACTTCTACAACGTTCATAAAATTTATCTAACCCCTTTTTCATCTCTGAATAAAGACCAGCTCCACGACTCATACAATATTTAACTTGGCTAAACTCTACTAGCTCATCAACTTTAGGAATACGAAAAAGAATATAACTTTTCCCTTTACGGAGTTCGGCATATGTTAAAGATCGATTGCCTTCTGTTGATTCTAATTCAACAATATCAAAGGCTAACTTATCTGAATAGAATTTAACAGCCTCTTCAACAGCATCTACTACTAATACTGTTTTACCATACTTCATCATCACCTACACTCCTTTTTTGTTTTTTATGCCTTAGCTGCCAGAGAAACCTTCTTAGCTAAACGGCTTATCTTATTAGAAGCTGTATTTTGCTTCAATAGACCCTTGCCCTTTGCACGTGCAATCTTGGACTGAGCTTCTATAAGCAAAGACTTTGCAAGATCTATTTTCTTTTCTTCCAATGCAGCTTCTACTTTTTTACAACTAGTTCTAATATCTGATTGTCTACTCATATTAAGTTTACGACGAGTTGCAGTTCTCTTAATATCTTTTTTGCTAGATTTAATATTTGCCATATTTTAAATTCCCAGAGCAATATGTTTGTTGTTAAAGTACTTTTTCTATATTTCCAGATTTTACACATTTAGTGCATACAGCACCTCTTTTAACACTAGTTTGTCCCTTATTCTTAAAGCGAATTTTATGGACGTTAGGATAAAAGATTGTCCTAGTTTTATTATTAGCATGACTAACGATATTACCAAAACCGGGCTTCTTGCCACATACTTGACAGATACTTGCCATGACCGATGTCCTTTCCTTACAATACTATAACCATTAGTTATAGTACCAAATATATCATTTTTTTCAAAAATCGTACGCTGATTTCAGCTAGATTTAGCTAAAAGTTCACAAAATCTTCCATGGAGATGACTATTAGAACCTAAACAACTACTAAAATCCTGGGTTATCCCATCCCCATTAAACTCACTAACAAGCCCACCAGCTTCCCTGATAAGCACTATTCCAGCCGCTATATCCCACCATTTTACATACTTAAGCACAGCACCATCTAGCCTGCCACAAGCGACACTAGCAAGATCTAAAGATGCACATCCTAATTTTCTAAATGAATAGATCGACTGCTCCAACTTATATGTAATTTTATCAAAAACAGTATAATCAACCTTCCTGTATGGTATCGCTATACTACAAAAAGCTTTTTCAATACTAGTTTCTTCACTAACATTGATTGACTTACCATTCAAAAATGCACCCTTATTCTTTTCAGCAACAAATAACTCATCTGCTACAGGATTATAAGTTATCCCTACAATAGGTTCATTTTTATATATCAGTGCAAGGTTAATGGCAAAATATGGAAATCCATGAGCAAAATTAGTAGTCCCATCAATTGGATCAATAACCCAGCCATACTCACCCATACCACTTTGTCCAGTCTCTTCACCTAAAAACCAAAACTCGGGAAATAATCTACCAAGATTATCCTTTAAAAACTGCTCACTTTGATAATCAGCCTCAGTGGCATAGCTACCATCAGGCTTATTAGTATAAGAATGCTTTTTTTTCAGCAAACCCATAATCAACTTACCAGCATCCTTAACAATATCACAAACCTTGGTATTATCTATTTTTTGCATTACTTTTTAAGCTCTTGAGAAGTAATCACTGGAAT
Source organism: uncultured Pseudomonadota bacterium (assembly GCA_964491895.1). GTDB lineage: Bacteria > Babelota > Babeliae > Babelales > UBA12411 > CAZBHK01. The sequence goes on along the minus strand of CAZBHK010000001.1, from coordinate 64,565 downwards.
CTCAGAAGAGGTTGGAACTTCTTCCTTGCTTTGAAAATTTTCAATTGTCTTTCTAGGCTCTATATGAAGAAGCTTATATACCAATGCAGAATCTAAGGTCTCTTGCTCTACCAAAGTCTTAGCAAGAATATCTAAACGCTCTCTATTCTCAAAAATAAGCTTTTTTGTATCTTCGTAGCATTTAGTTATTATAGCTCTAACCTGTTCATCTATCTTTTTTTCCGTATCCTGAGAATACTCTTTTTGTCCCTCGCTAGAAGGTAAAGATATAGGTCCAAGAGCATCGCACATTCCATAATGTGCAACCATGTCATAAGCTAACTTTGTTGCTCGTTTTAAATCACTAATAGCACCGGTTGTACGCTTTTCTACACCATATACAATCTCTTCAGCAACTCTACCGCCCATACATACCATTATTTCTGAAATAAGCTCTTCTTCACTCTTAGAAACTTCATCATTTTCAGGAAGATACCAGGTCATTCCCAATGCTCCACCTCTAGATAAAATTGTAACTTTATGTAAAGGTAAACTATTTGGAGATAACACAAGCACTAATGTATGACCTGCTTCATGATAAGCTGTCATTTCTATTGCCTCTTTAGGTCTTGTAAGCGTTTTTCTTTCAGCGCCCACTAATATCTTATCTCTGGCCAACTCAAAGTCTCTCATGTCTACACGATCTTTTTTAGCCTTAGAAGCAATAAGAGCGGCTTCATTAATAAGATTAGCCAAATCAGCACCACTAAAACTTGCAGTTCCTCTAGCAACCTTATGAAGATCAACATCATCAGTAACCTTAACATCCTTGATATGAATATTCAAAATCTTCTCTCTGCTTGAAAGATCTGGATATGGAACATCGACCTTACGATCAAATCGTCCTGGACGCAACAATGCCTTATCCAAAACGTCCTGTCTATTAGTAGCCGCTAAAATAATTACTTCTCCTGGCTCTGTTGAAAAACCATCCATCTCAGAAAGAAGCTGATTCAATGTTTGTTCTCGTTCATCATTACCGCCACCAATACCAACACCTCTGTGACGACCAACAGCATCAATCTCATCAATAAATACTATGCAAGGAGCATGTTTACGTGCTTGAATAAAAAGATCACGTACTCTAGATGCACCAACTCCAACAAAAACTTCAACAAAATCTGAACCACTAACACTAAAAAATGGACAATTAGCTTCACCGGCTACAGCCTTAGCAAGCATGGTTTTTCCATTACCTGGAGCACCTGTAAGCAAAATACCTCTAGGAATCTTAGCTCCAATCCTTTTAAATTTTTCAGAACTTTTCAAAAAATCTACAACGTCATGTAAATCTTCTTTAGCTTCTTCTACACCAGCAACATCCTTAAACTTAATTTTAATAGTATTGGGTGAAAAAAACTTAGCTCTACTCTTACCAACATTAAAAATCTTACCGCCAGCGCCACCCTGACCACCTTGACGAAGAAAAAAATATAAACCAGCCATCAACATTGGAAATATTAAGAATAAAAATACATATGGTATCCAAGGTTGTTTATCTTGAGGCTCTACCTTAATAAGAACTCCATGCTCATGCAATTTTTGCCACAATGTATCAGGTGAAAATATAGTTGTTGAAAATGCTGAAACATTTTTAACCTGACCTTCCCCAATTTGCGCAGGCACACTTTTCTTAAACTCGCCCAATACATTTTGTTCTGAGATTTGAACCTCTTTAACATTTCCAGCTTCTACTTGTGAAAGAAAACTAGAAAATGCAATGGTCTCACGTTCAACATTAATACTGTTGTACCAAAATAAATACGCAATAGATAGACCAAGCATCACTATTAACAATAATAATGCATTAGGTCCCTTAGGATTAAATCTAGTTTTTCTATTTGGAAATCTTTTCATAATACATCCTCAAAAAATAAATAAGCTCCCCCTAGATCCTATTAATATAAATAAGTCTAATCTATGAAGTATAACAAACTTTCGTGAAATTTGCCATCCAAAACCTACTAATTTGAGGGGAAATTAATAGCGAACAGACCCAAGATCGAAAAAAATACTTTTGTAAAACTTGTTCCTTTGATAATATAATAATAGGTTTTCTAGGGGAGTGCAATCCTTAAAACATATATGTATAGAATTTATCCTAGCATATCATTCCAGGAATTATAGTTATCAACAGAAAACCAAGCTCGATCGTCTATGTATATAAATAATCTAGATAAAAAATTTACTTTTTTCGCCATACAGGTGAACTTTTTGGCTCTCTACCAGCAGTTAATACTCTAATTTTACCACTTGCAGTATTTAAGGCAGATATTTGTGTAGTCATATGCCCAGTATTTAAGGGCACTCTATAAGAAAAAATAACATACTTGCCACATGTAGAATAAGAAGGATCATGCTTATCACCAGCATTAAAGGTAAGTTGCTCCTCGGTACTTGAACTAAGATCATCATTTAAATGTAATCTAAACAACTGAAATACTCCATTCACCGGCCGCGTAAATACAACAGATCGAGTAATTTCACAATAAGATGGTGCTGCACAATAGCTACCATGTGTAAGCTGCTTAATAGTATTAGTATTCCTATTAAGATAGAAAATTTGAGGAATACCTGTTTTATAATCTGAACAAAAAATTATATCCCCGTTCTCTAATAATAATGGTGCTACGTTATTACCACCATTATTAGTTATCTTCTTGAAAAATCTTTGTTTTCTTTTTTCACAAGCATCAGCATCATAAAAATAAAGCTCAGAGTTGCCAGAACAAGAAAGACATAAAACAACCTTTTTCCCATCCTTAGATACAGATGGTTGCATATTTAAACCTTCTAATGAGCATATAACTTTGTGTCTATTTGTCTGTAAATCTATAGCCATAAGGCGCGTATTCTTGCCAGTTAATTGACTATAAAATAAAATAGACTTACTACCATGCCAACATGGAATGATGTTAACTGTTTTCATTGGCACAGCAACATATGAAAATTTAGCATCATAATTAGCAACACGAATAACCTTATGTCTTGGATTTAATAATTCACAATATGCTAGATCATAAAGAGATACTGGGGTATCCCCTGTAAGTTTTGGAAGAACCTCATGAGATAACTTATTTCCACAAACCACTGGATTATTTGTATCTAAATTAAACTTTTTCTTGAAAATTTCCTGACAAGAAGAGGTATCATAAACACTTACCAGTACCGAACCATTTTTTATTTCTAAGGAACAATATATTGAAACGCCCTGAGTAAATAACTTAGATATAATATCACTAGTAATCTGTTTTTGTGTCTTGCGCAAATCTATTTCTAATTGATCTGTAAACTCTAAATCATTACGGAAAACTTTAGCTATTGCACTAGAAAGCTGTTCTTCTCCAAAACATGTTACAAGACATTTGATCTTACCATTAGTAGCTTCATTAGCACGTGCTTCAAATATTAATTTTTCTTCTTTTCTCTCAATAGGTTCTGGTTTTATAAAAATACTATCATAGCCAAAAAGATTTGATATCAACATTAAGATAATTATAATTTTATTCATTACTCACCTTAATTATTGTCGAAAGGTTATAAATAAACTGCTATTCCATAGCGATTTTTCAAATTTAAATTCACGAGCAGCCTGTAACACACTTAAATCATATATGAGAACTTTTGAGCGCTCACTAAGTTCAAATTTTTTCACGTCACCCTTATCATCAATCTCTAAAGACAACACACACTCTGTTCCCCTAGGCACCCCAACTGGTGGTCGCCAAACTCTTGCAACCTCTCTTTGAACATCCTTGTAGAAACGAGTCAATGTTATCCCAGCAACATCACCCAATACAACAGACATTGGCTCAGAGACTGTTTTTTCTTTTGGTTGTTCCTGTTTAACAGGCTCTTCTACTAGCTCTTTCTTTTTTTCTATCTTTTTCTCTTCTAGCTTCTCTTTAATAATAGGCTTCTTTTTCTTTAACGTTTTTTTAAAAGCAGTCTTCTTTTTTTTACTATGCCGTTCCTTAATAACGGACTTCATCCTAGAAGTCGGTGAGCCTATCTGCTTTGGCGTCTTAAGTGGCCTAAAATATGCAACAGTTTCCTTAGAAGAATGCGCACCTAAGACAATAAAGCTTTTTTGCATACCTTCAAACAAGGATATCTTAGTAATAATTAACACTAAAAGAATATGAAAAAGAAATGAATATAAAAAATAATGTTTAGTTAATTGCCCGTGTCGACATTGCAATGTATTTAACACCCGATCGTTTAAGTTCATCTACTATCTCTATTACTTTTCCATATGATATAGATTCATCCGCCCTAACATATACTGGTAAATCATCCCGTACCCCTAACTCTCGCTTAACAGTAGATAATAAATCTTTTTTAGCTACTGGAGAACTGTTAAAAAATAATTTATTGTCCTTAGTTATTGTAACAATCAAATCTTGTTTTCCTTGAGCTTCTTTAGTATCACCCTTAGGTAAATCAACCTTAATTCCTCGCTGTAATATAGGAGCTGCAACCATAAAAATGACTAACAATGTTAAAGCTGTATCTATAAGTGGAGTCAATACTATCTCAGGCATAGCAAAACGCTTAACTCTTCGTCTCATTCTTTTCATTACATTCTCTTTTCTTGTTCTCTATTAGAAACAAGCAAATTTTCCAAGTTAGCCTTAGAAAAATGTTGTATAACAGTAGAAAAAAATCTTTCCATCAAATAGCCCATCATCTGCTCCATCTTTCTAAGTTGATTGGAAAAATAATGAAAAAATATCATAGCAGGTATAGCAACAATTAAACCAGCTAATGTTGTAATTAATGCTTCAGCTATACCGGGTGCAACAACCGCTAAATCCGCAGATTTTTCCTGACCTATACTTACAAAAGCATGAATTAAACCCCAAATAGTACCAAACAAACCAATAAGTGGAGATACTGCTGCACTTACACCTAATACTGGTAAATAACTTTCAGCTTCAAGCATTGCATTATCTGTTGTTTGATTCAAAGCAACATCTAATCTATTTATATCACTTTCAGTTAAATAATTTTCTGTTTTCAATAATGACTTAACTTCAGACAAACCCTCAGTTAAAAAAAGACCACCAAGGTTAGAAGAAAATTCTTCATTTAACGCATAAAAGCTTTCTATTGACTTAACACCTCTAATACGAGCAAGAAGAGATTTCATCTGATGAAGCTCTTTTCTAAAATAAGAAAATTTTAAAATTATAATTGCTACACATATTATAGAACATATAAATAATGAAAAAATTATTAACTTTGTAAAAAAATCTGACTGCCTTACAAGTTCCCAAGACGATGACTGAAACAAAAATCCAAACATAATAATCCTCTAAGCTTTCTTTGCAATAACCCTACGCTTCAACTCTTCCCAATCTAAAATACCTTCTTCTATCTGAATCTCATAAGCTTTTTTTAATAACTCACCCATTTTTTCACCAGGATCTAGAATATCCAATAAATGTCTTCCTAATAATACAGGCTTTTGTGGCCCATACTCAACATCTGCATCTTTAACTTTTTGCATATAATAATCAAATTCATTTTTATAATTTTGTAAAGACTCAAATGAATTTTTATTTCTACCTCTATGATCACACAATGCAACTAACCCTAACTCTTTTGGTGTAACTTCCGGCGAAAGTTTACTAGCTAAACGCTTATACGCGCTTAAACCTGACTTCTGCTCCAATAATGCAAATGGCATCATATGGTAATAAACCATCTTACTAATAGCATTACTTAAAAAACCAGTCACTCCAAATCGTTTTAAAAATTTACCTGCTAAAGAAACTCCTTCCTTTTCATGACCTATCGCTCTACCATCCTGTGTATTAACTTTTGCTTTACCAAGATCATGACATAATACAGCAAACATCACCAAAAGTTTTTCAGATTCATCTTCATACAACTCTAAAACTGCAGAGGCATCTAAAGACTGCATAGTATGCTCAAATGCATCACCTTCTGGATGATATTTTTCTGACTGTTTTATACCGACCAAAGCACCAAGCTCTGGAAACAATTCTTTTAATCTAGAAATCTTTTTCAAATAACGTAATCCTAAGGATGGTTTTCTAGACCTTAAAAGCAACTTTTTAAACTCATCATAAATCCGCTCTCTTGCAACATCCACTACATTGATCTTTTTACAGATCACTGTTAATTCTTCATCAGGTTCCATCTCAAAGCGTGAAATAAACTGTATAACACGATAGAAACGTAGTGGATCATCATAAAAAAGAACCGAATCTACTGCTTTTAATCTTTCATGCTTAATATCTTCTATACCACCATAAGGATCAATAAACTCTTGGTCACCAGTTGTTAAAAATGTTTTCAAGTTTATTGCTATAGCATTTAAGGTCAAATCTCTTCTCCTAGCAGCTTCCTTAATTCCCATCCCTGGATCAAATTCTACCTTGGGCTTTCTACCCTTACTATCTCGTCTAGGAATAGACCAATCAATATCATATGAATCGATCCGCAAAACACCAAACTGTTTTCCAACAAGACGTACATATCCAAACTTTTTCAAGATTATTTCTAATTCTTCTATAGTAAGACCATGCACCTCTATATCTAAGTCCTTGATAGGTAGATCTAAAATTAAATCCCGAACACATCCTCCAACAAGGTAAGGTATCCCTTTTGTAATAATCTCTTTAAGAATAAGAATAATTTTTTTATCTAAAATTTCTTTTATTTGCTTCATAGATATAGAATACTCAAAATATAATTTTTAAATAAATGTTTTTTAGTTTTAACAAATTTCCGCGGAATTCGCCATACAAAATCTCTTAGATTTGGGTGGCGATGGATAGCGGATAAACCGGATGTCTAAAAATATTTTTATAAAGATTGTTCTTCTGGTATTATGGTAATAGGTTTTCAAAGGGAGAGTAAGATATGCTTAAGGCATATAAGTATAGAATATATCCTAATGCAATTCAGAGACAAAATTTTGCTGAACATTTTGGTTGTGTTAGGTGGGTATACAACTGGGCTCTTACTAGAAGACAATTACATTATAAAGAAACTGGCTTAACTTTATCTAGGATAGACCTTCAAAATGAGTTAGTTACTCTTAAAAAGAAAATAAGCTGGTTGAGAGAGGTAAATAGTCAGTCACTTCTAGCTTCATTGATCAATTTTGATACAGCGTATAAAAACTTCTTCAAAGGACAGACTCAGCTTCCAAGATTCAAGAGTAAATATAATGGAAGACAGTCATATCAATGCCCACAGCATGTAAAAGTAGATCTTGATAAGAATTTTGTTAACCTTCCTAAAATCAAACGTATTAAAATTGAATTACATAGAAAATTCTCTGGTGAGATTAAAACTTGTACAGTAAGTAAAACTCCGACAGATAAGTATTTTATTAGTGTATTAGTAGATACAAATGTGTTAACGCCTGTATCTTCTCCTATAGAAGGAGATAAAACACTAGGTATAGACCTTGGCATAAAAGATTTTGTAATAACTAGCTCAGGTGATAAAGAACCAAACCATAAATATCTTTATAAGAATCAAAAGCGATTGAAATCTGCACAAAGAAAATTTTTCAAGAAGATTAAAGGTTCAGCTAACAGAGCTAAAGCTAGAAAAAAGGTAGCAAAAATATATGAAAAACTAACAAGTCAACGTCAAGATAGAGCACATCAGATCTCAGCAAAATTAGTATACAAGAACCACGATACTAGTTTTGCAATAGAAGATCTAAATGTGCAAGGAATGATGAAAAATCACAAACTTGCTAAATCTATTGGTGATTGTGGATGGCATTTTTTTACAAAAACACTACAGTATAAATCACAATGGTCAGGTAAGAATGTGATAATGATTGATCGCTGGTTTCCATCCTCTAAGACTTGTTCCCAATGTGGCAAGATCAAGGAAAAACTATCTTTATCAACACGTACTTACGAATGTGAGTATTGTGGTGCTATTATAGATAGGGATATAAATGCGGCAATCAATATAAAGAAAGTTGCGTTATTGCAAATAGGGCCGGGACGGTCCGAATATAAGCCTGTGGACCATGCTATGGCGGGGACTATTCTTAGTAGTAGTCTAGTTATCCATGGAGCGAAGCAGGAAGCCGCCACCAGAGCGTAAACTTGGTGGTCGGTAGTTCACGAAGTTGTTTTTTTTACTTAATTCACCTAGACTTATATAGCTGTGGGGCTATAGCTCAGCTGGTAGAGCGTTCGGATGGCATTCGAAAGGTCACCGGTTCGACCCCGGTTAGCTCCACCAAAAGTTCTTTTTGAAAAATAAGGGGACATTTATGAGTAATGATATAGAAAAAAAACTAGAACAAATATATACAGATCCAGAACAATTTCCATTAATAAAATTCTCTATATTTCTAATACTATTTATTTTATTAATCAAACCAATTTTTAATAATTACAATCCATTAGTAGCAATACATCTTTCATTATTAACATGGTCATTTTTTGTATTATGTATGCCTATATCTAGAGGCAAAGTCCTTATAACAAAAACTTTTAAATTTTTATTTAATAAAAAAATTAAATATCCTGAGCTATTCACATGGTTAATAGCATTAACCATAAATATGTTCACGCTTGCAATATCTGGCACACCTTATATAAAAACAAGTGTAACACATCTCCTCTATCTTATTTTGCAAACACCTTGGCCACTTTGGATAGTTATAGTAGTATGTGGAATTGCTACATTCTTTAATTCATTTTTTTGTAGTAATACATATAAAAAAAATATTATTCTAAACTTAACATGTCGTGTATTAATATTAATATCTTTTTTTACAACCTTACTCCTTACGTATAAGGAAATTGTAATAATTTTAAACACTCCAACTTTTCGTTAACATTGTTAACCGATTGAAAAATATGATAGATATAAAACTTTCCGCAATAAAACAAATGGAAGAATTCGCTCGTAATAATCCGAATATTATTTCTTTATCTCAAGGTGGTCTAAAAGTTGATGCTCCAATAAAAGAAATCAAAGATTATGTAAAAAAAATTGTTACAAGTAACAAAGCCGATTACTATGGTCATGGCTCAGGATTATTAGAACTTAGAGAAAAGTTAGCCGAAACATTGACAGCTAAACACAATGTAAACATTACAACCAAACAAATTATTATTACTCATGGATGCAATGGAGCCTTAACAGCTCTAATGCTTTTATTATTAACAGATAAAGATGAAGTTATCCTTCCAGAACCTGCATATCCGTCATACATAAACTTAGCAAGAATCGCTAGAGCTAAACCTATATATGTCTCATCATTAAAAAAAGAAAATGATAAAATCTCATGGAATCTTCCCATAGAAGAAATTAAAGCAGCAACTACAAATAAAACAAAGATGATTATTTTTTCTAACCCATCCAACCCAACAAGCACCCTCTCTGCAAAAAATGATATCTTGGATTTAATATCATGGTGTGAAGAAAAAGGTATTTATTTAATTGTAGATGAAGTTTATTCAGATTATATATTTGAAGGAGAGTTCTTCTCAGTAACACCATTTACTAAGGCTTCTCAACATGTAATAAAAGTCTCATCATTCTCAAAAAACTTTGGTTTAAGTGGCTGGAGAATTGGATACATGGTTGTACCAGAGTCACTAGCTCCTATGGCTTATGTAATGCAAGACTCTATATTTATATGTTCTTCTGTAATCGGGCAGTATGCTGCATTAGCTGCATTAAATAATCCACATCTTACAGATCAATTTCATCAGTATGTGAAAAAAAACAGAGATCTTACCGTCAAAATGTTAACTCCGCTAAAAAAAGCTGGTATTATCGACTTCCAAAATCCAATTGCAGGATTCTATACTTTCGTACAAACGAAAGAAGAAGATACAACTAAGCTCTGTTTAGATATTATTAAAGAAGCTGGTGTATCAACCGTTCCTGGAGGAACATTTGGTCCAAGCTCAAAAAATTATATACGACTATGTTTTGCAAGAAATAGAGATATTTTACAAGAAGCACTTTCTCGCTTAGTCAAATACTGGGAAACTAAATAATGTACAACAAGAAAAAACATCTACACTTCATCGGTATCGGTGGAATAGGAATGAGCGGTATCGCAGAAATACTAAAACACCAAGGTTATATTGTATCGGGATGTGATCTATGTACACATTCTAAAACAATAGATCATCTAAAAGAAATAGGCTGCAATGTATACCAAGGCCACAATAAAGATCATATTCATGATGTAGATGTTCTCATATATTCCTCAGCATTAAATAAAGAAAATCCTGAAGTAGCTTGTGCCTTAAACAAAGGAATTCCTGTAATCCCTAGAGCGATTATGTTAGCTGAAATAATGAGAACTAAGCACAGTGTTGCAATCTCAGGGACTCATGGCAAAACAACAACTACTTCAATTATTTCACATATCCTTATAGAATCAGGTAAAGACCCTTCTGTTATTGTAGGTGGAATTCTTAAAAATTTTAGTAATAATGCAAAATTTGGTAATGGAAATTTAATTATTGCAGAAGCTGATGAAAGTGACCGCTCACTTTTATATCTCAACCCTAGCTTAGCAGTAGTAACCAACATTGATGCCGATCACCTAGATACCTATAAAGACATAGACGATATCAAACAAACATTTAGAGATTTCTTAGCAAGGCTTCCATTTTATGGCAAAGGCTTTGTTTGTATTGATGATCCTGGGATCCAATCAATAATGCCTATTACACACATCCCTATTATTAAATATGGACTTAGCTCAGATACAGATATTCGTGGTGAAATTATTTCTTTAGAATCAACATATTCAATCTTTAACGTTTATTCTAAAAATCTAATTGGTGAAATAACTTTGAACATCCCTGGTAAACATAATATCCTAAATTCATTAGCAGCAATAGCTGTGTGTCTAGAGCTTTCTGTTCCTTTTGAGGATATCCAAAAAGCCTTATTTACATTCAAAGGTGTAGAACGTAGATTTGAATTTAAAGGAAATTTTAATGGTGCAGACATTTTCGATGACTATGGGCATCATCCTGTAGAATTAGAAAATACACTATTAGTAGCAAAAAAAAGAGCTAAAAAAAGACTTATTGCCGCTTTCCAACCTCATAGATTCACACGTACACAAAAATTATGGGATGAGTTTGTATCTTTATTAGCAACGGCTTCACCTGATATTATCTACTTAGCAGATATTTATCCAGCAAGTGAGATTCCAATCCCTGGTATAACAAGTGAAAATTTAATTAAGGCTATTAAAGAAAAAAATCCAAATAAGATAATTTATTATTGCGCAACATTTAATGAAATCACAGAAGAATTAAAAAAATCACTACAAGAAGGTGATCTATTTATAACTATAGGCGCTGGTAAAATTAATGAAGTAGGAGAAGCCTTAGTGGCCTCTCCTCAATAATTTATATTCTTCTAATATATTTTAATGCAATTAAACATGCTGCAATAGCAGTGCAAGCAGCAACTCCTCCAGCAATTAGTGCATTATTTCTAGAAGCTCCTGATTGTATAATAGTACGTTCTCTCGACTCTAATTCTTGAATCATGTTCTTTTGAAATATTTTAGACTCTATAAAAATTCTATCTAACAGTTCAAGCATATCCTTAAGCCCTTGCCATGAAGGTTGCTCTTTCATTTTTTGTAATGCAATTAATTCCACAGTATCTCTTATTTTAGGACTAACATATGGAGCCATATTTAATAAAATAACCGCTGCCATTTGATAAAAATGATTTGCATAACCTTTCGCCCTAACTGTTAACAATGGTCTATATGTACTAACTTCCCCGCTACCTATTCTTATTGCCATATCGATGCGAGAAAGTTGCATAGAACTATCAAGCAATGCTTGAAAAAATGTTTCACTAGTCATAAATTCATTCTTCATCTTGCGACCAGCAACAACCTCTTTAAAAAATGCATTAAATTCTTCTATAGAAAATCCCGGCACATCTTTTAAAAATGTTTCAGGTAACTGGTGTGATAAATAACCTACGTTTTGTGCTGCCTCTAATAACCAATGATCCAAAGCATCAGCTGATTTTATTGAGGCAATAGGCGCCATGGGCCATGATATAACATTAGTTAAAAATATTAATGAACATAACATTGATGCTATGATTTTTATTTTCATAAAAAATCCTATTCTGAATTAACCAATAGAGTCTACTCTATATTTGTTGTACTTATCTTAAGCTCTTGAAAGCTCTTACTATATAAAAAATCTATTTGCTATGGATCTGATCCACTTAATATTCGTTCTTGCCAGCCAAGATGTCCTATCTACAGTCAATGAAAAGGAACGTCCAATCCCACCCACCAATAGAAAAAAAACTAATGGCATAAAAATAATAATTGAAAGAAATAAAGCCAACCCTTTCAACATCGTATACATAAATACCCCATTTTAATTAAACATTAATTTTTTAGAATTAATATCTTTAGAATTATTAATATTATTATTGTGCATGAATATATGAATTTTACTTTTCTCTTCTTTTACATCTGAGCGTATTGAAATAGCACATGTTCTTCTACCTTTTTTACAAAATAAAAGACCTTCATTCTTATTAGAGAAATCATGAATCCCCCAACCAAGGAGTTCCATATTTTTATAATAAAAATCTGTTGCTTCTTTTATAGACAAACCACCTAAATAACATAGCGAAGATAAATCCTCATTAGTCAATGGTTCTGTTTTTGAATTCACAAGAAGATAGCCTACTGGTGTTGGTACATCAACCTGCTTTGCTTCATATAATCGCAAACTATCAAGTACTTGCACAGACGGCTCGATTCTTGTGTTATTTTTTTTAGAACAGGACGTCAAAGTTGTAAAACATATAATTATAAAAAAAAAGTTAATAATACTTTTGGACATGTATTATTGCACTCTCCCAGTTAACAAAAAACTATTGTTCTAGTTGTGGTTCTGCTTCTTTAAATGCAGCTTTTTGCTCTTTGGTTAAAACTCTTTCTTTAATCCTTGATGCTTTTCCAACAAGATCTCGAATATAGTGTAGTTTAGCGCGTCTAACTATTCCACGTTTCATAACTTTTATACTACTTATAGTAGGAGAATAGTATGGAAAAATCTTCTCAACGCCAACATTATTTGCACTTATTCTACGAACAGTAAACGTTGTTGCTACTCCATTATTATGGAAAGCAATAACATCACCTTCAAACTTTTGGATACGGTCCTTCTTACCAGCTTCCTGAATAACCAAACCGACCTCGATAGTATCACCAATTCTAAACTCTGGATATTTAACACCCTCTGTGTTCAATTCCATTATAGTTTCACGTGTAAGTGTTCCTGCTTTCATGTATCTTCCTCTGTGCATTAAAAGCTAATTTTACCTTTATAATACCCTTATTATTCTAATATATCAAAGGATTTAACTATATCAAAATCTGGATTTAATCCCAACCACCTATCTAAGACTATAGAAACCGCAGACCTAACCGATAAATGATTATAATCAATCAATCCGTTAATAGGTCCGAATAAATAGTCACATTTTTGTAAAAATTCACTTGAAAGTCCCTGGCCCGTACCAAAAACAAACAAAACAGGCCGATCCTGTTTCCAAATAACTTCTTGACTATAATAGTCTAATGACTTTACTTCACTTTGTATCTTGGCTGAAGTTGCAATTATAATAGGTTTTTTACCTTCTTTATTATAAATAACTTCTACAACCTGATCAAAATCAAAAGCTGGTACCACCTTCTTAATAGCCTCAAAACGAGTAGTATTATATTTCTTACCCTCTGAGGACATCCAAAAATCTAAAAACTTCTCAAGTATTGCATGCTGATCCTTAAGAGCACTAACCAAAAAGACATTTTCTATACCATAGGTAGCACTAGACCTAGAAATATCATGAATATCTATAGAAGTAATAGATGTATTACCAACCTTATTAAAAGCCTTTAATATTACATCATTATGCATCAACGCTACATAATGCTTTGGTATAAAACTTCTTACAAGGTCCTTATCGTTCTTAGAAAGCTTATTCTTTCTAAGCCAATCAAATCTTTCTAAAACTGTTTTCTTTATAGACTTCTCTTTTCTCCATTGTTCTATAATGGCATGATTACCAGAACGTAATACCTCTGGAATAACTTGTTTATTCCATTCAACCGGAAGCCCATATTGTGGATAGTCCAAAAAGGGACCCTCAAAAGACTCCTTTTCAACCGACTCCTTTTTACCAACAACACCAGGAAGTAATCTTAATAAACCTTCAAGTAATACCTGTGCAGGTAAATCACCACCCATAAGAACATAATCACCTATAGATATTACCTTATCAGCATAAGTTTCTAAAACACGTTCATCCAAACCCTCATATCGACAACATATCAATATTAAGTGCATACTATCGTTATTATTAGGTTCAATTTTAGAATAAACAGTTTTCAAAGTTGATTGCTTAAGAGGCGTACCTCTAGGAGAAAAAAATATTTTATAGCCCTTGCCCCACTTAGCCTCAGCAATCTCAATAGCTGATTCAACAACACTAGGTGTCAAAATCATGCCAACGCCAGGACCAACAGTAGGCTCATCTATACGGACCTTGGGCTCACATAGATCAGAAAATCGTATAATATTAAACTGCAAAAGACCTTTTTCCTGAGCTCTTGCTATAATACTTGTTTTTAAAAATGCATCATATAACTCAGGGAAAATGGTCAGAATTGAAATTTTCACGAAAAAATTTAATCCAATATCTCAAGAACCGCACGCTTACCATCTTTAAGCGCTGCAGCATGAACTAAGGTACGTATAGCCCTTGCCATGCGCCCCTCTTTCCCTATAACCTTCCCCAAATCTTCAGAGTCGACCTTAAGCTTTATAATAATGGTCTGACTTGCCATTGTCTCTTGGACAATAACATTTTCAGGCTTATCGACCAACCTTTTAACAACATGCTCTACAAGCCTAATTAACATCTTATCCTTTACCTAGGCTTGAACGCCTTTTTTATGCTGCTTAATCAATCTTTTAACAGAGTCACTGCACTGAGCACCCTTAGCAACCCAACCATTAATACCTTCTAAATTAATATTTAGAATCTGTTTCCTAATTGGATCATAAGAACCTAAATTATCAATAAAGGCACCATCTCTCTTATCACGAGAATCAATAACTACTATACGCCAATAAGGCCTATTTACTTTTCCAATACGACTTAAACGAATTCTTACCATAATACATCCCACGGTTGAAACAATAATTTATCTTCCAATTTTTTTAAACATTTTAGCAAATTGCTTGCTTTGCTGCAATCTCTGCAGCAATTTATTGATTTCTTGCACATTTGTACCAGAACCCCTAGCAATTCTAAGCTTTCTTGAAGCATCCAATAACTGAGGAAACCTTCGCTCCTTTACAGTCATAGAGGAAATAATGGCTCTAAACCTCTTAACCTCCTGCTCACCAGCTTCTATAGCCTCTGGTGTTATATTAGGCATCCCTGGTAAATACCTTACCAACTTTTGCATGGAACCCATCTTACTTATTATATCTAACTGTTTTAAAAAGTCTTCAAGGTTAAATCCACCACTCATCATCTTATATGCAACATCATCCTGCAACCCATTCCCCTGAAGGTCTGCCTTCTCAATAAGAGTCAAAATATCTCCCATACCTAATATTCTAGATGCCATACGCTCAGGAATAAAAAGCTCAAGGTCATTAACCTTCTCACCAGAACCTACAAAATAAATTGGCTTTTTTAAGGAATACTTAAACGAAAAAGCTGCGCCACCCCTAGTATCACTATCCATCTTAGTCAAAATAACTCCAGAAAAACCAATATCTTGTTCGAAAGCCTGGGCTATTTTCAAAGATTCCTGTCCCGTCATAGAATCCAAGATCAAGATCTTATACTTAGGTGACATAATAAGATCAATCTCTCTAAGCTCTCCCATCATCTCATTATCGACATGTAACCTACCAGAAGTATCTAAAAATAAATATTCATAGCCCTTATCCTTATAAGCTTCTCTTATCTCTCTAGTTGCCTTAACAACATCTGTATGTTTAGCTCTATAGAAATCTACATTTATTTGCTTTGCTAAGAGCTCTAACTGATCTATAGCTGCGGGTCTATAAAAATCAACCGACGCCAATAAAATCTTTCTAGCTTTACCACGTTTTTGAGACTCTAATAATAACCAATTAGCCAATTTGGAAATAGTTGTTGTCTTCCCTGATCCTTGAAGTCCCATCATCATAATAACCGATGGAATCTGAAATGTAATCTTATTACTATCTTTCCCACCTAAAAAAGACAATAATTGATCATATACTATCTTGATTAATAATTGACCAGGATTAACCTTAGAAGTTATTTTTTGACCTATAACTTCTTCCTTAATCTTATTAACGAACTCATCAACCACATGATATGGAACATCTGCCTCTAATAAAGCGTCCCTTACCTGAGTCTCAGCATCAAAAATATTCTCTTCGCTAAGGCGTCCTTTGTCCTTAACCCAACTCAAAATTCCTGAAAATTTATTAGATAAAAAATTAAACATAATATCCCCTAACGTTATATCTACTCTAATTTTAATAAAAAAAATGCATTAAGGGAATAAATAAGATTGGTGCCGAGAGCCGGAATCGAACCAGCGACACACAGATTTTCAGTCTGTTGCTCTACCACTGAGCTACCTCGGCGACAAGTTTAAAAGTTATATATAGCTTGCCATATTGTCAAACAAAATCAATGTTTTCAAACCAATAATCTATTTTTATAGCAAGCAAAAATAGCTAAAAATGCTTTACTTAAGATAAACGACCAATAACAACCTCTGAAAGCAGAGAATTGATTTTATAAAGATTGTATCTATTGTTTCCACCATATCTATTTTTTGTCACTAATTGTTTTAAATTATCTAATTAGATTAAGTCTTTTCATTGACTTTTCAATAATACAACCATACAATTACGAATTATTTCGAAGAAAAGCCTTTTAAATACGACATAAACTTTATTACTATAATATTTATGGCATTAAAAAACATTAATTAAAATGATAAAAACAACAAATAAAAAATTAGGAACACAATTAAAATAAATAATAATTTATTAAGGTAAGGATTTATTATGAATTATAAAAATATAATATTAATAGCAATGTTAACAACTTTAAATATATCTGTTGCTGCACCAAAATATCAATCACCTGTAAATAGATGTATTGCAAACGTAATAGCAAATAAAGATGGCAGCTTTGAAGAAGCATACAAATTAATGTCAATACTAGAACAACAAAAATCACGCTTTCCTAAACGTACAGACCTTCTTGAATCAGAAATAGCAAGTATTAAACATGTCTTAGAACAATGCATAAGACAAAGTTTTAAAACTACAAAAAAAAATCCTAGTAAAGAAAACAAACATGATCAAAAAAACAAATCTTGCCGTGCAGAACTTGCTGCCGATTTTGAATTTGAATGCAAAGAAATAGAAGATGCATTTCTAGAAAATATCGAATCAGTATCTATGAACTCACTTTTAAGAGATATTAATCGCAGCCACCTAAAGTAATAGCTGCATTATAAAACTAACTGACTTATCAAATTCCTAAAAAGATGTTAATATCTAAAAAATATCTTTAACAATGTTAATTTAGGAATAAATGTGCAGGCCTTGAAAGATAAAATACAAGAGCTGCAAAAGCAACTTTTTAATGAATTAAAAACAGCATCTATTCTAAAAGAGTTAGATGCTGTTCGTGTTAATTTTCTTGGTAAAAAAGGTCTAATTACACTTTTATTTTCTGAGATAAAAAACTTATCAGCAGAAGAAAAACGTACATTCGGACCATTACTAAATAAATTAAAAAGTGATGCAGAATCTGAAATTGAAAAACGTTATCTATCATTATTAGAAAAAGAAACCCAAGCTCAAAAATTAAGAAAACAAAACTTTGATGTAACTGCCTATAAAACAGACATCCAAAAAGGCTCTCTACATCCATATACTCAAATAGTAGAAGAGATAGAAGATATTTTTTTATCAATGGGTTATGAAATCCTTGATGGTCCTGAAGTAGAAACTGAATACTACAACTTTACAGGCCTAAATATTCCAGAAGATCATCCTGCCAGAGATATGTATGATACATTTTGGACCAATCTTCCTAAAACACTTTTACGTACACATACGTCTCCTATCCAAGTTCATGCAATGGAAACAAAAGAGTTACCTATTGCTGCAGTAGTTCCAGGAAGATGTTATAGACATGAAGCCACAGATGCTTCTCATGACATAATGTTCATGCAATGTGAAGGGTTTCTCATAGGTAAAAATATTAGCATGGCAAATTTATTTGCTACCGCCAAAACTTTTTTAAGTATGCTCTTCAATAAAAAAGATTTAAATATAAGAATACGTCCTGGTTTTTTTCCATTTGTCGAACCTGGAGTAGAAATAGATATGGAATGTCCATTTTGTAAAGATGGATGTGGTGTATGTAAACGCACAAAATGGATAGAAGTTTTCCCTGGTGGATTAATTCACCCAAATGTACTAAGGGCCAGCAAAATCAACCCTGATAAATACTCGGGCTTTGCTTTCGGCTTTGGGCTAACACGACTAGCAATGATCAAGTATGGCATCAATGACATAAGATTATTCCACAGTGGTAAAATAAGATTTTTAGAGCAATTTTAAAAGAAATACAAGGAGAGATAAGTATGGAAGTTAAAAAAGCAATCATCCCTGCTGCTGGCTTGGGTTCACGCTTCTTACCACAAACAAAGGCTATTCCTAAAGAAATGCTCCCTCTTGTAGATAGGCCTGCAATACAATACATAATAGAAGAAGGCATTAAATCTAACCTTAATAATTTTGTAATAGTAAGCGGAAGAACAAAAAAAGCATTAGAAGATCATTTTGATATAGCTCCAGAACTAGACTTTACATTAGAACAAAAAAATAAAAAATATCTAATAGCCTCTATATCAAAACTAATAGAAAATGCAGAATTTTCTTATGTACGACAAAAAGAACCACTTGGACTAGGTCATGCAGTTTGGACAGCAAGACACGCCGTAGGAAGAGAGCATGTAGCAATATTATTACCAGATGAAATCATTACTGGACCTACACCCGCAATCTCTCAACTTATAAAAATCGCAACTCAAGAAAAATGTAACGTTATTGCCGTAAGGGAAGTACCTATAGAAGATACTAAACACTATGGTGTTGTAGCAATAAAAAAACAGTTCTCCCCTAATCTTTTCCAAGTCAAAAGTTTAGTAGAAAAACCTGAACCTAATGATGCTCCTTCAAATCTTGCAATAATAGGCAGATATGTTTTATCTCCAAATATATTTGATGCAATACAAGCAACAGCATCAGGCCATTCTGGAGAAATTCAATTAACAGACGCTATTTCCCAACTACTTAATAATGGAGAAAAAGTATTTGCATATAAGGTTCAAGGAACTAGATACGATGTAGGCAACCCTTTAGGTTGGCTCAAAGCTACAATTTCTCTAGCGTTAAAACATCCAGAGTATGCTGATCCAATAATCAATTTTTTAAAAGAAATAGATAAGGACATGCTATTTATGGAAGGTAAAGCCGAAGTTTTAAGCAAACAATCAATATCATTTTAAGTTTTGCTAAGCTTCTATAATCTTAGAAGAGCTATGAACATAAGGCGTAGTCAATTTTATAAAATTGACAATATTTATTATGTGATTATTACCAGAAACAATAATTATGTGCTTTTTCTTAGATGATAAAATTTTTAGTAAAAGTTCAACATTCATAAACCAATAAAATAAAACCATTATCGCAGGTTTAATTATTAAATATTCTTCTTCATTCAACTCATAAAGTTTCTTATTCTTATATTTAATAATATTATTTAATTCAAATTTAAGACTTTTAACAAGTTCATATACAAATGGATATTCTCGCACATCTTTATCAACAGAATATAAATATTTTTCTATCTGACTAAGAACAATATTTAAACTAATATTTTTATTAATCTCTTTTATCATTGCTTCATTTTCACCATCACAAAAAAAATAATGAAATGCATAAATAAAATCAAGAGACCTATTTTCTACGTCTATTAACTGTACATTTCTTAGTTGATTCTTTAATTCTTTATACCCATGAACAAGCAAAGATTTGCCATTCCACTTAACATCTAAATTTTCAGATGATTCCCATAATAAATCTACTGACCTACCTTCTTTATCAAGCCTTATTATATAATTTAGTAAATTTACTGATTCCTGATTAGGAGTATCTTCAACTTTATGATAATCTCCGAAACATTCTATATATTTACCATCTTTAAAAACTATTTTATAGTAACTAATTGGATAAGAAAAAATATTAGATATAGAAAAAACTATAAAAACAATTTTTTTAAACATCTGTTAATCCTCATCGTTATTTTAAAAAATTAGCGAGGAATTAATTTCCTCGCTAACCTTCTTACTACTCACCAAGTTTCTAATTAAATTTCTTTATTCCTTTATCTTTCCAATACTCTGTGATTAAAGATGCATGGCCGCTTATACAAACAAGGCCCTGTCTTTCATCAACAACCTTTTTAGCTGCATCGAATGCCTCAGCAAATGTCTTGCATGCTTTTGCTTTTATATTAACAGTCTTTGCTAATTGGGATAAATTTTCTGGATTAATATAATTTGCATCACCCTTAATTGGTAAGAAAAATACTTGACCATTAACTCTTTTTAATAAATAACGTATGTGCTTAATAACTTCTTGTGATTTAATAAAATCTTTCAAGCATAAAATAAGCGCTAATCCTTTAATAGGACGTTGATAATGTAAAAGACGAATTCCTAAAAAAAGATTTATTATTGCTTCAAGGTTATGTGCATTATCTAAAAGAATAGTTGGTTTTTCTTTATCCAAAACTTCAAAACATCCACGTACTAATGTAAATTCTTCATTCCAAAAACTTTTCAATGTTTTTACAGGATTTAGTTCAGCTTGACGCTTTGCCTCTAAAGTAGGACGACCTCTTTGACCTTTTGTGGTAGCAAGAAGATTGCCTCTAAGAAATGGAGAAAACTGCTTTCTAATATCTTCAACATAAAGCTGAGTTATCCGCTCTGCTAAAGATGCAGATTTACCATAAAGCTGTTCATATATATATGGAAGTGTTGCAAGCTTTCTTATTGGCATTGCCCATATAGCACCATTAACATCAGAAAACTCTTTCATTTTCTGTAAACGGAGCTTACTTTGTTCTGCGGATATAAACCAACAGTCCTTTTTAGCAATCCCCATCATATCTTCTGTGACTTTATCTAAACTATCACCAAGAATATCTATATAATCTTCTGCTATTCTTGTAACAGCTGATATTTTTGGAGTAAATGCATTGATCGCATCAAACTTACCACCTATACCCACTTCAAATATAGCAATATTTACTTTTTCACTTCTAAAAAATAAAAGTGCAGCCATTGCTAGTATTTCAAATGCAGTAGCATCTATTTTATTTTGTTCAACAACATTGATAACGTCATTGGTATATTCTGCAAACTGCTTATTATTAATTACTTGAGAATTAACTGCAATCCGTTCGTTATAAGATAGGAAATGACTTGAATATACTGTTCCAACTTTAAAATTTTCTTCATTTAAAAGCTTTGATGTAAAATTTATTGTTGAGCTTTTACCATTACATCCACCTATTAAAATCAAATCAAATCTAGTAGAAAGACTATCGAATGCTATATCCAGTTGTCTCATTCGATGTAAGGCTGATTCGTTATGATCTATAACTCTTCTAGAACTTAAAAATTCAATTATTTCATTATAACTTCTAACTCTACCTACAAGTCCATCTTGAACTTTGGAGGATTGACTTCCTACATAGTTGGAACTCATACTTTCACCTCTCCTGTTACCAGTTCCCTGGCATTTGGTTTTTTAAAAAACTGCTATTTTTTTTAAAAATTATTGTATTAAATTTATTATTGTAATAATGTAAAGCTATAGGAAAACAAAGATTTAAAAAAATTTCAAACACAATAATTTAGAAAACATTTCTTTCAATTTAAAATAATTTTATCTAACAACAATGTCAAAAATTTATTACAAAAAGTCTAATTTTCTTACTTTATCTTGGAATAATCTTAGTGATTTTAAATTATTAAAGAAATCGCTTCAAAAAAATCAAGTATCTATAGTATCTACTGATACTGTTTATGGATTTTTAGCAAGCATTACAGAAGAATCTTTTAAACAAATAGAA
This sequence comes from uncultured Pseudomonadota bacterium, assembly GCA_964491895.1. GTDB lineage: Bacteria > Babelota > Babeliae > Babelales > UBA12411 > CAZBHK01. The sequence continues at coordinate 42,242 of CAZBHK010000001.1, read as the reverse complement.
ACATTTAAACAAGCAAAACGTTTAAAACCATTTATAATTTTAATAGATACAAAAGAAAAATTAAAATTATTTGTAGATAAAGTACCTCTGAAAATTGAAGCATTTATCGATAAAATCTGGCCTGGACCTGTAACCATTATCTTTAAAGCAAAAAAAAACTTGCCTAACTTCGTAACAGTTGGTTATGATACCATCGCTATTAGAATACCTAACCATAAAGGATTACTTAATTTATTAAAATCATTTAATGGTCTATTTTCAACTAGCGCAAATACTATTTCAATGCCTGCACCAACTAAGTTTGAAGAAATTGAAAAAAATTTACTAGCAAAGGTAGCTTTTTTTGTTGACAGTCCTGAAGAAAAAAAGGAATCTTTAGCTTCCACAATCCTAGACGCTACATCACCAGACAACATAAAGGTTCTAAGAGAAGGAGCCTATTCCAAGGAGCTATTAGAAAAATATTATGGATCAAAATTTAATAACTAATGCCTGGACCCTTATTAATAAATCTAACCGAATTACACTACTAACTCATCTATATCCAGATCCAGATGGTATATCCGCCTGCTGTGCAATGGAACATGTTTTAAATAAACTTAATAAATCAGTAGAAACAATTTATCCATCCAAGCCTGATTCCCAAATTACAAGACACCCTAACAAATTCCTTGTAAATAAACACTCACAAATTCCAGATTTAATAATAGCTTTTGATACTGCTAACTATGAACGTCTATATTATCCTACTGAGTTTAAACAAATTCAATTTATAAACATAGATCACCACATTAGTAATAGCATTAATGCCTCAATAAATTTAATTGAACCTAAGGCATCTAGTACCTGTGAAATACTTTATAATTTATTAAAAATATGGAATCCAAAACTTATCGATACATACATGGCAGAATGTCTATTATTAGGAATCATCTACGATACACAAGTATTCCAAACAAATGCAACCTATGTATCCACCTTAGAAACAACAGCAGAGTTAATGAAAAAAGGTGCAAAATTATTTACACTTAAAGAAGAACTTTTAATAAATAAAAATCCTAATATCATTAAACTCTGGGGTGAAGTTTTAAGTAACGTCAAAATATCATCTAACAAAAAAGCAGCCTGGGTAGTCATAACACGAGCCCTATTCAAAAAATATAACCTTGAACAATCGACAATCTCAGGATTAAGTAATTTTTTAAGTCAGATTGCTGGAATAGACGTTATTGCCACTATATGTGAAATAGAAGGCCATCAATTTAAAATCTCGTTACGTTCCAAAAAAACTGACGTGAACGCTATAGCAAAACTCTTTGGTGGTGGTGGTCACATCAATGCATCCGGTGTCTCTATCAAAAAACCGTTACCTGAATTAGAAAATGAGTTAACCGAAATATTCGAAAAAATATGAAAAAAGGATTTAGCCTTATCGAATTAATGGTAGTGGTTTCAATAATAGTCTTCCTCGCATCCTTATCAATACCCTACTACTTTAATTATATATCTAAAGCAAAACAAGCAGAAGTTGCCATCAATCTAGCCTCACTACATTCAGCACAACAAATGTACTTTATGGAACATGGAACATATAATCCAAACCTCAAAGAAATAGGCTGGAAACCAGGAATAAACTTTCACTATACTTATGGCTTTAACATTTCAAATAGTCAAGAAGGCATTAACTATTTCATTGGAAAGCTCAAAACAACAAAAAATCATCTAAAAAATACCCATGCCAATAATAACAATTTTGTCGCAGCAGCCATAGCCGATCTTACAGGTAAAGGTAATATCGACGTATGGACTATAGACGAGAATCGTAACATTACACATGTAAAAGATGGACTAGCCAATTAAGCCTTTTGCAATACATATTATTCTTTTATAGACTACATAAATGGGGGTTTACATGAAAAGATTATTTGCCTTAATACTATTATTATTCTTAGAAACATTAGATGCTCGTTTTATTCGACTACAAATCTTTGAGAATGACAATAAAAAAGTAGCACTCTTATCTGATTGGCATAAGGATGGAAAATCTACATCAGAATCACAAAAACAATTTCTCAAAATACTAGATAGTTTAGATAAATATTCTCATATAAAATTAGATTTATTATGGGAACTACAATTTGGGTATGATGGTACTATTAACATAGGAACTGGTGATACTTTAAAAAATTCTTTTATATCTGATTATGGACACCATCTAAATAAAAAAAGATTTAGCAAAATATCATTTATTAATACAGATACTCAAAGAAATAAAATTCTAGCATTCCCAAAAGAATATAAATATTCCTCAATATCGCATATAACAAACTATGTCAAAAAAATAATTTCAGGACAATCACCTATTGAAAAAAAATTAAAAAAACTTAAATCCATTAATGCTTCTCATTACCAGAAATTAAAAAAATCATGGGATCTATTTAAACAAGAAATTCAAAAACATGCAGATATAATCCTGCCTTTAATTAAAAATAATCATATGAAAACTATAGGTGATCTAATTAATATGGGTATCAATCTGGAATTTTTACATTTTCCTGAAGCAATACCAAATGCTCTTTCAAATCTTAATATCATGGAAATAGAAGCTCTTACAAATATCTTAACATCTCAAAATAAAGCTTTAATTCTTTATGCTGGTGATTACCATTGCTCCCAAATAGAAAAAGTATTTAATTCTTATGACTTTAGAAAATCTTATGATTCTGGAAATTCGTATCCAACTGAATTGGATAAAAATATATTAAATAATTTGTATCAAATAATTGGTATAAAAATAAACTAAAGCACCAAAAACTAAGAATGGACCATAAGGTATCGGAGTATTTTTACCTTGTTTAGTTATAAACAGATATATAATTCCTATACCTAAGCCAACCAATGAACCGATCATCAACGCAAAATACATTCCCTCTAGCCCAATAAAAGATCCTATCATTGCTAAAAGTTCAATGTCACCCTCACCAAGCCCTTCCTTATTTGTAACTTTTTTAAATCCCCAAGCAATGACCCATAAAATACCATAACCTACAACTGCCGCTATAATACTTTCATATACATTAATAGTTAAAAAATTTAAATATGAAAAAACAATACCTAGCGGCACTAACCATAAAGTAAAAATCTGTGGAATAACCATGGCTTCAAGATCTGTTCTAGCAGCACAAATTAATGCCGTAATAAAAACTATGTTAGCTACGTATACACCTATTGGGAAGCCATAACCTAGGTTTACAAATAACAATGTAAGCAAGATGGCGGTAATCAATTCTGTTAGTGGATATAGAACAGAAATCTTGTTCTTACACTTTCTGCATCTAGTTTTAAGAAACAACCAAGAAATAAGAGGAATATTATCAAACCATGAGATAATGCTATCACAATACGGGCACTTTGATCGTTTTATAAATAAACTCTTATCAGAAACAAGCCTATGTGCTAAAACATTTAAAAATGAACCATAACATAACGAGATCAAAAATATTATAAGAATATTCATACTCGACTTATACCAGATTTAATGATGTCATGAATATGTACTAAGCCCATTATCTTTTCATTCTCGACAACTATTAAGCTTGTAATATTATGATCTTCCATTATTTCTAAAGCAGTAAGCGCCCTAATATCTGGAGCGACAACTTTAGGATCCGTACTCATTATCTCAGCAGCCTTTTTCTCAAAGACAACAGCTCCACTTTCACATGCTCTACGTAAATCTCCATCAGTTATTACACCCAATGGTCTGCCTTGATAATCAACAACGATACCAACACCACGCTTTCCTGATGTCATTGTAAGAAGCACCTCATAAAATGGTGTGCTGGGATATACTAATGGTAGAACATCATAATCATTAATAAAATCACAAACTTTAAGTAAAAGATTTTTACCTAACTTACCACCGGGATGAAACCTAGCAAAATCGTTCTTACTAAAACCACGTAAGGAACTAGCTACAATAGCCAAGGCATCTCCAAAGGCCAACATAAGAGTAGAGCTACTAGTAGGCGCTAAATTTAACTCACAAGCTTCTCTCTTAAATGGAAGCTTAATTAGTAAATCAACCTTATTCGCTAGATTACCCTCAGTACAATAAATTAAAATAAGAAAATTACCTTGTGATCTTAAAAGTGGGATTATCTGTGAATATTCTTCACCAGAAGCACTTTTGGATAAAAATATAATTAAATCATCTGGCCGAACAGAACCCAAATCTCCATGAAGAGCTTCACTAGGATGTAAAAAAACTGATGGGATAGCCATACTAGAAAAAGTAGCAGCTATCTTTCTACCAATTAACCCTGATTTCCCAAGTCCACAAAAAACAACGTGTCCTTTACACTCTAATATTTTTTCAACAATTTTAATTGCTGTATCTGGAAAATTATCTACAAGATAAAGTATAGCTGATGACTCACGCATAAGAGTAGAAATAAGACCATCTCTAATCTTTATGGTTAGATCTTCTGAGAACTCTGTTTTTTTAGAAAATGTCGACTTCGACTTCATTTAATTTCTTTTTTAGCTTGATCTAATAGTTCGTCAATGCGTCTAGATTTCTCCATAGACTCATCATAAAAAAATCTTATATCTGGAACATACCTGGCTTCTCTAATCTTTGAAAGAGCAGTTCTAAGAGAGGGCTTATATAACTTCAAAAGATCCAACGCTTTCATATAGGCTTCCTTACCTAAATGAGATGAGAAAAACACATAACACATACCATCTCCAGGCGAAAAATCAATCTTAGTTATAACAACATCTAGAAGAGCCGGCTCATCCTTAGCAAGCTCATAAATCAATTGAGAAATCTCTCTTAAGAAAAATGCTTTACGCTTTTCCTGTTTTATGTCTCTAGCGTGTGTCATTATCCCCTTAAAAACTATATATTCTCAGCCATTTGATTTTTAATAAAGTTATTCTTGATCGCTCTCATAAGCTTTTTACGTCTTTTTTGTGTTGGCGGTTCAAAGTAAACTTGACGCTTCATATCTCTAACAACACCCTCGCGTTCTACTCTTTTTTTGAGTTGTCTAAGAGAACGCTCTATGTTCCCAATAACCCTAACTTCTACGTTATATTTTTTTTTGGCCATTAAAAAACACCATCCTACGATACTTTGGTTAATATTATACACTCCATCAGAGTATATAAAATATACGAAAAATCTGATTTTTGTCAAAAAAATCCGCTTTTATATGCCCACTTAGAAATTAAATCTAAGATCACCCTGTAAAGTAACTGTCTTATAGACTTGCTTTCCAGTAATCGGAAACTGAATAGCTACTCCAAAACACAAGTTCTTTGTAACCTTATATTCAAAACCAGCATGCACATTCTGGCTAGACCATACAGACTCATATTCTAGCTTATCTGGCTTAAACAAGGAAGCATAATTTAAAACAGATATATTGTCCTTCTCATGCCTTGAATATATATAATTAACATATAGAGATAAGAACTCAACAAAATTCTCTGCCTTAGCCCCAGCATGTAAATTCCAGCTTATACCTGGCCTTTTCTTAATTGTTGTCTTCCAGGGATATATTGCACTCTGCTTATTACTTGAAGGAACCCTATAGTTTCTTTGTATTTGATCATTAAAAATCGATATATTTCCACCAAAACCTACATAAAGTGAATCTATGAAATCAAAATTAAGACCTCCAGCTGCCGTAAATGCCCAAAATCCATCATTACCCATGGGTAATGAAAAAGCTATATTTTGATCCTTTTTCTCACCAGTTGGTATCCAAACACCTGCTTCTAAATAAGGAACAACTGTAACTACATGATTACCTTCATCATCATCCATACCAAAACGTTCATTCCAAAGTATAGAAAGATAAATATCTTCAAAACCTGTTGCTGAATATGAATCAAGGTTAAGACCTATCTCATTAGCAATCGCCTGACGCTTACCATCCAACATCAATAAGGTCTGCGTCAACGCTATATCAAGAAAGGTCTGCGTCAACGCTATATCAAGATCTGAAAAACTATAATTAGTAGAAATATTGGTTAAATCATTAAAAATTGGACTTTGTTTATAATAAGCAAAACCACCCTTAATACTAAAACTTAAATTATCCATTAAATTAAAGGTTATATTGCCTCGCACACCAACTTTTTCATAATCCAAAGGAACAGAATAATATCCAAATGTATGTGTACTATCACTAAAATTTTCATCCAAATAGTTATTTCCTTGGCCTGGAACACGATTTAATTCTAAAATAGCCGTACTTAAAGTAGGTGTTAAATCTCCTAAAAAACCAGCTGGTTGGACACTATTTAAATTACCAGAAGCAGCAGCCTGACCTTGTAATAGCCCAAGCATATTCCAACGACCAATTCTATCTCCTGCTGGTACCTTCTCGCCATGAATATTTTTAGCATTATTGGAAGATTGATAAAATGGAGCAAAATCAATACTATGCATTCTCTTTTTCGCCTGTGGAGGAAAAGGGTTTATTCCATTTATATTATGGAAAACAACCGGATCATTGTACATATTAACAGGTGCGGAAAAACATGATCCTGAGATAAAAATTAAAAAAAATAAATATTTTTTATTAGTGCAGATACGCACAGTAGGTTCTCCTCTTTTTTATACTTAATTTATAACCTCCAACTTTGTTTATACCATGATAAGATGCCAATGGTCAATTTTAAAGAATAAAATTGGCCAAAAAGACTTATGCTACTCTGACCAATAAAATATAATAATTACAAAGCAATAATTTCACTAAATGCAAAATACATCATTGCTAAACACCCAGAAACAGCCAATAAAGTAATAATGTTTTTACCTGATAACCATGCCTTTTTTTCAAAAAATAATAAACTTGAAGATAACGCATATGTTAATGCAATAAAAATAACCGTAGCAGAAAGAATTGTACCAGGTTTTATAAATAATGCTGTTAACATAATAACGCCTGATGTTACCAATATAGAAATTGTATTATTCCAAACTTTTTCTCTCAAAAGATTTTTAACAACTTTTGAATTAGATTTTTCTAACACATCAGTTAATAAAGAACTCAATGACCATATCATAGAATGTAATGTTCCTATCATTGCAAATAATCCACCAATTAAAAGTAAGGTGGATAAATATGTAAACTTAGGAAATGCCTGAGATATGATACTTGCCAAGCTCTGATCTAAACCATTAATAAAAAAAGCTTCAGGTATTGATAACAAAACCCCACTGGCAAAAAACATATATAAACTTCCAACTATCAAAATAGAAATAACACATGCCCGTGAAACATTTTTCTTAGGATTCTTAATAGACGAATATAAAGAAGCAATACTTTCAAAACCCATAAGTGTATACAAGGCTGTTGATGCTATAGAAAATACCGAACCTATCCTAATATCAACAATCGAAAAATTTTGAACAACAATAGGATTCAAATTTAACCAACAAATAAAACTAGTAATAATAAGTGGTATCAATACAAAAGCAACAATAATATATTGACCGAATGATGAAGCTTCTGCTCCAGCTAATACTAGTCCAGCAAGAATCACTAAAATCAATGCTCCTATTAACTGTGGATTAGTATTTGGTAAAAAATAATCATGTACCCAAACACCTGTTTGTTGTGCTATAAAACCCATTGCAATAAGCACACCAATCACATAACACCATGCAGAAACCATACCAACTGTATGGCCACCCCATCTAGCAGCGTAAGCATAGCTCCATGCCTTTTCTGGATATATTTCTGCAACATTGGCTATAGATAGCCCAATAAATATCGCAATCACTATTGTTAATGTATAACCCAAAATTCCTGCAGGACCTGAACCAGAAGCTAATATAACTGCAGGCATACCAACAACCCCTGCTCCTATCATAGCATTAATACCTATAACAGCCGCTGCACCTAAACCAATTTTACCTTCTTTTTTCATAAAAAGTCCTTTCAAAAATAATTGCTGCTAAAATTAAAAAATTTTAAAACGTTTAAGCCACTTATTAACTATAATCATTAACGCTCCATCTCCCATAACATTGGCTGCAGTACCAAAAGAATCTTGTAGAAAATAGAGAGTCAACATAACACTTACCATCTCTGGAGTAAATCCTAAGACAGATTTTAAAACTGGAATAACAGCAATAACACCACCTCCAGGAACACCTGAAGTGGCAAGCATTGTTAAACAAAAATAAAATACAAATTTCAAATATTGCTCAATACCTGGAATAAAGCCTAAAAAAATAGACATACTTACTAAGGATAAAATAGGAGTAGAAATACCGTCTCCTATCAAATGAACATTTGCCATAATAGGTGAAGCAACTGCTGCAAGACCTGCATTACCAGTATTTTGCTCTGCACATTTTGTAGTAACAGGAATAGTAGCAGTACTAGACATAGTACTAAATGCAGTTAAATAACTTGCCATAGATGTCTTTATGTATAATAAAGCCTCACTAATATTAAAACCACTGGCTACTACATACACCATGAATAAATAAACCCAATGCATTAACACCATAAGAGCAAATGCTTTTCCATAAGATTGGAAGAGCATCATGAAACCACCCCTATATTTTATCTCCAATAAAAAACCAATAACATAAACTGGAATGAATGGGATAAAACCCTTATTCAAAATATTTTCTACTATCTTTTTTCCATTTTGAATAAATTTTTCAATTCTAAGGAAATTTGTAAATGATAATATTAAACCTATAGCTAATGCTAAAAGCATAATATATAAGGTATATAGCGAAACAATATCTGATAATGCTGGTAACTTAAAAAATGGTTTTATATTGTCACCAGGATATAAAAGCTCTTTTACATCTATCCCTTTAGTGATAAAAGATAAGGTAAAACAACTCACCCCATAGGTAAACATAGCTACTAAAGTATTAGAAAGAATGATAGAGGTCATTATAAAAAATAAAACCTTAGCAGCATTCTTCTTAAATGATAAAATACCCGCGGCAATAAAAAAGAAAACAATAAATGGTAAAAATAAACTTAACAATTCCTTAAAGGCTAGGCTAAACGTATAAAATACACGAATCAATTCTTTATTAACATAGCTACCAAAAATAAAAACAAATAATAGAACTATGACCAGCCGTACTGGCAAAGATATTTTTTTCACAATAAACTCTCATTATCTTTAAAGAAGTTAAACTTTGATTATATGAAAGTTTTAAAAAAATTGCCAGCCTGGAACAAAATAATAGGCAACTGTCTTACAAAAGAAAACAGTTGCCTTAGCCCTACGATCAACTAGACGAGAGTGACTATTATAGCAGGCTTCTTACGCCTCTTTAGCTGCACAAGGCAGACCTTATAATCGCCCCCGATTTTTCACAAAGTGGTCAAGATAGCGGATTATTACACCCTTCAACTACACGAGGTAGACTGTGTAACCACTTCGTTATTTTCTAACTATATTCAGATTACATGATATTATTTCAAATAGTCAATATTATTAAAAATAATTATAAAGAGACTGGGATTTTTGATAAAAATGATATAAAGTAAAAGTGAGGGATTATTATGTATTGTTCATACTATAAAGCTAAAATTCTACGCAATAAGTTATGGTTTGTTACCGGTATTTTAAAAAATGAAGAAAACTGGGTTTTTGATAGAACCCTTGATAAAAACAATGATATTCTTGAATTTTTTGTTATACCAGACTTTGAAGAAGAATTTCTCTATTTTATGGAATTATTCCAAAAAGGTGGCATTGTAATAACCTTAGAAAAATTACCAAACAGATTAATCGATAATAAGCTTATTTAAATCGATTAATACGATTAACCAACACTTCAGTATCTAAAATTTCTAAAAGATCTTTAATTCCAAGACCTTGAAACTTACCAGTAAGCATATACCTCAAAACTCCAAATAAGACCTTCAAGTCAAGCCCCATCTCTTTAGCAACCCTTTTAATACCGTTAAGGAAATAATCTGGTTGTTGTATATCTTCAATTCTATCTAATACTAGTCTTAGTGCCTTTTGAGATGCTTCTAGGCCAAACTCTTGTTCTAAATCCTGAAATTCCATATTAGGCTCACTAACATAAAAGGCCAATTCTGGCTCTAATTCAACTAAAGTTTTAACATCATTTTTAACCTTATCTAGAAGATAAATTAATTTATTATCATCTAATACAGAAAATTTTTCAGATAATAATGGTCTCACATAAGCTATTAAATCATGACTATCTAACTTCATCATCCATTTATGATTAAACCATTTGAGCTTTTCAACATCATATCTTATATGCCCTGTTGAATGTATATGATCAAAATTATAATTCTTGGATAAATCATCTAGACTCTGAATCTCTTCCTTAAAGGTGCTACCAGAAACAGCCAAATAGTTACATATAGCATATGGTAAAAAACCAGCCTTTTTTAAATCTTCTAATGCAAACCCAAATTCTCTTTTAGAGAGTCTTTTCCCATCCTGTCCACATAAGATTGGTAAATGCCAAAACTTGGGAAGTGGCACAGCAAATGCATCATAAAGAGCTCCCTGCATAGCTGTATTAGAAAGATGATCCTCTCCTCTTATAACATGGGTTATAGCCATTAACCAATCATCAACAAAATTACAAAACATAAAAGTAAAACTCTCATCTGAACGAGTAAGTGCAAAATCACCAAAATTTTTAAGTTCAAATTTTATTTTATTACGTTCCAAGGTATCAATCTCAACAACTGCATTTTCATTAAGTTTCAGCCTCCATATGAATAGTCGACCTTCGACAAGCTCTTGTTTAATCATATCATCAGACATTCCTAAGCATGCTCGATCATAACGTGGTGGATACCCTAAGGCTATTTGCCTTGCACGCCTAACCTCTAATTCTTGATCAGTACAAAAACATCTATAAACCTTGCTAGCATCTATTAGTTCTTGTAATTTTTCTTTATAAATATTAGTTCGCTCAGATTGCAGATATGGAGCATAGAGACCTCCAATCCTTGGACCCTCATCATAGGTCAACATTAACCAGTCAAGATCTTGTACAATCTTAAGATCTCCAAGATCAATGTTTCTTTTTTGATCCGTATCCTCAATTCTTAAAATAAATTTGCCATTTTTTTGACGTGCAAATAGATAATTTAACAATGCCACTCTTATATTACCTAAATGCATATAGCCCGTAGGAGATGGAGCAAACCGAACACGAATCATAAAAATTCTTCTCCAAAAAAATTATTTTTAAAATGCTAATCAGCAATAAATGTACTATACTTCTGCATATAGAACAAATGTTTTGCATAACAAAGGGTTATAATGAACAAGTATAAAAATATCTTACAACTTATTGGTAACACACCAATGATTCAACTAGAACTCGGCACTAAACCACAAATATTAGCAAAACTAGAATACCTCAATCCAGGGGGAAGCATTAAGGATCGTGCTGCTCTTTTTATGATCGAAGAAGCAGAAACTATCGGCTTACTAAACCCAGGCGGTACAATCATAGAAGCTTCATCCGGCAATCAAGGTATAGCTCTAGCAATGATAGGTGCCTATAAAGGCTATGATGTAATAATAACTGTACCAGATAGAACTAGTACAGAAAAAATAGGTGCACTAAGAGCATATGGTGCACAAGTTTATGTTTGCCCCGATACAGACAACCTAGAAGATCCTAATGGTTACCACGCCAAGGCAAAAGAACTACTACGTAAAATCCCAGGCGCATTCATGCCAAACCAATACTATAACACTGCCAATCCTAAAGCACATTATTCAACAACTGGTCCGGAAATATGGAAACAAACTGATGGCAAAATTACTCATTTTATCTGCGGTATGGGTAGCTGTGGCACTATCTCAGGAGTAGGAAAATACCTCAAAGAACAAAATCCTAACATAAAAATAATAGGCGTTGATGCTGCAACATCTAGACTTTCAAGTGCAGTCCCTAAAAAATATAAAGCCGAAGGTATTGGTGTTGATGTAATCAGTGATACATTAGATAGATCCGTTATAGACGAAATAGTACCAGTTGAAGATGAACCAATATTTGAACTTACAAAAAAAATTGCACATAAAGGACTCTTAATTGGTATATCAAGCGGTGCAGTAATGCAAGTGACCTTAGAAAAAGCAAAACAATTGTCCGAAAATGATATTGTGGTTATTATACTAGCTGATTCAGGAAGAGCATACTTAAACAAGGTATTCAATTTCTAAGCAATGGAATTCTTCAAATATCAATCTCTAGGCAATGATTTTATTGTTTTAGATTTTTATAAAGATAATCAACAGCCATTACCAGATATAAAAAAGCTCTGCGACAGAAATTTTGGAATAGGTGCCGATGGAGTACTAATACTTACTAATAATGGTTTACCTCAAGGTATTATTTATAATTCCGATGGTTCATTAGGACAGCTTTGTCTTAACGGTCTAAGATGCCTAGCACAACACCTGTATACACATCATAGTTTTCCAAATAACTTCTTTATAGAAATGGGCAGCAAACAAATTGAATGCCGAATCCAACATCAATCAATAACTACAATCGTTTCAAAAGCAACCTACCAGTGTGAAAAAATCGTTAATGGTTATAACGGTCATGTAGTACATGCACCTAATCCACATTTCATTGTTTTTCAAGAAACTACCCCTACTTGGCTAAAAGCTAATGGTGGTTCTCTAGAAAAACACCCCGATTTTTCAAATGGAACCAATGTTGAATTTATTTGGCCATCAGAAGAACCTAATACTTATAATATGCTTGTGTATGAACGTGGCTGTGGATATACACTTTCATGTAGCTCTGGTGCATTGTCAGTGATGACTACACTAAATAAATTTGATAACCTAGATTATTGTGTTATAAGAATGTCTGGGGGCGATCTTTCATGCACAATGAAAAATGAACAAGTAATATTAACAGCCAATGCAAAACTTATTTATAAGGGAAAAATTGATTGGAACAATTTTTAGATTTTCTAGATAAAATAGATAATACTTTTTGGAATTTTATAGGTGCGCCTGCAATTGTAATCTTAGGATTATATTTCTCATATAAATCCAACTGGATACAAATAATACAACTGCCTCAAATATTCAAACGTTTCATAAATCTACTTGGTCCTGAAAAAAAACATGGTCGTGGTATACACCCTCTTTATGCTTTTTTTGCAACCATTGGAGGAACAATAGGTATAGGAAATATTGTTGGTGTCGCAACAGCCGTACAAATTGGTGGTCCTGGCGCAGTATTTTGGCTGTGGATTACCGCTCTACTAGGAATGATTGTAAAATATTCAGAAATTTTCTTAGGAATTAAATACCGTATAGCTAATGATCAAGGTACCTATGATGGAGGGCCTATGATCTTTCTACAAAAAGTATTCAAAACCAAATTCATTCCATATTTAGTAAGCATTCTATTATGTATATACGGTGTTGAAATTTATATCTTTAGAATCATGAGTCATAGTATTTCAACAACTTGGAATTTAAATAAACTTTATGTAACCATTTTTCTTTTAATTATTGTATTATTTACAAGTAAAGGTGGTATAAAACTAGTAGGACGCATAAGCAGCGTGATAATTCCTATCTTCATTGTATCATTTTCATTAATGAGTTTGTGGATCTTTTTTAAAACAAGAGCGGTTTTTCCTTCTATTATCTATTCTATCTTTAAATCAGCATTTACTGGACATGCAGCTGTTGGAGCATTCTTAGGAAGCTCATTAATAATAACAATATCACAAGGCGTAAGAAGAGCTTGCTACAGCGAAGACATCGGAGTAGGTTATGCTTCTATTATCCACAGCGAAACACAAGAAACAGATCCACATAAACAAGCAGTGCTAGGCATTATAGGAATCTTACTTGATACATTTGTGATATGTACGCTAAGTGTTCTCTTAATACTTGTTACCGGGGTATGGACAGACGGGATCCATGAAGATTATGTTGTAGCAGCTGCACTAGAACAATATTTTCCTTATGTAAAAATAATTTGGCCTATATTTATCTTCCTACTTGGATATTCAACTGTTATATCTTATTTCTCAGCAGGACAAAAAGCCGCAATGTTCGTATCTGTTAAGTATGGGAAAAAAGGCTACTTCTTATATGCTTTTTGTGCCTTAATATTTTTTTCATTCATTGGAGAAGAAAGACATAACTTAATGATAATGTCCATTACGGGAATGCTACTTTTAACAATAAATCTTTATGGAATCTTCAAGCTAAGAAATGAAATACGGTTTAAAGACAAACGTTAATATGCTAATATATTATTTTAACTATGCGATTAAAGGGAAATTAATTGGAACAATTTTTAGATTTTCTAGATAAAATAGATAATACTTTTTGGAATTTTATAGGTGCGCCTGCAATTGTAATCTTAGGATTATATTTCTCATATAAATCCAACTGGATACAAATAATACAACTGCCTCAAATATTCAAACGTTTCATAAATCTACTTGGTCCTGAAAAAAAACATGGTCGTGGTATACACCCTCTTTATGCTTTTTTTGCAACCATTGGAGGAACAATAGGTATAGGAAATATTGTTGGTGTCGCAACAGCCGTACAAATTGGTGGTCCTGGCGCAGTATTTTGGCTGTGGATTACCGCTCTACTAGGAATGATTGTAAAATATTCAGAAATTTTCTTAGGAATTAAATACCGTATAACTAATGATCAAGGCACCTATAATGGAGGGCCTATGATCTTTCTACAAAAAGTATTCAAAACCAAATTTATTCCATATTTAGCAAGCGTTCTATTATGCATATATGGTGTTGAAATTTATATCTTTAGAATCATGAGTCATAGCATTTCAGCAACTTGGAATATAAATAGATTTTATGTCACGATTTTTCTTTTAATTGCTGTATTATTTACAAGTAAAGGTGGCGTCAAACTAGTAGGACGCATTAGCAGTGTAATGATTCCTATCTTCATAGTGCTATTTTCATTAATGAGTTTATGGATTTTTTTTGAAACAAGAACAGTTTTTCTATCTGTTATCTATTCTATTTTTAAATCAGCATTTACTGGACATGCAGCTGTTGGAGCATTCTTAGGAAGTTCTTTAATAATAACAATATCACAAGGCGTAAGAAGAGCCTGTTACTCTGGAGATATTGGAGTAGGATATGCTTCTATTATTCACAGCGAAACACAAGAAACAGATCCACATAAACAAGCTGTACTAGGAATTGTGGGTATCTTCCTTGATACATTTGTAATATGTACATTAAGTGTTCTCTTAATACTTGTTACAGGTGTATGGACGAATGGTATCCACGAAGACTACGTTGTAGCCTCCGCATTAGAACTATACTTTCCTTATATAAAAATAATTTGGCCCATATTTATCTTTTTACTTGGATATTCAACAGTTATTGCTTACTTCTCAGCAGGACAAAAAGCTGCATCTTTCATATCTGCTAAATATGGGGAAAAAGCCTATTTTTTATATGCCTTTTGCACCCTAATACTATTCTCATTCATTGGAGAAGAAAGACATAACCTAATGATAATGTCTATTACAGGAATGCTACTTTTAACAATAAATCTTTATGGTATCTTTAAGCTAAGAAATGAAATAAGTTTTAAAGACAAACATTAATTGGATTTTTCCAATTCTTTTCTGATACATATGCTGAAAATATTGGAATAGAAATATTAGGCCGCTTAATCCATATATAAAATGGCTTATCAATTATTAGTTTTTTTTCTAAATCAAAAAAAATAGATTTGGTCATATTGATTACGGCTATACTCTTTAAATTAATACCAAAATGATGCATCTTATAACGTACCATATTATATGATCGTGTAACTACATGAGCACCAAGTCTCATACCTTTTAACCAATCATCATCTAAAAACTCAAAATCGACCATAGGAAAAACAATATGTGAATAAGATTCATCACTAACAACCATCTTAGTTTCTAAATCAGAAAGATATTCAACTAAATCTAATCCATGCAAAACATTACCAGCTTCTTTAATACAAACTTCATCACCATTATCAGTTTTCAACTTACTAATAATTTCATTATTAACCTTAAAAGTTGAAAATCCACTATTTTTAATTTCTATTGCAGGATATATCTGATTATTTTTAACAATCTCAACTTGAGTTGCTCCATAAAGCCATTTCAGCTGTAATGTTAAAATAGTAGCAACACCAAACTCATTCGGACTAAAATCTTGTACATCCAAATTGCTGTTATGTTTTTGTAAAAAGCTTTTAAGCTTTAATGAATCATTCGTGGCAATGTAACACAATTGCTTTAAAAAGTATTTCTCTTTTAATTCATGTATAGAACTACCTTGTGGTAGATACTGATTAATAACTTTTTCTTGAATTGTGTTACACGACTGCCATCTATTTTCTTTATAACCTAAATATTCTGAAGCACCCAACAATGCAAAAATTATAGGTAATAAACAAGTCATTAATAACCTTACTCTGTTTTTCTTTTTCTTTCATGAGATTTTAAAAATCTCTTTCTAAGTCTAATACTTTTTGGAGTAACTTCGATGAGCTCATCTGGTGCTATCCAATCTAAACACATTTCTAACGTCATCTCTTTTGCTGGTGCTAACATTACAGCATCATCTGAACCAGATGCTCTCATATTAGTTAGCTTTTTCTTCTTAGTAGGATTAACTTCAAGATCACTTTCTCTACTATGCTCACCAATAATCATTCCCTGATAAACTTCACTACCAGCACTTACAAACAAAGTACCTCTATCCTTTATACTATCTAAAGCATATGGAGTAACTGTACCTGTTTCCATAGAAATTAAAGCACCTTTAACTCTACGAGCAATATCACCAAGATATGATTGATATTCAAGGAATCTATGATTCATAAGACCAGTACCGCGTGTCTCTGTAACAAACTGTGTTCTAAATCCAATGAGACCTCTTGCAGGTATGGTAAACTCTACACGCACCTTGCGTTCACCATATGGTTCCAAATTTTGCATGATCGCTTTACGTTTACCCAAGATTTCAATCAAGGCACCTTGATGCTCTTCATTAATATCCAAAGTCAAAAGTTCTATAGGCTCGTTACGTTTTCCATCAATTTGTTTATAAATAACCTCAGGAGCAGAAAGAGACAACTCAAACCCTTCTCGTCTCATATTTTCTACCAAAATACTTAGATGTAGTTGGCCTCTACCAGAAACTTTCAAAGTTTCTGCTGAATCTGTATCTTCAACACGAAGAGCTACATTTGTTTTTAACTCTTTTTGTAACCGTTCACGAATCTGTCTAGAAGTAAGAAGCTTGCCTTCTTTACCATAAAACGGAGAATCGTTAATAGAAAAATTAATACTTAATGTAGGTTCATCTATTTGAGTATACGCAACAGGCTTAGGAGTATCTACATCACAAATTGTTGAACCTATAGCAATTTCTTCTTCAAAACCTGCTATAGCTACAATATCTCCAAACTCTGCAAAATCAACCTCTTTACGCTCTAAACCTTCAAATTGATAAAGCTTAGTAATCTTCATGGGTTTACCAATATCATTACCAGCACAAGGAACAACTATTTTCCCTAATGAAATAGTGCCATTTAAAATTTTGCCTATAGCTATTCTTCCAAGATAGTCAGAATAGGTTAGATTTGTTACTAATAATTGTAGATGATCCAAAATTTGCACAGGCTCAGGAATTGTTTTAATGATAACATCAATAAGCGGCTGCATGTCTCCATCTCTAGCTTCTGGATTAGTGGAAACAAAGCCTTTTTTTGAAGAACCATATAAAACAACATAATCTAGTTGTGAAGCATCAGTAGCAATCTCTAAAAATAAATCTTGAATTTTAGATTCAGTCAATGGAATATCCGCATCACTACGATCAATCTTATTTATTAAAACAATAGGTTTTAAATTAAGAGCTAAAGCTTTTTGCAATACAAAACGTGTGCCTGGCAATGGTCCTTCTGCAGCATCTACTAAAAGTAAAAATCCTTCAACCATTTGCAAAGTACGTTCTACTTCACCACCAAAATCCATGTGGCCTGGTGTATCAACAATATTGATTTTTAAATTTGGTAATAATATTGATGTATTCTTTGCAAGAATAGTAATACCACGCTCTTTTTCTATATCACCACTATCCATAATACGATCTGTAGCCACAGCAGCAGAAACCGTTCCTGTAAACGTTAAAAGCCTATCAACAAGAGTAGTCTTCCCATGATCAACGTGAGCAATAATAGCTATATTTCTTAAATTATTTCTATGTTTTAACTTATCCATAATTCCAAAACTAATTAATTTCCCCAGGAATAAAATCCTGGGGAAAATTTTTATAAAATTTAATTACTTATATATGCATAGGTGTATATGGTAATAATGCCATAGTCCTTGCAATTTTAATGTGTGAAGCAAGAGCGCGTTGATGAAAAAAGCAGTTTCCAGAAACACGTGAAGGTAATATCTTACCACGCTCTGTAATGAACCCTCTTAACATACGAGTATTCTTATAATCCAACTCTGCTTCTTGATTCTTAGATCCACAAAAACGACAGATTTTTTTAGTCAAAAATGTCTGTTTTTTTCTTATCTTTTTTCTTACTAAACGTTGACTAATTTTAAGCTTTAATTTTCCCATAATCCTTAACCTGCTATTCTATCATCTGAGTCATCTGTATTATCAACCATTGGAGCCATATCTGGTTTTGAAAAATCCATAGATTCTGGCTTCATATATTCCAAAGATGCTCCTTTACCAAGCCTCTTACATACTTGTCTTAAAACAATATCATTTGCCTTGATTCTGAAATAAAGCTGTAAGTTACTAATAGCCGCAGTAATATTCTCTTCTGGTAGCTCATATCTAGCAAGACAATATACGCCATACTCATTCTTATTTACTGGATAAGAAAGTCTATACTTTCCCCAATACTCAAATGAAAGTAGCTTTCCCTTAGCTTCAGTAACAATCCTTTCTATCTGTTGTTCCAAGGACTGTACGTTTGCCTCGGATATATCCGGATTAGAAAGCATTAACGTCTCATATCGTATCATTTGGTTCTCCCATCATAGATCACATAACATAATAGGAAGGAGATAGTGCCTACGCACTAACGATACCTTCTTTTACAAATCGCATTAATTCTAACATTGTCTTGAGTTTTTTACTAGAGGCTCCCTATAAATAAAAAAAGCCAAGTTTTACAACTTGGCTTTTGTACAAACAATCTTTTCCAGGAGAGTTTAATTAACTCATTTTTTGGTATCGATATATTACTTTACCAATAATCCTAAAATAATCTTTTCCTCTTATTAAAGCTACAGGGGACTGTTTATGTCCAACATGCTCTAATACGATAAAATCATCCATATATGTAACTTGCATAATAGCCTTAACTGGATTATCGTTGCCATATTCTACGGCTGCTACGTCTCCAGATCTAGCCCATGTTTCAGGTGAAATTATAAGAGAATCTCCCTTAATAAACTTAGGCGCTAAAGTATTATTTTCTATCATGTAACAGAACATAGACTCGTCCTTGTTATTAAAAACAGGAACGAATACATCCTTATATCCTGTAGTAATTTGTAAAAGCTGGTTGTTATAAGGTGACGGATTAGATGGAATCTCGTTCATAACAGGAACGACCTTAAGTTCTAGATCTACCTCAGTTTTTTCTGGTAATTTTACAGAGCTTTCTACATTATCTGTTCTATTTTTTCTTTGAGCAAATAAATCTATTGGGTGTAATTCGAAGGCTTTGGCTAATTTTTTAAGAGCATCTTCATTCCAACGTCTTGTGCCATTTTTTATATGTGTAAGATAACTCTCGGACATACCAGTCTTTTCTGCTAAAACCTTAGTAGTCCATCCACGTTCTCTAAGTAATTCTTTGACTCTAAGTTCAGTAGAAGGCATAGAAATATCCTTTACTCGAAACTTGTCATCTGTAGGTATGTATGACATTATCTTCTCCTAAAATATTAAATTTGATATGCTTGTACCTTAATATAGTCTGCCTGAAAATAATTTGATGTCAAACAGGCATAGGAGTAATTCTATATGAAAAAAGGGATTTTACGTTATAAAGCCCTATTTTTTGAAAAAAAAGCATGGAAAAAAAATCTACAAATTTGTGGTATCGATGAGGCCGGACGTGGTCCATTAGCTGGACCTGTAGTCATCTCTGCTGCGATAATCCCTATAAATACAAAATACCACTTACTAAAGGATTCTAAACTCCTAACCCATAAAGAACTAATCCTCGCCTATAACTGGATCAATAAGAACTGTATCCATAGTTCGGTAGTCTGTAGCTGGAAAACTATAGACCGTATAAATATCTATCAGGCAACTTTAGAGTCGATGAAGCGAGCTTTTTTATTACTAATAGAAAACCCAAGGGTTCAACTTAATAGCATCAAATATGTGCTAATTGACGCTATGCCTTTAAAACTAGAAGATATCTTTTCTCATCCAGGGCTAGAAATCCATAGCTTTCCATATGGAGAAAGTATATCTAGCTCAATAGCTGCAGCATCTATTGTAGCCAAAGTTACAAGAGACAAGATTATGGAACAAATGAACCTATTGTTTCCTGTATTTAACTTAGGACAGCACAAGGGATATGGTACGAAAGAACACTGGAGCCTCCTGGGTAGATATGGAGAAACTATTATCCATAGAAAAAGTTATCTAAAAAACCCTATCTATGTTATAGAAAAGGGAAAACAAAAAAACCTATTTGAGGATAAAAATGTTTAAAAATGCCTTTGCTGAAGTGATAGAAAGCTCACTAGAATATTTTCTTGCTCAATCCTGGGTTTGGGATGATTTTCCTAACTTTAGTTCAATAGTATCAGTATCAAATGAAGACTATACCATCCTAGGCACTGTTGTTAATATAAATACCGGATCCATGGACCCTATAAGATATCCCTTTCCTTATCAAAAAACAGAAGAAGAACTGCGATCTGAACATCCTCAAATTTTTGAATTTTTAAAAACTACATTCAAAGTACAAATTCTAGGGTATATGAATAAACAAGGCCTATTTTATATAGTACCTCCAAAACCTTCAAAAATTCATGCCTTTGTATCCAGATGTAATAAGGACATAGTAACTAAATTCTTATCAAATCCTGACTTTATGCATTTACTATTCTCATTCCAAAATAATATCGGCAACCTTGATGAACTTCTACTAGGCATCCTAAAACAATTTGAAGATCTTAACCTTCTATCCAAAGAAAGACTACATGAATTCAGTAAAACCTATTCTCTATTAACAGGCAACGACTATAGACGCCTCAAGCTTTTCCTGCAACGTGCAGAAAATAGCTTTAAAATGCAAAAGATATTATAAATTATTAATATCTTCTCCAAAATTATCTAAATTTTTATATTGTATATTATTAGATTCTTTAATATAACCATCTGACCTAATCTCATACGCAGTAATTCTATAATTATTAGGTAGAATATCGGCTAATTCTAAAAAATCTCCAACCTTCAAAACAGCCCATCGATTTACATCATCGTTATTCATATCATAACCTCTAATAAATTGAACCCCTTTCTTTGCTAGATTTATAGACTGTAAATTAACCGTCTGATTATATGGCCAAGTTAATGAATCTACCATTTGATGAATTTTGTTAAAATAAGCTAATAAAAAATTATGAAACATAGCGCGAGAATCTCCGTCTAAATCAGCAGCAACAAATAAATTCGGTGCTAAATTCAATTGATTATTTAAAATAAGATCTTTTCTATAATCATTAAAAGAAGAGTATGTAATAATTTCTAAATTTATACCTTCAATATTACTAAACCATCTGACAAATTGTTCTAAATATCCACCATTTTCTACCAAATATCCCTTATTATAAATACCACTTAATGCATCTGGTCGAATGGCTTGATATTGCTTAACATATCCCTTATTAAATACAATTTTATGTCTTCCATTTTCGACAGTTTCATTTTTAATATTTGAAATTTTAAAATTATTATTGTAAATCATATCAATCAAAATGACTTTTAAATTTACATTAACCCTAGGATATAAAGTCTTTATTCGATTAATTATTTTATTAAGAACAACAAAAGTATCAAATAACTCACCAGAAGCCAATTCAGTATAAACAAAATTTAAATCATCTGTATTTCTTTTACCAAATCTCATATTTTTCAATAGCCTATTTGTTGCTTTAAGAACTTCATCTTCATACAATGACCTAAAATTCTTGGCTTGAGTACTTTTCCCTTTTCTTGTTAAATAACACCCACATTCACGAAGCAATCCTATAAAATTAGAAAAATTACGAGATTTTAAATGATAAGTTTCAAGCAATAAAACTAGTTCTTGTGGAGTTGCATTGGCTATTAATGGAATAAGCTCTCTTGTAAACCATTTAACATCATCATCCGGGCTTCCAACCAACCTAACTCCTCCGTAAATAGGCAAAACCTTATGTTCTTTTTTAAACTCTTGAACAACCTTTTCTTTATCAAGATCTGCTGGTCCAGCAGGCCCATAACCCCTACGCTGCTCTTCAGCCAAAACAGCATCATATTCAGCCTTACTAATACCAAGATCACCCCATGGCGTAGCCAATAACATCCCAAAAAAAAGAATTATTAAAAATGATACTATAACATTCTTATTCATAATACCCACAAATTAATAGAAATCTTATTCTATTAATAATAAACAATATTATTTCCATTTGTCAATATATTGAATAAGATTGGAAAGGTTCTAAAAAACTTTTATACTGATATAAATCAAGGATTTAAAAATGTTGAATTTCATCAAAGAAAAAATCAAAAAAATATACTCCAACTTTACAGAAAAGGTCAGTTCTTTATTCTCAAAAGATAAAGTTGATGAACCCCTACTAAAAGAATTAGAAATCCTTCTAATATCAGCAGATACTGGAATAACTACTACACGTAAAATTATTGAATCTTTAAAAAAAGAAATTGGACATAAAATCAAGTCTGGAATAGACCTAAAAGAAGAACTTAAAATACTACTTGTTAAAGATCTAAAACAACCTGATATTCATATTCCTAAAATACTTATGCTTGTAGGCGTTAATGGTACAGGAAAAACTACATTTGCAGGCAAACTGGCTAATCAATTAAAACAACAAAATAAGAAGGTATTACTTGTAGCTGGCGATACTTTTAGAGCTGCCGCTACTGAACAACTACAAGAATGGGGTAAAAAAATTAAAGTTGACGTTTTTATAGGAAAAACTAATCAAGATCCTTCTTCAATAATATTTGATGCATGTAATAAATTTATTACAGAAAAATTTGATCATCTTATTATAGATACTGCTGGGAGAATTCAAACCAAAGCAAACTTAATGCGTGAACTTGAAAAAATGAGAAAAATTATTAATAAACAGTTACCTGAAAATGAAATCAGTACTTGGTTAACTATAGATTCAATGCTAGGACAAAATTCATTTCAACAAGCAAAAGTATTTAATGACGCAACCAATCTAAACGGTTTAGTTCTAACGAAGATGGATGGAACAGGTAAAGGTGGTATTGTATTTTCTATAATACAAGAATTAAAACTTCCTATAATCTACATTACCTTTGGTGAATCTTTAGAAGATTTAAAGCAGTTCAACCCTAATGAATACGTAGAAGATCTTTTAGGATAAGAATGAATGTCATTAAGTTAGTAAAGAAAATAGCTATAGAAATTCCAGAACAAGAAGCCTGGTGGTTAGTACAAAAAATAACCAGCAAAAATAAATCTTTCTTATTACTTAACAGAACTATTCAATTAACATCAGATCAAGAAATAACTCTATTCAAATGGGTTAATGAACGAATCAATAAAAAACCATTACAATATATTTTGGGTTCTGTGCCATTCTGTAATCTCGATATTTTAGTAAAACCACCCATTCTAATACCTAGACCTGAAACCGAAGAATGGAGTTCTGATCTTATAAAAAAACTACCGAATATTCCATTAAATATCCTAGATCTATGTTCCGGTAGTGGATGTATTACTCTAGCCTTAGCCAAAGCTTTGCCTAAAGCTCGTGTCATTGGTCTAGATATTGAACAAGAAGCAATCGATCTCGCTTTAGAAAATAAACGACATAACGATATTCATAATGTAGATTTTATAAAATCTGATCTATATGAAGCTGTACATCATAAAACATTTGATCTCATTGTTGGTAATCCTCCATATGTATCAGAATCTGATTGGCTAATCATGAATCCAGAAATTACTAAATGGGAAAATAAAATTGCACTAGTCGCAAACGAAAATGGATTTTTCTTAATAAGAAAAATAATAGAACAAGCAAAAATATTTTTAAACAAAAATTCTTTATTCAAAAATATACCTCAACTTCTTATTGAAATAGGTGATACCCAAGGCAAAGAAGTAATACAGCTACTAAAAAATAATAACTTTACCAATATATCCATAAAAAAAGATCTTGCTGAAAAAGATCGTCTTGCAATAGCAAACATCTAAATTTTCCCCAAAACCACATATGCTTTATCCGGATAATCAGTAAACAAAAAATCTATATTCCATCTAATAAACTTTTTCATAATTTGCATATCATTAACAGTATAT
This sequence comes from uncultured Pseudomonadota bacterium, assembly GCA_964491895.1. Taxonomy (GTDB): domain Bacteria; phylum Babelota; class Babeliae; order Babelales; family UBA12411; genus CAZBHK01. Next base: position 17,588 of record CAZBHK010000001.1, on the reverse strand, counting down.
ACACCAATATTAAGTTCTTTAACATAAAGTTTATTAACTAAATCCAATGTAATAAAATCTTTATGCATATGCACACCATCTGCAAAATGTTTTAAAACATAGTCAACAATATCACCTTGAAATTTATCTTTATAAATAATTAGATTAGCCTTCAAACTCTTATCTAGTAACTTAACCTTTTTAACTGCATCATGATCAAACGAAGAAAAAATAACATCTTCATAATTATATTTTTTCACTAATGCTACAGATTTTTGAATAAGATCATCTACTACAAAACTACCTCGAATTTTAAGCTCTATATTAATTTTAAATCTTTTTAACTTTAAAACCTCTTCCAGTGTCGGTATTCTTTCTCCAATAAACTTTTTATCAAAATAACTTCCTGTATCCAACTTTTTTAATTCTTCTAAAGTTTTTTCATAAACCTTACCAGTACCATTAGTAGTCCTATCCAAAGTATCATCATGCATTACAATAACAGAACCATCCTTAGATAACTCAACATCTAATTCAATCCAATCTGCTATACCCAATGATTTTTCAAATGCAATAACTGTATTTTCCGGATATTTACTAGAAAAACCTCTATGAGCAACAATTGATACTTTATGCATATACCCTCTAATTTCAAATTCAAACAACTAATACTTGCTTTATCTACAACTCAATCCTAAAATTTATTCTACTTAAACTTTAAGAGGTAGAAAATGATAAATTATACATGTACAGTATGCGGATTTGTTTATGACGAAGAAACAGCTGAGTTAGATTCGAATAGAAATCCAATAGATTTCTTTGAACTACCAGCAGAATGGGTATGCCCAAACTGCGGATCAACACCAGATCTATTTGAAGAAACTTCTACAGAAGAAGAATCTGATATCTCATTATTATAAACCATACTACTAGAAAAGCTTGGTATGTTAGGCTACAATAACACTGTAGTTTAATAATCTTATGGAGGGATTCCCAAATGGAACAAGAAACAAAAAAGAAAAATATTTTTAGTCTCAAAAATATTTTCTTTGTAATAATAATATTATCGTTAATACAACCATTCTACATCGCTATTAAACAAAACATAGAAGAAACTCTTCATCCTAATACATATGTAGGAACAATTAAGATCAACGGTTTAATTACTGATCCAACTCATGTAGTAACACAAATATACAAATTCTTAAAAGAAGATCGTATTAAAGCCATATTACTAAAAATTAATTCACCTGGTGGTGCTCCTGGTGCTTCTCAAGCTATAGCAAATGAATTAAAAAAATTTAAATTAAAAAAACCAGTAATAGCAATGATTGGTGACTTAGGTGCATCTGGAGCTTATTATATAGCTTCTGCTGCAGATAAGATTATTTCTAATCCATCTTCTCTAGTAGGAAGCATTGGTGTTATAGCACAACTTCCAAATGTAAAAGAATTTTTAAATTATCATAATATCAGTGTTAAACTTATACAATCAGGTAAATTTAAAACTTTATCAAGCCCGTTAAAAGAGATTACTCCTGAAGAAATGATATTCTTTCAAAATGTACTAGATGATACTTATAACCAATTTACCAAAGATGTTGCTGAGAGTAGAAAACTAAATCTTAAAAATAGAGAAGTTTGGGCTGATGGTAAAATATTTACTGGTAATCAAGCACTTAAACTAAATCTCATAGATAAGGTTGGCTCTATCTCTGATGCTAAAGACATGCTTAAAGAGGTCATGGAAGCTCATAATCTAAAAGTAGAAGGTGAGATTAAACTTGTCTATCCTAAATCAGCTACAGGATTATCCAAGCTACTATATGGTGAAACAGAAGATAACGAAGAAGCCTTAAGCAATACTACTGCAAATTTTATTAGTTCTGTATATAACAAAGTACTTACCCTAAATGCTGCACAACAACCAATTATGCAATAAATTCTTTTTGAAAATGTTTAGAATAAAATAAATCAAGCAAAGGGAATGTTGATCCTAATTTTAAAGCACAATCTGAGCGATATAAAAAACTATATTCATTAATAAGCTCTTGTTGTGAGAAGTCTTGCCAATAACCTTTGGTAAAGGAAAATGGTAATCCTAGGCTCATTTTCTTTGCTTGAACTATATTATTTTGTTTCATATATTTACAAACATGATGCGCCTTCCAAATTTGTTCAGACCAATAACTTATCCAAAACAATGGTCCAAAATCATCAGCAAGCTCTTCCCATAACTTGAAAAATTGTTTGTTCCTAGAAAAAAAATAATTAGATAACGTAAAAAATGATTTGTCAGGATATATTAACAAAGCAATATATTGCTTAAACTTTGCAGCCGATTGCACATTGACCAATTCTAAATAATCAAAAATTCTACAAGCTGCTTCTAAAGATAAACTTTGACTTCTAGAAAAAATATTATCGATTAATACAGTTTTTTTAACTAAATTTTCTTTATTAAAAAAAGTAAGTAACCTGGTAAATAATTTTGGATTAATAATATCATCTAAAATAACAATGTGTTCTTTATCTAAACCCTTTAAAGATATCTCATCATTAACAAAAAAAATAAGTTTATTATCACCATTATATGATATGACATCTTTAAAAAAAGAATCTTCTTTTTTATATAAGAGTTCACCTAAAAACAATATAGAGCGTTCTCCTAAGAAACTTTGTTGTAAAAGAGAATATAATTCTACTCTATCCTTTTCCTGCCAAGCAACATTGATGGGCTTATCACAAACTTGTTCTTTCACAATAAATTCAAACAGCTTTGTAAAGAAAAGGAGTGGATACATTTTACCCACAAAACAAAGTAACTCTTTTTTATTCCAAAAAGATTTACTTTTTGACTCTTTTAAAAAAGTTTCAAAATTCATTTCTCTTGTTCTTGATATAAATCAAATACTGATTTTTTTTTAATTAAATATGGCCTAAAAAATTGATCAATTCTCGCTACAGAATCCTCAAACATTGTTTTATACTGATCTTCTATATAAGTCCAGTTAAAAATAGGATTTTTGGGTCTATTTATCCATTTAAAAAATTTAAATGTTTTAGTAACAATAAGTTTATCCAATCTAAATAACTTACACTCCAATTCCATCTTTACCTTAAACATATATGGTAAAAGGTCTGGAGAAATAAATTGTTCTGGATATTCTAATGCTCTAATATCTGTTGATAATTTAAATTCACTATTTTGATTATAAGCAAGATCAAAACCAACCGTTTGAAAATGCTCCCACGTAACATCATAGATCATGGGAGCTATATTTTCAAAAACTGTTAAATTTCTTGGCATCTCAATAAAAATACTAGTATTGACATGATTATGTGTTTTTTTTGCACAAAACGGAAATATCAACAGAGCTAAGGCTAGTAATAGTTTCTTGTTTAACATAGCTAATAATAAATATTTTCTATTTATTCAAGTTCTGGAGCAACAAGCTGAATACGACCTGTTCTTCTATCTACGTCAACAACTTTAACTAAGATATCACTTTCTGGTTTAAACTTATTTGCAAAATCTTTCTGATTAGCTCTAGAAAGTGCAGATATATGCACAAGTCCAGTCTTACCAGGAAAGAGCTCTACTAATAAACCATAATCAAAAATCTTCTTAACTTTACCAGTAAATGTAGATCCTAACTCTATGTCTCCAGCTAAACTCTTGATAATATTCAATGCTTCTTTAGCAGACTTTTCATCTCTACTAAAAACTTTAACTGTACCATCATCATCAATATCGATTTCAACACCAGTCTTAAGAATAATCTCCTTAATTGTCTTACCGCCAGGTCCAATAATTAAACCAATCTTATCCTGATCAATCTTGCTCTTATGTATACGAGGAGCAAGCGAAGATATCTCAGAACGTGGAGCAGCTAAAACTTTTTTCATCTCTGCCAAAATATGTAGACGAGCTTTCTTAGCTTGTGCTAATGCGCTATCTAAAATCTCTTTAGATAATCCACCCTTATCCTTAATATCCATCTGAACAGCTGTAATATACTTCTCAGTACCAGTAACCTTAAAATCCATAAGACCAAAAGCATCCTCTGTACCCAAGATATCAGTAAGTGTTTGGAAATTACCTTTTGAATCTTTCATAAGACCCATTGCTATACCACCAACCATATCCTTAAGTGGAACACCAGCATCCATTAATGCCATTGTTGTACCACAAACTGTAGCCATCGAAGATGAACCATTAGATTCTAAAACATCAGATATAACTCTGATTGTATAAGGAAACTCATCAGCACTTGGAAGTACACTATCAAATGAATGTTCAGCCAAGTATCCATGACCAATTTCTCTACGACTAACACCACGAATTGGTTTAACTTCACCAGTTGCAAATGGAGGGAAATTATAATGCAATAAGAAAGTTTTTTCTAATAAATCACCAATAAGTGGCTCAATTTTCTGAGCATCTTGACCTGTACCAAGTGTTGCAGATACAAGAGCCTGTGTCTCTCCCCTTTGAAATACTGAAGAGCCATGCACTTGTGGCAATAATCCTATATCTATACTAATAGGACGAACTACATCAAATGCTCGATCATCTATACGCTTATTTTTAGCTATAATAGCATCCGGCATTGCTGATTTAATTATCTCATCAAACAAATAATCTATCTGTGTTGTAGTAACTAATTTAGATTCTAATTCTTTTACAAATTTAACATGTATATCAGAACGAAGCTTACTCATTGCAAGACCACGTTCAATCTTGTTGTCTGCAAAAAATCGATCTGTAAAATTTACTGGTAATACAGACTTAATTTTAAGTTTCCAATCAGCCCAATCAAAACTAGTTACCATTTCATTCTTAGGCTTACCAATCTCTTTTTGTATTTCAAGTTGCCATTGAACCTGCTGTCTAATAATCTCATGAGCTTTAAAAAGAATCTCTGTTAACTCTTCTTCTTTAAGACAATCACTATGACCCTCTACCATTAATATACCTTCTGCTGTGCCAGCAACAGTTATATTAACATCAGAATTTTTCTTCTCTTCATGACCAAAATTAAATGTTAATTCTCCATTGATTCTACCAACTCTAACAGCTCCAATAGGACCAAGAAATGGTATGTCAGAAATAGTAAGAGCTAAAGATGAACCAATTAACGCCAATATATTTGACGGAAATTTACCATCTGAAGACAACACTGTAGCAAGAAGCTGAACTTCATTAAAATAATAATGCGGAAATAATGGACGAATAGGTCTATCTATTAAACGAGAACTCAAAACCTCAAAATCTGAAAGACGCCCTTCTCGTTTTATATATCCACCAGGAAACTTTCCAGCTGCAGACATTCTTTCTCTATATTCTACAGTAAGTGGGAAAAATCCCATAAAATCTCTAGCTTCTTTTGAAGCTGCTACTGTAGCTAAAACTATATTATTTCCCGATTTAATCCAAGCCGCACCATTTGCTTGACGAGCATATTTGCCTAATTCTACTTCTAAACCAAGTGCATCTAATTTATATTTTTTAATCATGGATCCAAATTTATTTATTTAATTGTTTTATAATATTCTCAAAGCTTGCCTTGTCTGTACGCTTGAGATAAGTCTCAAGCTTTCGCTTTTTACCAACAAGTTTTTGCAAGCCTACTTGTGAGTGTTTATCTTTAGGAAATGTCCTAAGATGTGTTGATATCTGATTAATACGGCTACTTAGTAACCCTATCTGCACTTCAACTGAACCAACATCTTTATCTGTTTTGGCAAACTTTGTTATTATTGTTTTCTTATTTATTATCATATGTTTACACCAAATTTTTAATTATTTAACCAAATGGTAGGCACGAGCGGGATCGAACCGCTGACCCTTGCTACGTCAAAGCAATGCTCTACCACTGAGCTACGCGCCTAACTAAGCGATATTTCATCAAGTCTCTTTTCAAGCAACTCTTCTTCTCTCGCTTGCCTCTCTAAATCAGAAATATCATCACCTAAATATTTCTTTTTAAAAGAAGGAACTCCAGTACCAGCAGGTATGAGTTTACCAACTGTTATAGCTTCTTTCAAGCCGTATAAATAATCCACCTGCCCTCTAATAGCCGCCTCTGTAAGTATTCTTGTCGTCTCTTGGAATGATGCTGCTGATAAGAAGCTCTCAGTTCCTAAAGAAGCCTTCGTTATACCCATTAAAATTGGCTTTGCCGTTGCAGGTTTCTTGCCTTCCATAGCAAGAAGCTTATTAATATTCTTCAACTGAAGCTTACTTATACGATCTCCAACTATAAGGTTGGTATCACCCGGCTCTGTTATACGAAGCTTATTCAACATTTGGCGAACAATGACCTCTATATGCTTATCATTAATTGTAACGCCCTGAAGTAAATAGATCTCTTGTATCTCTTGTACCAAATATTTTTGGAGTTCATCCGGACCCAATATTCTTAAAATATCATGTACGTTCGATATACCACTGGTTAAATTATCACCTGCTCTAACCTGTTCACCATCTTCAACTAAAAGATACTTACTACGTGGTATACTATACTCAAATTCTGTACCATCAACCGCCGTAATAGTAATTCTACGTTGACCTCTATGTATTCCACCAAACTTGATTACACCATCAACCTCACAAATAATTGCTGTATCTTTTGGTATACGTGCCTCAAATAACTCCGCTACTCTTGGAAGACCTCCAATAATATCCTTGGACTTACTTTCCTTGCGTGGAAGTTTAGAGAGGACATCTCCTGGGACAACCTCGTCACCTTCTTTAACATAAAGCTGTGAACCTGTTGGAATATAATAACGAGCTTCTTCTTCGTCATCCTTTCCAATAACTGCTATATAAGGCTGACGCTTTTCATCTTTACGCTCTAATACAACCTTAATAGTTTTACGGGTAGTTTCATCATACTGTTCATGATATGTAACGTTTTCAATAAGGTTAACAAACTGCACAGTTCCTGCTTTATCAGTCAGGATAGACTTCAAATGTGTATCCCATGTAGCAAGCTTAGTGCCCACCTTAACCTTAGTTTCATTATTAACTAAAACAATAGATCCTTGTTCTAACTTAATAACATCAAGCTCTCTACCATCATCAGAAACAATTGCTAGCTTAGCTCTACGATTCATAACGATCCATTGACCATCTCGATTCTGAATCTTATAAATACCCCTAAACTGAACAACTCCCTCAAACCTTGCTGTATTTATATTACGTTCTACAGAACCACCAGCAACTCCTCCTACGTGGAAAGTTCTCATGGTAAGCTGTGTTCCAGGCTCTCCTATAGACTGAGCAGCAATAATACCAACAGCAGATCCTATATCTATAAGATTTCCTGAAGCTAAATCCATTCCATAACAATAAGCACAAACACCACGTTTTGACTGACATGTTAAAACAGATCTAACTGGAATCTCTGAAATAGTTGCATCATCAATCTTAGCCGCAGCAGCTTCATCAACCAATGTACCTTGTGGTAAAACTAATTTACCAGAAACATCATCCATCAAATCTTCTGCTATAATACGACCAAAAACACGTGAAGATACTGGGGTTAGTACGTCGCCAGCTACTTTTAAGTCAGAAATACCTATTTGCCCTAATGTATTACAATCTTTCATTGTAATAATAACGTCTTGCGCAACATCAACAAGTCTACGTGTCAAATATCCAGAATCAGCTGTTTTAAGAGCTGTATCTGAAAGACCTTTTCTAGCTCCGTGAGTAGAAATAAAGTACTCAAATACATTCAAGCCCTCTTTAAAGTTAGCAAGCACTGGCGTTTCCATAGTGTCACCAGTAGGCCTTAAGAAAAGACCTCGCATACCACTAAGCTGTCTTATTTGTGCACGAGTTCCTCGAGCACCAGAATCAAGCATTATGAAAACAGGATTAAATGGTTTCATATCCTTATTATCATTCTCAGATGCTTCTTTATCTTGAGCCTCTAAGCCAGTGATCATGTTCTTTGTAACATCTTCAGTTGCTCGATTCCAGATTTGAATTATCTTATTATATCTTTCAACATTGGTAATAATACCATCTCTGTAGAACTTCTCGACTTTTGCTACTTCTTTCTTTCCACTTTCAACAATTTCTACTTTCTCTGAAGGAACGTATAAATCATCAATAGTTAAAGAAACACCAGCACGAGTCGCAAAATCAAAACCAAGTTTTTTAATCTTATCTAAAACCTGTGCAGATCCTTGCAAACCAATCAACTTAACAACACGAGCAACAAGCTTAGCAATATCCTTCTTTTTCATGGCCTTGTTGATCCAATCAAATTCAATCTGATCTGGTAATACATTATATAATAATGATCTACCAACAGTTGTATCTACAATTCGACCAGAAACAAGTCTCAACTTAATGAAGGTTTGCACATTAACCTGTTCATGCTGATATGCAGAAATAACTTCTTTTAAATCAGAAAAAACTGTAGCTGAACCCTTCATATGTTTACGTCCTTTGGTCATATAATATAAACCAAGAACCATATCTTGTGATGGCACAGCAATAGGACGTCCATGTGCAGGCGATAAAATATTTTTAGACGCAAGCATCAAAACAATTGCTTCTTTTTGTGATTTTTCACTTAAAGGAACGTGTACCGCCATTTGATCTCCGTCAAAGTCAGCATTAAATGCTGTACATACCAACGGATGTATTCTTATAGCTTTACCTTCAACTAATATAGGAAAGAATGCTTGAATACCAAGTCTATGAAGAGTAGGAGCACGATTAAGAAGAACAGGCCTACCTTTAACAACCTCTTCTAAAGCATCCCAGACACCTGGAGCTAATTCCTCAACCATTCTCTTTGCTACACGTAAATTACTTGCAAGTTCTCTTCTTTGAAGCTCAACATATACATATGGCCTGAAAAGCTCCAATGCCATAATCTTAGGTAATCCACATTGATGCATCTCAAGCTCTGGATCAACAACAATCACAGAACGACCTGAATAATCAACACGTTTACCCAATAAGTTTTGACGGAATCGACCCTGTTTACCTCTAAGCATTTCACTAAGAGATTTTAGCGCTCTTCTATTAGAACCTCTAACAGGCTGTCCTCGTCTACCATTATCTATAAGAGCATCAACAGATTCCTGTAATATTCGTTTTTCATTCTTAATAATTACATCTGGTGCTTCTAGCTCTATTAATCTTTTTAATCTAATGTTTCTGTTTAAAACACGTCTATATAAATCATTTAAGTCAGATGATGCAAACCTACCACCTTCCAAAGGTACTAATGGACGTAGATCTGGTGGAATAACAGGAAGCACATCCATAATTATCCACTCTGGTCTAATATTAGATACTAACATAAACCCTAAGATTTTAAGACGTCTTGCAATCTTATGCTTTATTGCAGCAGAACTAGCTTGCGCATAGTCTTCTTCTAGTTTTCTAGTCTCAAAATTAAGATCTATTGTAGCTAACAAAATTTTAATAGCCTCTGCGCCCATCTCAGCTTTAAAAATAAGATCATCTGGATATTTAGCAACATACTCAGAATATTCAGCTGCTGTTAATAAATCCATACGAGAATAGGAAGATGAACCAGGATTAATTACAATGTAACTATCAAAATAAATAACACGCTCTAAATCCTTAACAGTCATACCAACAATTAAACTCAAATAACTTGGTATTCCTTTTAAAAACCAAATATGACAAACAGGAGAAACAAGTTCTATATGACCCATTCTTTCGCGTCTAACACGTGATTGTATAACTTCAACGCCACACTTTTCACATGTTACACCACGGTGCTTCATACGCTTATATTTACCGCAGTTACATTCCCAATCCTTTTGAGGACCAAATATGCGAGCACAAAAAAGCCCATCTCGTTCAGGCTTTAATGTTCTATAATTAATCGTTTCTATCTTTTTTACTTCACCATAAGATAACGATCTTATCTTTTCCGGTGATGCAATATTAAGCCGCATCGCGTTAAATTGAGATACATTTATGTACTCTTTAAAACGCTCAAGTACCTTGTTATTCACCTATTTGCTCCTTACTTGCCTTGAAAAGATCTACCTCTAAACCCAAACTTTGAAGTTCTTTAACTAATACGTTAAATGACTCCGGTATTCCTGGATCTGGTATATCTTCACCCCTAACAATAGATTCATAAACTTTAACACGACCATTAACATCATCTGATTTAACAGTCAACATCTCTTGAAGAGCGTATGCGGCACCATATGCATACATTGCCCATACTTCCATCTCTCCTAGTCGTTGTCCTCCAAATTGGGCTTTACCTCCCAATGGCTGTTGTGTAATCAATGAGTAAGGCCCGACAGATCTAGCATGTAATTTATCATCAGCTAAGTGATTCAATTTCATCATGTAGATATAACCAACAGTAACATTCTGCTCAAATTGCTCACCAGTTCTACCATCAAACAACTTGTATGTTCCGGTTCTTGGCATACCAAGCTCAAGGAGCATTGGTCTAATATCTTCTTCAAAATCAGCACCATCAAAAATAGGTGATGTCATAAATACACCATGCTTTGCAGTATGATGTGCTAACTCCATAACCCCTTCTTCGCCTTGTGCCTTTTCTAAAGAAGCAATAAGCTCGATACCATAATATTTTTGAAGAGAAGTCTTAACTTCTTTATAAGCATTAGCTACTAACTTTGATGACAATTCTTTACCAAGGCCTCGGCCTATCATTCCCAAAATTGTTTCTAATGTTTGACCAATATTCATACGCCCAGGAACTCCAAGCGGATTCAATACTATATCAACCGGTGTTCCATCTTCCATGTACGGCATATCTTCATAATCAACAATACGAGAAACAACTCCCTTATTTCCATGACGACCAGCCATCTTATCACCAACACCAACATGGCGCTTCATAGCGATATACACACGAACCATTTTAATCACACCAGAAGGAAGATCATCTTTCTTCTTAAGCTTAGAAATCTGTGCTTCTTTTTGCACAGTTAAAACATAAATCTGATCATTTATTATATCTTTATACAACTTAATCTTAGATGCAATCTTCTTATTATCAAATGATTGATTAAGAAGTACTTCACCTGACATTTTCTCATACTGAGCAATGTTTTTTACATCTTGATCTTTAAGCATTGAAAGAATATTATTCTTAGTTTCATCATAAAGAACACCAACATGACAGCTAAAATCTTTTTCTAATTTATCTGTCTTTTGTTTTACTATGTCCTTATAACGTTTATCTTTTCTAACACCACTTCTAGAAAAAACCTTTACATCTATAACAGTTCCCTCTATTCCAGGTGGTACTCGAAGAGATGTATCTCTTACTTCTCGAGACTTCTCTCCAAAGATTGCTCGTAAAAGTTTTTCTTCTGGAGAATATTGAATATCACCCTTCAATGTAACTTTTCCAACCAATATATCATTAGGCTTAATACGCGAACCTATCTTAATAATTCCATCTTCGTCTAATGCCTCTAATGCTTTTTCACTAACATTAGGTATATCTCGTGTTATATCTTCCGGACCAAGCTTTGTATCTCTTGCTTCTGATGTAAATTCTTCTATATGAACAGAAGTGTATACATCCTCAGCAACAAGACGCTTACTCAAAATAATTGCGTCCTCAAAGTTATACCCTTGCCATGGCATAAACGCTACCAATACATTAGAGCCTAGTGATAATTCACTATCACTAACAGCTGGACCATCAGTTAGAACATCTCCACGTTCAACCCTATCTCCAACCTTCACGATTGGATTTTGATGCATCCATGTATTGTGATTAGAAAGTACATATTTTTTTAAATAATAAAAATCTACAGGCTTAGAATACCATTCTTCTTCACTAATTGTTTCTTTATCTCTTCGAATAATAATTTCATCAGAAGAAACATATTCAACAACACCTTTACTTCTAGCTGTTAAAACAACACCCTCTAGTGTTCCTATCTCTTTTTCCAATCCAGTACCAATAAGAGGCGCTTCGCATTTAATCAATGGTACAGCTTGACGTTGCATGTTAGAACCCATAAGTGCACGGTTTGCATCATCATGCTCTAAAAAAGGAATTAGGGCTGTTGCAACAGAAACTAACTGCTTTGGTGAAGCGTCAACATAAGTAACTTCAGAAGAGTCAACAGTCTCAATATTACCATTCTTTCTAGCAAGAACAGCACCCTTCTTAAGATGACCTGTTTTATCAACAGGAACTGTTGCCTGAGCTATAGTTTCTTTAGTTTCTCTAAACGCATCCATACATATAACGGTTGGTTCAATCTTTCCGTGCTCTACAGGCCTATATGTAGTTTCAATAAATCCTAGCTCGTTTACACGTGCATAAGTAGATAGAGAAGAGATAAGACCAATATTTTGACCCTCAGGAGTCTCAATAGGACAAATACGACCATAATGAGAAGGATGAACATCACGTACCTCAAATGTTGCTCGTTCCCTTGTTAAGCCTCCGGGCCCGAGTGCTGATAAACGTCTCTTATGTGCAATCTCAGATAAAGGATTAGTTTGATCCATAAATTGTGATAATTGACCTGTACCAAAAAACTCTTTTAAAACAGCAGACAAAGGTTTGACGTTTAAAAAGTCATATGGCATTAACGCTGCATGATGCTCTTGAATCCTAAATCTTTCCTTAACAACCTTTTCGATTCTTGAAAATCCTAGATAAACCTGGGCCTTAAGCAATTCACCAACAAGTCTTACACATCTATTTCCAAGATGATCTATGTCATCAAGTTCGCCCTCACCTCTTTCCTTTAACCCTACAAGATATCTTAAAGTTGCAATAATATCTTCTTGAGTTAAATAAGTAATGGCTTCATCTACATTTAAATTTAATTTTCTATTAGTTCTAATTCGACCTAACTTACTCAAGTCATAAAAACGTGAATTAAAGAAAATATTATTAATAAATTCTTTCATCGCACTTACTTCTGCAACATCACCTGGACGAAGCTTATAATAAACTTCTTTCAAGGCTTCATCAGAAGAAATAGCAGAATCTTGAGTTAATGTTAGTGCTATTGTTGGCTGAAATACATAACCAGAAGACTGTATAATCTCTATAGCAAGATTGTCATAAGTTAAAAGATCATCAAGTAATGTTTCTGTTAATACCTGTGCCTGATGAGCTAAAACTTCACCAGTTTCTTCATTAATAACATCCTTACCTAAGTATCTGTTTAATAAACTTGCTTTTCTAACTGTTAAAAACTTAACACTAGACTTTAATTTCTTAACATCTTCTTTAGTAAGTCTTTTACCAACAGTAAACTCTTGTTCTAATTCTTCAGGAAGAGATCCAGAATCCAAGCGCTGACCAATCAAAGCATCATCAACAATCTTAGTAAACTGACCATCTTGAACTTTTATAGCTTCAAAACTATAAAACAATGACAATATATCATTCTTATTAATACCTAAAGCTTGAAGAAAAGTTGTACCTAAAATCTTCTTCTTTTTATCGATTCTTACATAAAGAAGATCATTTGTATCAAACTCAAAATCTATCCATGATCCTCTTGCAGGAATAATCCTAGCAATCTGATAAGGATTACCTTTGTAATCTTTTGTCTTTTTACTTAATGCAAATACAACACCAGGAGATCTATGAATCTGACTTACAACAACACGGTCAACACCATTTATTAAGAAAGTTCCATGACTACCTAGATAAAAACGGCCATCATCTCCTTCATACAAGTCAACCATGACAGGAAGATCACAAAAGAATACTATTTGTTCCTTAATATCTCTTACTACTTTAGCAGAAGTCTTAGGATCAATATCCCAGGTTATTAACTGTACCTTGATCTTCAATGGCATAGAATAAACCTTGCCACTATAACGACATTCTTCTACCGTCATAGGCATTTTAACAGTAACCCTAGACAAGCACTTTTTACAAGCTATATAAGAAGCTGCCTTTTTCTTACAACTAGGACAAACAGATCCATCCAATCTGCTATTCCCTGTTTTATTGCAAGAATTACACTTCCAATTATATCTAACCTCTAGACCAGTAAGTTGGCCACATGTACATTCCCAATTCCCCAACTCATAACTAACGTATTCTAGAGAAATTTTATCATTATGTTCTATAGGGAAAATATCTTGTAAAACCTTTTCTAATCCAACATTTGTTCGCTCAGATGGTAAAAAATCTAACTGCACAAAATCATTAAATGATTTTGATTGCACTTCTATTAAATTTGGAAGCGAAACAACTTCTTGGATTTTTCCAAAGTTCTTCCTTAATATTCCCTGACCTTTATGAAAGTGAGACATTCAGCTCCTCTTGTGATGTATACACCCCAATATGCCCTAATAATACAAAAAATTAAAACCCTGAAGATATTTTCCCCAGGGAATTTAATTATGAAAGCTTAACTTTAGCTCCGGCTTCTTCTAAAGCCTTCTTTATCTTTTCTGCATCTGCTTTAGATACTGCTTCTGCTACAACAGAAGGTGCAGCTTCTACTTTATCTTTAGCATCTTTTAAAGAAAGAGTTGGAACAACTAGTCTTAAAGCCTTAATGACCTTAATCTTATCTGCGCCAGCTTCTTCTATTGAAATATTAAATTCTATTTTTTCATCTACTGCTGCGGCTGCAGGTGCTGCCACGGCAGATGCTACTGCGACAGGAGCTGCTGCAGAAACACCAAATGTTTCTTCTATTTCTTTAACTAAATTAACTAAATCCATAACGGACATTGTTTTTATTTCTTCTATAAACTTAGATGCCATTTCAGCCTCCGGAAAATACCCAAACAAATTAACTATTACTTTCTTTCTTCTTTGCAACTTCTTGCAAACTATAAAGAAGCTTCACAACTGTCATATTCAATGAACTAGCAAGTCCATAAACAGGTGCCTGTAAAGCTCTTGCAAGTTGCGACAACAATACCTCTCTAGAAGGTATCGATGCTAGAATAGAAACCTGATCCTTAGATATCATTCTGGATTCAAATAACCCAGCAACTATACCTAAGCCCTCATTCTCTTTTGCAAAATTGACAATTTCTTTAGCAGCAGATGGAGCTTCTTTCATTGCAAAGACCAAACCAATTTGTTCTTTGAATGATTTAGAAAGATCCTGAGATCCTTCTATCTCTGCAGCTGCAATCTTCATCAACCTTGCTTTTGCAACTTTTAACACTGCATCCTGCTCACGAAGCTTTTTTCTAAATTCTTGTAACTGTGCGACAGTAAGTCCTTTATAACAAACTAGAAAAGCAGCCTGTGAACGAGAAAACATATCTTTAAGCTCAGAAATCATTGTTTCTTTTTGACGACGATCCATCTCAAATCTCCCGAGCTAAGCAATTTCATCTGGGTTAATAGAAATACCTATACCCATACTTGATGAAATCGTTATCTTTTTTATAAACTTACCCTTAGCAGAAGATGGCTTACTTGCCACCACGGACTTCATAAGACTTCTTAAATTGTCCAACAATTTTTCTGCACCCAAAGAAACTTTTCCAAATTTAACGTGCAAACCACTGGCCTTATCATTTCTATATGATACACGACCCTTTTTCAAATCAGATATAATCTCTGCTATTTCAAAAGTAACGGTTCCTACCTTTTTATTTGGCAATAATCCACGTGGTCCAAGAATCTTAGCGACCTTTCCAACTTGACCCATAACATCTGGAGTGGCAACGGAAACATCAAAGTCCAACCATCCACCGGATATCTTTTCAATTAAATCTTCTAGGCCAACATAATCAGCACCAGCCTTTTGTGCCTGATCAGCATACTCATCCTTAGCAAAAACAAGAACTTTTGTAGTCTTACCGATACCATGAGGCAACATGATAGACCCTCTTACAGTCTGCTCGCCCTTTTCCGGATCTATTCCTAGAACCATATCAGCATCCACAGACTCATCAAACTTTACATGCTTGGTCTTAACGATCAAGTCTATAGCGTCTTTCCAAGTCTTAGACACTGAAGAACCAACCTGTTCTTTTGCTTTACTATATTTTTTACCTACTTTTCCCATGATCATCCAATGCTATTTAATCAACAATATTAAGTCCCATACTACGGGCACTTCCTGCTACAATCTTCTTAGCAGACTCTAAGCTGAACGCATTTAAATCAGGCATTTTAGCTTTTGCAATCTCTTCAATATCACTCCATCTAATAGTTCCAGCAACGTCTTTACCTGGATTGGCAGACCCCTTTGAAATATTAGCCTTTTTACGAATCAACTCTGAAACAGGAGGAGTCTTTGTAATAAAAGAAAAAGTTCTGTCTGTATAAATTGTTATAACAATAGGAACCGTTTCCCCTCTACGCTGAGATGTAGCAGCATTAAACTGCTTACAAAAATCCGCAATGTTTACACCATGCTGTCCCAAAGAAGAGCCTACAGGTGGTGCTGGCGTAGCGCCTCCACCAGGAAGCATCATTTTTACCTGGGCTTTAGTAATTTTTGCCATAAAAAAACTCGCTTACCTTTTAATTTGATCAAAACCCAATTCAACGGGAGTTAACCTACCAAAAATACTTACCATTACAGTAAGCTTCTTATGTTCCTCATCAATCTTATCTACAATACCAACAAAGCCCGAAAAGGGCCCATTTGATATATTTATCTCACTACCAACAGAAAATGGCAGTTGTTTCTCTGAAACAACAAGCTTACCGCTCATTTGAGAGAAAATTCTATCCACTTCCTTTTCAGATAATGATATTGGAGCATTGCCGCCTAGAAATTTATATACTCTAGGTGTAGACATAACAACACTAAATGCCTCTGGAATCATTTCCATCTGCACTAAAATATATCCTGGAAAAATCTTTTCTTTCTTAGCTTCTTCCTCTTCTTCACCCCAAAAACCTGCTGCTTCACCGGAAGGAACCATTACTTTACCAAATAACTCAGATGCCCCCTCGGCAACAATACGTCGCTCAAGGTCTAACTTAACAACGTCTTCAAATCCTGTATATACCTGAACTACATACCAATGTTTCATATTTTTTTTACCACTAGCGATATTCAAACAACCTTGTTACTAACATAGAAAAACCAAAATCCATTGTCCCCAATACTATAGCAAAAAATATTACTAATATAAAAACAATTATAGTAGAACCAATTAGCTCATCTTTTTTTGGCCAAGTAACTTTACCCAGTTCAACTTTAACTTCATTTAAAAATCTAAACCATTTATTCATTTTTTCAATCCATTTAATTGATAATATCAGACCTGCCAAAAAATGCTAGCTGGCAGGCCAGGAGGGATTCGAACCCCCAACACGCAGATTTGGAGTCTGCTGCTCTACCAATTGGAGCTACTGGCCTTCATTATAATTTACTTTGTTTCCTTATGATCCTTATGAACTCTACAAGTCGAACAAAATTTCTTTAATGACAACTTACCAGTAACACGTTTCTTAGAGATCCGGTTATAATAATTACGGTGACCACATTCACCACATTCTAAATGCAAAATAATTCTGTTTTTAGCCATATATATTACTTAATTTTTAAAAAATTTAAATCAGTATTTTTGGAGCCCGCGACCGGATTTGAACCGGTGACCTCTCCCTTACCAAGGAAGTGCTCTACCGACTGAGCTA